>CAKSIP010000005.1 GCA_934462825.1 uncultured Eubacteriales bacterium | reverse complement strand
ATCGCCGCCGTTTTGCCACGAAAGAAAATCAAAAAACAAGATATGAAAGGCAAAAACGACCAAGAATCGCTCAAAAATGCCGGAATCCCGACCGGCATTTTTGAGGGGCTGTTAAAAACATCGAGTTTTTTAACAGCCCCTTTTGTATTTGCCGCTTTTTTCAGGCTTTTTTTCGGAAAGCCGAAATTCCGATGCAAAGCAAAAATACCAAAAGATCCACCGTGACCACGGTTGCGCCGGGTGGGGTGGAGGCCAAAACGGAAATGGCCAAGCCCAAGGCCGTGCAGATTACCGACAAAACGGCGGAACACAACGTCACGGCCTTGAAGCTGTGAAACAAGCGCATAGCCGACAGAGCCGGGAAAACCAGCAGGGCCGAAATCAGCAAAGAGCCGACCAAATTCATGGCCGCCACCACGACAACGGCAATCATCACAGCAATCAGCAAATTGTAAAATCCCACACGAACGCCGCTGGCTTTGGCAAAGGTTTCATCAAATGTCACGGCAAAAATTCGATTATAGCAAAGCAGGAATGCAACGATAACCAAAGCGGACAGAATGGCCGTCCAAAGCACGTCCTTTCCCGTCAGCGTCAGAAAAGAGGCGGCGCCAAACAAGGAGCTGCAAACGTCCCCTGCCAGATTGGCGGAAGCCGAAAAAACATTGAGCAACAGGTATCCGAGCGCCAAAGCCGAAACGGAAATCACGGCAATGGCGGCATCCCCCTTCAGCTTGGCATTTTGTCCCACACGCAAAAGAAGAACGGCACAAACAATGGTAACCGGCAAAACCAGCCATGCGGTGTCGGTGAGCTTCATGACCGTCGCCACGGCCACAGCGCCGAAGGCGGCGTGGGACAATCCGTCGCCGATGAAAGAATAGCGTTTCAACACCAACGTCACGCCAAGCAACGAGGAGCAAAGCGCAATTAAAACGCCTACAATCATGGCGTTTCTGACAAACGGATATTGAAAATAGGATAAAAATTCCGAAAAATTCATCAACATTCCTCTCGGATTCGGCCGGGTTTTCAAGGCAACCGCCAAAGAAAAGGCCGGGTTCCGTTTTTCTCTCTTTCTCTGATACTGATACTGATGCTGTTACTGTTCCTGCGATGGCTCCCCGGCCCTTGCCCCGTTTTCGGTGTCGGAAAAGCGCCTTCCGTAAGGACTCGCCAAATATTCGGACGTTGTGCCGAAAAACACGGGCTTTCCGATATGCAGAATATGGGTGGCGTAATGCACCGCCGCTTCCATGTCATGGGAGATCATGAGAATGGTGATTCCCTCGTTTTGGTTCAGGCCTTCGATGCACCGATAAAGGCTCTCTGTCGCCGCAGGATCCAAGCCGGCCACCGGCTCATCCAAAAGCAGCATCTTCTTTGTCGCACACAAAGCGCGCGCCAAAAGTACTCTTTGCTGTTGTCCGCCCGAAAGGGTGCGGTACGGAAGCTCCGCCAAATCCGCCACGGAAAATTTCTCCATGTTTTCCTCGGCTGTCGCCCGATCCTTGCAACTGTAAAACGGATGAAAGCCTCGCTGACCGGCGCACCCGGACAGCACAATTTCCCGCACCGAGGCAGGAAAATCCCTTTGCACGGCCGTTTGCTGGGGCAAATAACCGATCTCGCCGCGGTGCACGCCGTCCCCGAAGATCAATTCCCCGGCCATCGGCGTCTGCAAATGCAAAAGCGTGCGCAAAAGAGTGGATTTTCCCGAGCCGTTTTCTCCGACGACGCAAAGATAATCCCCCCGATTGACAGCAAAATTCAAATCCGAAACGACAACCCGCCCCTCATAACCGAGCGTCAGATTGCGGCAAACCAGCTGTGACACAGACGTTTCTCCTTTTTTCTCTCTTTTTTCTTTTTCGTTTCCGCGGCTTTATCTCTCACACCCCAAGGCTTGCAAAAGAACGGATAGATTTTTTTCCATCACGGAAAGATAGCTTTCGCGGTTTTCACGGCCGGGCGATTGCATGGAATCCATGATCAAAATCTGGATCTGAGAAATTCCACTGCTTTCCGCCACGGCCTTGGCCAACGTCTGATCCGAGGTTTCTGTCACGATGATATACCGCAATCCGGTTTCCTTCACCGCGTCAATCAATGTGGGAAGGGTATGAAATCCGATTTCGGCATCGGCTTCGCACCCGGCAAACGCGGCCGTGACTTCAATGCCATACGGCTCCGTCAAATAACGGAAAGGAAAGCGGTCGGCCACCACGACCTTTTTTGTGACAGCCCCTGTCAGAGCCGCTTGAAACTCGGCCTGCAGGTCGTTGCAACGCGCCGCATAGGCCTCGGCAGCCGCCTGATAGTCTTGCGCTTTTTCCGGTGCGAGCTGCGCCAGCTTTTCGGCAATCGCACGACTGCACACACTTGCATTTTCCAGCGAAAGCCAAACATGCTCGTCGTAAGCTTCCTGCCCGCCATGTAAGGCTTGGTGATCCTCCGCCGTATGCAACAGCTGCATGCCCGGCAGGCTGATAAGACCAAGAGCGTTGGAGGCGGAAGCCTGACCGCCGGATGTCAGAACAGACGACACCCACGCCTCGGAAACGCCGCCCACATAAACAAACAAATCCGCCTCACGGAGCTTCACAATATCGGCCACCGTCGGCTGATAGCTGTGCATATCAGCCCCCTTGGACAGCATCGAAACGCGGAAGGTCGAGGTGTCCCCGGCCAGCTGCAAAAGGCTGCGCGTCCAATCGTATGCGGCATAGGTGGTGCATACGATCTCTTTGCTGTTTTCATCGCTCCGATCTTCATCGGGGCGGCAAGCGGTCATGAGGCAAGCGCACATGCCGACGGCAAGGCAAAGCGCGATGGCGCCCAGCAATCGCAAACGGAATTTTATCTTTTTCATGTATGATTCTGCTTTCTACTTTCTGCTTTCTACGGTTTTTAACCTTACTCTCCTTTGGGGAGGTCTTTCAAAATGCAATTGATTTGCAAATTCGCTTGTTACAGTATAGCACTTTCCCGAAAATTTGTCAAGCTTTTTCTGCTCTTTTTTCACCGATTTTCCATCGTTTTTCCGTTGCATTCGGATCGGCCGGAAGAAGAAAATCTTTTTCGCACAAAAAGCACAAAAATAAGGAAAGTCCTTGCCAAAAACCTTTTTTTCCGTTATAATATAACAAGCATACTTGCTCACGGCCCAAGCGGCCTGAAATTCAAAAAAACGGAGGCTATGGAATTGGGAACCTTTACTTACGAGGGAGAAAACTTTTACTTGAACGGAAAGCCCTACACTGTTCTTTCCGGCGCGATGCATTATTTCCGCATCCCCGCCGAATATTGGCACGACCGCCTTCTGAAATTGCGTGAGTGCGGCTTTAACACCGTGGAAACCTACACCTCATGGAACCTGCATGAGCCGCGAGAGGGCGAATTTAATTTTTCCGGCAATCTCGACATTGCCCGCTACATCGACACGGCACGGGAAGTCGGATTGAATGTGATTCTCCGTCCCGGCCCGTACATCTGCGCCGAATGGGAATTTGGCGGTCTGCCCGCATGGATTCTTACCTACGACAAGATGCCCCTGCGCTGCTACGACGAGGTTTTTCTTTCCAAAGTGCGCCGCTACTATAAAGAGCTGCTCGCGTTTGTCCGTCCCCGCCTGATCACCAACGGCGGCAACGTCATTATGCTGCAGGTGGAAAATGAATACGGCTCTTACGGAGATGACAAAAATTACCTGCGCGCCATCGCACAAATCTATAAAGAAAACGGCATGGATTGCCTGTACTTTACGTCGGACGGCCCCTGCAATGCCATGTTTGTCGGCGGCACGCTCGACGAGTACCTGTGCGTGGCTAACTTCGGCTCCAAGCCCGAACAGCAGATCGGCGTTCTACGCTCCTTCCGTAAAAATCAACCTGCCATGTGCGGTGAATATTGGTGCGGCTGGTTCGATCACTGGTTTGAGTCGCATCACGTTCGCACCGCCGACGAAATTTGCGGCGACTTTGAGCAGTTCTTTAAGATCAACGCTTCCATGAATTTCTACATGTTCCACGGCGGCACGAACTTCGGATTTATGAATGGCGCCAATTATGACGGCAAATTTGAGCCGACCGTCACCAGCTACGACTACAACGCCCTGCTGACCGAAGCGGGCGACCGCACCGAGTCCTATTACCGGATTCGCAGTATGATCGCCAAATATTTCGGCAAAGAGGCCACGCCGGAGCTTACGGCTACGGAAACACCCAAGGCGGCCTACGGCAAGGTTCGCCTGGATAAAATGGCCGGTCTTTTTGAAAACCTGGATCGGATCTCCTCTCCCGTTCCCGTAGTGGAACCGAAATTTATGGAGGACATCGGTCAAAGCTACGGATACACCCTGTACCGCACGGCGGTTCCCGGTATTGACGGCACACGTCGGCTTATCATCAAGCAGGTTCACGACCGCGCTCAGATTTTTGTGGACGGCAAGTATGAAAAGACCTACGAGCGCTGGGATATGCCCAAAACCAAGGAAGATTGCGTAGGAATGCAAAAGCCGCTCGGAGAAACCAACGCGTTGGACATCCTTGTGGAAAACATGGGGCGCGTCAACTACGGGCCGAAAATCCGGGATCAAAAAGGCATTCATGACGTTCGTTTTTCCGGCTATTATCACTTCGGGTGGGAAATGTATCCCCTCCCCATGGAGGATCTCTCCGGTCTTGTATTCCAGCCCGCCACAGAGCCATCCATCCAAGGGCCTGTTTTCCTGTCCGGCTCCTTTACCATTGAGGACACCCCGGCAGACACCTTTATCCGTTTGGACGGGTTTAAGAAAGGCTTTGTCAAAATCAACGGCTTCAATCTCGGCCGTTATTTCAACCTTGCCGGGCCGCAGAAAACGCTTTATGTGCCTGCGCCGATTCTGAAAAAAGGCGTCAATGAAATTTTGGTGTTTGAGTCGGACGGAACGGACTCTCTCACGGTAGAGTTCTTCGACAAGCCCGACCTCGGATCGCCGGCCGAAAACTAAAAAGCCAAAAGCTTGCCCATAAACAAGGGAGTGCTAAAAAACTCATGCTGAGTTTTTTAGCACTCCCTTTATTTTATGTCCGCGGCTCTCTGATGGAGCACCGCCTCTTTAAGAAGGCTCCCCCGTGGTGATCCCGACTGCCTTCATTTCTTCCGCGTTGCAGGCGTTTCGATTGACCGATTCGGGCGAATGGAACGTCGGAACGGTTTGCGCGAATGCTTTTTGAATCAAGGCCGAGGCCAATTCTCCCTTGGAAGCCTCAACCGCGTCCCAAAGAATCTGCAGCTTTTCATCCACGGCACGGCGAGACAGGGGCGTATCTTTTTCGATAAAGATCTTTTGATTTTCCGTTTTGTCCAAGGCTTCGTTTTTCATCAAAAGCTCCTCATAGAGCTTTTCGCCCGGGCGCAACCCGATTTCTTCAATTTGAATATCTTTGCCAAGCTCCAGCCCGGAAAGGTGGATCATATTGACCGCCAAATCGTAAATCTTTACGGGTTTTCCCATATCCAGCACGAAAAGCTCGCCCCGCTTGGCCATGGCGCCCGCCGCCATCACAAGCTGGCTGGCTTCGGGAATGGTCATAAAATACCGAATAATTCGTTTGTCGGTAATGGTAACGGGGCCTCCGGCCGCGATCTGCTGCTTGAACAGCGGAATTACCGAGCCATTGGAGCCAAGTACATTGCCGAAGCGCACGGCCGCAAAGCTGGTTCGGCTGTCCGTGCGACACTGAATGATCATTTCGCACATCCGCTTGGATGCGCCCATAATATTGGTGGGGTTGACGGCTTTATCGGTAGAAATGAGAATGAACTTCTTTACGCCGTATTTTTCCGCCATATCTGCCGTATTAAACGTGCCGACCACGTTATTTTTAATGGCCTCACAACGGCTGTGCTCCATCAGCGGAACGTGTTTATGCGCCGCCGCATGGAACACGATCTCCGGCCGATAGGTCTGGAAAATACAATCCAAGCGTTCCCGATCCCGCACCGACGCAATTTCCACCGCGAGGTCCAGCGCCTCGCCGTAGTTGCGAATCAATTCCTGCTGAATATCGTAAGCGTTGTTTTCATAAATGTCGACAATAATCAGTTTTTTCGGATGACAGGTGGCGATCTGCCGGCAAAGCTCGCTGCCGATGGAGCCGCCTCCGCCCGTCACAAGCACCACCTTGTTCTGATAGTATGCCGCCGTTTCGGTGTTGTTCAGCGACATGGTCTTCCGAAACAGCAAGTCCTCAATTTGAAACTCACGGATCTGCCGACGCTTGGTCGTGTTTTCGGAAATGTCTCGCACGGAGGAGTCGTATATTTTGATTTTACAGGAGGTTTTCCGATAAAAATCAAACAAATGTGTGGCGGTGTCATTGTCAAGTCCGGAAAGAGCAATAAAGATCTCACTGATCGACTGCTTCTCGATGAAATCCAAAAGGCCATCACTCTCCGGGTAAACCTTCAATCCGGCCACCCGGCTGCCCACCTTGGCTTTATCGCGGTCGATAAAAAACATGGGCTTATAATTGGACTTCGGATTGCACAGCAATTCATCCGCCAAAAGAGCGCCGATCTGGCCGGCCCCCACAATGGCCACGGGAATTTTATGCAAATCGTTATGTCCCGACGTCTGATTGCTCTTTTTATAAAGCAGGCGGTAAACAAATCGGGAGGTCAAAGCCACCAAGGCCGTAAAAGCCGCCACGCTCACAAAAAACCAAATACTAGCCGAATGATCCATCGTTTTCACAATGACAAGCGCGAGTACGCCACCCAGCCCGTCCGCCGTCACCAGCTTCATATAGGAAGCCGTATCGGTATAGCGCCAAACGCTTTGGTAGACGCCCCACAGAATGTTGCAAAAGAAGACGCAAAACAGCAAGACCAGCGAATCTCGGATAAAATTCGCCGACCATTCGACAAGCCGTCCCCCGTGGATGGCAAAGTTATAAATCAAGGCAACGAAAAGGAGGCAACACATATCAAAAAGGGCAAGAACCCACTTTCTCCACTTTAACAAAGCAGAAAAGATTTTTGGAATTTTCATCAGTCATTCTCCTCCTTCCTTGATTTGTTTTTCACTACCGCGGAGCGTTGCTTCCATTTTCATGGCGTTACATTGTAGCAGCACTTTCGACTTTGGCATGGGATTTTTTCGCAACCATTGTTTTTATAATTGTTATTATAGCACAAAGGAAAATCGTTGTCAAGCCGAGAAGCACGATTCTATTGTTTGGACTAATTTGAAAAAAATCCTTCAAACACCAATTTCTTCATAAATGGCCATCAAGCGCTCCTCTTTTTCGTCTTTCAAGCGCTGAAGCTCGGCGGCGCGAACATAATCCGACGCGGCCGGGCCATACAGCTCCTTGTCAATGGCCGTCAGCTCCTTTTCCAGCGTTTCCGACTCGGCGGCAAGACGCTCCCGGCGCTTTTGCTCCCGCCGCGCGTCGGCGAGCTCTTTCTTATTTTGCCGATACTGCTCCTTGCCGGCGCTGACAGGCGTTTCTTGCACGGTCGCACTCTTGGCTTCTCTTTCCGCCTCGCGCCTTGCTTTATACTCCGAAAAATCGCGGTACCCACGGCCCGGCTGTCCTATGGGATAGTCCAAAAGGCTTCCCGCAAAGCTCTCCCCCGGCCAAAAAGCCAAAATCCGCGTTGCCAGCTTGTCAATAAAATACCGGTCGTGCGACACGGCCAAAATGGTGCCGTCAAACTCGGAAAGGGCGCTTTCCAGCGCCTCTTTGGAATCAATATCCAGATGGTTGGTCGGCTCATCCAGCACCAAAAGATTCATATGGGAAAGAATCAGCTTCGCCAGCGTCAGCCGAGCTCTCTCCCCGCCGCTGAGAACGGCCACTTTTTTATAAACATCCTCCCCCACAAAGCGAAAGGCCGCCAGCGTATTGCGGATTTCGTTCTCCTTTTTTTGCGGATAGGCGTTCCAAAGCTCGTCGATCACTCGATTGGCGTCGGTCAGATTTTGGTTTTCCTGATCGTAGTACCCCACCTGCACGTTGTATCCGACGGTGGGCGTTCCCGACACAGGAGGCAATTTCCCGATCAGCGTTTTGATAAAAGTCGATTTGCCGCACCCATTCGGGCCGATGATAAAGGCACGCTCCCCTTTTTTCAAAGAAAAATTCAGATCCGAGATCACGCTTTGCCCGTTATATCCCACCGCCAAATTCCGAACCTCTAAAACATCGTTTCCGCTTTCAAACTGCCTTGTAAACTTCATATGGATCGGACGGGGCGCTTCTTTCGGCCGCTCCACCCGTTCCATTTTGCTTAAGAGCTTCAGGCGGCTCTCCGCGGCGATAATGTTGCGCTCCCGATTAAACTGCCTCTGCTGGGCGATATAGGCCTCTTGACGGGCAATCTCCTTTTCCTGCTCCTTATAATGCTTTTCGTTGACGCGGTTTTCTTCGTCGCGCTTGCGCACCGCCTCGGAATATCCGCCGGTGAAAAAACGCCCCCGCTGATTTTCAATCATCAGCGTTTTTCCCGTCACGCGGTCAAGAAAGTAACGGTCATGAGAGATCACCAAAAGGCATTTTTTGTATGAAGCCAAAAAGCTCTCCAGCCAGGTCAGTGTTTCCATATCCAAGTGGTTGGTCGGCTCGTCCAGCAAGAGAATATCCGGTTCTCGGCAAAGCTGTTTGGCAAGAAACAGCCGGGTGCGCTGTCCGCCGCTCAGCTCGGACACCGGGCGCGCCATGGCTTCCTCATCGTAGCCCATTCGCTTGAGAATCGAAGCGCAGCGTGCTTGGTACTCAAGCCCTCCCTCCGCCACATAGCGATTGTTACATTCATTATACTCATTAAGATAGCGCAAATGCGTTTCCTCGGAAAGCCCCTTCTGCATGAGCAGCGTCAAAAGCTCGGACAGCTTTTTCTCGGCCTTTTGCAGTTCGGGAAATGCGTCATACATCAACGCAAGCGCACTCTTTTGCTCCTCTTTTTCATCAAACGCCTCGTTCTGCGCAACCATGCCCATCGACACATTGCCCGAAAGATAAATCTGTCCGGCATCCGGCGTATAGGTTCCGCAAATCAGCTTTAACAGCGATGTTTTTCCGCAACCGTTAACGCCCACAATTCCGAGATGATCGTTTTCGTTCAACGAAAAAGAAAGATTTTCAAAAACCGTCTCCACCCCGAAGCGGAGCGTAAGTTCACTGACACTGATAACCGTCATAGCGGCCTCCTTAAAGTACGATTTTTACCTCAGACGCTACGCCGAGAATCCGTGCGCTTCCGCTTTCAAAGTCATCGGTTGAAAGGCGGATCGGCGCATACTCCCGGTTTTCCGGGCAAAGCGTCACATGACGCCCCTGGCGGATAAAGCGCTTAATGGTCGCCGAGTCGCCGTCCACAAGGCAGGCCACGATGTCTCCGCTTTCCGCATAGGCCTGCTTATGGAAAAGCACCAGGCATCCGTCAATAATGCCGCAATCCTTCATGCTGTCCCCACGCACCTTCAGATAAAAATACCCCTCCGGATCCTCCACATCGGCAAATTCGTGGCCGAGAAGGGTTTCATTGGTAATGATGGGAGAGCCGGCCCGGATTTCACCGATCACCGGCACCATCTTTCGCGCGCGCACGCTCATATAACCGGCAATTTCACTGCTCTTTCCGTTGCCGGTTCCGAGAAGCATATCCAAGCTCAGGCCGAAATAATCCGCGATCTTCACCAGCTTGTCGGATTTGGGGCAAGAGCGCCCGTTTTTCCAATCCGTAAACGTAGAGTTGGGGATTCCCGTTGCTTTGGCCACACGGTACACCGTGGTATTGTGCAGTTTCAACAAGTGCTCAAAGTATGCATAATCCATTTTCGGCCTCCTGTTTGTGCAAAGGCACAAATATTTATGATTTCCGAAATATGTATTGACTTAGTTTCGGAAATGCGATACAATATAACTGTTCTGATCGGCACGTTGCGATCCGAATCCAGCACGAGTATTCTATCATATACATTCGGATTTGTCAAGTAGATCTGTTAAAGATTTCGGAAATCCGCAATTAAACCGCGTTGTTCACGTCTCACGTGAAAGAAAGGAAAATTCGTTTTTACTGATGTGTGATATTTGTCAAATGACATATTGTTCCCCCACCTGCCCCGGCTTTGACGGACATTATCCCGGCGATCCGGCGCCGGCGCACCGCTGTACCCTCTGCGAAGGCTCGATTTTCCCCGGCGAATTTTATTATACCGGGCGGGAGCTGCTTCTTTGCAAAAGCTGTTTGCAAAGCCTTGACCTGTGGGATCTCATTGCCTTTTTGGGCGAAGAAGGCGCCCGTACTACTCTTTTAAAACTATGCGGCTTTTCGGAGCACCGGGCACAGGAGGGCGACTGTGATGGAGAATGAAAGAATCCAAACCGCCCGGACGGTCACGGCCGCCACGTCCGATTCGATCGACGCAGCGGCGAAATATCTGGAAGAATACCGCTTTTTGCATCGCATGCTCGCCATGAATCTCTATGAGAAAAAATACGCCCTTCGCACAGAGGCTCTCCTCCCCGAAGAAAAAATTCCCGGAGGAGATGCCTTGATCAAAGCCCGAATGTTTGAAATCCGGCGCTTTGTGCTCTCCCTCGGGAATTGCAATGAAAAGATTTTTTTGATATATCATTATCTCCACGGGCTGTCCGTAGAAAAATGCGCCGAAGTGATGGAGGTGTCCCGCCGCTCCGCGTTCCGCATCAAAAAGCGAGCGCTCGCTTACGCCGGGCAACGGCTTCCCATCTATCTGCAAGAAAGGCAAAACGGGATCCGCTGAGCTTGTCCGGCTCTGCGGAAGGGCCGGCTCAATTTAGACCGTAAGCCACGCGGGACGCTTCATCCGAGGTGGCCAAGCTGTCAAGGCCGTAAAGCACCAGCACTGCATCCGGCTGTTCCGCTTCCCAAAGGCGGCGCACCGACGAGGTATAATACCGCAAGTCCACAAGCACAAGGTCAAAATGCTGTGCAAGGAAAGGGGCCAGCGCATGGGAAAAGCTGTCTTTTACGAGCATCAGCTTCGGGCGGGTTTCCCCCGGACAGGTCACGCGCGTCAGCGCATGGTTGCCACCGAGATAGGCGCTGTACTGATCTCGCGCGGCAAGATACGAGCGGTCGTAAAAGCCGTCAAAGCCCTCGCCCCCCGACGAAAAAGAGGTATAAAAGCGCTCGTCGCCCTCATAACGGAAAAAGGTCAGCGTATCCGGCGCCACCCAGCGCATACCGGAGGACGAATAGGTGGTTCCGTAAAAGCCGTCCGAGGCATATTCCATGGTAAAGTCGGACAGCGGCCGCGGCGTGTACCCCAAGGAAGCGCCCAGTGCTTCATACACATAGTACGCCCCCAGCGCCGTATAATGATGATCGGTTTTGTACCAGACATAGGCCCCGTCATCCGCCAACGTGCGCAGTCGTTCGGTAAAGGTCTCGGTTCTGCCCTCGACATCCTGCCACGATTGCGCCGCACGCACACCGTCGTATGTCGAAAGGAGCTTGGATTTCAGCACATCCTCCCCGCGCGGCACGACGGCCAGCGTGCAAGCCGTGCCGTTTTTTTCGCAGAAACGGCGAAAGCTTTCCAAAGCGTCCATATTCTTGCGAATGGTTTCATAAGCGGCCTCGTCGTATTCCAATCGCTTCACGATATATCCGTCCCGGCCAAGCATGACATCATTGTTTTCCAGCCGCAAGGCCGCCAACTCGGTCATCGCCTTGACTTCGACAAAGGCGTTGCGCCACGGAAATTGATCGGCATAAAAATCGGTAACCGCGGAGGTAAACTGCCCGGAAAACAGGCTGTGGAAAGTAAACCGCGGTGCCACCGTCAGCGGGCGGTTTTCCGCCTCCGAAAAGGCATGCGACGGCAAAATATAAATCAGAAGGCCGCAAACCGACAGCATCAGAGCGCACAGGCTCAGCAAAATCCGATCGGCCATGCGCGTGCTTTTTCGCGCGGAACGCCCCTCCGCCATGGCTTTCTGCACGTCCAGCCAGCGTCTCGTCTCGGTATCCGCCGGGTTTTCCCGCGAATGGGACGGTCGGGGCGCTGTTTCTTTGCCGGGTTCTGTCTGCTCGTTTCGCATGGTTTTGCTCCTTTTTCCTTTTTCTTTTCTGAAACAATCTTCTTTCTTTCGGTGAACGGCTGCGCCGGCCTTTGCGCCGCAGTGTATTACGGCTTCAATACCACAATGGGCGAATACGCCGTGCGCCCGTTTTTATCCGTCGCTTCGGCTCGCGCGTAAACGTCGCGCGGCGCCAGCGGCACACGAATTTCGGTCAGATCCTCCCCGACATTATGCCGTCCGGCCGCCCAAACGGTGTTGGAAAAGATATTCACCGTTACCGCCGGCGAGCAACGAACCACCCAAAAACCGTCCTCCACCGTCAGATGGATTTCCGGGCCGGTAGTCGCGTAATAGTCGCCTCGCAGCAGTGCCGCCATAATATCCTCGCACGACAGAGAATCCGCCTTCACCATCGTAGCGGCCACGCACTCGTCGCAATGATAATAATGCGTATCGTCCGAAGCGAAAAGTCCGTAATATTTTCCGCGGCAGGCGCTCAGATCCACAAAGCCGCCGGAATAGGGGCGGTTGGACGCTTGCTCACCGGACACGGTGTTAAAGATTTCGGTAAATGCCACGCCGCGCAAATTGGCGGCGGCATCCGGCTGATTGAGCGACCAGGCCGGGTGCGCCAGCACGGGCAGGCCGCCCGCCGCCAAGATTCGATCCACGCAAACTTGGGGTGTGTCCTCCCGCGTCACGCCGGGGTTGCGGCGAGCCATCAAAGAAAGAATGTGATAAACGCCGTCCCCTGTTCCATCCGTGCCAAAATTATATTCTATACCGGAAAGAATCCGCATTCCTTCCAGCTCCCTGTCCTCACCAAAAAACCAATGATCGGTCAAGGCCACTGCGTCATAGCCGGCTTCTTTGTACAATCGCACGGCCGCTTCGGGGGACATATGCCCGTCCGAAAGTGTGGTGTGCATATGAAGTCCCAGCTTGTATCTCCGCTGCCCCATAAGATCCGTGAACATGTTGTTTTACCTCCACTACTGCATTGTATTCGCCCGATACGCCCTGTCCTGCCGCTTCAAAACGCGCTTTTACGGCGGTTTTGTCCTGTGCAAAAGGCGGGCATAGCAAGACTTTCTTCACAGCTTTTATTATACCGCAAATGCCGGGCAAACGCAATGTTTTTTCCGATTTTCGCAAAAAATCCCTTTCTTCGCCGTTGTTTGACGTTTCCGCCTCTTTTTCGTCTTGACAATCAGCGCGCATAGGTGTATAATAAATCAAAATTGTGAAGAAGCAGAGCGCCGCGAATTCACAGTAAAAAACAACGGAGGTTTTCCCGATTATGAAAAAAAACACCTTTCTTTGCAAGCTGTCAGCTTGTCTGCTGATACTCTGCCTGTCCCTGTCCCTGTTTGCATGTCAGAACGACAAAACACCGGACGTTTCCCCCACTTCCAGCGCCAGCGAAGCCAAAGCCGAAATCACAATCACCCTGAAGGTCATTGATGCCGAAGGCAAAGAAACTGAAAAAATCATTCACACCAACGAAAAAATGCTGGGTAACGCCCTGAAAGCGGAAAAGCTCATTGAAGGGGAAGAAAGCAGCTACGGCCTTTACGTAACCAAGGTTTTGGGTATTGAAGCGAATTACAAAAAGGACGGCAGCTGGTGGTGCCTGACTAAGGATGGCAAAATGCTGGAAACCGGCGTTGATTCTACCCCCATCGCTGACGGCGATCACTTTGAATTTACCTATACAAAATGAATCGGAACAAGCCTCGTGCTTTTTCCCGCCGTGTGCGTGAGCAAATCATTTTTGCGCTGTTCGGCGCGATGATGTTTTGTTCCAAGCTGATCATGGAGGGCCTGCCCAACATTCACCCGCTGGCCATGTTCGTGATGCTTTTAACCATCGTATATCGAAAAAAAGCGCTGATTCCGATTTACATTTATGTATTCCTTCAGGGACTTTGGAGCGGCTTTTCCCCTTGGTGGATCCCCTATCTATATTTATGGACGATTCTTTGGGGCGTCACCATGCTGTTGCCAAAAAAAATGAAACCCGAAACGGCCACGGCCGTATATCCGCTTGTCGGCGCATTGTTCGGTCTGAGCTTCGGCACGCTTTACGCGCCGGCGCAAGCCATTATGATGCGGCTTTCCTTTCAGCAAACGCTTGCCTGGATTGCCGCCGGCCTGTCCTTTGACCTGATCCATGCGGTCGGCAATGCCGTTATGTGTTCTCTCGTTTACCCTCTCTCCCTGCTTCTGCGGCGCCTGGAAGCAAAGACAGGGCCTCGAGAGAAATCCGAAAAATTATAAATTTCTTAACAGGTTTCGGTATGTTTGGATATTGACACCGGTGACGGTTGGAATTATAATGTAAATGTAAGAAAATCAATGGAAAAATCCAAACCAACGGAAAGAAGGCTGACTATGCTTTATATTATCGACACGGCGAACCTGGAAAAAATCGCCTATTGCAATGAATTTTACCCGATTGACGGCGTTACAACCAACCCGTCCATCATTTCCAAAGAACACAGTGATTTTAAGACGCTGATTCTCGGCATCCGAAAAATCATCGGCCCTGACAAAATGCTCCATGTGCAAACCACCGCCACGGAAGCCTCGGCCATTGTGGAAGAAGCCAAGGAATTGCGTGCCCTTCTGGGTGAAAATTTCTTTATCAAAATCCCCATCACGGAGGATGGACTGAAAGCCACGATGGAACTGAAAAAAATCGGCATCGGCGTGACGGTAACGGCTATTTTCACACAGCAACAAGCCTTTATGGCCGCCAAAGCCGGAGCGGACTTTGTCGCTCCCTACATCAATCGCTTGGACAATATCGTGTCGGACGGTGTTCATGTTGTGGAGGAAATCGTAAATCTTTTCCGCCTGCACAACATCACGACCTGCAAGGTGCTTGCCGCCAGCTTCAAAAATGCAGAGCAGGTTCACAAGGTGGCTATGGTGGGCGCACAGGCTGTCACCATCAATCCCGATTTGTTCCCGCATCTGATTTATCATCCGCTGACAATGTACGCCATTGATGATTTCGACAAGGATTGGGAAAGCGTTTACGGTTCCAAAAAAATTCCGGATCTGATAAAATAAGTTTGACGTTTCGTTTCAGTTGAAAAAGGCCGGTCGGGATTCCGACCGGCCTTTTGGATGTGATCTTGGTCGGTTTTGCCTTCCATATCTTGTTTTTTCGGTTTTCTTGGTGGCAAAACGGCGGTGCTTCACCGCCGAGATCAACGTCGTAGGGGAGTTAAAAAACTCATTTTGAGTTTTTTAACTCCCCTTTCTTCACGGAAGATCGCGCGCCTCGGCGGTTCCCTTTTCGGCTTTCGGCAATTTAACCTTCAAATCCGGTATCGGTTTTGAGCTTTTCCAAATCAGCAGCCGAAAAATAGTCCAGCGGATTTACCTGCAAGCCGTCCACCGTCATTTCAAAGTGCAGATGCGGTTCCTGCGCCACTTCTACCATGGCGCTGTCGCCTACCGAACCCAGCAGCTGGCCGGAACGCACTTCCGTTCCCGCTTTGATCCCGCTGGCAATCGTCTTGCTCAAATTTTTGTAATAAGAAACGGCTTTCCCGTCATGAGACACCGCAATGCACCATCCCATTAAGGGATCCTCCCACACCTTCTCCACCTTTCCGTCGGCAGCCGCATAAACCGGTGCGCCGGCGGCGGTATTGATGTCAATGCCGAGATGCACACGATAGTCCTTCATTGTAGGAGAAAAAACCTGCAAGGCAGGATCGTGCTTGCCCGACAGATTGCCCGAAGCGGGAAGCGAAAACGAGGGAAGCTTGCCCGAAACATTCGTGCTGGGGGTTGTACTGCTCGGCTCCGGTGTTTTTGTGTTCGTGGGGGTGGGATCGCTGTTCACAACCGAGGGGGTAGGAATGTTCCAATGACTGTTCGACGGAAGCTTGGTGCTTACGTCGGGCGAAGGGGTAGGCGCCGGGTTTTTCTTGGCGCGGTTGGAAGCCGCTACCACGGCCGCAATCACGGCCAGCGACACGAGAAGCACCACCGCCGTAATATACAAGACACGGTTCATTTGTGCATTGCCGCCGGCACGGCCTGCGCTTTTCTTTTTATCAGGCTGGCGGGTGGACTTTGTTTCAGCAGAGTTTTCCGGCTTTTTCTGGCTCGGATTTTCATTTGAATTATTCAATTTTTTGTCACTCCTTTTTCCAAAATACTCGCTGCCATTATTTTTGCCCCGTTTGCGGATTTTATACAAGCAGGGCATTTTTTCCTAAAATCTTTTCCGGCAAAACATGGAAAAAGCAAAGAAAGAACACAAAAGCCGCTTTGTGAGCCTGCGCCGGTAAGGCTCACAAAGCGGCTTTTATCAATAGAGAAGCGAAAAAAAACGCTCTGTCCGAGAAAAGCAAAGGTTCGTTTGCAATTTTTTCGGACGGCTTTTTATCGCATGACCAGAAGCATCAATGCCGTCAAAAGGAAAAGAAAAGAAAAATTGAATGCGGAAAACATTCCGATATACGCGCCGGCCTTGCCGGGATTGTGTTTCATATATTCCCGAAACGTAATGAGGCTGGCCAGGGAGGAAATCAGTGTGCCCACACCGCCGATATTTACACCGACCAACAGCGCCGGGTAATTGGTAGTAAAATTGGATAAGAGAATGGCAGACGGCACGTTGCTGATACACTGACAGGACAAAACGCTGAACAGGAGCGTGTTCTTTTGGAGCAATTGTTCAAAAAGCTGACGCACGGCCGGGATCCTCGCAATATTTCCCGAAAAGACGAAAAAGGCGGCAAACGTGCAAAGGAGAGGGTAGTCAACCTCCCGCAGCGCCTTGCGGTCGGCAAAAAGCAACACCGCCGGAATAACGAGCAAGCCGATAAAATAAGGAATCCCGCGAAACACAATCGCCACCGCCAAAGCAAACAAAACACCGTAAAGCGCCGCCCGCTTTTTATCCAGCGGCAACGGCTCCTCGCGCAAGGCAAGCGGTTCTTTTTTCAGGAAAAGAAAGCAACAGCCGGTAATCAGCGCAATGGACACTACAAAGGGAAGCAACATGATCGACAAAAACTCCCCATCGGGGATCTCGAAGCGTGTGTACAGATAGAGGTTTTGCGGATTGCCGAAAGGCGTCAACATCCCGCCGAGATTGGCGGCAATGTTCTGCATGATAAAAGTAAAGGCCATGTATGGCTCATTGCCGGTCGTTTTCAGCACCAGATAGCCTAACGGCAAGAAGGTGAGCAGTGCCATGTCGTTGGCAATCAGCATGGAGCCGAGAAACGTGATGTACACCAAAGCGAGAACGGCCGCCCGAAGATTGCCGAACCGGCGCACGATTCTCTGCGCAAGAATGTAAAAAAAGCGAATGTTTTTCAATGCGCAAACCACCGCCAGCACGCAAAACAGACAGCTGAGCGTTTTGAAGTCAAAATAACCGATGTATTCCGCGTCCACCGGAACAAAAACCATCGTTACGGCGGCCGCCAGCAGTGCCACGCAGAGGACGGTGTTCTTTTTTATAAAGGAAAGAAGCGCGTAGGCGGCGCGATGCTTCGGCGTTTCCGTCCGAGCATCGGCCGGATTTTGCCGCTTTGCTCCGCTCGGCTTTCGGAACGCGGGTGGAATTGTATGTTGCATTTTTTTGCCCGAAGCCCTGCACTGCACTTCCGATTTTCGGCGCAGGGAATTTTCTTTCTGTTGAATTTTCAGCCGATTTCATTCGTTTTTTTCGGTCGGCGAACAAGGTATTATTATATGCTTTTCCTTCCTTTTTGTCAAGTTTTTTCTAACGTCCTCAAAAATCTTTTTCAAAGGAGCCGGCAACCGGCTCTTTGTCCGTGCGAAAATGCGTTTTTTTACATTCCGTTCATAATTTTGTGTGCTTATCTTTAATGAAATATGTTATAGTATTTTATAATAGGGGAATATGTGGATTTGTAAGATTCTCCGTGCATTTTTCACAGTTTTTACTGATTTTTAAAAGCTTTTTCCGAAATCGGGAAATGAATTTCCCGGATTTTGAAAATTCATTTTCCAAAGAGAGAGGTCATAATCATGCAGAAAAATCATTCGTGTTCCGTCACGGATGGAGCCGCCGCACTCGCGGCTTTGTTCGACAACGGCAATTATTCCGAGCTTGGCGCACACGTTTTGCGCTCGTCAGGCGAAAAAGAAGGGGTAGTCTGCGGCTACGGCCCTGTGGATGGTCGGCTGTGCTTTGCTTTTGCACAGGACGCCGCCCAAATGAACGGGGCATTTGATTCCCGCGCCGGAGGCAAAATCCGAAATCTTTACGAGTTGGCTGTGAAAAGCGGCGCTCCCGTGATCGGCGTGTTCGGTTGCGGCGGTTCGGTCGTTACCGAAGGCGCCTCTCTGCTTTCCGGCCTCGGCTCGCTCTTTTCTTCTGCCGTAAGCGCCGGCGAAAAGATCCCGCAAATCGCACTGATTCTCGGAGATTGCACCGGCAGTATGGCGGTAACCGCTTCCCTTTTCGACGTGTGCATTGCGGTAAAGGGGACGGAATTTTCAGCCGGTGCCGAATCGGTTCTCGGCTCGCCCTCGGATCCGGCCGCTTGCGGTCTTTCGGCCCTGACAGCGGAAAACGCAGCCGACGGCTTTCGCATGGCGCGTTCCCTGCTCGGTGCTCTGCCCGATTGCGTCGGAGCCGGCCCCGCGCTGACCGATGAAACCGATCTCAACCGCGCGCTCACGCTGACAAAAGAAGAAGCTAAAAACACCAAGACGCTCCTTTCCGCGCTTTCCGACAACGGCAGCTTCATCGAGCTGTTTGCCGGATACGGCCACGACATCACGGCAGGCTTTGCGCCCATGGCCGGACGCTCGGTCGGATTGGTTGCTCTGTGCGGGCTTCTTTCGCCCGACGGCGCCGACAAAGCCGCACGTTTTGTAAAGCTTTGCGGACGCTTTGGGATTCCGCTGATTACCTTGATTGATTCCGAAGGATTTGAAGTAAGTCTGCGCGCCGAACAAAAGGGTATGGTGCTGGCCATGGCAAGCCTTGCCAAAGCCTACCGCCTGTGCGCGGCGCCGCGCATCAGCGTGGTTACCGGATCGGCTTGCGGAGCCGTTCTTCCCTTGATGGGCAGCCGTGCCGGTGCGGCCGACGTAAGCTTTGCTCTGGAAGGCACTGTGATCTCTCCGCTGCCTCCGGCCCGCGCCGTAGCCTTTCTGATGAACGATCAGGTGTCGGATCGCATGCCGAGAGACGTGCTGGAAAGCTCCTTTGCCGAAAAGGAAGCCTCCGCTCAAAAGGCCGCTTTCCTTGGGGACATTGATTTTACCGTGACGCTGCCCGAATTGCGCGCACGCCTCTGTGGAGCGCTGCTGATGCTGTCGGGCAACTGAGCGTTTTCCTTTCTGGAAATAAGCCTCCATTCTTGATAATCTGAAAGGCAATAAAAATGAACATGAATTTTTATACCACGCTGTCCAACGAAGAAGCTCTGACACTGGGCGAGCGGCTTTCGTTAGGCCTGACAAACACCTTGCTCGGCCTGCTCATCATTTTCTTGGTGCTTACAATTCTGTTCGGTGCCGTCAAGCTCTTTGCGATTCTGCTTCCCAAGCTGACCGAAAAGAAAAAAGACAGCAAAAGCAAAGCGCCGCAGGCGGACAAATCCGCCGAAAGCATTGCCAAGGCGCCTGCTGCGCATCCCGCCGCCGCAGACAACGGAGCCGTTATAGCGGCCATCACCGCCGCGGTTTCTCTGTTGCTGGAGGAGGAAGGGCAAGAGCCGACCGGCTTCCGCGTCGTTTCCTTCCGCCGTTCCGACGAGCGCAAAAGCGCCAAGCATTAACAAAAGGGGCCTTGGATCGCCTCAACCGAAAACCGATGCAAAAATTCTATTGAGAAAGGTAAAATAAAAATGAGAAATTTCAAAGTTACTGTTAACGGCGTCGTTTACGACGTAGCCATAGAAGAAACCGCTGCCGCCTCTGTCTCTGCCCCTGCTGCTCCGGCAGCTTCAGCCCCGGCGACCGCTCCGGCTATGGAGCCGGTGGTCGCACCGGCCGCCGCGTCCGACGCGAATGCCGTCAAGGCTCCCTTCCCCGGAAATGTACTGCGCGTCAATGTCAAAGTCGGTGACGCCGTGAAAAAGGGCGACGTGCTTTGCGTTATTGAAGCGCTGAAAATGGAAAACGATATTTGCGCCCCGCAGGACGGCACAATTGCCTTTGTCGCAGTTTCGGCCGGAAAATCGGTGGTCAGTGACGATGTGCTCGTTACCTTCCAATAACCAATAACAAGGGAAAGGACATCCTTCCATGCTTACAACAATTCTTAATTTTCTGAAAACCACCGGCATTGCACAGCTTTTCAGCGCCGGTGCCGATGGAGATCTGATGGCCACTCTCGGCCCGATCATCATGATTCTTCTGTCCTTCATCCTTCTGTACCTAGCCATCGGCAAGGGGTTTGAGCCGCTTTTGCTCGTTCCCATCGCCGTCGGCATGCTTTTGACCAACTTCCCCGGCGGCGGGCTGATCCACATGGAATTTTTCATGGGAGATAAGCTCGACTTTGCCTCGGTCTTTACGCAAGGCGGGCTGATCGACATTCTTTATCTCGGCGTAAAGCTCGGTGTTTACCCGTCCTTGATCTTTATCGGCATTGGCGCTATGACCGACTTTTCCCCGCTGATTGCCAATCCGCATTACTTTCTCATCGGAGCCGGCGCTCAGCTGGGCGTATTTGTGGCCTTCATCGGCGCACTTCTGCTTGGCTTTACGCCGCAGGAAGCCGCGTCCATCGGTATCATTGGCGGTGCCGACGGGCCGACGGCCATTCTTGTCACGAAAACATTGGCACCGGCGCTTCTATCGGGAATCGCCATTGCGGCTTACAGCTACATGGCCCTGATCCCGATGATTCAGCCTCCGCTGATGAAGCTCCTCACCACGGAAAAAGAGCGCAAAATCAAAATGCCCCCCGTTCGCAAGGTATCCAAGCTGGAACTGATCATGTTCCCTGTGCTTGTCACGGTCATCGTAGGACTGATCGTGCCCGACGCGCTTCCCCTTATCGGTTGCCTGATGCTCGGGAACTTGTTTAATGTCTGCGGCGTCACACAGCGTCTCTCCGAAGTGGCGCAAAACGGGCTGATCAACGCCGTCACCATTTTGCTCGGCGTTTCGGTCGGCGCTACAGCCAAGGCGGAAACCTTTCTTAAGCCCCAAACCCTCGGCATTATCGCGCTCGGTCTGGCCGCTTTTATGATTTCTACGGTAGGCGGCTTGCTCACGGCCAAAATCATGAATTGGATTTCGGGCGGAAAAATCAATCCGCTGATCGGATCGGCCGGCGTATCGGCTGTGCCGATGGCCGCCAGAGTTTCCCAGCTGGAAGGGCAAAAAGCCGATCCCTCCAACTTTCTTCTCATGCACGCCATGGGCCCGAACGTGGCGGGCGTGATCGGTTCGGCCGTCGCCGCCGGCGTATTTTTAAGCTTGTTCAAATAATTTTGCAAAATCCCGGTCGGATTGTCCCCTGATAAAAAGACTGTCCGACCGTTTTGCCCCTTTGGGCAACCGCACGGCACGGAAGATAGGCCATGGCAAGCCATGCGCCTCTGTTCGTCGGTCGAAGTGCGGCCGAATCCCTTTGCGCAAAGGATTTTTCTTGGAAGGAGTTACATTATGGCAAAAATTAAAATTACCGAAACCGTATTGCGCGACGCGCACCAATCGCTGGCCGCAACGCGCATGACCACGGAGGAAATGCTTCCCATTCTGGAGGACATGGACAAAGTGGGATATAATTCTTTGGAGGCTTGGGGGGGCGCCACCTTTGACGCTTGCCTGCGTTTTCTCAATGAGGATCCCTGGCAACGCCTGCGCACCATCCGCGACCACGTCAAAAACACCAAGCTGCAAATGCTGTTTCGCGGGCAGAACATTCTCGGTTACCGGCACTATGCCGATGACGTGGTGGAATATTTCGTAAAAAAGTCCGTGGACAATGGCATTGACATCATCCGGATTTTTGACGCGTTAAATGATCCGCGCAATCTGAAAACCTCCATCAAGGCCGCCAAAAGCGCCGGTGCTACCGTTCAGGCCGCCATCAGCTACACCACAAGCCCCGTACACACGATCGCCGCGTTCACCGAATATGCTAAGGTATTGGCCGACATGGGCGCCGACATTATCTGTATCAAAGATATGGCCGGGTTGCTCAAGCCCTACGATGCCTACGATTTGGTGGGCGCTATCAAAAAAGAGGTTGGTCTGCCGATCTGCCTGCATACGCATTGTACAGCCGGCGTGGCTCAAATGACGCTGCTGAAAGCCATTGAAGCAGGGGTGGATATTGTGGACACGGCCATTTCGCCCTTCTCCACAGGCACCTCACAGCCTTCCACCGAGCCGTTGGTTGCCACCTTGGCCGGAACGGAATATGATACCGGATTGGATTTGCTCGCCCTTGACAAGGTGACGAAATATTTTGACGCGCTCCGTGACAAATACCTGCAAAACGGCTTGATTGATCCCAAGGTCATGAAGGTCGATATCAACGCTTTGATTTATCAGGTTCCCGGCGGCATGCTCTCCAACCTTGTCAGCCAACTCAAACAAATGGGAGCGCCGGAAAAGCTGGCCGAGGTGCTGGCCGAGGTGCCCGCAGTGCGCAAGGATGCAGGCTATCCGCCTCTCGTCACGCCGACCTCGCAAATCGTCGGCACGCAGGCCGTTCTGAACGTCCTTTCCGGCGAGCGCTACAAATCGGTCACAAAGGAATTTAAGGGCATGATTCGCGGCGAATACGGCGCTATGCCGGTGGAGCCGGATCCGGCCTTCATTAAAAAGATCATCGGCAACGACAAACGCATCACCGTCCGGCCGGCCGATCTTCTTTCCCCGGAGCTGGAGGAGCTTCGCAAAAAAGTTGCTCCCTACTACACCTGCGAAGAAGACGTGTTGACGCTGGCGCTCTTTGAGCAAGTGGCGGAGAAATTCTTTGAAAACCGCAAAAACCGCCTTTACGGTATTGACGGCAAAAATTCCGACAAGGAAAACGGCGTGCTTTCCGTTTGATTTCGCCTAAAACACACTCGGCGCCGTCCCCCGAAAGCAACGCTTTCGGGGACCGCAGCCTTTGTGCGTCAGGTTTTGTCGGATCGGAAATCGGGCCTGCGATCCGCTTAGAAAAAAGTCGGAAAAAACTTTCCAAAATCCCGATTTTATGATTGACAAAGAGAAAAACGGATGATATAATGAATATATATAGAAAAATCTCTGAAAAGTCTTTCTTTGAGAGGCGATTCTTTCGGAGAGATAGGAACGGAATAAAAAACGAAGGAGAAAAAAAGATACAATGAAAAAGATTATCACGCTGGGCATGGCAGTTCTTATAGTAGCACTCACCTTGGCTTCCTGCAACAATCAGAAAAATCCCCCCGACAGCTCGAAACCGAAAGTTTCAGTTCCCTCCAAGTCTGAGTCGGTAAACCCGTCGGATCCCATATCGCCCACCGCTTCGTTGCCCATCGAATCCGGCGATCCCATTTCCTTTGAGGAAGTCAATGAGAGAGTTTATGTCGTTGGCACCGATTACGGTTTGAAATTGAGAAGCACCACGTCCTTCAAAAATGATACAAACGTCAAATGCATCGTGGATCCGGGCACGGAGTTGCAGCGCATCGGTTATCACGAAACATGGAGCAAGGTTGTATATGAAGGAAAGGAATACTATGCTTCCTCCTCCTACCTGTCCACCCAGAAGCCTTCGCCGGATCCTTCCGGTTCCGCTTCCGAAACTACGCTTAAGTTCCAGGATGTCGATGAAACGGTGTATGTGCATACCGGCGTAGAGGACGGCACGGCCAACATGTATGACAAGCCCTCCAAAAACGGTACGGCAACAGTCGCCAAAGAAGGCACGGAAATGAAACGCACCGGTATTTACTACGAAAAGGAAAACGATCCTAAAAAGCTCGGCTGGAGCCGCGTAGAATACAACGGCAAGGTTTACTATATCCGCAACTCCGTTCTTTCCACCGAAAAGCCGAAAAAGTAATCGTTTAAGCAGTTTTAGATAAACGCAAACGCCGCCCTTGTCTGTACAGGCAAGGGCGGCGTTTCTCACAATAAAAATTTAAAAATCAAAAGGCCGGGAGCCTACCCGACCTTTTGAAAAAGGCTGTTAAAAAACATCGAGTTTTTTAGCAGCTTTTTTAATTTTAATGGCTTTGGGAATCCTCCGAAAAAACCGTTTCGGAGCTTGGATTTTCTTTGGTTTGGATCGGCTCTTTGGGGGCTTGCCCGCGGCATGGCCCTATTTTTGTCATCCGGCCAAGAAGGAAGCCGGCCGCAAGGCCTATCAAAACGCCCGACACGGTTCCCGTGAAGGTGAAAATCGCCATATACCACCACAGTCCCGGCGTCCGAAAGACCAACACGGCCACTGTGACTTGGCCGAGATTGTGTGCCACGCCCCCCAAGGCGCTGACCCCCACCGGCGAAAGTCCGCGTATAAGGCGCGAGAGTGCCATCACCGCAAGGCTCAAAAAAGTTCCGGCCGCACTGTACAGCAAAGAAATCGGAGAGCCAAACAAAAGCGCCGTCAAGCCCACCTTCAAAAGGGCCACCACGGCGGCCGCCGGCCATCCCATCCAATACAAGGCAAAAACCACGGCCAGATTGGCAAGACCGCACTTAACATAAGGAAGGGACGGCCAAAGGGGCGGAAGTAAAAATTCCACATACGAAAGCAACAGCGCCACCGCGCCGCAAATGCCCAGCGTAACCATGCGGCGCACATGGGCTTTGGGGGACGAACGAGGGGGTGCCGCGCCGTTCGTTCGCTTTTCTTCCCGATTCGGCATTTTCCCTGCTCCTTTCTTTCGCGTGACTCTGCATCCGCTTTTTCTTTCGTCCGAATAAGAAAGCGCTCACGAAGAGGCTTTTTCGATCCGAACCACAAGTCCGTGCGGCAGGCAAACGATGCTCTCGCCCTCCCGGTAAATCCTGCCCATTTGAACGCAAAGGCTGTCGGGGCAATCGGCCTCGGCCATAAAAACCGCTCCGTTCTCCACGACAATCACGTTTTTTCCGCGGCCGTCACGGCCCTCAAAAGGCCAGCGCCCGTTTTCCGATAGCGGCAGGCGTGCCACCTCTTTGCCATATTGCTCAACCACCGCCACATAGTTGCGGGGGTTTTCGTTTTCGCTTGCGGAACGAAACAGCCCCCATCCGATCCACAGAGCGGCGGCGCAGACCAGCAGAAGCAGTACAAGCCAAAGATCCCGCCGACCGGGGGAAAAGGAGGCATTGGCTCCTCGGCGCTTTTTGTGCCCGGGCTCGTTGGATTCCTTAGCGCTATGCGGTTCGGCCTCGTATGGTTCCACGTTGCTCCCCCCCTATGATCTCATTTTTCGGTATTATTTCCCCCCTACGGAAGGATGATTTGCGCTTCGCAAATCCGACTGCCGGATGCATCCCACCGGACAAACGGTGGAGCAAAGGCCGCAATCGGAGCATTTTTCCGTGTCGATCACGGCGACGTTGTCCACCACATGAATAGCCCCGTTCGGGCAGGTATTTTCGCACTTTTTGCAAGCAATGCAGGCGTTTTTGCATTTTTTGCGTGCAACGGCGCCCTTTTCCTTATTGCTACAGAGCACCACTGTCTGTTTTACATCGGGGATCAAGTGGATCAGGTGGTTCGGGCAAGCGGTAGCGCACAGGCCACAGCCAATGCAAACACGCGAATCAATCCTTGCCACTCCGTCCGCCAGACAAATGGCTCCGTTCGGGCAAACCTTCGCGCAATCGCCATAGCCAAGGCATCCATAGGTGCAGGCTCCATTGCCTCCGAAAAGCAATTTGGACGCCGCACAGCTCGCCATTCCCTCATAATTCTGTTTCTTTTCGGTGACACCACAGCTTCCGTTGCAGGCGATCACCGCCACCTTTTCCACCACGTCCTCCGCCGCCACGCCGAGAATCGCCGCAATTTTAACGGCCGTAGCATCCGCGCCCGGCACACAAAGGTTCGTTTTGGTACATTCGCCCAGCGACAGCGCCTTCGCATAGCCGTCACAGCCGGTATAGCCGCAAGCGCCGCAGTTGGCTCCCGGCAAGCAATCGCGCAAAGCCTTGCTTTTTTCATCCTCCTGCACGCCCATCAGACAAGACGCCACGGCAATCACAATGCCGCAAATAAGTCCCACGCCGGCCACAACCAAAACGGCCATCCATATTTCCGTTCCCATTTTACGTTGCCTCCTTAGGAAAACAAATGATCCACCACGCCCGCAAAGCCGAAAAAGGCCAGCGACACAATGGAGGCGGCGATCAGCGTAACCGGAAGTCCCTGAAAGCAGGCCGGTGCATCACATTTTTCTATGCGGGAACGAACGCCCGCAAAAAGAACCATCGCCAAAAGAAAGCCAAGTCCGCATCCGAGTGAGCTGACAAGCGACGCCACAAAGCCATATCCGTCGGCAATATTGTTGATTGTTACCCCCAGCACAGCGCAGTTGGTTGTAATCAGGGGCAGATAAACGCCAAGGCTTTTATGCAAAGCGGGCAGAAACCGTTTCAAAACGATCTCGATAAACTGCACCAAGGCCGCGATCACAAGGATAAAGACGATGGTCTGCATATAACCAAGGCCGTAAGGATCCAGAAGGTAGGTTTGAATCGGCCAGGTGGCCGCTGTCGCCACCAGCATGACAAAAATGACGGCCAGCCCCATTCCGGTGGCTTGATTCAGCTTTTTGGAAACGCCGAGAAAGGGGCATATTCCGAGGAATTTATTGAGCACATAGTTATCCACAAGAATGGAAGACATCAAAATAATCACCAAAATCTTAAACATGGCTCCGATTTACGCCTCCTTTTTTTCTTCTTTCGTTTCCGTCTTGGCCGCTCCGCAAGCGGCGCAGGCGGCCGCGGAGGGACAGCCCTCACAGCCAAACGCCTTCTTTTTCGGTGCTTTTCCGTGGGTGATTTTATTAACCAAAGCAATCAGACAGCCAAACACCAAGAAGCCGCCCGGCGCCATGGTCAGCACGGAAATGGAGTGCTCCTCCAAAAAAGGAATGGCTTTGCCGGCAAACGAACCGTTCCCCAGCAATTCCCGCACCGTGGCCATCGCCAGCAGGGCCAATGTAAAGCCTGCCCCCATGCCGATTCCGTCCAAGGCGGAATCAAACACGGTGTTTTCCCTCGCAAACATCTCGGCCCGGCCGAGAATAATGCAGTTGACCGTAATCAAAGCCAAATAAATGCCGAGAAGATTGTAAAGCTCCGGCAAATAAGCATGCATAAGCATCTGCACCACCGTCACAAACCCGGCAATAATAACAATATAGCAAGGGATGCGCACAGTATCGGGAATCACCTTTCGCAAGGCGGAAATCACCACATTGGAGCAGATCAGCACAGCCATAGCGGCCAGCCCCATACTCAAAGCGCCGATCACCGATGTGGTTGTGGCCAACGTGGGGCAAGTTCCCAAAACCAAAACGAACACCGGGTTTTCGCGGAGGATCCCGCGAAAAAGGCAGGAAAGGCGATGCTGTTGATTGGCCGCGCTCTTTTTGGGGCCGCCGACGTCTGTCCCCCCGCTCACGGCGCAGAGGGGTTTTTTCGCCGCTTCTGCGTGAATTGTTTTATTGGAATCTGTTTTCATTGGAATCTCCTTTCGTAAGGAAAGTCTTTTACATTTACATTTACACTTACACTTACACTTCTGCTTTTTGCTGCAAAGCGGCAAAGGCCGCCAGCGCATCGGCCATAGCAGAACGATACGCGCGGGAGGTCAGCGTGGCGCCTGCCACGGTATCAACGGTTCCCACGGTGGAGGCATCCATGCCGACAAAGCGCTCTCCAAGGAGCTTTTCCGCGCCGAGCGTTTCATTGGAAGCAAGGCAAACCGCCCCGGTAATACGGCCTTCCGGGGAAACCCCGCACATAAGGCTCAAGCCGGAAGCATACCCGGTCACCTGCATCCGAAACACATAGCCCTTCCCTCCGGTTTCCCGGAAAACAGCGATCACGCTGGCCGGCAGCGTCGCGTCCGGGTTCATTTTTTCAAAATTTTCGCCCAAAGGCAGGACGGTGCGCAACGCTTCATTCTCTGCTTTTTGATCGGCCTTTTCGATGATGGGGGCTGTCACATGATTGACCGCGCCCAAAATGCACGCCACCAGCAAGCAGATGGTTGTCAGCACAATCACACTTTTTAAGGCCGGCAACGACTTTGGCGGCGTTTGGGGTTCATCGGCCGCGGCGCCGCCGCTTTGTTTGATTTCCATTTTCGTATCTGTATTTGCTTTCATATCTTTTTCTCCCTGCGCTTTGCGCCACGCTTTGGCGCGCTCTATACGTTTTCCTTTTTACGGCAAGGTCAACGGTCTGCGCTTTCTTTCCTGCATTTTGCAGGGCGCGTTACGCCGAAGGTACGACGATGCGTCCATTGATCTATGTAGGGCGTCAGAATATTCATCAAAAGGATGGCAAAAGAAACGCCCTCCGGATAGTTTCCGAAAATTCGTATCACCACGGTGATAATGCCGCACCCGACGCCGAAAATCGCCTTTCCGAGGAAGGATGTGGGCGTTGTCGCGTAATCCGTGGCCATAAACAAGGCGCCGAGCAACAAGCCGCCGGCCAAAACATGGTAAAACGCCGTCCGAACATCGCCCTTCAAGGCAAGCGTGAAAAGAAACACGGTCGCCACATAGCAAACCGGCGTATGCCATGAAATCACACGGCGCACCATCAGGTAGATTCCGCCAAGTAAAAGAGCCACCACGCAGGTTTCTCCGATGGCACCGCCGCGCAAGCCGAGAAGCATTTCCGTCAGGCTCGGCAAACTTCCCGCGGCTTCCCCATTCAAAATGGGGAGCGGCGTTGCGCCGGCCGTCACATCGACAATGGTCGGCAGGGACATTTTGGCCAGCGATTGAAAGGAGATCAGCATAAACACACGGGCGGTAATGGCAGGGTTGGCAAAATTTTGCCCAATGCCGCCAAACAGGCATTTCACCACCACAATGGCAAAAAAGGCGCCCACCGCGGCTTGCCAGGCCGGCGTAACGGCGGGAAGGTTCAGCGCCAGCAACAAGCCTGTTACCACGGCGGAAAGATCGCCCACCGTTTGCTCTTTTTTGCAAATCCGGTTGAATAAAAACTCCGAAAGCACGGCGGTAGCCATGCAGACGGCGGCTACGAGAAGGGATCGCACTCCGAAAATCACCGTGCCCGCGATCAAGGCCGGGCAAAGAGCGATGATTACGTCAAGCATAATATTTTGCGTCGTGCGCCCCGAATGTAAATGGGGAGACACCGAAACGGTCAACATTTCTTTCGCATCTTTCGCATCCGTCGGCACGTTATTTTCCATCGACGCGGATGCCGTTTTCTTTTGCATGAGCCGCATTTCGTTCTGCCTCCTCCCTTTCTTGTTTCTTTTTGGCCAAGTAATCGCGGAGCATTCCCTTCGCCAGCTTATTCGTTTGAACCAGCGGACGTCCGGCCGGGCAAACATAGGCGCAGCATCCGCATTCCATGCAAACCGACACATGCAACCGCTCCAGCGCCGCTCCGTCGCCGGCCCGGAATGCCGCCGCAATATCCGTGGAACGAAGGCCAAACGGGCAATGGTTGACGCAACGTCCGCAGTGAATGCAGGCCGTCATGGGGGGTGCATGGGCTTCCTTGGCGCCAAATGCCAAAATCGCATTGGTATTTTTCAGGATGGGCTGTTCCGCATCCGGCACGGCAATTCCCATCATCGGGCCGCCGTACAAAAGCTTTTGAGGCGGCTCCGAAAAGCCGCCGGCCTCGCCAAAGACGAAGGACATCGGCGTTCCGATCGGAACCCAGAAATTGCCCGGCGTGCGGACAGCAGAGCCGTCCACCGTTACGCATTTGCGAACCAACGGCATGCCGGTTTGGATATATTGAGCCAGCGCCGCCACCGTGGTGCAGTTACAAACAATGCACCCCACATCCAGCGGGAGCTTGCCCTCCGGCACCTTTTGCCCGGTCAAGTGATAAATCAACACCTTTTCGCCGCCCTGCGGATAAACCGACTTGAGAGGAACCACGCGCAGGCCCGGAATTTTTCCCTCCAGGGTTCGCATGGCCGCAATGGCTTCGGGCTTGTTTTTTTCAATCCCGACGAGAACCGTATCAATGGAAAGGAACCGGGTAATATAGGCGATTCCCTCTCCGATCTCTTGCGTGCGGTCGATCATTGCGCGCGTGTCGCTGGTAATATACGGCTCACACTCTGCTCCGTTGATGATCAGCGCACGTATTTTTACCCCGTCCGGCACACCAAGCTTGATATGCATAGGAAATCCGGCGCCTCCAAGGCCGACCACGCCGCTTTCCCGAACCGCGGCCAAGAACTCCGTCTTATCGGTTATGGTGGGCGGGGCGAGATGGGGATCGGGCGTCATTTGTCCGTCCGACTCAATCTGCACAGCAGGCACATACGTCCCGTTGGACAAAAGCATATTCTCAATTTTTTTCACCGTTCCCGACACGCTTGCGTGAATGGGAGAGGAAACCGGTGCACTGGCCTCTCCGATTTTTTGTCCTACATACACGGTGTCGCCGACACGAACGGTTGGCACGGCCGGCCGTCCTATGTGCATCGACATGGGAAGTACGACAAAGGGCGGAGGTGTGATCGGCTTTGCCGGCATCCCCGCCGTATTTTTTCTGTGAGGCACATGAATCCCTTTTAATGAAAAAAGCATACTGCTATCCTTCCGTTGACAAAAGGCTTTCCGAGCGCAAGCCGCGATTCGGCCAAGCCTTTTCCTTCTATGAATTCCTCGCTGAATTTTATTTAGTGGAAATATTAGTATTATTTTAACACAAAACGCTCGCCTTGTCAACGAAAGAAATGGACGTTCTGCTCATTCGTGGCAGAAAAGCGTAAAATCATTGACAAGAAACCCAAACTATGGTAGAATAGTCGTTGCTTCTATGCCCAAGGCTCTGTCGTGAGCAGAAAGGATCTTTCATGTTAGAAAAGTTGAAAAAACGATACATAGGAACCCCTGCGTTTTACAAAATGGCGCTGGCAGTTGCGGTTCCCATTATGATTCAAAACGGCATCACCAATTTTGTGAGTATGCTGGACAATATTATGGTTGGCCTTGTGGGAACGGTGCAAATGACCGGTGTTGCGATTGCCAATCAAATTATTTTTGTATTCAATTTAGCCATTTTCGGCGCGGTGGCCGGTGCCGGCATCTTCGGCGCGCAATTCTTCGGATGCGGCGATCATGACGGTGTGCGCCATGCCTTCCGGTTCAAGCTGATCTCGTCTCTGCTCATCACGGGGCTGGCCGTCGGCATTTTCTTTGTGTTTGGAGAAAATCTGATCCGCGCTTTTTTGCAAGGGGAAGGCGACGTGGAGAACATTGAAGCCAGCCTTGCCTACGGTGTGCGGTATCTGCGCATTATGTTGGTCGGATTTGTCCCCTTCACCTTCGTGCAATGTTACGCAGGCACGCTGCGAGAAAGCGGCGAAACCCTGCTTCCGATGAAGGCGGGCATTGCCTCGGTGCTGGTCAATCTCTGCTTCAACACGCTTTTGATTTTCGGTTTTCTCGGATTTCCCGCACTCGGCTCGGACGGAGCCGCAATTGCCACTGTCATTTCGCGCTTTGTTGAAGCCTTTATTGTCATCATTTGGACGCACCGTCATAGCGAACGGATGCCCTTTATCAAGGGCGCGTACCGCTCTCTGCGGATTCCCGGACAGTTGGCGCTGGATATTCTGAAAAAGGCTCTGCCTTTGATCCTCAACGAAACATTTTGGGCCTTGAGCATTGCACTACTCAATCAGTGCTACTCCATGCGCGGCTACGACGTGGTGGCGGCGGTGAACATTACCTCGGCCATTTCCAACGTGTTCAACGTCACCTTTTTGGCGCTTGGCAACGCCATCGGAATTATTGTCGGGCAAATGCTCGGCGCGGGCAAAACCGACGAAGCGGTGGACACCTCGCGCAAGCTCATTGTATTTTCCGTGACAAGCTGCCTGATTTTCGGCAGTCTTATGGCGGCGGTGTCCCCCTTCTTCCCGTTGATTTACAAAACGAGCACCGAAATTCGTTCTCTCGCTACAAGCCTGATTCTTGTGGTAGCCTGCACCATGCCGATCAATGCGTTGGCCAACGCCTGCTACTTCACCTTGCGTTCCGGCGGGCGAGCCTTTATAACGGTTCTGTTTGACAGCGTTTATGCTTGCGGAATTGTATTTCCCGTTGCCTTTATTCTCAGCCGCTTTACTTCTCTGCCCATCATTCCGCTTTACCTGTGCTGTCAGCTTTTGGAGATTGGAAAATGTGTGATCGGCGTTACGTTGGTGGCCAAAAAGATTTGGGTTCGCAATATTGTGAAAACGCCCTCCGCCGCTTTATAACCGGCGTCTCGGTCAAGTGAAATGATTTAGCGCCTCCTGTGATAGAAAAGCTATCACAGGAGGCGCTTTTTGTTGTCCGCTTGTTATAGTTGCAAACGCACGACGAGATGGAAACTCAAAAATTAAAATTCCGCGCGAAAATATTGCGTATATTCCGTAGCCAAAGCACGCTCCACCAAGGCGTCAATCTCCAGCGCTTTTTCCTGCGCTTCTACCTTGCAAAGCTCCGGGCGCGTGCGGGGATGACGAGGCGTAAACACCGTACAGCAATCTTCATAGGGCAAAATGGAAATGTCGTAGGTACCGATCCGGCGGGAAATCCCCACGATTTCTTCCTTATCCAGCCCGATGCAGGGGCGAAAAACCGGCATGCCTGCCAGCGGGTTTGTCACGCCCAAGGCTTCCATCGTCTGCGAGGCCACCTGACCGAGACTTTCCCCGGTAATCAACGAAAGACATTCGTTCTTTTCGGCTATACGGCGGGCGATCCGCATCATAAACCGACGCAAAAGCAACGTAAAATAGTCCTCCTCGCATTTTCGCACCAGCTCCTCCTGAATTTCCGTCAGCGAAACCACGTGCACCACCATACTGCCGGCGTAAGCCGAAACCGCCTTCGCCAAATCAAACACTTTTTGCCTTGCCTGTTCCCCCGTATAAGGGAACGACTCAAAATACAGCGCTTCGATTTTAACGCCCCGCTTCGCCATCATATACCCGGCCACCGGCGAGTCGATGCCCCCCGACAAAAGCAACAAGCCCTTGCCGTTGGAGCCGATCGGCATACCGCCGGCCGCCTTGAATTGCCCGGCATGAATATAGGCCGCGCGCTCACGGATTTCCACCTTCACGATCACATCCGGCTCATGCACATTCACCCGCATCCAAGGGCAGACAGACAAAATCACTCCGCCGATTTCTTCGGAAATGGCGGGGGAGGTCAGCGGAAAGCGTTTGTCAGAGCGCTTGGCCTCCACCTTGAAGGTGTGTTTATCCTTCAAAAAGCCGGGAATGTAAGCCTGCGTTACGCGGGCAATATCCTCCATGTTTTTTTCGGCCTCGGCACAGCGGCTGATCGCCACGATGCCAAACACCTTGCGCGCCGCTTCAAACATACCGTCCATATCGGCCTCATCGTTCATCGGCTCTATATACACGGTGCTCTGGGATTGTGAAACCTCAAACTTTCCGAAGCGTTGGGCACGGTAGCGCAGTTCCTTACAAAGCTTATCTTCAAAGAAGCGACGGTTCGCTCCCTTCAAAATAATCTCGCCGTATTTGCACAGCAGAATCTCCTTGATTCTGCCTTCATTTTCATAATTCATATCGCACCTTATTTTCTTTCTTTATTGAAGTTGATTTTGTGCGGTGGTCGCCACGCACATCCAAAGCGGGCGCATGGCCGTCCATATCGCGGGAAATTCTGCAATGCTGAGAGGGCACGTGGACAAAACGCCCCCCGTTTCGACCGTCACGGAAGGGATGCCCCGTTTCATGGTGCACCAATCGTCAAAGGCGGCCGCCTGCAGCCGATCATAGCTCAACGCATAGCCCGACATGGCCTGCACCGCTTCTCCCAGCTGACGATTCGGCAACGGATTGTCTTGTCCGCAATCAAAGTAGATCACTTCCCCCTGCGAATGAAGGGATACCGAGGCCACCGGGCAGGAAAGGCTCTCGGTATATTGCACCAGCGCCTTGGTTTCCGGCTCGGAATGCGGCTCCTCGCCTTTGTAATTTTTGAAGCAAGGATCCGGCGTATAGGAAAGGTTTTTCCAATCCTTGGTGTCAAAGTTGCGGTTGAGATCCACCCCGCGCGCGTTGGCCTTCCAATAGCGCAGATATTTTTCCAGCGGATCGGTCACATACCCGTACTTTTGATCCGACGCATATATTGCACGCACCGTCGCTTGCAATTCCTCCGAGCGGAGGGCAGTCAGGCCGAATTGCGACAATGCAATGCCATCGGGATTGCACATCGGCACTAAGCAAAAGCGATAGGTGTCAAAAATATCGGCATAAGAAACCACGGCTTCCCCTTCCCCGTAGGTAGCGGTGTCGTAGTTGTAAAGATAAAATTCCAGCTGTTTCATCAAAAGCAGCGGCGTCAAATATTCCCTGGCGTGAATCCCGGCGGTGATCAGAATTTGTTTTTCCGCGTTGGGATTTCCCACTTCCACGGCATACAGCACGCGTCCGTCAAGGCTCTTTCCGATTTCTTTTTTCACCATTTTTCCGGGGTAGCGTGCCTCCAGCGCCTCTAGATCCTCCAGCATTTCTTCATAGGAATACTCCGCCTTGGACGTATCGACAATCGTCAACCTTTCCCCGTCCTCGGGCGACACGGGGGAAAGGGGCGGCCGGGTGTTCTCCGACGGCGACGCGGAATCAGTGGGAGAAGGCTTTGAAAACGGCCATCCCGAAGCACAGCCGGAAAGGAGAAGGCAAAGGGCTACGCACAGCCCCAGGAGCCTATACCATCGGCCGCGTGCGCTTGGCTTTGAATTTTGAGGTAAAAACTCAATCACGTTTCTCTCCTGCTCCTTTCCGCTTTTGAATTTTGGTTGTTGGAAAGCCGTCTTTGCGTTGGCGTTTCCTTGGCTATGCTCCGCATTTGCGTCGGTTTCCGAGAAAATTGAACCAACGCAATGGCGGTTACTTCGCGTCCTCCACCAAAGTGAACAGGGCTTCCGGCTTGCCTTCATAGCGATACAGCTTTGCGTCGGTGCCCCAAACGAGCTTGTCCGGGTGGATGTGATGAGAAATATAATAATAGCCATTGCCCAACGAATACAGACCGGTATCCCCATAAGGGAACGAATAGCCATAAATGCCGCTGGCAGGATCATGCAAGCCCTGCTTTTTCAACGAAAGCATCCAACCCTTTTCGCCGTCAAGGCCGGGAATCTCTTTTTCTTCGGGGGGCACGGAGCCGTCAATGACAAACAGGGGATAATTCGGGAACTGCGGTTTTTCGCCCACATACACGGCGGCAAAATAGTCGCCGGTATAGGCATCGTATTCCAGATTTTGAATCCCATAGGTTGTATTGCCGGTATAAACAAAATACCGTTTCTCGCAAGGCATGCCGCTATGATGGGGGCACAACTGAGAAAGCGGCTGTGCCACGCTGTCAAACTTGCGCCAATCGTACTGCAAGAGGATTTGGCAATCGTTGTCCTTGCGGGCCGTACGGCCGTAAATCCCGTAGGCGACCAGCAAAACCGAAGGCGAATCCTTGCCCGCGCCCGGAACCGGGCCGATGGCCGTGCCGTCAATGCCTGAGCAACAGTACCGATGATGATCGCCGTTCGGCAGATAATCGGAATAGTCCTTCACCACGTCCGGCAAATACACCGCCTGCATAATACCGTCTTTTTCGGCATCCATTCCAATGCGATTGATTTTATCCACGTCAAACCGCGTTATATAAAAGCTGTCTTCTTCTGCCAGCTCGGCACCGATATTTTTCAAAATGCCTTTGCCGACGCCATCGTGCTTCAATTCCAGCGAGCCGTAAACACGGCCGTCCTCATCGTTAAAATCAATGCAACCGAGATGCCCGATCAAGCCGGTCACGGAGCCTATGATATTCCCCTGCAAATCGACCTTCACCAAGGCGGTTGTAAAAGAAACGTACATATATTCGTGCTTTGTGTCCAGCGTGATTCCCTGTACATGGCTGCCCGAAACCGAGGTACAATGAATGTTCCGGGGCAATTGGTTCCTCTGTTGTTCCATGGGATAGCTCCTTTTTTTCTTGTTTTTCGTTTTATTGCGTTCTTTCGGGACTTATTTTTCGATATTTTGCATCATCAAAGCAAGGTTACGCCGCGCTCTGCCAGGGCGCTGACCACTTCGGGCGTCCAATACGAGGCCTGCACCTCGCCGATATGCGCCTTGCGCAAAAAGAACATACACAAGCGGGACTGTCCGATGCCGCCGCCAATGGTATAGGGCAGCTCACCGGCCAAAAGCGCTTTGTGGAAGGGGAGCGCCTTCCGTTCGGGGCAACCTGCCACGGAAAGCTGGCGCAAAAGCGCCGTTTCGTCCACACGGATTCCCATTGAGGACAGCTCCAATGCAATGTCGAGCACGGGGTAATACACGATAATATCGCCGTTCAGCGTCCAATCGTCATAGTCCGGCGCCCGTCCGTCGTGCGGGCTTCCGCTTTTCAAAGCGCCGCCGATGTGCATCAGGAAGATGGCGCCGTATTCCCGCGCCGCGGCATACTCCCGTTCCTTAGGCGTGGCGTTCGGATATTTTTCCTCCAGCGCCTCGCTGGTGACAAAGGTGATCTCGGCCGGCAAAAGCCGCTCGATGAATTTATATTCGTGAACAATGTAATTTTCGGTATGACGAAGTGCATCGTAAATGCAGCGCACGGTTTCCCGCAGGGTTGCTTCGTTGCGCTGTTCTTTCGGAATTACCTTTTCCCAATCCCACTGGTCCACGTAAAGCGAATGAATGTTATCGGTTTCCTCGTCGCGCCGGATCGCGTTCATATCCGTATAAAGACCTTCCCCAACGGAAAATTCATATTCTTTCAAGGCCATTCGTTTCCATTTTGCCAAGGAATGGACAATTTCAAAGTTTTCTCCCGAATACAAAGAAAAATGCACCGGGCGCTCCACTCCGTTCAGATTGTCATTGAGTCCGCTCTCCTTTTGCACAAAGAGAGGTGCGGAAACACGCGTGAGATTGAGTTGAATGGCAAGATCTCTCTCAAAGAAATCCTTGACCTTTTTGATGGCAATTTCGGTATCGCGCAGACCGAGTGTCGGACGATAACCGTCAGGCAGAAGTGATTTTTCCTTTCTGTCTTGTCTGTCTTGCATACAAATCCTTTCCGCCTCTGCTCCCGAACAGCGACACATGCACGGTTCAATCGGCGCACAGAGGGCTGGCAAATAATTAAAAACTAAAGATAAATATATTATACTCTAAAAAGCAAAAGATTTCAAGAGCTATTTTCTCGTTTTTTCGTCAAAGCGGGCGCGAAGGAAAGAAAAAACGCAGGAAAAGAAGAAGAAAAAAACTTTCGGGAAACGGTTCGGAAACGCCTTCGGATGCGCATAAAGGCTTGACAAAAAAGGGAAATAATAATATAATATTATTTGAATGTACCGTGCGTGTGAAACCGTTTCGCGCGGCGATGCCGTCGCGGCGGCAGAAGGGAGAAGTATAAGTATAATGTTCAGAAAAAAGACCAAAGAATCCAACGAAATCTTATCCGACGCTACAGCGGATACCCTCCGCGACAGCCTTTCGGAGGATAAAACCGTTTCATATGCCGAAAATGCAAGCCAAGAGGCTTCCAAAGCCAAGCCCACGCTTTCCGAACAGGCGCTTGCCGACCAAAAGGCGCAGAAACGTCCCAAGGAGATTTGCTATTCGCTGACCAAAAGTCACTTCCCCTCCGCCGACGAAAAAAATGACATTGCCTACTATGTTTTCCGCCCTCTGCAGCAGGAGCCGAAAGCGATTGTACAAATCAGCCACGGTATGTGCGAATATCTGCTTCGCTACGAAGACTTTGCCAACGAGCTTTGCCGCCATGGCTATGTAGTATGCGGCAACGATCACCTCGGCCATGGCTACACAGCGAAAACGCCGGAAGATCTCGGCTTTACGGCTGAGGGGGGCGGCGGCGCCTTTTTCGTACAGGACGTACACACGCTCACCAAATGGATAAAACAGCAATACCCAACGCTTCCCTTGATCCTGCTGGGACACAGCATGGGTTCCTTTATCGCGCGTCTTTACCTTGCGCACTACTCGGACGAGGTGGATGCCGCCGTGATCGTCGGAACCGGCGGGCCGGAAGCTCCTTCGGGCTTGGCCCGAAAGCTGGCGCAAATCCTGATCGTCAAAAAAGGAGAGCGCTATCGCAGCAAGCAGTTGGATCGTATGGCCTTTGGCAGCTACAACAAAAAGTTCAAAAAAGAACACGACTCTTATTCCTGGCTGACACGGGACACGGCCATCCGTGACCGGTATGCGCAGGATCCCTTCTGCACTTATATCTTTACGACACGCGCCTTTTATGATCTGTTTGATTTGTTGCATGCCGTGTCCAAAAAAAGCTGGGCCGGCAAAATTCGCAAGGATCTGCCCATGCTTCTGATGAGCGGCGACATGGATCCCGTCGGCAATTACGGCAAGGGTGTGGAAAAGGTCTTTCATCGGCTGGCGGATGCCGGCATAGAGGATGTAACGCTTCGCTTGTATAAAAACGGACGGCATGAAATTCTCAACGAATTGGGGCGCGAAACCATTTTTGACCAAACCATTGAATGGATGGATTCTCACCTGCCAAGCACCGAAAGCACGGCGCAGGAAAGCGGCGATGCAGAGCCATCCGGCCCAAAATCAACCGAAAACGGTAAGTAAGACAGCAATAGAAACAAGGAAGGACTTCGTATGCCTTCCTCTGCGAAAGGACTTACATATACATGGAACTAAAAACTCAGATTGCGGTGATCGGTGCCGGACACGCCGGCATTGAAGCCGCCCTGGCGGCAGCGCGCCTCGGCTTGGACACCACACTGTTTACCATCAGCCTGGATGCTGTGGCCAACATGCCCTGCAACCCCTCCATCGGAGGTACGGGCAAGGGGCATCTCGTTTATGAAATTGATGCACTCGGCGGCGAAATGGGACGGGCAGCGGATGCCGTCACACTGCAATCGCGCACATTGAATCTCGGCAAAGGGGCGGCGGTACACTCCAAACGGATTCAGGCAGACCGCGCTGCCTACCACAATCGAATGAAGCACACGCTGGAACAAACCGATCGGTTGCATTTATTGCAGGGCGAAATCGTTTCCATTGGTGTGAAGGAACAAAACGGAAAAAAGCACGTTTGCTCGGTTACGACGCGCCTTGGGGAAACCTTTGCCTGCGAGGCCGCGATTCTATGCACGGGTACGTATCTGGACAGCCGCATTTTTGTGGGCAATGTCAATTACGCCAGCGGCCCGGACGGGTTTTTGCCGGCGGCCGGACTTTCGCAGGCGCTGGAGTCCATCGGCGTAAAGCTTTTGCGCTTCAAAACCGGAACGCCGGCCCGTGTAAAGCGTCAAAGCATTGATTTTTCCGTGCTGGAGGAACAGCCGGGGGAGGAACGACCGATCCCCTATTGCGCCGACACACCGGAAGACTTTTTCGATACGGCAGACCAGCTGCCTTGTCACATCGTTTACACCAACGAAGAAACCCATCGGATTATTCGTGAAAATATCGGGCGCTCGGCCATGTATTCGGGGCAAATTCACGGCACCGGCCCGCGCTACTGCCCTTCCATTGAAGACAAGGTTGTACGGTTTGCCGACAAGGAGCGGCATCAGCTGTTTGTAGAGCCGCTCGGAAAAGACACGGAGGAAATGTACCTGCAAGGCTTTTCCACCTCTCTGCCGACCGATGTTCAGCATCAAATGCTCGCCTCTCTGCCCGGCTTTTCCAAGGCGGAGATCATGCGCTACGCCTATGCAATCGAATACGATTGCTGCGATCCGCTTCAATTGTTCGGATCCCTTGAATTTAAAGAAATCGAAGGACTTTACGGCGCCGGACAGTTCAACGGCACCTCCGGCTATGAAGAGGCCGCCGCGCAGGGGTTGGTAGCCGGAATCAACGCCGCGCTGAAGCTGAAGGGCGAGGAGCCGATGATTCTCAAGCGCTCGGAAAGCTACATCGGCACGTTGATTGACGACCTTGTAACCAAAGGAACCAACGAGCCGTACCGCATGATGACCTCCCGCTCCGAATACCGCCTGCTTTTGCGCCAGGATAACGCAGATATACGTCTGACGCCGACCGGGCATCGTGTAGGTCTGATCGGAGAAGAACGCTACCGTCGGTTTCTGGCCAAAAAAGAGGCCATTGAAAAAGAAAAAGAACGGCTGAACACGACCTATCTCTCGCCCGAAAAAGTTGCGCCGTTTTTAGCGATGCACGATATGCCCCCCACACCGTCGGGCATTTCTCTGAGCGACCTGATTCGGCGTCCTCAGTTGACATACCAATCCATTGAACCGCTGGATCCCAACCGCCCTTCCCTTTCCCGGGCGGCGCAAAACACGGTGGAGATTGATATTAAGTACGAAGGCTACATTAAAAAGCAATTGGCCGACGTGGCTCGTTCGGAAAAGCTGGAGGAAAAACGCTTGCCGCCGGATCTGGACTACAAATCGCTGAAAGGTCTTCGCATAGAAGCCGCCCAAAAGCTCGACCGGTTTCGTCCGATGACGGTGGGACAAGCTTCGCGCATCAGTGGCGTCAACCCTGCCGACATATCAATACTCTTGATCTATTTGGGATTAAAATAAAAATAACGGAGGATATTATGCCCAAGCAGGCCTTTGTTTTTCCGCAGGAAGCGGATTTTTGTGCGAGCTTGCGGGAGCTTTTTGCTCAAAACGGATTGTCGGATTTTTCGGACGACGCAACCGTTCAAAAGCTCTATCAGCTGTCCCGCCACCTTTGCGAGGTCAACCAAAGTCTGAACCTGACCGCCGTGACCGATCCGCAAGAGCTGATTGTAAAGCATTTGGCCGACAGCCTTTCCATTGCCGCACACATTCCTCAGGGCGCACGCGTGTTAGACGTGGGGTGCGGGGGCGGCTTTCCCTCTCTGCCTTTGGCTATCGCGCGCCCCGACCTTTCGATCACGGCCATCGACAGCACGGAAAAAAAAGTAACCTACGTTCGGGAAACGGCACAGCTTCTGTCCCTACCGGCCCCTTCCTTTGAGGCGCTCTGCGGACGTGCCGAGGTGTTGGCCGCGCCGAACAGCCCTTTACGTCAACACTTTGACGTTGTAACCGCCCGTGCCGTGGCCTCTCTGCCTGTGCTGTGCGAGCTTTGCTTGCCCTTTGTGCGGAAGGGGGGGCGGTTCCTTGCCATGAAGTCGGTACGTGCGGAGGAAGAATTGGCCGAGGTTCAAAAAGCGAACCTTTTACAAAGGCTCGGTGCCGACGGACAGCCCCGTATCGTCTATTATCCGCTTTCGGGCAAGGAAAGCACCGAGATCTACCAACGTGCCCTGCTCCTTATAGAAAAAACGGCCGACACGCCGGCCGCATACCCCCGAAGCTATGCCAAAATTCTCAAAGAATTTCGCGGCGCTTCCCCCTCTTAACTGCCATCCGAACACAATTATTATAAAAATCATTTTTTAGCAAGGAGAATATGATCATGTTTTTCAAACCGCAAATATGGGAAAAAGGTGAGGAAAAAATCACGCTGTCGGCCAAGACTTCCGTGAAAGGCTTTCACGGATATGCACTGACCTTGGCCGAAAAGTGGATTGCCGATTTCGGCACCGGCGACGCCAAGTTTGCCGTAACCGCCGTGCAAGACACCACATTGCCCTCCGAGGGCTATGCCCTTTCGTTGGCACAGGACGGCATTGCTGTCCGCTATGCCGATGCACGCGCGCTGATTTATGCCGCCGTCACACTTCGTCAGCTTTCCGAATTTGACGAGCTGTTTACCGGATTCCTTTCGGATTCTCCCGATTGCGACTTCCGTGGCTATCGCGTTTATTTGCCGGGACGCAATTCGTTTGCCGAATTTTTTGCCATGGTAGATTTCCTGGTTGATTACAAATACAATGCCATCTCCTTTGAAATCGGCGGCGCGATGGAATACAAGCGCCATCCCGAAATTAACAAGCGCTGGGCCGAATTTGCCGCTGACACGCATCGCTATTCCGACCGCACGCATGAAATTCAAAATGGGTTTGCCTGGGCCAAAAACTCCATCCACACCGACAATGGGGAGGGCGATATTCTGACGCAGGACGAGGTTCGCACACTGATTGACTACTGCCGCACACGCGGACTTGAAGTTTACCCCGAAGCGCCCTCGCTTTCCCACACCGACTACATCTGCATGGCACACCCCGAAGTGGCCGAGCGCAAAGAAGATCCGTATGCGGACACCTACTGCCCGTCCAATCCGAAGTCCTATGAGCTGATGTTTGACGTGCTGGACGAAGTGATTGAAGTTTTTCATCCTAAGCTTGTCAACATCGGGCATGATGAATTTTATTCCATTTGCCTGTGCGAAAAATGCCGCGACAAGCGTCCGCAGGATGTGTTCACGGAGGACGTAACCAAAATTCATGACTATTTGGCCGAAAGAGGCATCCAAACCGCTATGTGGTGCGACAAGCTGTTGCCGGTGGTAACCAAAAACGGACGCACCTACGGCGGCGCCGGAGAAGATCGTTATCGCTCCTCCGATCCCAGCATTCACATTCATTTCCCACCCACCTTCCAATGTCAATGTATGCTTCCGCGCGATATTCTCATGATCAACTGGTACTACGGCTTCGGCATGCAGTACGACTTGATGCTTCATATGCACGGCTATCCGATGATTTTCGGAAACATGGCTGTCTCCGATGTCGAGCATTGGCGTTTGCGCCGCGATTTCGGTCTGCGTGGCGGCAGCTGCTCCAATTGGGGTAGCAACCACCCGGAATATATGCAGCGCAACAATCAGTATCTCAACCTGGTGATGGGCGCTTACGCGATGTGGAGCCGTGACTACGACACCCCGCAGCTGGTCGAGCTGAACAAGCGAGCTTTTGCGGAATGTTATCGCAAGCACTACGGCGATCTCAAGGGCTGCATCGAGGTTACGCATACCACGGACAAATACATTCCTTATAAAGTGTTCTACGACGGCGTGTTCATTGAAGACGAAATCTACCACATGGGCAAATATCGCCTGACCTACACCGATGGAACGCAGGCTGACTTTGATGTTAAGTACGGAACCAACATTTCTTCGAGCACGCTTGGAAAAGTCAGCGAGCAAGAAAAAGATCCCACGCTGGGCGTTGCGGAAAGCTCCCTGGGAGAAGTTTCCTATTCCACCGTGCCGCAGTATCTCGACGGGCGCATGGTTTATCGCACTGCCTTCAAGAATCCTTTCCCGGAAAAGGCCGTTCGTTCCTTTACTTACATTCCTGAAAACGGGGATGTCGAGCTGATTGCCGTAACCTTCCACCGTTAAAATTTTTCCCAAAAGCAAAGAAAAGGTACGCTGGCCCGTTTTTACGGGCTTGCGTACCTTTTCCTAAGAGTGGCTGTTAAAAACATCGGGTTTTTAACAGCCACTCATTTTATTTTGCACGGATTTTGCGACAAAAGCGCGCTCTCTTTCCGGCAAAGCCATTATCGTTTTTCCGTTTCGCGCACCACACGGGCCTGTGGGATTCCGTAATAGGAAAACAGCCGCATCTCCTCATTTCCGATCACTTCACCGAGAGAAACGATGGGGATCGCCGGCGGGCAAGCGACGTTCGCTTGTGCCAAAACGCGCCCGAAGCATTCCTCCACCGGAAGCAATTCGGAGGGCGCCAGGATCGCTTCGCGCGGCGACAGCGCCCTTCGCGGCGCTGTCAGCGGAGGGGGAGCCTCCGCAATAGCCGGCCGCGCCGGCAATGCCGCGAGAATACGCCAAAGCTTTGCAAAATCCGCTTCCCCGATGCCGGGCGCAAACATCATCACGGTAAAATCGGGATCGGAAAACTCACATTCCACCCCCTGTGCCCGCAAACAGCTTGCCAGCTCCGTCCCGGTGTACCCAAAAGGTTTCGGCATCACCGTCAGCTTCAGCGGTTCCTTTCCGACAAGGCACAGCCCCTTTTCCGTCAGCCTGTTTTTTAAGAGATCCACTCGCTCGATCGTTTGCCGCAAATCGGCTCGGAACGCACCGTCCAGATACCCATTGGCCGCATCCAGCGATTGCAAAATCAAATACGAGGGGCTTGTTGAGGCAAAAAGCTCCATGGCTCGTGTGGCATTTTCGATCATCACAGCCGGGGCCTGCGCCGAAATATGCAGATAGGCTCCGCCGGTCAAAACCGGCAATGTTTTGTGGGCGGAGTCACAGCACGCATCCGCTCCCAGCGCCATCGGATGACGGGAAACGGGCAAAAATTGCAAATAGGCGCCATGAGCGTTATCCACCAAAAACAAGATCCCTTTTTCATGGCAAATCCGAGCCAGCGCCTCCACATCCTGCAAATTTCCAAGATAGTCAGGGGAGGTGAGATAAAAAGCTACCGGCTTTTTCCCGCCGCCGTTTCCCTTCGGCTCCCCGCGCTCCATTTGCTCGATTTTTTGTCGCAGGTGCGCAGGGGAAATCGGGCAGGACAACAGCCCTCCGCCCGTTTCCTCCGGTGCCGGGTAAAGCCATTCGATTTCAAAGTCCAAAAGTGCGGCGGCGCTTAAAAATGTTTTGTGAGCATTGCGTGCCGCCAGGATCACCGGCTTCCCGGCCTCCTTTTTGCACAAAAGTGCCAGATACAGCATGGCACGGATGGACAGCGACGAGCCTTCCGCCGAATAAACGGTTGTTCCGCTTCCGAACAGCTGCGATGCGTTGTCCTGACTCTCCCGAAGCACGCCGTCGGCCGCATACAAGACATCCGCGCCGTGGATTTCAGTAATATCGAACTTCTCCACGTCAAACATGCCCTGCCCCTTATGCCCCGGCATATGGAGCCTGAGTGTGTTTCCGGCGGCATATTTCTTTACAAATTCACAAAGAGGCGCTTTCACCGGATTTTCCACCTTTCTCTGCGGTCGAGCCTGAGCCGACCGCCCTGTTTTTTCTTTTTCACAGCGTCAAGCCGCCTAAGCACGGTCGATGCTCTGCGTTCTTATGCTTATGCTTACGCTTATGCTTTCGCTTCTGCTTCGGCTTCGGCTTCGGCTTCGGCATCCAGCTGCTTGGCCGCTTCCAGCATGATAGCACATTCCATGCGCTTACGAAACAGCTCGCAACCGTACGAATACACCCCGCTCACATGGCCTGTGGCGTGGTATGCGTTAGCCGCACAGCCGCCCGAGCAGTAAAGCTTGGCCCAGCAATCGGCACATTCCGAGCGGGTATAAACATTGCACGCGGCAAACTCCGCCTGAACGTCCGGATTTGTCACCCCGTCCCACACATTGCCAAGGCGGAATTTTTCCTCCCCGACGAATTGATGGCAGGGGTACAGATCGCCCCACGGTGTAACGGCCATGTATTCGGTGCCCGATCCGCACCCGGAAATCCGTTTGTAAACGCACGGCCCCCCTTTCAGGTCGATCATATAGTGGTAAAAAGTAAAGGGGCGCCCCTCGCGGGAACGGCGAAGCATCAGTTCCGCAAGCTTTTCATACTGTTCCAAAACAACAGGCAGATCCTCTTTTGTCAGCGTTGTCGCCTCACCGGAAGCCCCTACCACCGGCTCCATACTCAACTCTGTAAAGCCAAGCGACAGCATTTCTTCAATATCCTTCAAAAAGTCGGGGTTATAATGCGTAAAGGTACCGCGCATATAGTAATTTTTTCCGCCGCGTGCCGCCACAAGCTTTTGAAATTTCGGGACGATCTCATCCCAGCTTCCCTTGCCTGCATAATCCACGCGGAAACGGTCGTGTACTTGACGGCGGCCGTCTAAGCTCAGCACCACGTTGCTCATTTCACGATTGGCAAAGTCAATCACGTCATCATCAATCAACACGCCGTTGGTTGTCAAAGTAAAGCGAAAGTTTTTCCCTTTTTCTTTTTCGATACTGCGCGCGTAAGCCACCAATTGCTTCACCACGTCAAAATTCATCAGCGGTTCGCCGCCGAAAAAGTCAACCTCTAAGTTATGCCGGCTGCCGGAATGTGCCACAAGGAAATCCAGCGCTTGCTTTCCCACTTCAAAGGACATCAAAGCACGGTCGCCATGATATTTCCCTTGACTTGCAAAGCAATAGGAGCAATTGAGATTGCAAGTATGCGCCACGTGCAGGCAAAGCGCCTTCACTATGCCCGCACTTTTTTCCTTGAGCCGCCCCGCCATGCTTTCAAAATGATCCGGCGTAAAGAGCTTGCCCTCCTCCTTCAGTGCATCAAGCTGGGCAAAGCATGCGTCCACCTCATCCGGTGTCACTTCCCCGCTCTCTGCATATTTCGCAAGAATTTCGGCCTTGATCTGCTCCTTCGGTTCGGTTTCATAGACGGCAATTATATCATACGTGGCGTCATCCACCACATGCACCGAGCCGGAGTAGGTATCAAGGACGATATTCAAGCCTCCAAGCTTATAACAATGTACCATAACAATGTTTCTCCCTTGTGATTTTGTTTTCCTTCGGAAGCGGATTTCCCGGCGCCCTTGTCATTCCACGCAAAAAGGGCCGTTGCACACCCTGTGCCCGGCCCTTTCTCTCTTTCCCTGTGAAAACGCATTGAAAGCCTTTCGGGTGCACGGTCATACGTCACGCTTTCCTCCAAGGCTTCCCGAACCTATGACATCGGAACATCTGCCGATCCGGCCGGGGATGGCGGAGTAAAGTTCTCCTCTCGGAAAAAGCCGTGCTTTCCGCCGTTTACACTTTCGTTTTCTTATTTGTTTTTATTTTCGCACTGCTGATTGGCAATGCCGCAGCTGGTCTTGCAAGCGGACTGACAAGAGGTCTGGCACTCGCCGCAACCGCCGTTCTTTGCGCTCTCGCAAAGATTTTTTGTTTCCAAGGTTTTGATGGATTTCATGATTCTTATCCTCCGATAAAAATTATTTCTTGTACTTATTGTATCACATTTTTTTCGGCAAGTCAATAGCTTTTCCGCCGTTATCAAGGGGGGAAGAAAAAATATTTTCCACCTTGAGAAAGCTCAAAGCTCGCCGTCCAAATAGCGGCACGCGGCCAAAGCGGCCACGGCTCCATCGGCCGACGCCGTAGTAATCTGACGAATCCGCTTGGAGCGGCAATCGCCGGCCACATAGATTCCGGGGGTTCCTGTCAGGCAATCTTCCCCGGCCTCAAAATAGCCAAACGAATTTAACGGAGCCACGTTGGCAAACGCATCATTCGCCGGCACCAAACCAATCGCCACAAACATACCGTCGCAAGCGATCGTGCGGCTCTCCTGCGCATCCTTTCCGTCAGGGCGAACGCGAATCCCCTTAAATTCTCCCTTTTCCGACAGGATTTCATCCACTACGGTGCCGAGAACAAACGTTACGTTATCCTTGGCCGCCAGAATCTCTACCAAACGCGCCTCGCCGGTAAACTTCGGCAGGTTTTGTACAACAATCACCTGCTTACAGCTTTCGGAAAGCAAAACCGCCTCCTGCAAAGCCGAATTTCCGCCGCCGATCACAGTCACGGTTTTATCTTTATAAAAAGCTCCGTCGCAAACCGCGCAAAAGGAAATTCCGTTTCCGATAAAATCCTGCTCACCGGGAACGCCCAAAAGACGATGCTTGACGCCGGTGGCTAAAATCACACTGCGGCACGCATACGTGCCTTCCTCCGTCACGACGGTTTTGACCGCACCTTCCTCGCGCACACCGGTTACCGTTTCCAAATTGACATCGGCCCCCATGGCCAAAACCTGATCGAGCAAGCGGTCGGCAAACTCATTGCCGCTCATCTGTGCAATACCGGGGTAATTTTCAATTTTCGGGGAGTAGGTCACCTGGCCGCCGAAAGCGGATTTTTCAAGCACCAGCACCCGTTTTCCAGCGCGAAGCGCGTACAGCGCGGCGGTCAGGCCCGCCGGGCCGGATCCGACAACAATAATATCATACATATTTTGATTTTCGGCTTCGCTCCGACCGTTTGGGTTCCCGGCGAAGCCGTCCTTTCCGATAATTCTCTTATAGTAAAAAACGGCAAGCCGTCTCAACGGAGAAAGCCGAGCCGGTTTCGGAATGCGGCCCGGCTCTCTCCGTTTTCAGAACAGCCTTTGAAATCAGTTTTGGCTTTCGATGTATTTTTTAATGTCGGAAACGCCTCTGTAATTCTGGAAGGCTCCGTTTTCAATCACCGTCAGCGTAGGCGCCTGCTTGATGCCAAATTCGGCCACAAGATCCGCATGTTCATCGGCAATCAGCTTGGTAAACACGATGCCGGCTTTATCCAACAGGGCAGCCGCCACCTTGCAGTTCGGGCAAGTTGCCGTAGCGAACAGAAGCACACCGTCCTTGGTTTCGCCCGTTGCCGTCTTTGTCTCCGGCTCCGTTTTTACCGAAGCGGCCTCGTTGCTCTTGGGCGCACCGGAGGAAAAGGTCTTGGAAACCTCATAGGTTTTGCGCTCCTTATATTCCTGTGCTTTACCGTCGTTCCAGTTTTGAACGGGGCGGTAATATCCGGTAATACGGCTGTAAACCTCGGTCTTTTGGCCGCAGGTGGGGCAAGTAAAGTGCTCGCCGGAAATATAGCCATGATCGCGGCAAACCGAATACGTAGGAGAAATGGTGTAATAAGGAAGCTTGTAGTTTTCCGCGATTTTGCGAACGAGCGCGGCCGCTGCCTTCCAATCCGGCAATTTTTCGCCAAGGAACGTATGGAACACCGTACCCGACGTGTAAAGCGTCTGCAATTCATCCTGAATATCCAAAGCGGTGAACACATCCTCGGTATATCCGACCGGCAGGTGAGAGCTGTTGGTATAATAAGGCGTTCCGCCGTCCTTCGCGGCCGTGATGATGTGCGGGTAACGCTTGACGTCGTGCTTGGCAAGGCGATAAGCCGTCGATTCGGCCGGAGTTGCCTCAAGGTTATAAAGATCTCCGTATTCCTCCTGGTAGTCGGACAAACGAGTTCTCATATGGTTCAAAACGTCCTTGGTAAATTCCTGCGTTTCCTTGTGCGTCATGTCCTTGCCGATCCACTTGGCGTTCAAGCCCGCTTCATTCATGCCGACAAGACCGATGGTGGAGAAGTGATTGTCAAAGGTGCCAAGGTACCGCTTGGTATACGGATAAAGTCCCTCATTGAGCAGCTTGGTAATGACGCTTCTCTTAACCTTCAAGGAACGAGCGGACACATCCATCATATGATCCAACCGTTTGTAGAACTCCTCCTCGTTTTCGGAGAGGTACGCGATACGGGGCATATTGATCGTAACAACGCCGACGGAACCGGTCGATTCGCCGGATCCGAAGAAGCCGCCCGATTTTTTGCGAAGCTCACGCAAATCAAGGCGCAACCGGCAGCACATACTGCGAACGTCGGAAGGCTCCATATCACTGTTGATATAGTTGGAAAAATAGGGGGTTCCGTATTTGGAGGTCATCTCAAAGAGAAGACGGTTGTTTTCGGTATCCGACCAATCAAAATTTGCCGTGATCGAATAGGTAGGAATCGGGTATTGGAAGCCGCGTCCGTTGGCATCGCCTTCAATCATCGTTTCGATGAAGGCCTTATTGACCATATCCATTTCCTTTTTGCAGTCCTTATATTTGAAGTCCTGCTCTTTGCCGCCGACGATGCAGTTCAGCTCGGCCAGGTCGTTCGGAACCGTCCAGTCCAGCGTGATGTTGGAGAAGGGCGCCTGCGTACCCCAACGGCTGGGGGTATTGACACCGTAAATAAAGGATTCAATGCACTTTTTTACCTGATCATAATCCAAATTGTCGTATTTGACAAACGGTGCAAGATAGGTATCGAAAGAGGAGAAGGCCTGTGCGCCCGCCCACTCGTTTTGCATAATTCCGAGGAAGTTGACCATTTGGTTGCAAAGAGTGGACAAATGCTTTGCCGGGGCCGAGGTAATCTTGCCGGTCACGCCGCCAAGTCCTTCCTGGATCAGCTGCTTAAGCGACCAACCGGCGCAGTAACCGGTCAGCATCGACAAATCATGAATATGAATGTCGGCATTTCTGTGCGCGTTGGCAATTTCGTCGTCATAGATCTCGGACAACCAATAGTTTGCGGTAATGGCGCCGGAGTTGGAGAGGATCAAGCCTCCCACCGAGTAGGTCACGGTGGAGTTTTCTTTGACGCGCCAATCGGCATTTTTTACATACTTATCCACCAATTCTTTGTAGTCCAGAATGGTAGATTTGATATTGCGAAGCTTTTCTCTTTGACGGCGGTACAAGATATAGGCCTTGGCTACATCATCGTAGCCGGCCTGTACAAGAACCGACTCCACGGTGTCTTGAATGTCCTCCACCGAAATTTTATCGTTCTTAATTTTATTTTCAAAGCTCGCCGTCACCTTCAAGGCGAGAAAATCAATAACTTCGGGATGATAGTTACGATTTTGTGCGATGAATGCCTTGGTAATCGCCGCGCTGATTTTTGTAATATCAAACGCATCTGTCGTTCCGTCTCTTTTTACTACCTGATACATAACTTCTGTTGCTCCTTTTCTTTTTGTCTTTATCTTTGTCTTTGTCTTTTCACTTTTAACTTTTATCTTTTATTTTTATTGCTTTGATTTTTTCTGTTTTAGAATAAACCGCCGTTTTTCCGCGGCACACGATCCGTGGAGTATTATAACACAGCGATGCCGCAATGTCAAGTGAAAGTCACAAGATATTGCGGCATTTTTAAAATTTCGTCACTATATATAGTTTTATACCCCTCGAATCTGTGCATTGCTCACATATTTGGAAACAATGGCAAGGAAAGCAGCCAGATCTTCGGAGGAAGGAGCCGACAATCCCTGCTCGATTACGTCGCCCGAATCCTTAAACGGCTGCAGGGCATACGATTGCGCCCCGGCAATCCACCGGCCAATGGCCTCAAAATCGGACGCTTCATGCAGCTCTTTGACGACCGTTGTACGAAACTCATAATCCACATGCCCCTCTTTGAGAAAGTCCACCGTTTCACAAATCGGTCTGAGATCCATGTCGGGCACGCCGGCGGTCAGCGCATATTTGGCCGGAGAATTTTTAATGTCAACCGCCACGCGATCCACAAGCCCCTCCCGAACCAACGTCCGCAGCTTGTCGGGAAAGCTCCCGTTCGTATCCAGCTTCACAGCATAACCGAGCGCTTTGACCTTAGCAAGAAAGTCCGGAAGATCCGCACACAGCATCGGCTCTCCGCCGGTCACGCAAACACCTTCCAGAACCCCCTTCCGCTTCTGCAAAAGCGAAAGCACTTCCGCCTCGTCGATGGCGTTCACCTCGCCCGGCCGCACAGCCAACGAGGCATTATGGCAAAAAGGACAACGGAAATTGCACCCGCCGGTAAAAACCGTGCAAGCCACCTTTCCCGGAAAGTCCAACAGCGTCAATTTGGCCAAGCCTTTGATGATCATACCAACATCCTTTCCGAACGCAAGCGTCTTTTGTTGTTTTTATTATTGTAGCATTTTTTCGCCGTCAAGTCAATATCTCTCGCCATTCTTCGCCTTGCGTTTTTGTTTTGGATTCGCACGTCGGCACCTCGTCCCGCCATCGTTGGGCACCCAAGCGAACCGCCCTGCGTTGGGTTTCTTTCCCATTTTCTTACTTTTTGAGGAACTTTCCCGAACGGGCTTTTTTGCCCTTCTTTTTTGCCGTTTTCTGTCGGACGATTCCTGAAAAAACGGCTCTCTTTCGATTGACACGTTTTACATATTATGGTAATATTGAGGAAAGGAGCCGCCCGGGGGCGCTCCTTGGGAATTTTAATAGAAAGGAAGTCTGTATCGCGCCCATGAAACTTTTCAAAAAAATTATTATCATTGCTCTGCCGATTGTCTTTGCCATCACCGCCACGGTCGCTATCGCGTTCGTTGTCAGTGCCAATCAGCAGCGCAAGGAACCCGTGCCCTCCCCTGCCGCATCCGAAAGCAAGCCCGAAGACTCCGATTGCCAGGTCAATCTCCCCCTGCCCGATGACGGGACAGGCTACAGCCAAGGCTTGGATTTCCGAACGAACGCAGAGGGCGGATGCGCCGTTGTCGGGCTTGGAAGCTGCGCCGACCGCATCGTTCGGATTCCGTCGCAAAGTCCCGCAGGAGAACCGGTCACGGAAATCGGCTCTGGCGCCTTTCTCGGTGCCACGTCCGTCACGGAGGTAATTCTTCCCTCCTCAGTGCTGCGAATTGGCTCCGGCGCTTTTCGCGGCAGCGGCATCACAACAATCACCATCGGCAGCTCGGTTCTTTCCATCGGAGATACCGCCTTTGCGCTGTGTCCTTCCCTGAGTGCCATTCATGTCAGCGAGGCCAATGCCATCTATTCCTCTATCGACGGTGTCCTCTTTGACAAAGAAGCCGAAACGCTTTTGTGTTATCCCGAAGGTAAGAGCGGCACTCTGTACACCATTCCCAAAAGCGTAAAAAAAATCGCCTCCTATGCGCTTCATTCCAGCAAGTTCTTACGGGAATTGAAGTATCAGGGAAGCAAAAAGCAATGGAACTCGGTTTACATATGCACGGAAAACGCACTGTTGGATCGTCTTCCCATGTCGTTTATCACAACGGACAAATAAAAGTCGGCAAAGTGCTTTTTCGCCGAAATCAATGTCGTTGGGAGTGTTAAAAAACTCATCCTGAGTTTTTTAACACTCCCTTTTCTGCCGGATTTGTCAGAACAAAATAATCAGGAACTGCGAAACCAGCACCACCGCAATCAGCGCAATCGGATAGGTTGCAGCATAGGCGGAGGCCACGTCCTCTGTTCCGGCAATGTTGATCAGCGTTCCCAGCGCCGGGGTGGAGGTCATGCCTCCCGTGATGGAGCCGAGAATATTGAGCAAATGCATCTTCAACACGTATTTAGCGAAAATAAATCCGACGATCATCGGAAGCAGCGTCATCACCACGCCGTACAAGAAGTAAATCGGCTGGAACTTTTCAATGAAGCTGGCGCCTGCCGACACACCGGCACCAATCAAGAACAGCATCAGGCCGAACTCACGGAACACGCGAAGCGTGGAGGCCGACGGCATAACATTGACACGGCCAACGCGGCCGAAATGACCGAACACCAGCGCTGTCAAAAGGCAGCCCCCGGTTGTGGTCAGTGAAAAGCAAGTGCCGGACAGCCCTGCCGAGGTTAACGGAATCTTGATCATTCCCACAAGGATTCCGACCAGCGTGGCGCAGGCAAACGGCATGATGCCAAAGGAATCCATGTCAATCAGGCGATGCTTGGATTCTTTTCTCGGTTTGGTATTTTCATCCACCACGGTCAGCTTGGCTCTCTCAACCTCCATGTTCGCCTTCAATAATTTCGGCAACACTTGAACAAACAGAACCACGCCAATCACGCCGAAGATGTATGCTATACCATAGCCAACCGAAACCGTATCTTCATACGCGGCGTCTACGGAGCCTTTGGCCGCCGAGAAAGCCGGCGTTGAGGTTAATGCCCCCGCCAAAAGGCCTGTAATCATAGCGGTCAGATCCTTGGAATCCTCCGTTCCGATAGCACGGCCGATGTAAAGGCAACCCACAGCCGCCAATCCGCCCACAAAAATGATAATCAAGCCCAACAGTATATAGGATTTGAAATTTCTTTTCAGGTTTCCGAAGAATTTCGGCCCGGCAATAAATCCCACCGAGGTGACAAAAAGAATCAATCCCAAATTTTCTACGATTTTCAGTGCATTTTTCGTATAGCCGGCCGTTTGTGCCCCCAGCTTATCGTAAAACAAGCAACCGAAAAGAATCGCAACGATAAAAACGCCGGCTGTTCCCAGCGAAACGCCTTTAATCGTAATTCGCCCAAGCGCATACCCCACAGCCGCAATCGCCATGACGGAAAACATCAGAAAAGTAATTCCGGTTACCGAAATCACACCTCCGAAAAATGTCATAATCTTATTTCCTCCTAAACATTCTATTCAATTATATACGTGTCGCTTCAAGCCTTCCTCACATAATCGGGGAGAAGGAGAGGAGAGGAAGCCGAGGAGGAAACGCCGGCGAGGGCGCGCTCACGGTC
>CAKSIP010000004.1 GCA_934462825.1 uncultured Eubacteriales bacterium | reverse complement strand
TTCAATTCAGTCCAATTCTCTTGGATAAATCCATCAGAGCATACAAGAATCGGGCAACGGGTGTCAATGTTGTCAGCGTCGGGTCGCCCTCGCGGATGCGCATGGTTCGACGAATCTCTTTGGGGATGACCACTCTGCCGAGGTCATCAATCCTGCGGACTATTCCTGTTGCTTTCATTTATATATTAACCTCCGAAATTACCTTAACGCATAACGGAAATTTTTCCGTTTGCCTGACATTATTTTGTGCAGGAAATGCAATTCTATACAAATGTAGGGAGATTTTTTGCGGCAATACCCACAGCAGAAAATCAAATTTTTATTAGCATCGATAAGCGTTTGACATCATAAAAACCACCCGCTTTGCGGGTGGTTTTTAAAGATTTTGTCGTTGTATCAAAGCCCTTTTACTATGAAAAAAGGAACAGGTTCGGCACCTTAAAGAACAAAAAAGACAAAAGGGGGCAATAGCACTATGAAAAAAGCTTTATGAATCAAGCGGTCAAATCAATCCACAAAGCGGGGCGAACGGCGACACTACCACAAAAATGCCGGCCGGTATCGGCTACTATGAATTGCTGTTTATGACGTCAGGCTCTGTACTCTGCCATCAGCTCCTTAAACAGCTCCTGTGTCGATGGCGGAGTATAGGTGATTGCGTTGGCGCCTGCGGCAATGGTCTCTCGAATACTCTCGTTGGTTTTTCCGCCGGAAGCAATCAACGGAACTTTGGGAAATTCCGAGCGGATTTTCTTAACAACACTCGGCGTATCTTTTCCGCATGCAACATTCAGAATGGTAGCTCCATACCGCAAACGGCTTTCAATATCCGTATTCTCGTTGGTCACCGTGATAATAACAGGAATATCCACGGCATTGCTGACAGCCAAAAGATTCAAATTGGAAATCGGCGCGTTCATAATGACACCCATGGCGCCCTGCGATTCCACATCCTTGGCCAAAGACACTGTCCTCAGCCCTTTTGTTGTGCCGCCGCCCACTCCGCAAAATACAGGGATATAGGAGGCTCTGATAATGGCATCGCTGATGGCTTGCTGCGGCGTGAAGGGATATACGGCAAACACCGCATCCGCATCACAGTTGCGAATGATTGCAAGATCCGTAGTAAAAACAAAGCTTTTGATCCGTCGCCCGTTAATGATAATCCCGCTGGCTTGAAATACAGCATTCGGAATTTTCAGTATATGCCGGCGCAACCTGCTTGCAATCTGAGGGGTTGGTTCCTTTTTAATTTCGTCCATACTGAACCTCCGGGTTGAGATTGTTGTATTCAGTATAGCACATTTGCTTCAAAAAGTCAATCAGTCCAAATGAAACGGACGTGCTGCGACGTCCGTGCAAGGAGATCAAGTCCTTATGAGTGCCGGAAAGCGTTTTGCGCGGCTGTTGTCCCCTATAAAGAGAAAAAAGAAAGGCCGCCCCAAAATTCACTTGGAATTTTGGGGCGGCCTTTGAGAAATTATCCGCAGCAAGAGCAGCAATACATGAGAAGGAATGCGGCGATGATGAGCCACATCCAATTGTCATTGATGAGGTTGCAAAGGCAGTTGTTATTCATATGCGTCCATCCTTTCAAGAATTAAGGCCGTTCCGAAGGTCGTGCCTCAGTACTATCATATGCCTGCCTTGCGAAAATGTGCGACTTTGGGCGAATTTTATTTCGGACGATGGGTTTCGTGCAGAGAGATGTCGAAAAGTGCGCTTCCCCCTATGACGATGGTAAGGCTGAGCATTAAGGAATGCAGGGTTTCTCGATATGTTGAAACGGCATAGAGCGGATCTTGCCGTGCCGTTTGGAAAAATTGCACGCCGAACCATAGAAAAGCCAAAGCAAGAATCGGTAAAAATCCGTTCAGAAGAAAAAGTGTAGGTGCCGAAATCTTGTCGGATAAACGTCGGATTCGATGCGGATGACGATGTGAATGCATAAATACCCCCTAATTTCCAATATATATGAATTTTTATTCTGCGTTGGCTGTAAATTCGGTCAAAACAGGGAATTATTTTATTTATGCGTGAAAAGCACGGAATAATCCCCGAATCCTTAAAAATTATACATTATTTTGATCAAAAAATCTATATAATATTCTTGGCTGTATTGGGAAAATACTCCATTTGATCCGAAATACTTAAACAAATTGCAATTAAAATGTATATTTATTCAAAATAATGAAAAAACGCGGGGCCAAACAAGGTCGAAAAAACTGTTTTTGCGTCCAATTGTGGCAAATTGCTCAAAAAAGCAAGGGTTGCGTGAGAAAAATGAGTGCAAAATGGTCAAGCTGTTAATGTTTTTCGCGTATAGAAACATGTATAATAGGAATAGTTCAAACACCGCATAACAATATTAGGAGTAACAAAAAATGAATGACATGAAAAAAGGAACAGAAAAGCAACAGAAACGGAATGAAATGGAACAGGCGCATACCGCAGAGGCGTTGTGCGCAGAAACCCTTCGGTGCGAAACCCTTTCTCTTGAAACTGTTATGGGAAAATTGATGGTTACGTATCGTATGACGGCCGTGTACGGCAAGGAGAATGCGTATCTTGTTACGGTGGCATCTCCCACGGATTGCGCCACGGAGGTGCTGAGCGAAAAGCGAGAATTGGCCGAGGAGCTGTTTTCGCGTTTGATGGACTTTGAAGTGACGCCGATTGGATTGCACGATGCCTTGCATGAATTGAAAAGTGCGGTTGCGATTTAATACAGGGGGTTTACAAACGCTCAAAACTATGCTAAAATAATAACCGTATAATACTAATGTATTGTTCGGAGGATTGCTATGAAATGTCCCTATTGCGGTTATAATGAAAGCAAAGTGATTGATTCCCGTCCGGTAACGGAAAATAATACCATTCGTCGTCGCCGGGAATGTTTGTCCTGCGGAAAACGATTCAATACGTTTGAAATGATAGAAACCGTTCAAATCATTGTAATAAAAAAAGACGGCTCCAAGGAGCTGTTTGATAAAAACAAACTGCTGGGCGGCCTTTTGAAGGCCTGCCAAAAGCGACCGGTAAAAGCGGAGGACATCGTAGCAGACATTGAGTCCGAACTTCTGAGCACGATGAAAAATCAAGTGACAACGCAGGAGATCGGTGAGATGGTGATGGAAAAGCTGCGTAAGATTGATGAGGTTTCTTATGTGCGCTTTGCTTCGGTTTACAGAGAATTTAAAGATATTGATACTTTTCTTGAAGAACTGCGCGGACTGCGCGCGGAGTCCTTCCGGCACAAGTCATGAGCCGACATTGGAATCCATGGCACGGTTGTCAAAAGTACAGCGAAGGGTGTCTGCACTGCTATGTTTACCGGATTGACCAAAAAATTGATAAAAAAAGCAATGAAATAACAAAAAATGCGGAGTTTGATCTTCCTGTCAGAAAGAAAAAGGACGGGAGCTATCAGATGGGCACGGGGGAAACGGTATTTACCTGCCTTTCCTCCGATTTCTTTCTGCCGCAAGCCGATGTATGGCGGGCCGATGCGTGGAAAATGATTCGCGCCCGCCCCGATTTGCATTTTATGATCATTACCAAGCGAATTTTGCGTTTTTATGAGGAATTGCCCTCGGATTGGGGCGAGGGGTACGAAAACGTGACCATTCTATGCACCTGCGAAAATCAGAAGCGGGCCGATGAGCGCCTCCCCTTTTTTCTGTCGCTTCCGATTGCCCATCGGGAGATTGTTTGCGAGCCTCTCTTGGGGGAAATTTGCCTTCGCCCATATTTGAGCGATGGAAAAGTGGAACGTGTGACCGTGGGCGGCGAATCCGGTGATCCGAACTGTGTGCGCCCCTGCGATTATAATTGGGTGCTGTCGCTTCGGGACGATTGCATTATGTCCCATGTGGGGTTTTGCTTTAAGCAAACCGGCGCCGCTTTTGTAAAAGACGGAAAGCTGTATCGGATTCCGCGGCGGCTCCAGCAGGTGCAGGCGAAACGGGCAGGGATCGACTTGCCTATCGGGGGAAGATAATGTCGTCGGGGCTGTGAAAAGCATCAAGCTTTTCACAGCCCCTCAAAGATGCCGGTCGGGCCCCGGCATTTTTTAGCGATTCTTGGTCGGTTTTGCCTTTCATATCTTGCTTTTCTGATTTTCTCGGCGGCAAACGGCGGCGCTTTGCCGCCGAGAACAATGTCGGTGGGAGTGTAAAAAACTCATTCTGAGTTTTTTACACTCCCTTTTGTGCTGTTTAATGAAATTCTCCAAAATGCGCCGTGCTGCCGAGGGAGGCTTCGATTCGCAACAGACGATTGTATTTGGCCACACGCTCGCCGCGGCACGGAGCGCCGGCTTTGATGAAGGGGGCATTGACCGCCACGGCAATGTCCGAAAGCGTAGTGTCCTCGGTCTCGCCGGAACGATGGGAAAGAATAAAACGGTAGCCGGCATCCTTGGCCAAATGAATGACCTCCAGCGTTTCCGACAGCGTACCGATCTGGTTGGGCTTGATCAAAATGGCATTGCCTGCACCGACAGAGGCGCCTTTCCGCAAGCGCTTTGTATTTGTCACAAACAAATCGTCGCCCACCAGCATGGCGCTGGCTCCCAGCTTGGCCGTCAGTGCCGTCCATCCTTCCAAGTCCTGCTGATCCAGCCCATCCTCCAAAGACAAAATCGGATAATTCAGAATCAGTTTTTGCCAATATCCGATAAGATCGTCGCGCAAAAGGCGCTTGCGCCTTTTCGGAAGAAAGTACGCACGTTTTTCGGCTTCCTGCCCGGCCGGCTTCCATTCGCCGGCGGCTGCATCCAAGGCAATCCGAATCTGATCGGTGGTGTAGCCGGCGCGGTGAATGGCGCCGATAATCAGTTCGATCGCCTCCTCGTCTGAAGCAAGATCGGGTGCAAAGCCCCCTTCGTCCCCAATGCCTGTGGAAAGTCCTTTTTCCAAAAGCAGTAATTTCAGGCTGTGATACACCTCGCTTCCCATGCGGAGAGCCTCGGAAAAGGAGGAGGCCCCCACCGGGACAATCATAAATTCCTGAATTTCCACATTGTTTGAAGCATGCGCACCGCCGTTGAGAATGTTCATCATAGGAACAGGGAGCCGGGCAGCGTTCATCCCGCCGAGATAGCGATAAATGGGGAGCTTGAAATAATTGGCCGCGGCGCGGGCGCAGGCAATGGATACCGAAAGAATTGCGTTGGCTCCTAAATTGGATTTGTTATCGGTGCCGTCGATTCCGCGTAAAAGACGGTCAACCTCGCCCTGCTCCGAAGCGTACATACCGGAAAGGGCGGGGGAAATGACGTTGCAAACATTGCCCACGGCTTCGCGGACGCCCTTTCCTCCGTAGCGATTGGTTTCTCCGTCCCTTTTTTCATGCGCTTCAAAAATGCCGGTGGAAGCGCCGGAGGGAACCGCCGCTACGCCTACGGTTCCGTCGGTTAATATTACGGATGTCTCCACAGTGGGATTGCCGCGTGAGTCAAGAATTTCACGCGCACTGCATCTTAAAATCTGAGGTTTTGCCATATCTGCCATCCTTCCTCTGCAAAAAATGGAAAAGAACGGAGATCTCCCTGGCGACGGCCGGGAAAATCTCCGTTCCATTGTTTTTATTATCTGCAATTTAACGGCAAATATGCTGATTCTTCCGAGAATCCATTCGAAAGATCGATTTAAATCTGACCGAATTTTGCCTTGGCAAGGAGCAGTCTTTCGAGAGAGGCGTCAATGCGGCTTTCCTCGATGGTACCGTCGGACACAGCCTGCAAAACGGCAGGGATCTGTTCCTTATAGCTGGAACAGCAAAGAAGATCGTTGCCGGATAAAATGGCGCGGACGGCGGCGCTTTCATTGTTTGTATAAAGCGTGACGGCATCCATATCCAAAGAATCGGTGACGATAACGCCGCGGAAGGCGAGCTTTTCCCGCAGAAGTCGGTGTACGGCGGGCGAGAGGGAGGCCGGGCAGTCCGGTTCCATACACTCAATGATATTGTGCGAGATCATCACCATGTCGGCGCCGGCTTCTATGCCCGCGATGAAGGGAATCAGCTCCGAGGTGACAAACGTATCCATATCTCTCGCGTCCGAGGAAGACATGACATGAGTATCCATGTTGTCGCCGTAGCCCGGAAAATGCTTCAATGTGCTTAATAATTGGCCGCGATTCATGGCTTCCACAACGGCACGGATGTAGGTGCCGGTTTCTTCGGGGCCTTTCCCGTAGGTGCGACAATAAATAAAGCTGTCGGGGTTTTGGGAAAGATCACAAACGGGGGCAAAATCCAGCGTTACGCCGAGCGATGTCAGAAGCGCGGCTTTTTCCGTAGCATCTTGGCGAATGGCGTCTATGCCGCCGGCAACCAGCTCTTGCGGGTAGGGAAAGGGCGTTGCCCGGAACTGCTTGTGATTGCTGATGCGGCAGACACGCCCTCCTTCTTCGTCTACGGCGATAAAAAGCGGGATTTTCGCTTGTGCCTGATACGAGGCTATGGTGGCTTTGACTTCATCGGGCGAGGAATCTTCAAAGTCTGCGTCATAAAGCGTAATGCCGCCCACATGGTAGTTTTGGATCAATTCCGATACGCCCGTGCGGGGGCAACGCACGATAAAGAGTTGTCCGACTTTTTCAGCAAGGGACATATTTTGCAGTATCGCGCGGATGGTTTCGGTTGCTTTTCCTGTTTCGTTTGTTTTCATGTTATGCAATCCCTTCTTGGAAGATAGTTTTATTGGATGAAGCCGCCGCCCAGCAATACATCTCCGTCGTAGATTACTACGGATTGTCCCGGTGTGATGGCGCGAACCGGCGAATCAAAGGTCACGGACAAATGCGTTTCGTCCGTTTGGGTGATAACGGCCGGAGCCGCTACCTGACGGTAGCGCGCCTTGGCCAACGCCCGAATCGGCGCGTCAAGCTTGGGGACGGAAATCAGATTGATGTGCTCGGCGGTCAGAGTGCTTTGATACAACGCTTGATTTTGGCCAAGCGTTACGGTGTTGTTTTCGGCCGATTTCCCAAGGACAAACATAGGCGCCCCCAAGGCAATGCCAAGCCCCTTGCGCTGGCCGGTGGTGTAGTGCAAAAGTCCTTTGTGCTTGCCGAGAACATGCCCGTCGGAATCAATGAAATCGCCGGGGCAGGGAATGTATCCGTCATATTTTTCGATAAATTTTACATAGTTTCCGTTCGGAATGAAACAAATGTCCTGACTGTCCTTTTTCTGCGCGTTTTCAAAGGACAGCTCGGCGGCCATGGCGCGCACCTCCGTTTTTTGCAGCGTTCCTAAAGGAAACAGAATTTTGGAAAGCTGCTCTTGCGAAAGAGACCAAAGCATGTAGGTTTGATCCTTGCTGTCGTCGATGGCTTTTTTGATGGCAAAGCGCCCGTTGGCAAGCTTTTCGATTTTTGCGTAGTGACCGGTTGCAATGCCGGCGCATCCTATGCTTTCCGCATAGGCAAGCAGAGCGCCGAATTTGATTGTTTTGTTGCAAACCACGCAAGGGTTGGGCGTGTAGCCTGCCTTGTATTGATCTATAAAGTTGCGAATTACCACGTCGCGGAACGGACTTCCGAGATCCAGCGTTTGATGCGCAATGCCAAGCCGCTTGCAAACCCTTTGGGCCGCTTCTATATCCTTGGAAGAACCGTTTTCACAGCCGGGCAGGCCTTTCGTCAGCTGCATGGTTACCCCGATGGCTTCATAGCCGGCTTTCATGATTAAGTGCGCCGCCACGGCACTGTCAACGCCGCCGCTCATGGCCACTAAAATTTTTTCCTTCATAGGCAACTTCCTTCCTTTTTTGATGTCTGCTCGCTTTCCCAGCAGAGCTTTGCTAAATGACCTTCTAACTGCATGCCTTCAAAATTTCGCTGTCGCAGAACCTCATAAACGGCGACCGCTACCGTGTTGGAAAGGTTCAGACTGCGCAGTGTTTCTCGCATGGGAAGTCTGACGCAAGACGCCTCGTGCGCCTTGAGCAATTCTTCCGGTAATCCGGCGTCCTCTCGCCCGAACATTAAAAAGGTTTTGGCGGGATAGATGACATCCGAATAGACGTGACGTGCCTTCGTAGTGAAGAAATACGGCGAAGCATCGGGATTCTTTTGAAAGAAGTCGTCAAGGCTTTCATAATATGTGATGTCCAGCTGATGCCAATAATCAAGCCCGGCTCGTTTCAGCTTTTTGTCATCAATGGCAAAGCCGAGCGGGCGGATCAGATGAAGCGCGGCCCCCGTGGCCGCACAGGTTCTGGCAATATTTCCGGTGTTTTGGGGAATTTGCGGCTCCAATAAAACAATATTGATTTGGCTCATATGTGTGTCCTCTTTTATCTGTACTAAGTGTTATTATAATACAAAAAAATGAATTTCTCAATATCTTTTTATATCCTTTGGAAAATTTACAAAAAATGTGTAGCAATTCAAAAGGAGTTGTAGTATAATAAGACAATTATATTGAATATTACGTTTGACAGGATATTGCCTGTAACAAGAAAAACAGAAAGAGGATTTGAGATACATGGGGCTTGTCAATAAAATTTTCGGAACTTATAGCGAACGTCAAATTAAGAAGCTGGAGAAGACCTTGCACCAGATCGAGGCGCTGGCGCCCTCTTACGCGGCCATGACGAATGAGGAATTGTCGGGAACGACGGATCGCTTGAAAGCACGTCTGGCGGCAGGAGAAACGCTGGACGATATTTTGCCGGATGCTTATGCAGCCATTCGTGAGGCGGACGATCGCGTGCTCGGAAAACGCCCGTTTTATGTGCAGCTGATCGGCGGAATCATTCTGCATCAAGGCAGAATTGCCGAAATGAAAACCGGTGAAGGAAAAACCCTGGTGGCTACCATGCCGGCCTACCTGAACGCGCTGAACGGTAAGGGCGTTCATATTGTGACCGTCAACGACTATTTGGCGCGCCGTGACAGCGAGGAAATGGGCCGGGTGTATGAGTTTATGGGGCTGAAAACCGGCCTTGTGGTTCACGGCCTTTCCACCGAACAAAAGCAGGCCGCCTACAACGCCGACATCACCTATGGAACCAACAATGAGTTCGGATTTGATTATCTGCGCGACAATATGGCCATTTACAAAAACAGAATGATGCAGCGGGAGCATGTCTTTGCCATCGTGGACGAAGTGGACTCCATTTTGATTGATGAGGCAAGAACGCCCTTGATCATTTCGGGCGAGGGCAGTGAATCCACCGATATGTACAAAAAGGTGGATGCTTTTGTGCGCCGGCTGAAAAAAATGGTGGTCAAAGAAATTGATAACAAAGAGGAACAGGATAGCATCGACGCGGACTATATCGTAGACGAAAAAGCCAACAATGCCGTCCTGACGCCGGCCGGGGCCAAACGCGCCGAAACTTATTTCGGAGTGGAAAACTTTAACGATCCCGAAAATATTACTTTGGTGCATCATGTGAATCAGGCCATCCGTGCGCACGGATGTATGCACCGAGACGTCGATTATGTTGTCAACGAAAACGGCGTTATGATTGTAGACGCGTTTACGGGGCGCCTGATGCCCGGTCGTCGTTATTCCGACGGACTGCATCAAGCCATCGAGGCGAAGGAAGGCGTAAAGGTCGAAAAAGAAAACAAGACGCTTGCCACGATTACCTTCCAAAACTATTTCCGTATGTATGACAAGCTTTCCGGTATGACAGGTACCGCCATGACGGAGGAAAATGAGTTCCGGGAAATTTACGGCCTTGATGTCGTGGAAGTCCCGACCAATATGCCCATGATTCGCAAGGATTGGCACGATGTCGTTTATAAAACGGTTCCGGGAAAATACAGAGCCGTTGTGGAACAGATTAAACAGTGCCATGCCAAGGGACAGCCGGTTTTGGTGGGAACGATTTCCATTGATAAATCCGAGGAATTGTCCAAGCTGCTGAAACGGGAAGGAATCCCGCATACCGTCCTGAATGCGAAATATCACGCCAAAGAGGCGGAAATCGTAGCGCAGGCCGGTAAGCTGGGCGCTGTGACCATTTCTACCAATATGGCAGGACGTGGTACGGACATTATGCTCGGCGGCAACCCTGAATATATGGCGAAGGCCGAAATGCGTCGCATGGAGATTGATGAGGATTTGATTGCGATGGCTACCGGAACACGGGAAATTGACGACGAAAACGTGCAGAATGCCCGGCAGATCTATGCCGGACTTTACCGAAAATATAAAGAGGAGATTGCCCCGGAGGCCGAAAAGGTCAAAGAGGCGGGCGGCTTGTTTATCCTCGGTACGGAGCGGCATGAAAGCCGACGGATTGATAACCAGCTCCGCGGCCGTTCCGGCCGTCAGGGAGATCCCGGCGAATCTCGGTTTTTCTTATCCCTTCAGGACGATCTGATGCGGCTGTTTGGAAGCGAAAGAGTGGAGGGCGTCATCAACGCTCTGGGTATCGACGAGGATACGCCCATTGACGCTAAAATCCTTTCCAATACGATTGAAGGTGCTCAAAAGCGCATTGAGGATCAGAACTTTAAGCGCCGTAAATACGTGCTCTCGTATGACGACGTGATGAACCAACAGAGAACCGTAATTTATAAACAACGCCGTGAAGTGCTGGACGGAGAGGATGTTTCCGAAAAGATCAAGAATATGATTCGCACAACGATTGGCGAAACGGTGGAAAGAGCCACTTCGGGCGAGGAGCCTTCGGATTGGAATTTTGGCGTAATCCGCAACGAGTATAACGGTTTGCTTTGCAGTGATGAAGACTTCCGTTATACGGCGGAGGAACTGCCTAAGCTGCAGCGGAAGGATCTGATCGACGAGCTTTGCCGCCGCGCCGAAACGCTGTATGCTTCCAAGGAAGCCTTGTTCGGAGCCGAGGCCTTCCGCGAGGTGGAGCGTGCCGTGCTTTTGCAAAGCGTTGACCGTAGCTGGATGGAGCATATTGAAGCGATGGATGCCCTGAAAGAGAGCATCAACCTGCAATCGTATGCTCAGAGAGATCCCGTGGTGGAATATCGTATGCAGGGCGCCGATATGTTCGATGAAATGGTCAATGAAATTCGTGACCGCACCGTGCGTATGATTCTTGCCATTTTCCCCAAGGCGCCGGAAGTGTCCCGTGTGGAAGTGGCTAAACCCATCACAGCCGGTTTTGAAGGAGCGCCCGGTTCTTCCAAAACCAGAGTGACCGTGAAAAAAACGTCCGAACCGAAGGGAACGCCCGTGGTAAAAGGGCAAAAGGTCGGCCGCAACGATCCGTGCCCTTGCGGAAGCGGCAAGAAATATAAAAAATGCTGCGGAGCAAACCAAGGGGAAGGGGACGACGAATAATTTTCGCTTCCCGGTCGTGTCCGAACGTGAGGAAAGGAGAAGGGGGAGAAAGAACCATGGGATTTGGCCTGCTTTTTTTAGGGTATATCACCGTTTATTTGCTGTCTTATGCAATGGTGCCGAGATTGATCGGCTATGGCCTGATGATATGGGGCGTGATCAAGCTTTCGGATTATAATACAAAATTCAAACGGTGCCTGTGGGCCTTGTACCCGCTATGCGTGGTGGGAGCTTACATGCTTGCGGCTCAAATCGGGCGTATGGCCTCCCTGACTGTGGGCTTCCTGAGCGGAACCGTGTACAACGTGGTCGGTTGCCTTGAGGAGGCGCTGTCTATGGTGCTTCACTATTTTCTCCTGCTTGCGATTTGTTCCATTGCCAAGGAAACGAATTTGCCGAAGGTGGCATACCGCTCCATGCGAAATTTGTTCTTGGTGGGCGCCGCTGAGGTCGTGTATTTTGTCACCATCGGCATTCTTTCCGTTTCTCCGGACAGTCAAGCGGGAAAGGTGCTTTGGTACTGCTCGTTTATTTTGCGCTTCTTGTTTGTGGCGTTGAACCTGATTTTGCTGGTTTCCTGCTATCGCATGATTTGTGAAGAAGGGGACGAAGATATGCAGAAGGTCAAAGAACCGAAAATTCCGATTTTCCGCAAAATGGAAGAAGTGATCAACCGGAGAGAACAAAACGCCTACGACTCGGCCCGATCTTTTTCGGAAAAACGACGTCAAAAAAAGCAGAAAAAGGCGGAGGAACAAAAACAGAAAGGAAGGAAAAAAGCATGACAGCTCTCAATGCAAGAGAATCGGCTCCATTGGCGCCTATCAAAGTGCGTAAAAAAATGGGCTTCGGATGGATGATGGCGGCTGCCGTGTTCCTTTTTAACCCCGACGTGGCCGGGATTGACGTGCTTCCCGATCTTTTGGGGTATATTTTGCTGTGCATCGGCCTTTCGCAAATCGCTTTGCTGAATGAGTCCCTGGCGTCCGCCTTGAACGGCTTTAAGAAAATGCTGATTGTTAGCTCGTGCAAGCTGGTCGCGCTGGCGGTGATGTTTGGAGTGGTCGGCAATGTCAATGCCAATCGGCCGTATTTCCTTCTTACCTTTACCTTTGTTTTTTCCGTGCTGGATCTGATCTTCCTTGTGCCGGCGTGGCTGAACTTCTTTCACGGCCTTTTGTATTTGGGCGGCCGTTATGGGGGAAGCGCAATTTGTCGAAAAAAACCGACGGCGACCGAAAATATTGGTGAAAAGCTGTTGCGTCTCACTTTGGTTTTTGTCGTTGTCAAGGCGGTGCTCGGCACCTTGCCGGAGTTTGCCGCACTGACGATTGGTGAGTATACAGGCTCCTTTGTGATGTACCTGTACGAATATATTCGTGATTTGCGTGTGGTTGCTTGTTTGCCGGCGCTCGGTGTCGGCATTGCGTGGCTGTGCTGCTTTTTACGCCTCTTTTTTGACGTGTTCCGCGATGAGCCGTTTCTTGAAAATCTCGGCAATCTGTTTCGGCAGAATGTGCTTCCGAGAGTGGGCTGGTTTACGCGAAAAAGCCTGAAAAACGCCCTGACTCTGATGTGCGCCGGCGCTTTGCTTTGTCTGGATCTTCATATCGAAAACATTGATATTTTGCCCGGCTCCATGCTGGATGGAATCAATATTATTCCCGACGCTTTGGCGGCTGCTTTGTTTTTGGGAGCGGCCTTTGCCATGCGGCACTATGTGAAAAATTATAAGAAGCTGATGATTGCCGCGGGCGTTTATTTGGGCGCCAGCCTGTTGGCTTCTTTTGCGAAGGTCTTTTATCTGGATCAGTTCGGTTCTTTCTCGGCGGTCAACCGAATCCATGAGGCCTTTACTTTGTTTTGCTTTATGTGCGGAAGTACCGTGCTGGAAAACATTGCGTTTCTCTGCATGGTTGCCATGCTTTTGCTCGCATTGAAGGAAATGATCGTTTCCTATAGTGGATTTGATCCCGCATTTTCGGTTTCCTCACGCTTGAATGTCATGCAACGGGAATTGCTTTGGAAGCTGATTCCGGTGGCCGTTTTTGCCGTTGCCGGCGCCGTTTTTGCTGTTATTTATGATTTTATGCTGATCGAGCGCGGAACCTTTGCTCAGATCACCTGGGTTATTGATTTTGCGCTGGAGGGCTGTTTTGCTCTGTCGCTGCTTTTTGCAGCGAATGCCCTGCGGGATGAAATCGACGAAAACCACAGATTGTTATAACCTTCCGATGCCGGTTGAACCCCGGCATTTTTTGAAAGAAAAGGATGCGTTTTTAACGGCTGTCGGTTGCTATATTTGTGAAAGGCTTGTCTGTATCATGGAATTAAGCGAAAGATATTTAAAAATAAAAAAAGCACTTTTTGATAAAGCCTATGCTTCTTTGAACGAGGAGCAGAGAAGGGCCGTGTTTACCATCAAGGATCCGCTTCTCATTCTGGCGGGGGCGGGAAGCGGAAAAACCACGGTGCTTGTCAAACGCATTGCCTACATAATTAAATACGGCAATGCCTATTACAGCAAGGAAGTACCCGCCAACATTACCGAGGCACAGGTGGAGAGCTTGGAGGCGGCGCTTTCATTTCCCATAGAGGGGATTGAATATGTGCTGCCGGAATTTGTCAGCAACCCGTGCCCGCCGTGGCGCGTGCTGGCGATCACCTTTACCAATAAAGCCGCCTCGGAAATCAAAACGCGGCTGGCGGCCTCCTTTGATGATCCCGATATTCCGAACGCCATATGGGCTGGCACCTTCCATTCCATCTGTATGCGAATCCTTCGTGTTCACGCCGAACGGATCGGATATAAAAAAGAATTTACCATTTATGATACGGAAGATACAAAAAAGACGATTTCTGCGGCCATGAAGGAGCTGAATGTCGATGAAAAGGCACTTCCGCTGAAGACAGTCATGAACTATATCAGCCGAGCCAAAGACAAGCTGAAAACCGCGGAAATGTTTTTGAATGAGGCCGGGCAGGACTATCGCCTGTCGCAGATCGGTAAGATTTATGAGCGGTATCAGGAGCGGATGGTAGCCTCCAATGCCATGGACTTTGATGATATTATCATGAATACCGTGCGGCTGTTCCGCCTTTTCCCGGACGTTTTGGAGCAGTACGCGAACCGCTTTGCTTACGTTTGCGTCGATGAATATCAGGACACTAACGAGGCACAGTTTGCTCTGACGGCTCTGTTGGCTTCCCAACATAAAAATCTGATGGTTGTGGGCGACGACGATCAGAGTATTTACAAATTCCGTGGAGCAACGATTGAAAATATCCTCGGCTTTGATCGGTATTTTAAGGATGCCAAGGTGATTAAGCTGGAGCAAAATTATCGTTCGACGTCTACGATTTTGGATGCCGCCAACGCCGTGATTCAAAACAATGCCGGCCGACGCGGAAAAAATCTATGGACGGCCGGGGGCAAGGGAACACCGATTCATGTGGAAAAGCTGGAGGATCAAAACGGAGAGGCCCGCTACATCACCGAAACGATCAACCGTATGGTGAGCGAGAAAAAACGGCAGTACCGAGACTTTGCCGTGCTCTATCGGACAAACGCTCAATCTCAAAATTTGGAGAAAATTTTTGCCAAAAGCGCCGTGCCTTATCGCCTTCTCGGCGGAGTGCGCTTTACCGACCGCAAGGAAATTCGGGATATTGTAGCCTATTTGCAGCTGATTAACAATCACAGTGACAATATGCGCTTGCTCCGTATCATTAACGAGCCGAAGCGAAAGATCGGCGAACGGACGTTGGAGGCCATTGAGGCGATTGCCGGAGAAACGGGAACCAGCATGTTTGAGGTTTTGAAAAATGCCGGTCAGTATGCGGCGCTTGCCCGCACCGCCACTGCGTTAATGGATTTTGCCGATTTGATCGAATCGCTTTCCAAGGCAGCCGCCGAAGGCTGTCCCTTGGATGCCCTGGTTAATCTGACGCTGGAGCGTTCCGGCTATCGAAAAATGTTGGAGGAAGCCGGACAAGAGGAAGCTGACCGCTTGGAAAACCTGGCGGAATTTGTTTCGGGTGTAGTGGAATACATGAATGCGAACGAGGAGGCAACCTTGACAGGGTTCCTGGAGGAAACCTCCCTTGTAGCCGACGTGGATCGCTATGACGAAACCGCCGATGCGGTTGTGTTGATGACCATTCACAGTGCGAAGGGGCTGGAGTTCCCGGTCGTGTTTTTGCCCGGAATGGAGGAGGGAATCTTCCCTGGCATGCAGGCCTCCATGAACGAGGACGAATTGGAGGAAGAACGCCGTTTGGCTTACGTGGCCATCACGCGCGCCAAAGAGGAATTATTTATTACCACCGCACGCTCCCGTATTCAATATGGACGAACGCAGTATAATCCGCCATCCCGCTTTATCGGGGAAATCCCTGCCAAGCTGACAGTCAGCGAAAGCGCGAGAGCGGAGGAACGCCGAAAGGAAGAGATCCGGCACGCACCGAAAATTTATCTGCGCAAAGAAACGCCTGCTTTTGATAACGAAATTACCGTGGGAAAACCTCTTGTGAAAAAAGCCCCTGCGTCTGCGGAAAAATTTTCACCGGGGGATCGCGTCAAGCACGCCGTGTTTGGAGAGGGAGAAATCCTTTCGGTGAAGCCGATGGGAGCCGACCTTCTTTACGAGGTCATTTTTGACAGCGTGGGAACCAAAAAACTGATGGGAACTTATGCAAAGCTTGTAAAGATAGAATAGTCCCCGAGAAAAAATGCAAGCGGGCGCTTCCGAATCCGTGCGGATTCGGAAGCGCCGCCTATGTTTTTTGATTTTATCTTCCGGTGGAAAAGTACGTTTCTATGACCTTGCTGCAACCGTCAGGGGAATAGCGCCAATAGTCTATGTGCTTCACAGTAGGCAACGCTACGTAGTGCTTGAGCGCGGATAGCTCGGCCTTGCCGGCAATGTCGATCAGCACGAGCTTGATTTTCATACGCTCGGGCGTGATGCTTTTGATGAAAACAGCGGCCCTTCGCCCAATCCAATCGGGCGAGGGCATCGGAAAACGCCGGCTGTCCTTGGTTTCGGCAAGCCCCGCCAAATTGGGGGATAACTCTACAAAGATGCCATAGCTTTCAATGCTTCGGATTACACCGGCCACCGTGCTGCCTACCTTGAATTGACGCGCGTTTTCCTCCCATGTGCCGAGAAGCTCCCGCAAGGAAACAAAAATGCGTCCGTTGCCCCGATCAATGGCTTTGACCGCTACATCCGTAAATTGCCCTACGGCCAGTCGATCGCGCGGGTGGGAGATGCGGGAAACGGAAATGCAGTCAATGGAAAGTAAAGAAGAAATGCCGCAACCAATGTCTACAAAGGCGCCGAAGTTCTCCAAATGCGTGACCTTGGCCGGAATGATGTCGCCGTTCATCAGATCCGAAAGATAGGAATGATAACATTCCTGCTGAGCCAAACGGCGGGAAAGCACGGCATAGGGGCCGTTTTCGTCTCGCTCTATCCGCATGACCTTAAAGCATACGGGCTTTCCCACTCTGGTGATAACGGCAATGTCTTTGATGGATTCGCCGGGACGGCAGTAAAGACACTCCTGCTTCTCTATGTAGCCCCGCATGCCTCCGAGATCTATATGAAGCCGCAGCGTGTTGTCGCAAAGCAGAGCGGTGGCTTCTAAAATCCTGCCTTGCAGCAGAGCTTGCTCAAGCCCCTGTAGGGAGGATAAATAGGCCTGGTTTTCGGGTTTTGCGATAAGAAGCCCTTCCGGCAGATATGCGTTTGTCATTGTTGAACCTCCTGGTTTTTGTTTTCTATCCTAATCATATGCCGCTGTCGGCCGATTATGCCATGATAAAAAATAAAATCACGCGCGCGGCAGGGCGAGAAAAACATATGAAAAAACGAGAAAACGAGAGGTTTTGAAGTGCTAAATTAAAATATTTGCTTTTTTTCAAAAAAACACTTGACAGAAAAAAAGCTCTGTGCTATAATGTGAAAGTCGGAAAAAATAAACAACATTAAAAATTGGAGGAAAGACCAATAATGTCCACGAATCAAAAGTATGACCGCAAATGGTATGTTATTGATGCGGCCGATAAGCCTCTCGGTAGAACGGCTGTTGTAGCGGCTACCATTCTTCGCGGCAAGCATCGCCCCGAATTTACCCCGAATGAAGATTGCGGGGAGTATGTCATCATCATCAATGCCGGTAAGGCTGTTCTCACCGGTAAAAAACTCACTCAGAAGTATTATCGTCATCATTCCGGCTATATCAGCGGATTAAAGGAAGTACAGTACAAAACTCTGATGGCAACCCGTCCGGAAATGGCCATGGAGCTTGCTGTGAAAGGCATGCTTCCTCACAATACGCTCGGAAGAAAGTCGGCAACCCGCTTGAAGGTATATGCCGGCAATACTCACTGCCATGAGGCTCAGAAGCCCCAGGCTTATGAGTTTTAATTAGGAAAGAAAGGACGATAACAGATGTACACAAGTTCTAAGCCTTATTTTTACGGAACCGGAAGAAGAAAGAAATCGGTAGCAAGAGTACGCATCGTGCCCGGAACCGGTGTAATTACGATTAACGGTAAGAATATTGACGAATATTTCGGTTTGGAAACGCTGAAGCTGATCGTAAATCAGCCCTTCGGCGTAACCGGCACAACCGGAAAGTTTGATATTATCGCACTCGTGTCCGGCGGCGGTATTTCCGGTCAGGCCGGAGCCATTCGTCATGGCCTTGCAAGAGCGCTGGTCAAAGCCGACGAAGCTTATAAGCCCGCACTGAAGGCAGCAGGTCTTTTGACACGTGATCCTCGTATGAAGGAAAGAAAGAAGTACGGTCTCAAAGCTGCACGTCGTGCCAGCCAGTTCTCCAAGAGATAAGCTTCGATTTTTTGCGAGAAAACTATATTTTATACAAAAGCGACATTCTTTTCGTATGCACTTGGCTGCGAAAATATTTCCTGCGATTTGTCGCAGGAAATATTTTCGAGCCGCGTAAATCCCATTTCGATTTACGCTTGGAGGTGCATGCGGCTTGCATGCCGCTTTTGCTTTCGCAGCTTCGCTTGGGAAGGAAGGCACCCTGTACGCAAAGCCTTCTTTTGTGCCTGCGTCGGTGTTTTACCCGAGGCGCATTTGTAATTTTGAACAGAAAAAAAGCAGGGATCTTGGATTTTTCTTGACAATTGCCGACAAAATCGATATAATGAACTTACATTTGATTTTCGGAGGAGAAAATATGCTTTATTCAACAGAAACCGGCAGTATGGTATCGAGCTTTGGCTTGGAAGAAGGCATCGGATTGCTGATGGATGCAGGGTTCAAAGCGTTGGATCTTTCTATGACCGATCATTACGATTATATTTTTGAGGACGATTGGAAGGAAACAGCAGATTGGCTGAAAAACTACGCAGAGAGCCGCGGCGTGATCTTCAATCAGGCACACGCGCCGTTTGGCGGGGGATATAACCACTATACTACCGTCCTCGTGCCGCAGATGCAACGGGTGTTTGCGTTTGCCGGTCGCCTCGGAATTAAAACCGTCGTAGTACATCCGCTCCAGCGGGGAAGATACTATGGCCATGAGCAAGAGCTTTTTGAGATGAATCTGGAGTTTTACAATGCCCTGGCTCCTTTGGCACGTGATGCAGGGGTGCGTATTGGCATTGAAAACATGTGGCAGTCTCACCCGATCAATCATTATATCGTGGATGATGTTTGCGCCAACCCTTACGAGCTTTGCGATTATTATGATTGCCTCAATGCGCCGGATGCGTTTACGGTTTGCCTTGACATCGGACATGTGGCGCTTTGCGGCCGGGAGCCGGAGGACGCTATCCGAATTTTGGGGCGTGACCGCTTGGGCGCCTTGCATGTGCACGACGTGGATTATAAAAAGGATCTGCATACTCTGCCGGGGCTGGGAAAAGTCAATTGGGACGCCGTGTGCGACGCCTTGGCCGAGGTTCGCTATGCGGGGGAAATCACGCTGGAGGCGTGCTTCTTCTTGAATAATTTTGATAATGAGCTAAAGCCGAAGGGCGCACGCTTTATGTGTGAGTGTGCTAAACATTTGGCCGAAAAAGTGGAAAGAAAAATGCAGCAAGGCTAAGCTTTCCGTCCATTTCCAAAAAACTTCGCACGGGGAACCCCCCGGCAGCGAAGTCTTTTGATGCGCCGACAAAAAGTAAAATACGGTGGAGAAAGTCTGAAAATAAAGTTTCAGACAAAAATTTTGTGCCTTGGCGGTTGGGGCGACTGCCATTCCGGCAAGCCGGAACCGCCCAAAATTTCCGCGTTGGGGAGAAAGGAATGGTCATAAAAATGAAACAAACGCTGAAAACCCTTGCGAAAACGATGCATTGGGAGGTGTTTTTCCTTCCTCCGCAAAATATTGAAGTGACCGGCGGATACTGCGGCGATCTTCTGAGCCATGTGATGAGCCATATTTCCAAAGGAAATCTCTGGATTACCGTTCTGTCGCATAAAAATGTGATCGCGGTGGCTTCTTTGATGCAAGTCAGCGGAATCCTTTTGGCGGAAAATATAACGATGGAGGCCGATTGCCTGGATCAAGCGAAGAAAGAGGGCATTGGTATTTTTCGCACCTCTCTTTCCGCCTTTGAAGCGGCGTACCGTTTGGGGAAGCTTCTTGATGAAGCAAAAAGATAAACGGCTTTTTCGGGAGCTCGCAAGCGGAAAAACGAAAACTCCGTTCTCACTATGGAAAAATGTTGTAAAAAAGAAAATTCCAAACGAAATTTGTAAAAAACTATAGACAAAATAACAAATAAGTATTATAATTATAAAATACGGGCAAAAAACGGACGCTTTTCGGCCAACCGGTAAAAGGATGACGTTTGATTCCCACAAGTATTTTTGAAAAATCAAACCAGGAGGAATAATTACCATGAAAAAAAGTTTGACGACTGTTGATTTTCACGGTACCAAAGAGCAGGAAGAAAAGCTGGTAGCAATCATTCGTGATTACAAGGATACCAAAGGCTCTATGATGCTGATCCTTCAGCAGGCACAGGAGATTTACGGGTATCTTCCGATTGAGGTGCAGAAGATCGTAGCGCGTGAAACCGGTGCTTCCTTGGAGGAAATTTACGGTATCACAACGTTTTACTCGCAGTTCAAACTGAATCCCAACGGAAAGTATGCCATTTCGGTATGCCTCGGAACCGCGTGCTATGTAAAAGGCTCGCAGGCCCTTTTGGACGAAATTGCTAAGGAGCTTGGCGTAGAAGCTGGCTCCACGTCGAAGGACGGAAAATATTCAGTGGAGGCAACCCGCTGCATTGGCGCGTGCGGTTTGGCCCCTGTTCTTTGCGTGAATGGCGACGTTTACGGTCGTCTTACCCCTCAGGATATTCCCGGCATCCTTGCCAAGTACAAGGATTGACCAAAATATAAGCTTATGAGAGAAATTTCCCTGAATCTGTTGGATATTGTACAGAATTCCATCACGGCCGGCGCATCGCATGTGCGGATTGATCTTTTCGAGGACAGGCCGGGACAGCTGATTCTTACAGTCGCGGACGACGGGGACGGCATGGACGCAGAAACGCTGAAAAAGGCAACCGATCCGTTTTTTACAACACGAAAAACACGGAAGGTCGGGTTGGGCTTGTCTCTCCTGCGGGCAGAGGCCGAGCGTACCGGCGGAAGCCTTGCCCTTGACTCTGTATGGAAACGGGAAAACCCGACGCACCACGGAACCACTTTGACGGCCGTGTTTTGCACCGACCATGTGGATTGCCCCCCGATGGGCAATATCGTGGAAACGCTGTGTACCCTTCTTCAGGGACATCCCAATGTGGACATAACCTTCCGGCATCGGACGGAACAGGCGGATGTTCGGTTGGATACAGCGGAGCTGAAACAAGCGCTCGGCGGGGACATCCCCCTGTCGGAATATGAGATCCTATGCTGGATTTCGGAATTTCTTCATGAGCAATACCGAAAAAAATCAGAAAAATAAAACGGGAGGATTTTGATATGAAATCATTGTCGGAACTCGCGGCCCTCAGAGATAAAATGAAAAAGGCTGTGGCTATGCGTGAGAACCAAAGCGATATCCGCGTGGCGGTCGGAATGGCAACCTGCGGTATTGCAGCAGGCGCACGACCGCTGTTGAACGCCTTTGTTGAGGCGGTTGACAAAGCAGACCTTGGCGAAAAGGTTGTTGTTACGCAAACCGGTTGCATCGGTCTTTGCGAGCAGGAGCCGGTCGTTGAAGTGTTTGAAAAGGGAAAAGACAAAGTTACCTATGTAAAAGTGACACCGGATATGGTGGCTGAAATTGTGGAAAAGCATTTAAAAAACGGGCAGGTCGTTGAAAAATATACGGCCGGTGCCATGAAGTAATATCAGAGGAGGATAAAAAAATGATACGTTCTCATGTTCTGATCTGCGGAGGTACCGGTTGTACGTCGTCCGGAAGTACTGCGCTCAGAGAAGTGTTGGAAAAAGAACTGAAGGCAAAAAATCTTCAGGATGAAGTCAAGGTGGTCACCACCGGCTGCTTTGGCCTTTGCGCCCTCGGCCCGGTTATGATCGTATATCCCGACGGAACCTTCTATAGCATGGTTCAGCCGGAGGATATTCCGGAAATCGTGGAGGAGCATCTTTTGAAGGGACGCCCCGTTACCCGTATTGAATATCACGAAAAAACCGGGGATCATCACGTAGTAACCTCTTTGTCCGAAACGGTGTTCTATAAAAAGCAGCACCGCGTGGCTTTGCGTAACTGCGGCATGATTGATCCCGAAGATATTGAAGAATACATCGGACGCGACGGCTATCGTGCACTCGGCAAAGTGCTGACGGAAATGACGCCGGACGAAGTGATTCAAACCGTTTTGGATTCCGGCCTTCGCGGCAGAGGGGGCGGCGGATTCCCGACGGGTCTGAAATGGAAATTTGCCTGCTCCAATCGCGGCAAAGTGAAAAAATATGTCGCATGCAATGCGGACGAAGGAGACCCCGGCGCATTCATGGATCGTTCGATCCTGGAAGGAGATCCGCATTCCGTGCTGGAGGCTATGGCCATTGCCGGCTATGCCATCGGTGCCGATGAAGGTTACATATATGTCCGCGCCGAATACCCGATCGCCATTCACCGTTTGGAAGTTGCCATTAAGCAGGCAAGAGAGCACGGACTCCTCGGAACCGATATTTTCGGTACCGGATTTAACTTTGATATTCATCTTCGTTTTGGCGCCGGTGCTTTCGTTTGCGGCGAGGAAACGGCGCTTATGACTTCGATTGAAGGAAATCGCGGCGAGCCCCGTCCCCGTCCTCCGTTCCCGGCTGTCAAAGGATTGTTCGGTCAGCCTACCATCCTGAACAACGTGGAAACCTATGCCAACATCTGCCCCATTATCCTGAACGGCGCTTCCTGGTTTGCCGCTATGGGAACGGAAAAATCCAAGGGCACGAAAGTGTTTGCTCTCGGTGGAAAAATTACAAATACAGGCCTTGTTGAAATCCCCATGGGTACTACACTGCGTGAAATCATTGAAGAAATCGGCGGCGGCATCCCGAACGGGAAAAAGTTTAAGGCCGCTCAGACAGGAGGCCCTTCGGGCGGTTGTATCCCTGCTTCCTTGATTGATACTCCGATTGATTATGATAACCTGCTTAAGATTGGCTCCATGATGGGCTCCGGCGGATTGATTGTCATGGATGAGGACAACTGTATGGTGGATATTGCTCGATTCTTCCTTGAATTTACCGTGGATGAATCGTGCGGAAAATGCACCCCTTGTCGCGTGGGAACCAGACGGTTGCTTGAGATCCTTGACAAAATTATTTCCGGCAATGGAGAGCTTGAGGATATTGATCGCATGGAGGAGCTTTGCAACTACATCAAGAGCGCATCGCTTTGCGGCCTTGGGCAAACGGCGCCGAACCCCGTTATTTCCACGCTCCGCTACTTCAAGGACGAATACATTGCGCATATCGTGGACAAGAAGTGCCCGGCCGGCGTTTGCAAGAAGCTGCTGAGCTTTACAATTGATAAAGAAAAATGTATCGGATGCGGCAAATGCGCTAAAAATTGCCCCGTGGATGCTATTTCCAAGACCGACTATGTGGCTCCCGGTCACAAGCTTCCTTCGCTGGTTATCGACTCGACAAAGTGCGTGAAGTGCGGTGCTTGTATGTCCGGATGTAAGTTCGGCGCAATTTCCAAGGGTTAAGAAAGGAAGCTGAGAGATGGAAACTGTAAATGTAAAAATCAACGGTGTAAATTATGAGGTAGCCAAAGGCTCCACAGTGCTGGATGCGGCGGTAGCAGCTCATATTGATATTCCTACCCTTTGCTACCTGAAGGGAATTAACGAAATCGGCGCTTGCCGTATGTGCTTGGTTGAGGCATCGGAGGGCGGAAAACCGTTCCGTATGGTGACGGCCTGCGTGTATCCCGTCAGCGAGGGAATGGAAGTAAAAACCAATACCCCCCGTATCACCCATGCCCGCAAGCTCAATTTGGAGCTTTTGCTTTCCAATCACAATCAGGATTGCTTGTCCTGCGTTCGTAGTACGGATTGCGAGCTTCAGAAGCTCTGCCGTGATTACGGAGTGGACTCCAAGCATTTTCAGGGCGTTAAAACCGAATCGGTGATTGACGATTCGTCGCCCGCTATTATCCGCGACAACAGCAAGTGCATCTTGTGCCGTCGTTGTGTTGCCATGTGTAAAAATGTGCAGGCTGTCAGCGTGATCGGAGCGAATGACAGAGGCTTTGATACCAATATCGGTTCGGCTTTCCGTGCCAATTTGGCGGAAACCTCCTGCATCAACTGCGGTCAGTGCACGGCCGTGTGCCCCACCGGCGCTTTGTATGAAAGAGATGATACCGATAAGGTTTCGGCTGCTTTGGCCGATCCGAGCAAAAAAGTTTATATCTGCACCGCGCCCTCCGTGCGCGCTCAGATTGGTGAGTGCTTCGGCTATGAGCCGGGTACGGATACCGAAGGCAAGATGATTGCCGCCCTCAAGAGTTTGGGCTTTGACGGCGTGTTTGACATGAACCTTACGGCGGATCTTACCATTATGGAAGAAGCAACGGAATTTCTCGGCCGCGTGAAAAACGGCGGCGTTCTTCCGATGATTACTTCCTGCTCTCCCGGATGGATTAAATACTGCGAACATTATTTCCCGGAATTTACCGACAATCTTTCCACCTGCAAATCGCCTCAGCAGATGTTCGGCGCAATGGTAAAGACTTATTTCGCCGAAAAAGAGGGAATTGATCCGAAAGACATTGTGTTCGTGTCGGCCATTCCTTGTACAGCCAAGAAATTTGAGGTCGGCAGAGAAGGCCAGGCCGCAGCCGGCGTAGCGGATGTGGACATCGCCATTACCACCCGCGAGGTTGCCAGAATGATCTCGCACGCAGGTATCAACTACCGTGCGCTGGAGGATGCCAAGTTTGACAATCCTTTTGAAATCGGATCGGGCGCCGGTGTCATTTTCGGTGCCACCGGAGGCGTTATGGAGGCAGCTCTCCGTACAGCCGCCGAGGTTATTGAAGGAAAGCCGCTGGAAAAGGTGGACTTTGAGGATGTCAGAGGTATCGACGGTATTAAATTTGCTCAGTATAAGCTGGGCGGCATGGATTTGAAGGTGGCTGTGGCCAGCAGTACCGGTTGCGCCAAGAAGCTGCTTAATGCCGTGAAAGTCGGTGAGGTGGACGTGCAATTTATCGAAATTATGGCATGCCCCGGCGGATGCGTCAACGGTGGCGGTCAGCCGCACCAGCCCGCTTCTGTACGGAATACCATTGATTTGCGCGCAAAGAGAGCGGCCGTGCTCTATTCGGCCGATCAGAATATGGATCTGCGCAAGTCGCACGAAAACTCTGCCGTGAAGAAACTGTATGAGGAGTACTTTGGTGAACCGAATAGCCATAAGGCCCATGAGGTTCTTCATACGCACTATATCAAACGCGGTCTTTGATCGCTAAAAAAAGGTGTTAAAAAATCCCACAGGGGTTTTTAACACCTTTTTGTTATGATGCCGGGGGTAGTGATAAAGCAAAAGGGAGTGTTAAAAAACGCATTTTGCGTTTTTTAACACTCCCTATTGTATAGAAACGATGACGAACGCAGGGGAAACGCTTTATTTTTGAATAAAGAACGCATTTCCGTCTTTGTCAATATCGATGATTGCTAAGGAGCACAGGGGAATACCGGCTTTACGGACGAGATCCCCTCCGGGCTGGAAAGCCTTTTCCACGCATATACCTACTCCGACGTTGCGCGCGCCTGCTTGACGAAGGATTTCATTCATTCCGAAAACCGCTTCGCCGTTGGCAAGAAAGTCGTCAATAATCAGGACGTTGTCAAGAGGGGACAGGTATTTTTTGTCTACGCGAATGATGAAATCGGCACCGCGTGTAAAGGAATGGACTTTGGCGGTGTAAAGAGAGTCGCTTTGATTGGAGGACGCACTTTTTTTGGCAAAGACCACGGGAACCTTGAAATAACGTGCGGCAAGGCAAGCAATTCCGATGCCGGAAGCCTCCACGGTGAGAATCTTCGTCACGTCGCAATCCTTATATGCCTCGTAGAACTCAGCCCCCATTTTGTCAATCAGGTCAATATCCATGCAGTGATTGAGGAAACTGTCTACCTTTACAATGCCGCCGGGTAGGATTTGCCCGTCCTTTTTGATTCTTTCTTCCAAAAGCTTCATTTTTTTTTCGTTACCAACCTTTCGCTTCTCAACTTATACGCAATATTATAGCGCAAAAAAAGAGGGATGTAAACCCTTTTTGCAAAAGAAGGTCAAAATTTAAAAGCAGTTAATAAAATTTACCTTTTCCCTTGATTTCCCTCTGAAAATGTGTTACAATAACGCAAAACAGGGGAGGGAGCTATGGAAATCGGAGAAAAAATCAAAACACTTCGGAACCAGCGAAGAATGACGCAAACGGCCTTGGCCGGCGATCAAATTACACGAAATATGCTCAGCTTGATTGAAAACGGTAGCGCCCTTCCGTCGCTTTCGACCATTTTGTATTTGGCGGAGCGCCTCGATATTCCTGCCGGACTTTTGCTTGCGCGCGATCAGGAAGAACTGATGTATCGCAAAAGCGAAGAAATGGCGCGGATCAAACAGGCATATGCGGCGGGTGAGTACAAATTGTGTCTGGCGCGGTGTCAGGAGCTTCTTTCCGTCGGGCCGGATGATGAAATTTGGATGATTACGGCGAAATGCCATCTGTTTTTGGGGCGAGAGGCCTTCGACATGGGAAGGTTCCATGAAGCCTGTGCGGAATTGGATAAGGCCTGCGAAAGAGAAAAGCAAAATTTCTATCGGGATGAATCCATTCCGGCCATGGCGTCCGTATATTTTCGCTATATGGCGCGGCTGTCGCAAACGCTTTGCTCCGATGCCGGATATGAAAATTATGAGGGAACCTTTTTGGGCGCCGATGCTTTTTGCAAGTACGCATACGTGCTGTGGGGTCTGGAAAAAGGCGACACAGCCATAGCACAGCACTACCTGCAAATTGCGTCCCCCTCGGAAAAGGAATTTTCCGAGCACATTCGCGCCCGGCTGGAAATGGGAGAAAAAAAGTACCATGCCGCCGGTCTGCGCCTGGAGCAGCTGATTGCCGGAAATGACATAACCTGCCGCGGCATATTGTATGACGTTTTCGGAGATCGGGAGATTTGCTGTCGGGAGTGCGGCGATTACAAAGGCGCCTATGAATATTCCGTCGGGAAAATGAACCTATTGGAACGTATGCTTTCCGACCGGAATTTTTAAATGATATAGGGACACGAAATGTTGAATATTGAAAATTGGAAATTGATACAAGAGGAGCGTAGAGGGAAATATGAATACAGCGACACCTTCAACCACAATCCATGCAGATCGAAAATTATATATAACCAAAGCGTGCAAAACGGATATTGACCGCATTATGGTGATTTTGGGTGAGGCCCGGATTCAGATGGGGCGGATGGGAATTGACCAGTGGCAGTACGGCTACCCCAACCGTGACATTATTAAAGAGGATGTCATAGCAGGCCGATCCTTTGCCGTGCGAACCGAAGAAAAGGGAGAAATTTATGCTACGTTTTGCCTGAAAACGGACGGAGAACCGACGTATCGGGAAATTTTTGACGGAGCTTGGATAACGCGTGGAAGCTACGGGGCGCTCCATCGGATTGCCGTTTGCAATGCGGAACGAGGCAGCGGTATGGCGGATGCCATGGTTGCTTTTGCTTTGGAGGAGTGTCGGCGCCTCGGACTCGGTGCCTTGCGCAGCGATACGCACGCCGGGAATCGCCCCATGCAGAAATTGCTTTTCCGAACCGGATTTACCCGCTGCGGCATTATTTATCTGAAAACAGGCGAGGAACGCGTGGCTTTTGAAAAGGCGGTAGAAACGGAAGCGTCCGTTTGATTGTGAAACAGGGAAAGGAACCAAAACGAAAATATGAACGAGACAGATAAACAAAGAATCAATGAGTTGGCTAAATTGGCCAAGGAAAGAGAATTGACCGAACAGGAAAAAGAAGAAAGACAGCGCTTGCGCGAGATGTATCTGACACACATCCGAGGCTCTTTCGGCGCTATGCTGGATCATACGGTGATTCGGTATCCGGATGGAACGGAACAAAAGGTGTCCGAATTGAAAAAAGCGCCGGATTCCCATAAAGAAAACTAAACGCAAGGGCAGGCGGTTCCTTAGAGGAACCGCCTGCCCTTGCGTTTCTTTGTATGGACACAAAATAATATAAAATGTGCTTTTTACGCTTGCCCGGCGTTTACTTCTTCTTTAAGCTCCGCAAGCTCTGCCATCCACAAGGCCGAGGACGCGTCGCTGGGCATGCGCCAATCGCCGCGCGGCGAAAGACCGACAGAGCCGACCTTCGGCCCGTCCGGCAAGCAGGAACGCTTGTATTGTTGGGCGAAGAAGCGCCGCGTGAATACCTCCAACCAATGAAGTAGGGTGTCGGGAGAAAATGTGTCGCTTAAAGTGGCCGTGGCCAAATGATACAGCTTTTTCGGAGAAAATCCGAAGCGAAGCATGTAGTAGAGGTAGAAATCGTGGATTTCATAAGGCCCGACAATATCCTCCGTTTTTTGCCGAATTTCATGGCCGTCCGGCGGAAGAAGCTCCGGGCTGACCGGTGTGTCAAGAATGTCAAGCAGTACCTCGGCCAACGCATGCCGGCTTTCGGCTTCGGCTTTTTCGGCGCAGTGCCGGACAAGATAGCGTACCAGCGTTTTCGGGATTGAGGCGTTGACACCATACATGGACATATGATCGCCGTTGTAGGTGGCCCATCCGAGCGCCAGCTCAGACAGATCGCCTGTGCCGATGACCAGCCCGTTTTCCGCATTGGCCAAATCCATCAATACCTGCGTGCGTTCGCGTGCTTGCGCGTTTTCGTAAACTACGTTGTGATTGCTTTCCTCGTGCCCGATGTCGTGAAAGTGCGACAAAACCGAAGTGCCGATGGCGATCTGGCGGAAGCGGACACCCAGCTCCTTGCAGAGAAGCTCGGCGTTGTTTTTGGTGCGATCCGTGGTGCCGAAGCAGGGCATGGTGACGCCAAGGATGTTCTGACGGGGAAGGTCGGCCGCATCGCAGGCGCGAACGGCCACCAAAAGTGCCAAACAGGAGTCAAGCCCGCCGGAAATGCCGATGATGCATCGGCTTGCCCGCGAGGCCTCCATCCGTTTGCAAAGGCCGGCCGCCTGAATGGAAAGAATGGTTTCAGCCCGGTCGCTCAATTCGTCCCTGTCTGCCGGAACAAAGGGGAGAGCCGGATAGCGCCTCGTCAACACAGTTTCGGAAAGCTCCATGGTAAAGGGAACGGAAACAATATCGCTGACGCGATTTTTGAAAGCGCTGTTCAGACGGGCGCGTTCGCCCACCAGCATATTGACATCCAGCTCCGTTACGGTCAACCGCTCGGCGGCTGTTGCGCGGAGAGGGGTGGCAAACGGCTTGCGCTCTGCCAAAAGAGAACCGTTTTCGCAAATCAGGCAGTGGGAGGCAAAGACCAGATCGGTCGTGGACTCGCCATAGCCGGCATCGGAATAAATATATCCGGCGGTGGTTTTGGCCGATTGCAGCTTCACCAAACGACGGCGGTATTCTTCTTTCCCGATGGTTTCATTGGAGGCCGAAAGATTTGCAATGACCGTGGCGCCTGATGCCGTCAGTGCGTCGGACGGCGGCGTGGCTACCCAAAGATCCTCGCAGATTTCCACACCGAGAGTAAAAGCGGGGAGAGAAGCGCAGGTAAACAGAATATTTGTCCCAAACGGAACGGTTTCACCTCCGATGTCGGCAAATCGCAAAGAGTCCCCGGCCGCTTCAAAATAGCGTTTTTCATAAAATTCCCCGTAGTTGGGAATGTGTGATTTGGGGACGAATCCGAGGATGTGTCCTCCCTTGCAGACCGCGGCGCCGTTGTAAACGGCTCCGAAACGGCGGAGCGGAAGACCTACGACCGAAATCATGTCATAAGTCCGGGTTGCCTCCACGTATTGCATGAGTGCATTTTCCGCCGAGGAGAGAAGCACTTCGTTGAAGAACAGATCTCCGCACGTGTAGGAGGTCAGAGAAAGTTCCGGAAATACCAAAAGCTTGACGCCGATGCGATCCGCTTCGGCCGCCATGGAAATCAGCTCGTTGACGTTGAAGGCGCAGTCGGCTACCTGCACTTTGGGGGCCGCCGCGGCAACCTTGACAAATCCATATTTCATACAGAAAATCTCCTTTTTCGTCGGCAAACTGTGCGCCGACCGTATAACTCTGAAGGTATAAAACGATGATAGCAAAAATATTATAATATTTTTTCCTGAAAAATGCAAGACTTTTCCTGCGAATAAAGCAAAAAAGCTTGAAGCTCCGGCAAAAAACCGGGAATGGATTGACAAAGAAAAGGGAAAATGATACAATACTTTATAGAATTTATCGGATTTGTCGGTCTGATAGCGGTTCCAAAGAACCGTTCCTATCAAACGCAGAAAAATCTGAAAATTGAGAAAAAGGAAAATAGAAAAAATGAGGAAAAAAGGACTTTTGTATAGCTCCGCTTACGGCGCGACGAAAAGCGACTCCATGCATGCGATTGCCGATGCGGGCTTTCAATGTATTATGACCGATGAGGTTACGAAAGAGCAAGCCCGTTGTTTGGCGGCCTTGGCCAAGGAAAGCGGCTTGGAGTATCATATGATCCATGCACCTTTTGACGGCATCAATTCGATTTGGCTTCCGGGGGAAAAAGGAGATGCAATGCTGGCGCGCCTTTTGTCCTGCGTGGACATCGCTTCGGATAGCGAGGTGCCTTATGTGGTTGTGCATTTAAGCAGTGGGGAAAATCCCCCTTGTATCAGCGATTGCGGGCATGAACGCTTTGATGCGTTGGTGCGCCGTGCCGAGAAGCGAGGCGTGGTAATCGCTTTTGAAAATCAGCGCTTGCTTGCCAATCTTGCTTTCGTGATGGAGCTTTACGAACATAATCCTTTTGTGGGCTTTTGCTGGGATAACGGACATGAGGCTTGCTTTGCATACGGCCGTGATTATATGGCGCTTTTTGGCCGGCGCTTGGTTTGTACACACGTTCACGATAACTTTGGGGTTCACAATGGCGATGAGCATATGATTCCGTTTGATGCGAGCCTGGATTTTCACTTTTTTGCGGAGCGGATTCAAAAATCCGGCTATCAGGGGCCGTTGACGCTGGAAACCAGCTGGCCGTGGCGCAAGGATAAGTATCCGGGGTACACGCCGGCGGCGTTTTTGGCCCGTGCAGGTGCGGCGGCCGAGCGGTTGATTCGCATGTGCGAATAGATGCTTTTTTGCCCAAGAATCCGCGGTGAAACTTGTATTTTTTTATTGACATTTATGGGGTTGTATGGTATACTTAATTAAATAATTTGGGAATCGTGGAGGATTGTTATGAACGTTCTTGCAATCGGGTGCCATCCCGATGATATTGAAATATCCTGCTCCGGTACTTTGGCAAAATATGCTAAGCGTGGCGATAAGGTCACGGTGTGTCATGTTGCCAACGGAAACATGGGACATGTCGTGATTCAACCGGATGAATTGCGAAAAATCCGCATCGAAGAAGCGAAAAGAGCCGGCGCTCTTGCGGGTATCGAGGTAATTACTACCGATATTGGCGATTTGCTTCCCAATGGCTGTGATATGCAACAGAGAGATGCTATCGTGGATATTATCAAGGAGAGAAAACCCGATATTATCATTACGCATAGCCCTACAGACTATATGCCGGATCATTTGGCGGTCAATAAGTTGGTGTTTGATGCTTGCTTTGCGGCAAGTGTTCCGCATTATGGACGGCTGAATACAGCGGCCGAGCTGGTTCCGCTGTACTATATGGATAATTTGGCCGGTATGAGCTTTAACCCCACGGAATACGTGGACATCACCGATACCATTGAGCTGAAATTGGAAATGCTCTCTTGCCATGAAAGCCAGATTAAATGGATGCTGGATCATGACCATATTGATTTTGTGGACTTTGTCCGCACCTGCTCCAAATTCAGAGGCTTGCAGTGCGGCGTGCCTTACGCCGAAGGCTTTACCCAGGCCTATGTTTGGCCGAAGGTTACCACCAAGCGTCTGCTTCCGTAACATAGCGCTTTTTCACTAATTAAAATACACATAATAGAATTAAGGAGATCACGAAAATGGATTTCATGAGTACAGTCAAGGGCTCGCTCCTTGAGAATTTCTATCCCGAAGGATGGGATATGGCTAAAATCGATGCCTGCTGCGAGAAGGGCGTAGAAAGAGAATCCTTTTGGAATAAGGATTTTACCCCCATTGCTTGCAAGGACATCAATGAATTTGATACATACATGGGACATGAGATCGCTTTGAAGATCCGCAATGCCCGTGATGCCGGCGAAAAACTGATGATCATTCTGCCGGTCGGCCCGATGGGTATGTATAAATGGGCTGTGTATTTTCTGAAATCGTGGAACGTGGATTGCAAGCATGTCTATACCTTTAATATGGACGAGTGGTCGGACAGCGAGGGCAATACGCTTCCGAATACCAATCCCGCATCCTTTGAATACAGCATGAAGGCCGCTTTCTTTGATAAGCTTGGCGAGTTGACAGTCCCGCCGGAACAGAGAAACTTCGCAACCAAAACCAATCTGCCCACCTATCCCGAAAAGATGGCAAAGCTGCGCCAAGAGGGCGCTAAGCTGCTTCTCGTTTACGGTATCGGAAGAATGTGCCATATCGCATTCTGGGAACCGCATTTTGCCACCGACTATAAAAACGAGGCCGAGTGGAAAGAGCAGTGCTATCGCATTGGTGGTAAGCTTCACCCGATGACGATTGAGCAGAACGCCATCACCAGCTTCAAGAGCCGTACCACTTTGGTTCCTTGCCGCGCCAATACCATAGGCCCCGGCCTGTTCCTGAAGGCCGATTATGCCATCGGCGGCGCAGACGGTGTCCTTGGACGCGGTATGGGCTGGCAGGGCATGAGCTTCCTGACAACCCTGCATTATGGCCCGGATATTCATATCACCTCGACCTTTATCCCCACCTTGCCCGGAAAGCTGTTCTACTTGGAAGAATTGGCAGGCCCGCTGGTAGCAGAGTGTAATTAAACGAAAAAGATATTATTTATAAGTAGGAGGAAACATACTATGGCAAAGAAAGAAGCATTCAGATACAACACCGGTGCGACAAAGGTACCGTGGGCAGCTGTAGGAGAAAACTACAATGCCGAAGACTTGTTTGAAGTCGTGAAGTTCCTTATGCAGGGAGAGGGCGAGGAATATGAGGCCGCTCTTGCCGCTGTTAAGAAGGAAATCTACAAGCTTGATGCTTATTCTTACCCGCCGGCAAACCTCTCTCTCGGCCCGAAGGTCAGAGAAGCAGAGGCTTTGGTAAACGAATACCTCGGCACGGACAGCGCTCTCTTTGTGGCCAACTGTACCGCCGGATTTATCACGGCATATAAGTACGCAAACCTCGGCCCCGGCGATGAAGTGATTGTTCCGGCAATTACCTTTATTGCAACGATGGCGTATCCGCTGGAAGTCGGCGCTAAGCTTGTTTTTGCTGACCTCGATCCCAAAACACTGAACATGGATCCTAAGGACGTGGCAAGAAAGATCACGGACAGAACGAAAGTGATCGTTCCCGTACACCTTGGCGGTTATCCGGTTGACATGGATCCTATCATGGAATTGGCGAAAAAGCACAACATTCTCGTGCTGGAAGATGCCGCTCATGCCTTTGGCGCTGAGTACAAGGGCAGAAAAATCGGTACGATCGGTGATTTCACCGGATTTAGCATGCACGAAGTGAAAAACTGCACCTCCTTTGGTGAGGGCGGTATTCTGACGACCAACGTGGAAAGCTTTAAGGACTCGATGGTGCCCTCCCGCTTCTTTGGCGTGGACTTCACCAGAAAGATCCCGAATTGGCTGTACGATGTCGGTGCGCTTGAGGGCAAATACGGCCCCTTCGTGGCCGGAAACTCCTCCACCACGGAAATTCAGGCTGTCGGCTTGATTCAGCAGGTAAAGCGTTATGATAAGATTTTGGCTGAAAGAACGCAGACGGCTAAGTATATTTCCGAAAAGCTGAGCGTGTGCGATGCTATCATCCCGCAGGAGCTTGGTAAGGACGACAACGTAAAGCCTTCGTTCCACCTCTATCTGTTGCAGATCGATCCTGCTAAGGCCGGTGGCTCTGTGCAAACGCTGAAGCGCAAGCTGGAGGAAAAGAGTGTAACCAATATTCCTCACTTCGGCCCGCTTTATGATTTCGATATCCTCAAAACCTATGGATATGATGCCAAGGCAATTGCCAAAACATGCCCGGTTTGCGAGGAAGTGTTCAATAATAGATTTACCCACCTGCCGGTTTACGGACTCTCCATGGAGCAGATTGATTACATGATCAATGCCGTTCTTGAGTCGATTGCCGAAATGCAGCGCGGCGAATAATTGAGAAAAAATTGGCCGGCACCCCGCTTTGGGCGGGGCGCCGGAGCCATTTCAAGTCATGCGTAAGATCCAATGGATTCTTACGCATACTCTCTCTCTGTATAACTTGTATGTCATCCGCGTTTTTAAGAAACGGAGATGTTCTGGGGGACTTCCGCCGTGGAAATCCCCTTTATTTTAAGGAAACTGATCCTTTTGACAAAAGTCCATGATGTGCTTTCGACTGTCTGCTTTCCTGACGTGCGGGAAAGAATTTGACCGATTGTACAAAAATTCGCAAGAAAGGAAGCCTTTCTAATCTTAGAAAGCAGGATTGTAACAATGAAAAAAGTAAAATGGGGTATTCTCGGTGCAGGTGGTATTGCCGATCGGAGAACGATGCCGGGCATGCTGCTGGCCGATAACGCAGAAATTTTTGCTGTGATGGAAATCAATATGGAGATGGCAGAAAAACTGCGTGAAAAGTATCATGCAGCCTATGCCTATGATAACGAGGATGATTTGATTAACAATCCCGAAATTGACGCGGTTTATATTGCTTCTCCCGTGGTTTGCCATGAAAGACAGGCGCGTAAATGTGCCGATGCAGGCAAAAATATGTTGATTGAAAAACCCGTTTCTTTGAACGCACAGATCAGCGAGAGCATTGTCCGCGAGTGCGAGGAGAAGGGAATTAAAGCAGCCGTCGGATTTATGATGCGGTATAATACGTATCATCAGGAAATGAAAAAACTGATTGCCGACGGAAAGCTGGGACAAATCGTTTCCTGCCATGCACAGTTTACCTGCTGGTATCCTGAAATCGAAAATAGTTGGCGCCAGAAAAAGGCTACGGCCGGCGGCGGCGCAATGACCGACCTCGGTATTCATTGCCTGGATTTGATCGAATATATTACCGGCTCCCGGATTGTGAAAGTGGGTGCGCTGAGCGATAATATGACCTTCAAATATGAAGTGGAGGACGCTTGTTCGGCTCTGTTCCGTTTGGATTGCGGCGCGTTTGGTACGGTGGATGCGAACTTCAATATTCCCGACGATGCGGCCCGGTGCCGTATTGAAATTTACGGAACCAAGGGAAGCATTCGCGCCGAAGGCACCATCGGCCAAATCGACGGCGGTGATGTGCTTGTGACACTTTCCGATACCAAGGGCTACGATGCTATGCAGGAACGCAGCGAGACGAACGATTATAAGATGACCGGCGCGGACGGCAATATGTATGCCCGTGAAGTCCAATCCTTCGGAGAGTCGATTCTGAACGGAAAGCCCGTGGAGGTGCCTGCTGAAAATGCGGTTCATATTCAAAAGGTTATCGAGGCCATTTACAAGTCCGGAGAAACGGGAACTTTTGTGAATCTTTAATGAAACTTTTGATGGCACTTGAATGTGCCCCATCCGCTAAAATACGATAAAACACGGCAAAATTGGGGTAGGTTAACATGAATAATTTGTTTGAAAAATATTTTTGCGTTCGGAACCCGGAGCAGTACGAACAGGACGACTTGATTCGTTCGGGGCAAAGCGTCTCTTATACGTTTGATTTGGAGGATGCCGAGCTTTCGGCTTCCCATCGGCTTTTCTTTACAGGTGAAACGCAGCTGTTTTACCTGTGGAAAAACGAGCCCGATATGAGAAAAATGTACTTTCAAATCGAAGACGCTTTGGACAGCGAACACGCAGCAAGCGCCCGTTATTGCTTGAATTTGTCCGCGACCGCTCCTTTGGATTATGCAAAAAGGGCGCTATATAAAATCATGTGGCCCCCCAAGCTTTCCTATCTGAGTATCCGCCCTGAATCCGATACCTTTGACTTCGGCATTTCTGCCGAGGTCAAAGGACTTCATATCAAGGAAGGCGGCTATCTGCGGCTGGTTCTTGAAGTGTGGGATAAAAAAGAGGGATGGGATCCTTTGTTGACCGGACGTGTGCCGGATCACACCTATACTCTGTCGATCCCGGAGGGAAGCTATGCGATGAAGCCGCTTCGGATGCCCGTGCAAATTTCGAAGGCGACTACAGCGGCCGTTGTGATAACGCTGGAAGGGCTTGCCTATGAGGGTGAAGCCTATTTTGAGCTTCCGACCTTGTCCTACATATACAAAAAGCAAAGCTATAATGTGTTGCCGGACTTTAATACAGTCTGCTCGGATAACGACTTTTTTGATTGGCTCGGTATGAACCTGTCGCGCAAGGAGTGGCCGGTTTTTGCCATTGCGTTGAATGGAGAAACGATTTATTCGGGCGAGCTTTTCGAGCGCTGTCATCGATATGCCGAAATGGAGGTAGCCATTCCCGCCGGCCTTTTGAAAGCGAAGGAAAACTGCGTGGAATTTCACTTGCTGAGCGATTATCTCGGCGCGCTTCCGTATGCGTTCCGTGAGGTTGCCATTTTGGAGCAACCGGGCGGGCATCCTTTTGATGTGATTGCCGTGCCGCGCATTGCTCATCCGCAGAAGGAGATTCCGATTCTTCTAAAAACGGCACACTCCCATGTTACGGTTTCCTTTTCTTGCGAGAGCGGCGTGCTTTCCGCCCCGGCTTCGGTTTGCTTTGAGGAAAGCGGACTTAACGTCTTCAAGCTGAGAGCCAATGCCGCTTGCAACCATGCCGAATTTTGCCTTTCCTGCAACGGCTATTCGCAAACCTGTGAAATTGAACAAATGGCGGAAAAAGCGGAAGACCACGTATATACCGGCACCAGCGACGCGGTTTATATCAGCCAGAATTACGAGGAAATGGAAGAATATCTTTCTTGGTATGTGGCAAACGGCGTCGGAAACTTTTTGACCATTCGTCCGATTTACCGTTGGGGAGGCGCCCGAAAGCTCAATTTAAAAACCTGGGAAATGTTCCGCCGCGTGATGACCGATCTCGGCATCCGTTATGCCCATATGACCGAAGGGCGGGATCTGCCCGGCTTGCAGGCCAACCCCAGCGTGGCAATGCTGGAAGGCCCTATGTTCCTTGGTCGTCAGATGCACGAAACCGACGGAGAGATTTTTTATTGGGGAACGCATATTTTCGGAAAACGGAAGATCCGTCAGCTTGATATGTTTAACGGCCTTGGACAAAAGCTTTACCTCGAACGCCCGGATATTACGGATAATGTGTATTGTCCCGCCAACTATACGGTGATTGATAAAGCCGTGACATGGCCCCATGCCGAAAATGTAAACGGGGATTTGAAACAAACGCAGGAAGAAGCCGTGCGCATATTGACATCCATACGAACGGGAACGCCCCGTCATTCAGGCCCCAGCACGCTCAGCAAATGCTTTTATCAGGCGGGGTTTGATTTCTTCGGTGCCGAACTGATGTACGGAACGATGGAAACCAATGTTTCCAGCCTGCGCGGAACGGCTAAATCTTATGGGAAGAACGCGATAGGCGCCCACCATGCCATGCAATGGTCAAGCTCGCCGCATGACGATCCGGCCAAATACCGCCGCTATCGGCTGGCTCTTTATGTCGGATATATACAGGGAATTACGCAAATCAATACCGAGGAAGGCCTGTGGCATATTGAGGAGTATTATTCCTATTTCCACCGCTTTACAGAGGCTTGCTCGGCCTATTTGAAGCACCAACAGGATCTCACCTCGTATGTTTTGTGCCACACAAGACGCGGCTCTTATTATACGCCGGTAGCATTTGTTTCGGGACGCTATGACGGAACCGTAGGCTTTGGCCATTCGGGCGTTTACGGCGTGCGCGATTTCCCGGAGGACGATCCTGAACAGAGCTGGACGGATCTTTACAAGATCTTTTATCCGCTGTCCAAACCGGGCGAGGCCCTCTATATTCACAATTGCCCTCATAACGCCGTGGGCTATTATTCGGGCACACCGCTTGGCAATGTGGATACCATTACGGCCGAAGGAAATGACATTTACGGAGATTATAAACTGCTTGTCTTTGGCGGTTGCCACTGCGTGACGCCGAAGGACTTGGATCGGATGCAGCGCTACGTGGAAAACGGAGGAACGGCCGTTCTTTCCTGGGCGCACCTGTCCTCCTCGACAAAACGGGACGAAATCCTTTCCGGTCGTCATTCCTACGCAGAGCATGCTTTGATTCGTCTTTTGACAGGCGGAAAAACCGAGCCGAAGTTCCTGACGGACGCCGTGCATGAGAAACCGCTGGAAATCGGCACTTCTCTCTGCGATCAGGCAGAGGTTTTGGAGCGCACCGATGCAGGCGCTCCGTTAAAAGTGAAAATCCCGCTGGGAAAGGGCACTCTGTATTTCTACAATGCAAAAGCCTTTCCGCACAATGAAGCCATTTGCGACAGCTATATCGCCACCGTCCGTGAATTGACAGAGCAATACAATCGGCAAGAGTCTGCGTGGATCGAGTGTGGCGACGATGTGGAATTTACGGTTTACGATGCAGAGCAGGAGAGGGATATTTATGTGCTGGCCGTGGATTGGTACCGCGATCCTCAATCGCCGCGGCATTGTACGCTTCGTATCGGAGCCGATTCATATGACATATCGCTTCCGTTTGGTACACTTGTCAAAATTGCCGTGCAGGATAAAACCGCAGTCTTTTCTTACGACGAAAGAGCCGAGGTGGAGTTTACCGATCGAGCATCGCTCAAGCTGCAGGGCGTCGGAAAAACGGAATTTGTCCTTCTGCATGAGGGAGAGCGCCGGACGTTGACAGCGGACTTTGAAAAAGATGCGGAATGCAGGGTGGCTCTTGGATTGTGAAAACAGGAAGATTTAACTTTCTTTTGAGAAAGGGATGTTGAAAATGAATTCGGATAAAACGGAAATAGAAGAAAGCGGACAGCAAAATACGCCGCCCCTTCCTGAAAGTAAAAATCAACTCACACAGCTGATCCTGGATATTGGCGAGCAAATGCTGATTTGCGGCGGAGAGGTGAACCGTGTAGAAGAAACCATCAGTCGCCTGTGTACGGCGTATGGCGCTTTGCGGGCGGATGTGTTTTCCATCACGTCGGCGATTATTGTGACGGTTTGTTGGGAAAACGGGGAAATCATTACCCAATCGCGCAGAATCTGCGCCAGCGGACGTGAATTTAACCGACTTGAGGAGCTAAACGAGCTTTCGCGGTATATTTGCCGCACTCGCCCCGCGATTGAGGAAGTGGAAAGTCGCATGCGGAAAATTGTTTATGCCCAGCGCCCGCCCGCCTGGCGGGGCATACTCGGCAGTTTTCTGGCTGCCGGGGGATGTGTCGTCTTTTTCGGAGGTACCTTGAGGGACGCGTTGGCGACAATGATCGGAGCCTTTGTGATATTTGTCATAGACCGGTACATCTATAACAATCGTATGAATAAAGTGGTTTATTACATGCTATGCGCTTTCGTGGCCGGTGTAATTTCCATCTTTAGCGTGCGTTTTGGCATAGGGAACAATTTGGATAAGATTATGATTGGATGTATCATGCTTGTGATACCGGGTATCAACTTTACCTCGGCCATGGAGGATGTATTGTCCGGCGATACCGCAACGGGAACGCTGAAATTGTATGAATCGGTGCTGATTGCCTGCGCCATTGCCAGCGGATATGCTTTTGCCGTTTATCTGTGCGGAGGACTTGCTTTGATATGATGAATGTTAGTATAACGGAACTGAGAGAACCTTTGCAATCCATTCTGCAAACCCTTTGCGCCCTGATAAGCTCCATCGGATTCAGCATGATCTTTGATTTGAAGGGAAAAAAGCTGATTTGCGCGGCCTTGGGCGGCGGCATTTCCTGGGCCATTTATTTGCTTTTGAATCATTTTATTACCAATGAAATTTTTATTTGTTATTTGATTGCTTCCTTGCTTGCTACCAATTATTCGCAACTGATGGCAAGAGTATTGAAAGCACCGGCTACGGTGTTCATTTTCCCGTCTATCGTTCCCTTGGTGCCCGGAAACGGCTTGTATTACACCATGCGGTATATTGTTGCAGGGGAATGGGATTTGGCTGTCTCTCGTGCCATGGAAACGCTGAAAGTGGCTGTTGCTATCGCGTTCGGTATTGTTGTAGTGATCGTAGGGATTCGCGTGATTCAATATTTTAAGGGTAGGAAAAAAAGGAGAGCGCTCGATGAGAAAAATTTATAAGGAACGCTACGGCCTGATTGTAAAATGTAAACGCCCGGACAAAGAAATGGAGCTTCCTTGCCGTTTAAAACTAATCGGTGTGGGCGAAGGCGCGTTTTGCGTAAAACGCAGACAAATCATTGAAAAAGTGTCGATACCGGGCAATATCCGTACCATTCAAAAAAAGGCCTTCAGCGATTGTTCGGGGTTGAAAACGGTCGTTTTCCCGCCGGCCGGTCAGGTTATCGTGGAAGAATGCGCTTTTGAAAACTGCTTTGCGATGGAAAGCTTGCAAAACATGAATTCTGTTATTTCTATCGGCGAAAGCGCTTTCAAAAACTGCTACAGCTTGAAAGAAGCGGCCATCAATCCATATCTGATTGAATTTGGAGCGGAATGCTTTAGCGGTTGTCACCAGCTGAAGCAAGTTCAGATTCCGATTCTTCATCGCATCATACCCGAAAAAGCCTTCTATGACTGCCAGCGCCTGACCTCTTTGGAAATGGGGCCGGCGGTGGAGATTGTTCGGGAAAAGGCGTTTGCCGGATGTATGGCGCTGGAATCCCTTGCCTTCTCATCCCCTTTGCGCGTTATTGAAAAAAAGGCTTTTTCCGGTTGCTACAATTTGAAAAACGTTCAAATCGGCCAAGACTTGAAGAAAATCGGGAAAGGCGCCTTTTCGGGATGCCGTGCTCTTTCGGAAGTCGTGATCGGCGAGGAAAGCAGCAATGAAAAACTACGCAAAATAAAAATACAAGCACGAGCTTTTGAGGGCTGCTTTGAGCTGAAATCCTTGCAACTGATGCCGGCTAAGTGGAAAATCAGCGCCAACGCTTTTCAAAATTGCCGGTTGGATGAAAATCATCCCTTGACCATCGTTGTGTACAATGAAAAAAGCGCGCAAACGCTTCGCCGAGCACTGAAAAAACTGATCCAAAAAAATCGGTTGCTTGTGATTTGCCCGGAAGAGCAGAATCGGAATGAGGCGGAAATCAAGGCCGAGGAAGGCTGCACGGAAGTCACGCCCGATATGCCGCTGCTCACTCCGGTAGAATCGGCGGAAACAACCGAAGCAAACGAAGTAACCGAAACAGAGACGCCGACCGCATGGGAGGCCCATACACAAGAAAACGAAGAAAAAGAAGAAGCTACCGAAGAAACAAGTCCTGCCGCCACTGTTTTGACGGAGGAAAAGACGCCCGAACTTGGCTCGTCCGAGCTTGTTGAAAACGAAAATGCATCGGACGCATCCGAGGACGATGCGGTTGCGACGGTAGAATCGGAAACGAAAGAATAATATTTTTGTGGTTTTGAAACGATAGGGGATGTCGAAAAATCCTTCAGGATTTTTCGACATCCCCTAAAAACAGCCGAAGTTTGTCGGAAATGGGACACAATCTGGTTTTTGATGCAAAAGCATAGCCTAATCGCCGCCCTTCGGCAACAGCGCATATTGTCGCAAAACGGCTTCAATGCGCCGTTGCGATTCGGGTGCCGGAGGGCACAGGGGCAGCCGCATCTCCTCCCGGCACAGCCCCATCCGAGAGAGCGCATATTTGACGGGAATCGGGTTGACTTCACAAAACAGCGCAGCGATCAGCGGAAGTAAAGAAAGCTGTGCAGTTTGAGCTTGCGCAAAAAGGCCGGATTTGTAAAGAAGCCCGATTTGCTCCGTTTCTTTCGGCATAATATTGGCAACCACCGAGACACATCCGACGCCGCCAATCGACAGAATGGGGAGATATTGATCGTCATTCCCGGAATAAATGGCAAAGTCCGGCCCGCATCGTGCGGCCACTTCGGCAATGGCGCTGAGATTGCCGGAGGCCTCCTTGGTTCCGACAATGTTTCCGTGGCGTGCCAGAACCTCATAAACGGCAATGGGAATATGGCAACCGGTTCGGGAAGGAACATTATAAAGCAAAACGGGCTTTTCCGCTGTATCGGCAATGAGAGAAAAATGTCGGATAAGCCCCTCCGGCGAGGCTTTGTTGTAATAAGGCGTCACCGATAAAAGCGCATCCGCTCCCGCACGACAGCATTCCTTGGTGAGCGTCAGCGCTTTGGCCGTGCAATTACATCCGCATCCGGCAATGATGGTTGCGCGCCCCCTCGCATGTTCTGCGGCAAAAGACACGCAGGAAACATGCTCGGCTATGCTCATTGTGGCGGCCTCTCCGGTGGTGCCGCATAGCACTAAAGCGGAAATACCGGCTTCTATCTGACGATCCATTAGCTTTCCCAAGGTCGGGAAATCAATTTTTCCGTCTTGAAAGGGCGTGACAAGAGCCGTGGCCGTGCCGGTAAAAATCGGACTTGCATGTACGCTCACAGAACCACCTCTTTTCAAAAAAATATGGGATCAAGCCGGGAAATGCTTGCAATTTCTGGCTTTTTGATATATAATAAAATATAAAATTTGTCTCGGCATTAACAGTGTATGCGTTCGTCGGAAAAGTGCGAAGCCTGTCGGTGCATTTTTTTCGGGAAAGTATAAAAAGCCGACAATCCCGCTTGGGAAAGCCCTGTGAGGCGTTGCCGGAGCGGCAGATGGAGATGGAAAAATGGAACTTGAAAAGCAAGAAAAAAAGGGAATATGCCCCAATTATATCGTCAATGAAATGCCGGCAACCGATCTGAAAACAGCGGATTTCTACTATGATTTGCCGCAGGAACTGATTGCACAGCATCCGATCGAGCCGAGGGATACTTCCCGTTTGATGGTGATCGACCGTGCGACCGGTGACATCCGGCATCGTCACTTTTCGGATATAGTGGATTATCTGAACCCGGAGGATGTGTTGGTTATCAACGATTCCAAGGTGATTCCGGCACGCTTGTACGGCCACGTGGAGGGACGTCCCGAGGCAACGATTGAATTGTTGCTGCTTCGTATGAGGGAGATGGATTGCTGGGAAACATTGGTCAAGCCGGGAAAACGAGCAAAAATCGGGCAAAAGCTTTCTTTCGGTCACGGAATCCTTAGCGGAGAGATTACGGATATTGTAGACGAAGGCAACCGTAAAATCCACTTTACCTATGATAAAACAAAGTATGCCAATGTGTATGAAATTTTGCATCAGATCGGCCTGATGCCGTTGCCGCCGTATATTACCGAGCGCTTGCAGGACAATAATCGCTATCAGACGGTTTATGCGAAGGATGAAGGCTCCGCGGCGGCCCCCACCGCCGGCCTTCATTTTACGCCGGAGCTGATGGAAAAAATTCGCGCGAAGGGCGTTGCCATTGTTCCCGTTATGCTGCATGTGGGGCTGGGGACGTTCCGCCCGGTGAAGGAAGATCATATTCAGGATCATTTGATGCATACCGAGTATTTTTCCGTTTCGGAAGAAAGCGCCCAAACGATCAACGAAAGAAAGAAAAACGGGGGGCGAATCGTTTGCGTGGGAACCACCTCCACGCGCACCCTGGAAAGTGTGGCGGATGAGACAGGACAGATTCGGGCGATGTCGGGCGATACGGGGATTTTTATTTATCCGGGCTATCGCTTCAAAGCCGTCGATGCCTTGATTACGAATTTTCATTTGCCGGAAAGCACGCTTTTGATGCTGGTCTCCGCGTTTTACAACAGAGAGGCCATGCTGCAAGCGTATCGCACGGCAGTAGCCGAGCAGTATCGCTTCTTTTCCTTTGGCGATGCCATGCTTATCCAATAAGCGGCGTGGCAAAAAGCATAAAGCATAAAGCAGAAAGCATAAAGCAGAAAGCAAAAAAGAAAACGGATTGGAAAGAATGGATAAAGATAGGGATAGAAATATAGAAAAAGATTCCGAAAGCCGGTCTAAACCGCACGTTGTGGCCGTGGTAGGGCCGACGGGGAGCGGAAAAAGCGCCTTGGCGGTGGCTCTGGCCAAACATATCGACGGGGAAATCTTGTCTTGCGATTCCATGCAGATTTATCGCGGGATGGATGTGGGCACGGGAAAGATCACGGAGGACGAAAAGGAAACGATTCCGCATCATCTTTTGGATATTGCCGATCCGCATGAAGTGTATTCTTGCGCGGATTATGTTCGGGATGCGGCGCGGTGCGTGGAGGATGTTGCCAGCCGCGGGAAAATTCCGATCTTTTGCGGCGGCACCGGCTTGTATCTGGATAGCCTGCTGTGTGCCAGGAATTTTGAGCAGCCGGAGGCCTGCCCCGAATATCGGGCCGAGCTGGAGGCTTTGGCACAATCGCAGGGAAATGGGGCGGTATATCAGTTGCTTTGCCGGGTGGATCCGGAAAGCGCCGCGAAAATACACGAAAACAATCTGCGACGTGTCATTCGTGCATTGGAAATTTACCGATGCCGTGGTATCACCAAAAGCGAGTTGGATCGACAGTCCCAATTGCAGGAAAAACGCTATCATTCGCTTGTGATCGGCCTGCGCTATTTGGATCGCCAGGCGCTTTATGATCGCATTGACTGTCGTGTGGATCGCATGATGGAGCAAGGCCTGGAAAATGAGGTGAGATCTCTTTGGAAATCGGGCGTTTTTGTCTCCAATCATACAGCGGCGCAGGCTATTGGTTATAAAGAGATATTGGAGTTCTTGCAAGGGACTTGTACTCGTGATGAAGCGGTTCAGGCGATTAAACAGGCCTCCAAGCACTATGCCAAGCGACAAATGACCTGGTTTTCTTCGCACGGAGAGGTGCAGTGGATTGACATTGACGGGAACCCGAATTTTGAAAAAATTATAAATATTGCGGTAAATCTCTTTCAATCTTTTGTAAACTATGATATAATAAATTAAATATAAGATTTAAGGAGAGATGAGATTTTGCGCTGGCCGAAACAATTGGAATTTTTTCGCTTAAACGAAAAGCAAAAAAAAATGTTGCGCAAATGGTTGCCCGGCATTTTGTCAACCGTGTTGCTTCTCACTCTTGTCATTTGGACGGTTTTTCACTCAACGGATGGATTTACCACATTGATTGATATTGAACCGGCCACGATTGTGAACGAAAAAGAATCCATGACGTTTGAGGGGTACATGCTTCGCAACGAAATGACGGTGCCCTCCGACTACCACGGCGATGTCCTTTACATAGCGGATAACGCGGAAAGAATCAATCCCGGCGATACTTTGGCCAAGGTGTATTCCGTGAAAAGCGATGAGGGGTTGCAGAAAAAAATGGATGAGTTAGACCACCACATTGCGCTGTTGGAGGAAAGTATCGGAAAGGGAACTTTTACGCTGGGCGATTCCAAAAACGTGCAAAACGGGATTTCACAGCTGTATTATGACATGATGCGCGCGACAAGCAACGGGGACGCAGAAAAAGTAGCCTCGGGCGCCGATGAGTTATTAACACTCTTGAACAAGATGAAAGTTTACGCCGGCGATCAGGACAAGCTTAAGGCGCTTCTCCAATCGTATCGCAAGCAACGCGCAGAACTCGAAAACCGGTACACCGGAAACTATCAAACCCTTACGGCGTCGGCCGGCGGGTATTTTTTCCGAAATACCGACGGATACGAGAAAATATATAGCTCGGAAAACATCAAGGATATGACATACGAGAGCTTTTGGAATATGACCGGACAAGCGCCGGAAACGACAGAAGCGGTCGGTAAAATTTTGCTGGATTATCGTTGGTATATTGTTATTCCTACGGTGAAGGGCCTTTCGGATAGCTTTCGCCTCGGAAGCGACTATACGGTTTCTTTCCCGGATAGCGAAAATCGAACCTTTCTTATGACGCTGGATCGGCTGATTTATGACGACACGGAGGCCAAGGTTTTGATGGTGTTTCAGTGTGGCATTGTCAGCGACAATTTTGAGGGCTTGCGCTTGCAGCAAATCAATATCGTCAGCCGCGATGTGACAGGCTTTCGTATTCCGATCTCGGCTGTGTGCGAGCAAAACGGCAATACCGGCGTGTTTATCTTGAAGGACGGAAAAGCCAGCTTCCGCAAAACGGTGATTCTGTATGAGGGAGACGGTTATTATGTCGTTTCTGCCCAAAACGTAAACAGCGATGATTTTTACGTTTACCTTGAGGTCAATGATAGCATTATTACCGATTGCAGAAATATGTATGAGGGTAAAGTGCTTGCCTGACAAAACAGAGGATAGAAAATAGGGAACAGAAAACAGAGAACAGGGAACATGAAAAATGGAAAATTTTGAATATATCGCAAAAAACGCACGGGCAATCCGGGCAAAAATCCGCGAGGCCGCGCTGGCGTCCGGGCGCGATCCGGCCGAAATTACCCTGCTTGCCGCAGTAAAATACGCGGATGTGGATGAAATTAACTATCTTCACAAAGAGTGCGGCATCAATGTTATCGGGGAAAATCGTGTGCAACAGCTGCTGGAAAGATATGATCGGCTGGATCGTGAAAACCTCAGCATTCATTTTATCGGAACCCTGCAGGTCAATAAAGTGAAATATATCGCGGATAAAGTGGATATGATCCACTCCCTTGACAGCGAAAAGCTGGCGGCGGAAATTGATCGCCAATGCGCCAAAATCGGACGGACGATGGACGTGCTGTGCGAGATCAACTGTGGACGTGAGGCGAATAAGAGCGGCGTGATGCCCGAACAAGCCGAAGCTTTTTGTCAATCTTTGACGGCATATAAGCATCTGAAACTTCGCGGATTCATGACAATGGCTCCCATTTGCACGGATTTCGACGAATATCGAAAATATTTTTCCGAAACTGCACAATTAGTTCTTGACATTTGGCAGAAAAAGTTACATAATATAGAGAGGCCTGTTCTTTCTATGGGGATGAGCGGGAGCTTTGAGGCAGCCATTGCGGAGGGAAGCACCGTTGTGCGCGTGGGGCGTAGCTTTTTTGACAAAGGCGACGCAAAATAAGCCGGAATAAAAAAACAAAAAATATAAAACACCATAAAATAACGGAGGGGCAAACATGAAATTTCCTAAATTCCTCAAGAAAGACAGAAATGAGTATGAGGATAACTATGCAGATTACGGTGACGGCTACTATGACGACGAAGACGCTGTAAATGATGATTATGATATGAACGATAACGGCGTGGACGAGGTTTATGACGAGGAGCCGCAGGAGGAGCTGAATGAAGGCTCGGCTTTTGAAATGAAGCTGATCACCCCCAAAAGCTACGATGACCGCGAGGATATTGCCCGTTGCCTGATGAACGGAAACGCCGTATTCGTCAATATTGAGGCACTCAGCCGCGATAATATTATCCGTCTGATGGATTACCTCGGCGGCGTTATCTATGTCATCGACGGAAAAGTGAAATGGACGAACAGTTCTTCCGTGATTTTTGCTCCTAAAAATGTAAATATCAGCGGAATTGACGACGTGGACGATACCGACAGATAAAGTACGACCGCAAAAGGCAGTTGTTTCATTGTCAGCACCCTGCGCATCGCTTTGCGGCGAGAGCAGGGTGCCAAAGATTTGTAAAGCGGTTTTGGTTGGGAGGAAAACTTGAACACATTGTCGCAGGTGCTTGGCCATATTCTTCTTGTTTTCGTTGATATGATGATCGGGTTGATCCTCTTGCGAGCAATTCTGTCGTGGTTTTTCGATGAGACAAGCGGGATTCTTCAATTTTTATACGCTGTGACGGAGCCGCTGATCGGGCCGATGCGTTGGCTCATCAGCAAGTCGGAAACGCTTTCTTCACTGCCGATTGATATGGCGCTGTTTTTTACACAAATTGTGCTGGTGATTCTCAGCACATTGCTCGGCTTGTGGTTTTGACCGGGCAAGCAAAGATTGTTAGTTAAGACTAAAGGAGATAACAACAAGATGGCTAAGGATATGTCAAAGGACTACACCTCAACCCTAAACCTGCCGAATACGGCTTTTTCTATGCGTGCCAACCTGCCGCAAAGAGAGCCGGAAACTATCAAGTATTGGGATAGTATCGACTTGTATGGCAAAATGCAGAAGGCGGGCGAAAACAAACCGACTTTCATATTGCATGACGGCCCTCCCTTTTCCAATGGAAATATCCACATGGGAACCGCCATGAATAAAATCCTCAAAGATTTTATCAATAAATCGAAAACCATGATGGGCTTCCGCGCTCCGTATATTCCCGGCTGGGATAACCACGGAATGCCGATTGAAAGCGCGATTATCAAAAAGAATAAGTTGGATCGCAAAAAAATGTCGATTCCCGAATTTCGCAACGCTTGCCATAAGTTTGCGTCCGATTTCGTGGATATTCAGCGCGGACAGTTTATCCGTTTGGGCGTTAGCGGTGATTGGCAGCATCCTTACTTGACCATGAATCCCTCTTTTGAAGCCCGCGAAGTCAAAGTGTTTGGGGAAATGTTCAAAAAGGGCTATATTTATAAAGGCCTTAAGCCGGTTTATTGGTGCCCTCATGACGAAACCGCCTTGGCAGAAGCCGAAATTGAATATAAAGACGATAAATGTACTTCCATTTATGTGAAATTCAAGGTCAAGGAGGATATGGGAAAACTGTCCGATGTGTGCGACCTTGATAAAACTTACTTTATCATTTGGACAACCACTACATGGACATTGCCCGGAAACCTGGCCATCGCGCTCAATCCGACAGAGGACTACGTGGTTGTAAAAGCAGATAACGGGGAGTTTTACATTGTGGCAGAGGCCCTTTGCGAGAGCACAATGAAGGCCGGCAACGTAACCTCCTATGAGATCGTAAAGCATTTTCTCGGACAAGAGCTGGAATATTTGAAGGCTATGCATCCGTTCTTGGACAGAGAAAGCGTGATTGTAAACGCCGATTACGTTACGATGGATAGCGGTACCGGATGTGTGCATACCGCTCCCGGCTTTGGTGCGGATGACTACCAAACTTGCCGTAAATATAAAATAGAGAGTATTGTGCCGGTCGATGATCGCGGCTATCAAACCGCCGATGCCGGTAAATACGCAGGTATGTATTATGCGGAATCCAATGAGGCGATTCTTGCCGATATGAAAGAATCGGGCGCCTTGTTTGCTTCGGAGGAGGTCGTGCATAGCTACCCGCACTGCTGGCGCTGCAAGCATCCGATCATTTTCCGCGCCACTCCGCAGTGGTTCTGCTCGGTCGATTCCTTCAAGGAAGATGCGGCCAAGGCCAGCGATGCTGTGCAATGGATTCCTGCATGGGGCGCCGAAAGAATGGTGCAGATGATTCGTGAACGCGCCGATTGGTGCATTTCGCGGCAACGCCATTGGGGACTTCCGATCCCGGTGTTCTATTGCGAGGATTGCCATAAACCCGTTTGTACGGACGAAACGATTGAAAAGGTGTCGCGCTTGTTTGGCGAAAAAGGCTCCAATGCCTGGTTTGATACCGACGCTTCGGAGATCCTCGGAGATGCTTTCGTCTGCCCTCATTGCGGCGGCAAACATTTTTCCAAAGAAACCGATACATTGGACGGCTGGTTTGATTCCGGCTCCTCTCATTTTGCCGTTCTGGAAGGAAATCCGCAGCTCAAGTGGCCGGCTGATTTGTACCTTGAAGGCGCAGACCAATATCGCGGCTGGTTCCAATCCTCCATGCTGACGGCTGTCGGCGCAAAGGGACAGGGCGCTCCTTATAAAGCGGTTTTGACACACGGTTGGGTTGTGGACGGCGAAGGAAAAGCCATGCACAAATCGCTCGGCAACTCCATTGCCCCCGAAGAAATGATTAAAAAATACGGCGCGGACATCGTGCGCTTGTGGGTGGCTTCCAGCGATTATCGTGTGGATGTTCGCGTTTCGGATACGATTTTCGGTCAGCTTTCCGAAACCTATCGTAAAATTCGGAATACCGCCCGTATTCTGATGGCCAACTTGGGCGATTTCAACCCCGATACCGATATGCTGGACGTCAACGCGTGCTGCGATATAGATAAATGGGTGATCTCCAAAGTTAACGATTTGGCTGCTACGGTAAGACGTGCCTATAACGAATATGAATTTCATGTGGTTTATCATGGTATCAATAACTTCTGCACCGTGGATCTTTCCAAGCTTTATATTGATATTACCAAAGACCGCTTGTATGTGGAAAAGAAAAACGGATCGGCACGCCGCTCGGCACAGACGGCCATGTATATCGTGCTCAGCGCGTTGACAAGACTTGTGGCGCCGCTCATCGCGTTTACTTCGGAAGAAATATGGCAGACTATGCCGCATAAGGCCTCCGACGTCAAAGAAAGCGTGTTCCTCAATGAAATGCCCGACTTTGACGAGGCGCTGACCTTTGCTGACCTCCGCACAAAGTGGGATCGGCTGTTTGAGCACAGAGATGATGTGATGAAAGCTTTGGAGATGGCTAGAGCCGAAAAGAGAATCGGCAAGTCGCTGGATGCCAAGGTTACGGTTTACACCCAAAACCCGGAGCTTTTTGCCCTCTTGTCCCAATTTCCCCTGACGGGAGCAGACGGACTTTCTACGGTCTACATCGTTTCCAAGGCAACCGTGGTCGATGCAGCAGCGCCTGAGAATGCTTTTCGCGCGGAAAATTCCGACATTGCGGTTTTGGTAGAGCCGGCGGACGGACATAAATGCGACCGTTGCTGGAGCTATTCGGAACAGGGCGTTCAAACGGAGGGAGGCTTCCTTTGTGAAAGATGCCGCGCTATCGTTGAGAGTGCCAAGAGCGAATCCTCGTTGAAAGACTGAAAATAGTTTTACCTGCAAGAAGCTGTCCCGCAAATGCGCGATAGCTTCTTGTTTGAAAATCAGGGAAAGGAGATACGTATGGGAATGTTTTTCGCCATTGTGTGCGGAATTATTTACCTGGATCAAATGACAAAGTGGCTGGCGATTATCTGCCTGGAAGGAAAAGAGTCTTTTGTCGTTCTCAAAAACGTGCTTCAGTTTACCTACGTTACCAATAAAGGCGCCGCTTTCGGCATACTGTCGGAGCATCGCTGGGTGTTCCTCTTGCTGTCTACGTTGGCGTTGGCCGCCATTATCGTGTATATGGTTCGATGGAGGCCGAAAAGTCAGCTGGCTTGCATTGCGATTGCGTTTATTGCAGGCGGCGGCCTCGGCAATATGGTGGATAGGATTTTCCTTGGATATGTTGTGGACTTTATTGATTTTATCGCTTTTCCGAAGGTCTGGAGCTATATTTTCAATGTCGCCGATTCTTTTGTCTGCGTGGGAGCCGGACTTTTGATGCTGCACTTGATTCTTTCTATCGTGAAAGAGGCAAAAAAAGAAAAACTTGCGGTGGCGTCTTCTACAAGCTCCGGCGCCGAACCTTCGTGCTTGCCTGTAACTGACGAAAGCAAAGGCGAAGGCGAAGACGAAGGCAAAGGCAAAGGCAAAAACGAAGTTGAAAGCAAAAGCGAAAGTGAAAGCGAAGACGAAAAAGACGCAACGGCCGATTCGGAGAGAACGGGCGAAACGAAAAATCATGACAACCCAAGCGCCGATGACAAACATGACCGAAGCTGAAAGAGAAAAAGCAGGAGCCGAATTGGAAAACCACGCCCTGCTTGCAGTGACGGAAGCGCAGGCCGGGGAGCGGTTGGATGCGGCAGTGGCCGCGATGACGGGGATTTCCCGTGCCGCCGTGGTGCGTTTGCTGGAAAACGGCCTTGTCATGGTAAATGATCGAAACGAAGAAAAAAAATATAAAGTAAAATCCGGCGACCGGATTTTTCTTCAATATCCGGAGCCGGAGGTTTGGGAGTGCGTTCCTGAAAACATCCCGCTTGCGATTGTGTACGAGGATGCGGATATTGTGGTGGTGAATAAGCCGTCCGGCATGGTGGTGCATCCGGCGCCCGGCAATCCAAACGGTACCTTGGCCAATGCACTCATGTATCATTGCGGCAGCTCATTATCCGGTGTGGGCGGCGTGATTCGCCCCGGCATCGTTCATCGAATTGATAAGGATACCAGCGGACTTTTGGTCGTGGCCAAAAACGATGCGGCGCATGCGATCCTTTCCGATCAGCTAAAAACGCATACCGTTCGCCGCGTGTATTACGCCATCCTCTGCGGCAACCTTCGGGAGGAGGAAGGGACGGTCAATGCACCAATCGGACGGAACCCTGCCGACCGAAAAAAAATGGCGGTGGTGCGCGATCCTGCGCAAAGTGCAAAGCCGGCCGTTACGCATTACCAAGTGCTGGAGCGTTTTCCCGGCTTTACGTTTGTGCGGTGCGAATTGGAAACGGGACGTACCCATCAGATTCGGGTTCATATGGCTATGCTCGGCCATCCGATTTTGGGCGATCCGCTTTATGGCGGGGAGAATACCGCCTTTTGGCGCCATAATCAGGCCGAAATGGACGGACAGTGCTTGCATGCGGGAGAGCTTCATTTGATTCATCCGTCTACACGGGAGGAAATGCATTTTTCGTGCGAGCTTCCGGACAACATGCAGCGGCTTTTGCAAAAACTGAGAAAAATGAGCCGATAACGGAAACCAAAAAAAGGAGATTTGAGTGGTGGAAAAAGCGGAAAACGTGGAAAAAGTGGGAAAAGCGGGGAAATATGAAAATATTTTGATCGTCAGCGATTTGGATAATACGTTTCTTTCTTTTGAGAAAACCGTGGTGGAAAGAAATCTTCGCGCGATTGAGGCTTTTGAAAAAGAAGGCGGTCGGTTCACCTTTTCCAGCGGAAGAAATCATCAGACTATTTTGAATGCTGTCCCCATGGCTGCCCAAATTGCCAACGCGCCGGGAGGAATGGTGAATGGCGCCTATCTGTATGATTTCCGCAAGCAGGAATCCATGCTCCCGGTTTATATGAAAAAAGAAACGGCCTTGCAAGTTGCTCGCTTCGTGCATACCTGGGATCCCACCCTGGGAATCCGAATTTCCACGAAGGACGGTATCGGCGTGGCGGTGTCCAATGCTTATATTCAGCAGGAATTTGTGCCGGATATTCTCGGAAGCTCCTATTATTGGCTTCCTCCCGAAACGTGGACGGGGGAGGAGTGGTATAAAATCGTGGTGCGGGGAGAATCTGATTTGCTTGACCGTTTGCGTGCGGCTTGCGAAAAGGAGTTTGGCCCTTGCTATGAATATGTCAAATCCTCGGGAACGTATTTTGAAATTCAGACAAAGTGTTGCACCAAAGCACGCGTCATTGCATGCCTGCGGGAGTACTACGCGCTCCGGGGCAGCGTGCCGAAAATTTATGCTTGCGGCGATTATGAAAACGATCTTCCCATGTTGATGGCGGCCGATGTCGCGGTTTGCCCGTCCAATGCCCATGAGGATGTCAAAAAAGTTGCGGATCTTTGCCTTTGCTCTTGCAGTGACGGAGTCATTGCGGATTTGATCGAAAAACTGTAGCTGTCAATGAAAAAAATGGCGAAATAAACACATTGTCGAACAAAATCGTCACATTTTTTAAAAAATTGTGCAGATTGGCTATTGTATTTTTGCGTTGTTTCGTGTATAATGTATCTATACTTGTTGCAAAAGAAATATGATTTTCGGAGGAAAAGGGATGACGTCCTTGAAATGCTTTCTTTCATACGTTGGCATGGATAATCAAATTCAACGCAATAAGTGTAACTATCATGCTTATAATAAAGTAGGAAATTATACCTCCCTTTCGGAAAACGACCACGGGGAAAGTGTAAATTCTGTTCTAAATATATAGAATGCAAGAGGAATAAGACGAAATGAAATTGCCAGAGCGGTAATCGGTTTCGCCTTTTTTCATTGCCGTGTGCGCCACGCGAAAAGCGTGAAAGGTGCATTTCCCATTCTTTTGTTACAATTAGGGATGCCATATCCCTTTGTAAAATAACATAAAAAAACAAAAAACGGAGGAACAAAAAATGTTCAAGAAAATTCTGTCCCTTGCCCTCGTGGTGGTAATGGCAGCTTCGCTGTGTCTTGGTCTTGCTTCGTGCAAAAAGGAAGATGAAAAGACCGGTGAGCAGGTTACGATACTTGAGGACGTGGCATTGGGTGCAAAGTTTACCGTGCCGGAAGACTTCAAGATCGGTTTCATTCTTCTTCATGATGAAAACTCCACTTATGACCTGAACTTCATCAACGCTGTTAACAAAGTAAAAGCACACCTCGGCCTGAAAGACGATCAGATTATTATTGAAAAGAACATTTCCGAAGAAGGAAACGACTGCTACGATGCCGCTAAGAGATTGGTTACCAAAGGCTGCAAAATCGTTTTTGCCGATTCTTTCGGCCATGAAGCTAACATGATCAAGGCAGCACAGGAGAACCCCAATGTTCAGTTCTGCCATGCTACCGGAACCCAGGCAGGCTTGGAAAATGTTCCCAGCAACTACCACAATGCATTTGCTTCCATTTATGAAGGCAGATACCTTGCAGGTGTGGCTGCCGGCCTGAAGATCAAGGAAATGATTGATTCCGGTAAAATCAAGAAGGAAGAAGCCGTCATCGGTTATGTTGGCGCATTCCCCTACGCAGAAGTGGTTTCCGGTTACACATCCTTCTTCCTCGGCGCAAGATCGGTTTGCCCGGACGTTACCATGAAGGTTCGTTACACCAGAATGTGGTATGACTATACCAAGGAGAAACAGGCCGCTGAATCCCTGATCAAAAACGACAAATGCGTTCTTATCAGCCAGCATGCAGACTCCATGGGCGCTCCCGAGGCTTGCGAGACAGCCGGCGTTCCGAACGTTTCTTACAACGGCAGCACAGTTCTTTCCTGCCCCAAGACGTTCGTGATTTCTTCTGCTATTAACTGGGCACCTTACTTCTACTACATCATCGACGGTGCAGTAAACAATAAGACCATTGATGCCAACTGGTGCGGCACACTTGCAACCGGTTCGGTTGTGCTGAGCAAGCTCAACAAGGATGCAGCAACCAGCGATACAGTTGAAAAGCTCAAGGCTGTAGTTAAGGATTTTGAGGCAGGTAAGATTCATGTGTTCTCGACCGATTCCTACACGGTTAAGGGCGAGAAGCAGACCTCCTATAAGGTGGAAGGCCATGAAGTAATCAAAGACGGTTACTTCGCAGAGTCCGACTTCCGCTCCGCTCCTTACTTCGATGTAAGAATTGACGGCATTACAGAGCTGAACGTAGACAACTAAGCTGTCATAATTCTGCGGTTGGCAGATTGTTACAGCCGAACTCAGTGAACGGCAATCCCGGAACAGGTGGACATTATGCCCGCCTGTTTCGGGTTAATTTGCTTGTTTTTGCCGAGGCTGTTTTGCGTAAAAAACACAAGGCGTAGACAGCGTGATGATACTTTTTGCGTTTTTTACGGAAAACAGTCCAAAAGTCAAGATAAAGATAAAGATTAAAAAATCAAATCAAAGAGTAGAAAACGATTCGTTTGGCCAAAGCACAGACGTGCGGTAGCCTGAAATAAAGGGGGACAAAACGTGTCAGAAACTTACGCATTGGAGCTGCGTCATATCACCAAGAGCTTTGGTAGCATTGTGGCCAATCAAGATGTGGATCTGTCGCTCAAAAAAGGCGAGATCCTTGCTGTTCTCGGTGAAAACGGAAGCGGGAAAACCACACTGATGAACATGATCACAGGCATTTATTACCCCGACGAGGGAGAAATCTTCGTTGACGGAAAACTTGCTAAAATAGCCTCTCCTAAGGATGCCTTCCGGTATGGGATCGGAATGATTCACCAGCATTTTAAGCTGGTGGATGTGTTTTCGGCCACGGAAAATATCATTCTCGGCATTCATGAGCAGGAGAGATATAACCTGAAAAACGCTGAGAAACGCGTGTCCGAAATCTCGGAACGCTACGGATTCGAGATTGATCCTCAGAAAAAGATTTATAATATGTCGGTGTCGGAAAAGCAAACGGTGGAAATTGTCAAGGTGCTTTATCGGGGCGCCAACATTCTCATCTTGGATGAGCCGACTGCCGTGCTTACGCCGCAGGAAACCAATAAGCTTTTTGCCGTGCTTCGCCGTATGAAAGCGGACGGAAAATCCATCATTATTATTACGCATAAAATGCACGAAGTGCTTGCGATCTCGGATCGAGTGGCAATTCTTCGCAAGGGAAGACACGTTGCCACGGTGGAAACCGCAGATACGGATGAAAATCAGCTGACGGAAATGATGGTGGGCAAGAAAATATCGCTGAATATTGAACGCTCAGAGCCGAAAAACCCTGTGGATCGTTTGATTGTGTCCGACGTCCAGCTTTCCACCCCCGAAGGCGTGAAGATTCTCGATCATATATCGTTTACAGCGCGGAGCGGGGAAATTCTCGGCATTGCCGGCATTGCCGGTAGCGGTCAGCGGGAATTGCTGGAGGCCATTGCCGGCTTGCAGCATTTGCAGAGCGGAAGCATCCTGTATAATAACCCCAAAAACGGAGAAACCGTAAATCTCCGCGATAAAACGCCCATGCAGATTCGGGATCTTGGCGTGCGCCTTTCTTTCGTTCCTGAGGATCGCCTTGGTATGGGATTGGTCGGGAACATGGATATTATTGATAATATGATGCTGCGAAGCTATCGTAAAGGCCGGTCGCTGTTTGTAAACCGTCAATCGCCTAAAACATTGGCGGAGAAGATTATCAAAAGCTTGGAAGTGGTAACGCCCGGCGCGACAACCCCGGTTCGCCGTCTTTCGGGCGGCAACGTGCAGAAGGTTTTGGTGGGACGCGAAATCGCGGCCGCACCGTCCGTGCTGATGGCGGCCTATCCCGTGCGCGGCTTGGATATCAACTCCTCCTATATGATTTATAACCTTCTGAACGCGCAGAAGGAAAACGGCGTGGCAGTGGTTTTTGTGGGAGAAGATTTGGACGTTTTGATTGAGCTGTGCGACCGGATTCTTGTGATCAATGCCGGCCGTGTAACCGGTTTGGTCGATGGAAGAAGCGCGGTGAAGGAAGAAATCGGCTTGCTGATGACAAAAACCGAAGCCGAAAAGGAAGGAGAGCATTCGCATGAGTCATGAAGCGAAAACAGTGAAAGCGCCGCAGGACGCCGTGACGACGAAAGAAAAGAAAGCACGGGATCCGCTTTTCCACATCATAAAACGAAGCGAGCTTGTTTGGTGGAAGGGCTGGTTGATTCGCTTATGTGCAATCCTGGCCGCTATGCTTTTGTCGGGACTGCTTGTGTTGTTTTTAACAAAGCTGTCTCCCGTTACATTTTTCACTACCATGTTCCATGGGGTTTTCGGAACCAAAGATAATTTTATGGTAGTGTTGGAAGAAGTGGCAGTGCTGCTTTGCGTGTCCTTGGCGGTAACGCCGGCTTTCAAAATGCGTTTTTGGAATACCGGAGCCGAAGGACAGGCTTTGATCGGCGGTCTGGCCACAGCCATTTGTATGTTTTACCTGAAGGGAACGATGCCCCCGGTTTTGCTGATTGTCGTGATGTTTGTCAGCAGCTTGGTTGCCGGAGCGCTGTGGGGGATGATCCCGGCTATTTTCAAAGCAAAATGGGGCACAAACGAAACGCTGTTCACTTTGATGATGAACTACGTAGCGATGCAGCTGATCCAATTCTTTATGAATATTTGGAACAAGAAAAGCGCCAGCATCGACTATTGGCTCCTGGATCCCGAACAGAAGATTTATTCGCTGATCGGATCCAAAAATGCCTTGGTAAAATGCTTGTTTTCGGTTATCATCGTGGCCATCGTAACGGTCTTGATTTTTGTTTACCTGAAATACAGTAAGCACGGCTATGAGATCTCCGTTGTGGGAGAAAGCGAAAACACGGCACGTTATATAGGAATCAATGTAAAAAAAGTCATCATCCGTACCATGATTCTGTCGGGCGCTATTTGCGGCCTCGCCGGCTTTTTGTTGGTGGGAACCTCACAGAGCATTTCCCCAAATACCCTTTCCGGGCGCGGTTTTACGGCCATTATGGTGTCTTGGTTGGCTAAATTCAGCCCCTTTACCATGATCTTTTCCGCTTTCCTGTTTGTGTTTTTGCAAACGGGCGCGCATGAAGTGGCTACGTTGCCAAGTCTTGAAATTTCCACGGCTCTGTCTGACATCGTGTTGGGAATTTTCTTGTTCTTGATTATCGGATGCGAATTTTTTGTACAATATAAAGTGTTGCCCGGAGCAAGGCTGAAAAAGCTTTTTGCCGGCAAAGCAAAGAAAACAGAGGAGGTCGCAAAATAAATGTTTAATGTTCCGTATTTTATTTCCAGTGCCATTGTGCAGGGAACACCGCTTCTGTTTGGCTCTACCGGAGAAATTTTGACAGAAAAATCCGGAAACCTGAATCTCGGAATCCCCGGAATTATGTATATCGGAGCCATTTCCGGCGTAATCGGCGGGTACTTTTATCAGGAGGGAGGCTCCATATCCCCGGTGGGCGCGGTGCTGATTCCCTTGATCTGCTGCTTGATCGGATCGGGGCTTGCCTCGCTTCTGTATTGTTTTCTCACCGTCACCCTGCGCGCGAACCAAAATGTAACAGGGCTGGCGCTGACGACCTTTGGCGTTGGCTTTGGAAACTTCTTCGGCGGATCGCTGATCAAATTGACGAAAACCGCCGCGGATGGCGAAATGCTCATGGGAACCGCATCACTTTCCCTGCGCCGCTTGGCCAAATATTATAATACCTCGTTGCCATTTGCGGAAAAGCTCGGCTGGTTCGGAGAAATTTTCCTGTCGCATGGCTTTATGGTCTATTTGGCTATCGTCTTGGCGATTGTGGTGGCTATCGTTCTGAAAAAAACAAGAATCGGACTTCAGCTTCGTGCCGTGGGCGAAAATGCAGCTACGGCGGATGCGGCCGGCATCAATGTGACACTTTACAAATACGTGTCTACCTGCATCGGCGGTGCTATTGCAGGTCTTGGCGGCCTTGAATTTGTCATGGCTTATTCCAACGGCGGCTGGGACAACGGATCCTTCGGGGATCGAGGCTGGCTGGCTATTGCGTTGGTTATCTTTGCCATGTGGAAGCCGATTGTCGGTATGTTCGGCTCCTACTTGTTCGGAGGGCTTTATATTCTTGACGCCAACCTGACAATCGGTACGACCTGGACGCCGCTTTTCCAAATGCTTCCGTACGTGGTGACGATCTTGGTTTTGATTATTACCAGCATGAGAAGAAAGCGTGAAAATCAACCGCCGGCTTCTTTGGGGCTGGCTTATTTCCGAGAGGAAAGATAGGAAAGGCAATTGGGGCTGTTGAAATCCCTCGTGGGGTTTCAGCAGCCCTTCAAAAATTCCGGTTGGGATTTCGGCTATGGATTTGGCTAAAAAACTGCTTATTTATATTCATATAAAATGAATATTATTCATTCGATCATTTCAAAATAGCATACAAAATGTGCAAATGCGATAGCAAATACTAAAAAATATTGCAAAACTTTGTCATACATGCCTATTGACAGCATGAATATTATGCAGTATAATTATGCCATGCTAAACGAAAGCAAAAAAACTTCAAAAAGAAAAGGGGAAATGAACAATGAAAAAAATATTGTGTGCCGTTTTGGCGCTTGTAACGGTTCTTTCTATGGCAGTGGCATTTACTTCCTGCGAAAAGGATCCTGAGGCGGATTTGAAGAAGGCCTATGATAAAATCGTAAAGGACTTGAAATTTAACGACGCCGATCTTCCCACGCTGACCGTGGCCACCTCGCCCGACTTTGCTCCGATGGAATTTTCGGATCTGTCCAAGAGCGGTCAGGATCAATATGTTGGCTTTGATATTATTTTGGCTAAGTACATCGCCAAAGAGTTGAATATGAAGCTGGTAATCAAGCCGATGAGCTTTGATTCCTGCATGGCGGCTGTCACTTCCGGCAGCGCGGATCTGGCTATTTCCGGGTTCTCCTGGACGGCATTGCGTGCCGAAACCTTCCTGATCTCCGATTACTATGTGGCCGGTGACAACGAAACGGAGCAGTTTGTGATTACGACAAAGGCCAACGCCGACAAGTTCAAAACGGCTGAGAGCTTCAAGGATGCCAAGGTGGGCGCACAGGGCGGCTCGTTGCAAGAGCTGCTGGTGAGCGAACAGCTTGTCACTAAGGGCGCAACCATGGTGAAAATGGACAACCTTAACGACCTTTTCGCCGCGTTGAAAAACGGAAATATTGATGCGTTGGCGGTTGCCAAGGGCAATGGAGACGCCTTCATATCCGGGAATGAAGACAGCGTTTGCTTCTCCGGCTTTGAATTTCAGGTGGAGGAGAAGTACAAAAACAACGTCATTCTGCTGAACAAAAATAATGCCGCACTCCTTGAAAAGGTGAATGCCGCGCTGGGCAAAGCCATGTCCGCCAATTTGTATGAAGGCTGGTATGAAGCTTGCCAGATCTATTCCGGCATTAAGACGGCCGACGAGCTTGGCTACGACGATCAGGGAAACAAGATTACCGGAACCAAGTAAAAATCCATAGAAACATAAATTGCTTCACGGGACGGCTCCTTGTTGGAGCCGTCCCGAAAAGAGTTATTGCGCGAAATCGGCACGGTCTGTTATCCGAAGCTTCCGTGCGTTTCGGAATCAAAGAAGGAAAGGATGCTTTCCGGCGGAAAGCGATGGCCTGTAACAGTGAATTTTATCGATCTTCTTAGAGACATGGGAACCATATTTTCTAAATATTGGTACGTTTTTCTTGCAAAAGGCGTGGGATATACGCTGCTTTTGTCCTTGATTGTGGTGACAGGAGGAGCGATTCTCGGATCTCTTTTTGCCATCGGGAAAATGTCCAGATTTAAGATTCTTCGCGGCATCATTACAGCCATTGTGGAAGTGGTTCGCGGTACTCCGTCGCTTTTGCAGCTGTACGTGGGCTATTTTATCGTCCCCATGTTTATCACCAAATTGAAGAGCGTGGATCCTCAACCGATGGCGTTTGTCTGCGTGGCCATTGCGCTGATTATAAACAGCGGAGCCTATGTTTCGGAAATCATTCGTTCGGGCATTGAATCGGTGGATAAGGGACAAACGGAGGCTTCCCGGAGCCTTGGCTTGAGTGGCGCAACCACGATGCTGCATATCGTTCTTCCGCAGGCGGTAAAGAACATACTTCCCGCACTCGGCAATGAATTTATCACCATCATTAAAGAAACCTCGTTGGCTTCAACCTTCTTTGTCGGAGAGCTTATGACGATTTATAAAGATGTGGTGGGTGTGACGCACAACTCGCTTCCGACGTTGATGATTGTCGGTGTGATTTACTTTGTTCTAACCTTTATTTTGTCCAAAGGGTTGAAATTGCTGGAAAAGAGGATGAAGTCGCATGCTTGAAATTAAGAACATATATAAAAATTTTGCCAAGCTCGAAGTGCTTCGCGGTGTGTCGGCCGATATTGAGGAGGGAGAGGTTGTGTCCATCATCGGTCCCTCCGGCTCCGGGAAAAGTACGCTTCTTCGTTGCATGAATCTTTTGGAAACACCCACCTACGGAGAGGTGTGGATGGAGGGAAAGCTTCTCACACCGGTGGATCCGTATTTGCACTTCGACGTGATTCGTGCGTCCCATACCTACCGCAAGCTGGTAGACGCGGGTATGGCGGACATGGACGCTATCATGAAGATCAAGGCGGAAGATCTCCTGCATGAAAAGTTTAATGCCGAGGGAAAAGAATATCGCAAAAAGCTCAAAGAAATTTACCGGGAAAATTATATTGATATAGATACAGCCCGTCAAAAGATGGGAATGGTGTTCCAATCCTTCAATTTGTTCAACAATAAAACCGTCAAACAAAACATCATGTTTGCCCCGGTCAAAACGGGCGTGGAAAAGTGGAATCGGGTAAAGAAAAAAAACCGTGCGATTCGCCTGGCCAATTTGTTTTCCAAGCAAAAAAAGGCGCTGATCCCGCTCCCCCCCTCTAAAGAAGAATTGAAAATATCGGCCGAGGCCAAGGCGATGGAGCTTTTGCGCCGCATTGGATTGGAATCCAAAGCGGATGTCTATCCGTCTACACTTTCCGGCGGTCAGAAGCAGAGAATCGCCATTGTACGTGCCTTGGCGATGAACCCGGATGTGATGCTGTTTGACGAACCAACCAGCGCGCTGGATCCTGAAATGATCGGAGAGGTGCTGGATCTTATGAAACAGCTGGCCGGGGAAGGGATGACCATGGTAATTGTTACCCATGAAATGGGCTTTGCCAAGGAGATTTCTGATCGTGTGCTGTTTATGGATGGCGGCGTGATTGCGGAACAGGGAAATCCCGAAGAACTTTTCGGTCATCCGCAAAATGAGCGAACCAAAGAGTTTTTGAGTAAGGTTCTTCATTGAAAGAGAATGCAAAACGGAAAACGAAAAACGAAAAATGAAAAATGAAAAGGGCGGCGGCTGTTGTAAGGGGCCGGTCGTCCCTTTTCCTTATAAAGGAGGAAAAAGCACATGGATGATACAGCAATGAAAAAAGCAAAAACGGAGGCGGCGGACTATATTGAATCCAATCAAGAAATCTTTGTCGATATTAGCCATCAGATTTGGCAGTATGCGGAGCTTTCTCTGAAAGAATATCGCTCGGCGGAGCTTTACTGTAAAATTCTCAAGGAAAACGGATTTACCGTAAAAGAGAATATTTGCGGCATTGCAACGGCTTTTACCGGGCATTATGGAAGCGGGAAGCCGGTTATCGGTATTCTTGCCGAATTTGACGCGCTGTCGGGCCTTTCCCAGCAAGGAGGCGCGACGGAAGCCAAGCCAATCGTCGCCGGAGGCAACGGACATGGCTGCGGCCATAATATGCTGGGCGCCGGATCGCTGGCCGCCGCGATGGCTGTAAAGCAGTATCTGGAGCAAACAAAGAAAAGCGGAACTATTGTGTTTTTTGGCTGTCCGGGGGAAGAAGGCGGCGCAAGTAAGGCCTTTATGGCGCGGGAGGGCATTTGGCGTTCCTTGGACGCTGCGTTGACATGGCATCCCGGAGATACCAATGAAATTGTCAGCGGCACTTGCAATTCCTGCATTCAGGTGCTGTACCAATTTCACGGCGTGGCGGCTCACGCCGCGAGTGATCCCGAGCAGGGGCGGTCGGCGTTGGACGCCGTGGAGCTGATGAATGTGGGCGTGCAGTTTTTGCGGGAGCACATGATTTCGGACGCAAGGATTCATTATTCCATTCTCAATAACGGCGGTATTTCTCCCAATGTGGTGCAGGCAGAGGCCTCCGTCCTCTACATGATTCGGGCGATTGCCGTGAAGGATACGGTGGCATTGGCCGCCCGCGTCGATAAAATCGCCGCCGGAGCCGCTATGATGACGGAAACGACGTTTGAAAAGGTCTTTGTGGACGGAACAGCCAATACGCTCCCGAATACGACGCTGGAAAAGCTGCTTTATAAAAACATGTGCGAGGTGGGCGCCCCCTCCTATACCTCGGAAGAAACAGCCTTTGCCGATGCTTTGTATCAAACCTACCCCCATGCGGCGTGTCCTGCACAGGCAGGGCGCCTGGATAAGGCCATTGCGGCCTATGTGGACGAGAAAACCCATCACGGGGCAAAATCAATCAACGATTTTGTGGTTCCGTTCCTGACCACGGATGCCTTTACACCCGGTTCCACGGACGTGGGGGATGTGAGTTGGCAAACGCCCACAGCGCAAATCAAAACGGTTACATACCCGTCGGGAGCGCCGGGGCATTCCTGGCAGAATGTGTCCTGCGGCGTGACATCGCTTGGCGATAAGGGCCTGCTGTATGCCGGGAAGGTGTTGGCTTGTGCGGCCATCGAGCTTTGGGAAAACCCGGCGATTTTGGAGGAGGCGCGCGCGGAATTTGCCAAAAGGAAAGCCGACGGCCATGGATATGTCTGCCCGATTCCGGCCGATGTCGTCCCGGTGGCTATGGAAATGTAAGTTTTCCCGCAAAAAACAGGAATTTATGTGATTTTGGATAAGTTTTTCTTTGCCGAATGCCGCATTTTGTTGAAAAAAACTCTTGCAAGAGACAGAAAAAAGATTTATAATAAGTAAGATAAATCAACCGTATCAAAGATTATGACGCGGGGGTAAAGGAGTAATTCTGTGCAAACACTTTTGGAGATAGCCATTGCCATGACGGCGGGACTTTTTGTGTCCCGTTTGGCAAAGATGTTGAAATTGCCGGCCGTTACCGGATATTTGGTGGCGGGCATTTTGGTTGGCCCCTATTTTCTCGGACGCCTTGGCATCGGAGGACTTGGTTTTGTCGATGCGGCTTCGGTACAGGCGCTTGGATTGATTTCCGACGTTGCCCTTGGCTTTATCGCTTTTTCCATCGGAAACGAATTTCGTTTGTCTCAGCTGAAAACGACCGGAAAGCAGGCCACGGTGATCGGAATTGTTCAGGCTGTAGTGGCTACACTGACGGTGGACGTGATTTTGATTGCTTTGCATTTCGCCTTCAGCGATAAGCTCAGCTTGCCGATGGCCATTCTTTTGGGAGCCATTGCGTCGGCTACTGCACCGGCCGCCACTTTGATGGTGGTGCGGCAGTACAAGTCGGAAGGAAAGCTGACAGACCTGCTCTTGCCCATCGTTGCACTCGATGATGCCGTGGGACTTGTGATTTTTGCCATTTCTTTTGGTGTGGCCAAAGCGATGCTGAACGGAAATGTTGACATGGTTTCTATCCTTGTCAACCCCTTGGCCGAAATTGTGCTGTCGCTGGTTCTCGGCACGGTGATGGGGATTCTTTTCTCCATGGCGGAAAAGTTCTTCCATTCCAACAGCAAGCGCCTTTCCTTGGCTGTGACGGCTGTGATCCTGACCGTGGCACTTTCCAAATTGCAGTTTGCTATCGGCCCGGTTCAGATTGGCTTTTCCTCGCTTCTCGTTTGCATGATGCTGGGAACGGTGTTCTGCAATATGTGCGATTTTTCGGATGAAATCATGGCGAAAACGGACAAGTGGACGGCACCGTTGTTTATGCTCTTTTTCGTAATCAGCGGCGCGGAGCTTGAATTGAATGTGTTTGCGGATGTTACCATTGTCATTATCGGCCTCACTTATATCCTCGCACGTTCGGCCGGAAAATACTTCGGAGCCAGATGGAGCGCCGGTTGGGTTCATTGTGACGAAAACATTCGGAAGTACTTGGGCGTTACCCTGCTCCCGCAGGCCGGCGTGGCGCTTGGCATGTCTGTGACAGTGCAAAGCCTTGGAGCGGATGGCAGTATGGTTCGCAATATTGTTTTGTTTGGCGTGCTGATTTATGAATTGATTGGCCCGCTGTGCACCAAGCTCGCTTTGACAAAGGCGGGGGACATTCACCCGAAGGCCGATGTGCAAGCGATCAGTGACGCCGATGAGGATGAAGAATAATATTTAGCCAAAAGAGGGCTGTGAAAAACTCATCCTGAGTTTTTCACAGCCCTCTTTTTGTAACCTCGGACGCTTTCTTTGGCTTTAGGATTTCAACGGCATTTTGCCGCTGCATCCTAAAGCCGATGTCGGCATTTGCGCTGGGCTTGCACATCTTTGATGGAAGCTTCTTCGCGTTGGTGCGTTCATCCCCCGGCAATGTCATAAATCCCCTTGCTGCAATCATATAACAAAAAAGAGCTTCCCAACGCCCTCCTTGTTCGCCGCATCGAAAAAAGCCGAGACGCAGATGAGGCAGAAAAGACAGGGCGTGAACTCTTTTGAATCTAATGATGACAGGAGGGACGCAAAATGCCTTTTTCGGAGTTTGTCCGACAGCTGACGCTTTCACCACCTCTGCTTTGGGTGACATTCCTCATTGCGGGAACCGCTTTTGTTAACGGATGGACAGACGCTCCCGGCGCCATCACAGCGGCCGTTTCCACGCAAGCGCTTTCGATGCCCCGCGCTATGCTTTTGGGGGCGTTTTTTAATTTTTGCGGTGCGTTTCTCATGAAGCAGTGTAACGATTCGGTAGCAAGCTCCGTCATTCATATAGCCTCGCTGATCGGATATGACCCCAATGCTCCTGTCATTCTGTGCGCCGCTCTGTTGGCGATTATTCTTTGGGGGATATTGGCATGGACGGTCGGCATCCCCACCAGCGAAAGCCATGCTTTGATCGCAGGTATTGTCGGAGCGGCGCTGGCCTGCGGCGTGAAGGTGACACCGGAAGCGATGACGGCTTTGCGGCTTGCCATAGGCGGTCTTTTTTTGTCCTTGCCGGTTGGCATTTTGTGCGGTGTCGGAGCCACAAAAATTTTGGGCGTTGTGTATCGGAATCTGAAAAAAGAAAAACGTGACAAGACTTTCCGCAAAGGGCAGATCGTCGGAGCGTGTGCGATGGCCTTTATGCACGGAGCGCAGGACGGTCAAAAGTTTATGGGGCTTATGACATTTTCGCTTTGGTTGTCGGCATCGCCTACGGCAGGAGGAGAAGGAAACTCTCCTCTCTGGATGACGGGAATGATCGCGGCCTTGATAGCTCTCGGCACGGGCGTGGGCGGGTATCGCATTATCCGTCGTGTGGGGATGAAAACCGTCACCCTGACGCCCTGCACGGGGCTGGCCTCGGATATGGCAGCCACAGGCTGTATGCTGGCGGCAACGCTGGGAGGAATCCCGGTCAGTACGACGCATACGGCGACGGCGTCCGTCATCGGTGCAGCGCTTGGGGAGCGTAGCCGACGCGGTCGGCGTGTGAATGGGCAATCGTTGCGCGAAATGCTTGCGGCTTGGATTTTAACCTTCCCATGCTGCGGCGGAATTGCGTTTTTGCTGGTGCGCCTTCTGCTGCATTAAGAAACGGGGGATTGTTTCGGCGGGCGATGGATTTTGGTTGACAAAAAGAGGTATGTATGGTAAAATAAAAGTTGCGGCAGAGGAAAATTCAAAGAGAAAGAACCTTGCAATAACGCGGGTGCTTTGCCGATTCTTGCAAAGAAAAAACGGAAACGAGGGGGAAGGCGCATGGCGGAAATGAGATTGGATAAATTCTTGGCGCAAGTCGGCTCCCTGAGCCGGACTGAGGCCGGCCGTGCCGTGCGTGCGGGGCGCGTTTGGGTGAACGGATGCCCGGCGGCCGCGGCAGATTGCAAGGTGAACCCGACGGAGGATCACATTTTTTTGGACGGAAGGGAATTGCAGTACACGCCATACGTCTATGTGATGCTCAACAAACCCCAAGGGTATGTGAGCGCAACGGATGACGAACGCGAAAAAACGGTGCTGGAGCTTTTGCCTTTGGAATTGCAAAAACGCGGATTGTTTCCCTGCGGTCGATTGGATAAAAACACGGTTGGCTTGATGCTTCTGACCGATAACGGGGCCATGGCGCATTTTCTTTTGTCGCCCAAACGGCATGTTAGTAAGACGTATGTTTTTCATGCCAAAGAGCCTGTTACCGAAGCTATGAAGCAATGCCTTGAAAAGGGCGTAGATATTGGCGGCTATGTGACCAAGCCCTGCTCGGTGGAAATCCTTCCGCTTGGCGGTACCATTACTTTGACAGAGGGAAAATATCATCAAATCAAAAAAATGCTGTGTGCGGTCGGCAATGAGGTTACGGCGCTGGAACGGGTTACATTCGGCCCTCTTGCGCTGGATTCCCGTTTGGAACGCGGACAGTGGCGCTTTTTGACAAAGACGGAGATTGCCGCATTGGAAAACGCGTGCTTGTGTCCGACTAAGGAAAACAAATCAAACAAATAACAGAGGAACAAGAAAAATGAACATTATTGAAACATTGGCCAAGGAATTTAATATAAAGCAGGAGCAGGTGGAAAAGACGGTCGCTTTAATTGATGAAGGGAACACCATTCCTTTTATTGCCCGTTACCGTAAGGAAGTGACCGGGAGCCTGGACGATACCGTTTTGCGTGATTTGGACGATCGCCTGACCGCTCTGCGCAACATTGAAAAAAGAAAGCAGGAGGTCAAAGACCTGATCGCATCGCAGGAAAAGCTGACACCGGAGCTGGAAAAAGCCATTGATGCCGCGCAAACCGTGACGGAAATTGATGACATCTATCGCCCCTTCCGTCCCCATAGAAAAACCCGTGCCTCGGTGGCGCGGGAAAAGGGCCTAGAGCCTTTGGCCATTCTTTTGTTTGAACAGCGTGAAAGCTATGATCCCCCTCTTTCGGTGCAGGCGGCCTCGTATGTTGTGCCGGCGAATGAGGGCGCAGATCAAAATTCGGACGAGAGCGCGAAAGGCGTTGCCACCGTGGAGGAGGCCTTTGCCGGCGCTTGCGACATTATTGCGGAAAACATTTCCGACAATGCGGAATTTCGTAAAGAAATCCGTACTATCACCTTTGAGCATGGAATGCTTACGGTGAAGAACGCGAAGGACGAGGACTCGGTTTATAGTCAGTATTATGATTATTCGGAACGGATTTGCAAAATTCCGGGACATCGTGTGCTGGCGATCAACCGCGGCGAAAAAGAGGAACTGTTGAAGGTGGCGGTGGAGATCCAACCGGAAATGGTGCTGAACTTTTTGTTTAACCAAGTGATCGTGGCTCATGCCAGCCCGGCCAAGGCTTTTGTGGAAAGCGCGGTTGTGGACGCCTATGAGCGCTTGATCGCCCCTTCGGTGGAAAGAGGGATTCGGAATGATTTGTTCGACGCCGCTTCCGAGGGCGCTATCAAGCTGTTTTCCGATAACCTCAAGCATTTGCTCATGCAGGCGCCGATTAAAGGAAAAACCGTTCTTGGCTTTGATCCCGGCTATGTAAACGGCTGTAAATTGGCCGTAGTGGATAAGACGGGCAAGGTGCTGGATACCGCTGTGATATACCCGACAAAGCCGCGCGCCCGGATTGAGGAAGCCACACGTGTGGTGAAAAAAATGATACTCAATTATAAGGTGGATGTGGTGGCAATCGGCAACGGCACAGCGTCCAAGGAAAGTGAAATTTTCATTGCCGACCTTCTGAAAACGATTCCAACGGCCGGCTGTAAGTATATTGTGGTCAGTGAAGCGGGCGCTTCGATTTACTCGGCTTCCAAGCTGGCGGCGGAGGAATTTCCCGATTTTGACGTCATGCAACGCTCCGCTGTGTCGATTGCCCGCCGGTTGCAGGATCCGCTGGCAGAGCTTGTGAAGATTGATCCGAAATCCATCGGCGTGGGACAATATCAGCATGATATGAAGCCGGCGCGTCTTGACGGCGCTCTTACGGGCGTGGTGGAAGATTGCGTAAACAGCGTCGGCGTGGATCTGAATACGGCCTCCCATTCTCTTTTGTCTTACATTTCCGGCATCAACGCCGTTGGGGCTAAAAACATTGTGAAGTATCGGGAGGAAAACGGAGAATTTCAAACGCGTGCGCAGGTGCTGAAGGTTCCGCGGATCGGCGCCAAGGCCTACGAACAGTGCGCCGGATTTTTGCGAGTGCCCGGCTCGCAAGAGATTCTTGATAATACCGGCGTGCACCCCGAATCCTATGAAGCGGCGAAGGCTTTGCTGAAGCGTTTCGGTTATACCGAGGAGGATGTAAAAAACGGACGCCTGTCCTCCTTGACTTCGGATGTGCATAAGGAAGGAACCGAAAAAGTCTGCGCGGCGCTGGGAATCGGCGTTCCGACCCTTGTTGATATTGTGACGGAATTGCAAAAACCGGGACGTGATATTCGGGATGCCCTGCCGGCTCCGGTTTTGCGGGATGATATTCTCGATATGGAGGATCTGAAACCGGACATGCTGCTGGAGGGAACCGTGCGGAACGTCATTGATTTCGGCGCTTTTGTTGACATCGGCGTGCATCAGGACGGCCTTGTGCATATTTCGGAATTGTCCGATAAATTCGTTAAACACCCCTCGGACGTTGTGTCGGTGGGCGACGTGGTAAAGGTCAAAGTCCTTAGCGTGGATTTGAAGAAAAAACGGATTGCGCTTTCTATGAAGGGAATCCAGCAGCGTTAATAAATTAAAATCGCCACTGAAAAAAATCAAACCGAATTCATATTTTATTCTACTAATTTGGCAAATATGCACAAATATTTCAATAAAATTTTGGGAAAATAAACTCTTTTATTTTGGCTGAAAATTTGATACAATATATAGCGTAAATAATTATAGGATCCGAAGCTGCCGCGCGCGATTCGGAACAATCAAGGAGGATATTCCATGGCAAGCCTTTCCCTCAGACATATTTATAAAAAGTATCCCGGTGGTGTAACCGCAGTTTCGGATTTTAACCTTGAAATCAAGGATAAAGAATTTCTCGTGCTTGTCGGCCCTTCCGGATGCGGAAAATCCACAACGCTCCGTATGATCGCAGGCTTGGAGGAGATTTCCGAAGGCGAGCTGTTCATCGGAGATCAGCTGGCAAACGATGTAGCTCCGAAAGACAGAAAGATTGCAATGGTGTTCCAGAACTACGCCTTGTATCCGCACATGTCCGTGTTTGAAAACATGGCATTCGGTCTGAAGCTCAATAAAACTCCGAAGGAAGAAATCAATCGCCGCGTGGAAGAAGCTGCGAGAATTTTGGATATTTCCCACCTTCTTGACAGAAAGCCGAAGGCTTTGTCCGGCGGTCAGAAGCAGCGTGTTGCATTGGGACGTGCTATCGTTCGTAACCCTAAGGTGTTCTTGCTTGACGAGCCGCTTTCCAACTTGGACGCAAAGCTCCGTGCAACGATGAGAACCGAGCTGACAAAGCTGCATCAGAGAGTGCAAACCACCTTTGTGTACGTAACGCATGACCAGGTTGAGGCTATGACCATGGCAACCCGTATCGTCGTTATGAAAGATGGATTGATTCAGCAGGTAGATACTCCTCAGACGCTGTATGATAAGCCCGTCAACATCTTCGTGGCCGGATTTATCGGAACGCCTCAGATGAACTTCATCAACGGCGTCCTGGAAAAGAAGGGCGAGGACTTGATGTTCCGCTTTGAAGAAAACTATACGATCAACCTCGGCCCCGAAAAGGCAAAGGCAGAGGAGCTCCAGGATTATATCGGCAAGGAAGTCGTTCTCGGCATTCGTCCCGAAGGCCTGCACGACGATGCGCTGAACCTTGAAACTTATAAAGACAGTATTCTTGATGCCTATGTAGACGTAACCGAATTGATGGGCGCAGAAATCTATCTGTACCTCAAGATAGGAGAGAGCAACCTGATTTCGAGAGTATCTTCCCGTTCGCAGTCCAAAGCAGGCGATACGGTCAAGATCGCTTTTGATACCAGCCGTATCCATATCTTTGATAAAGACACGGAGCGTTGCATCATTCACTGATTGGTTTAGGCCTATAGTGAAAGGAACCGTTAAAAAATTCGTTCGGAAGTTTTTAACGGTTCCTTTTTGCTTGACAAAGACAATGAAAAAATGTTATACTAATGCCATAATTGGAAAAGTAAAGAATCAGAGAAGGGAGAGGTTGGTTTCATGGAACGGATGCGAAAGCAATACCGCTATACTTTGAACGCTGTCGGCGGTACGATGTTCTTTTGGAGCGTTTTGTTTTATGTTCTGATGACCGGAGCGGTTGTCATCGGAAAATTTTTGCCGGAGCTTCTTCCGACACGAACGGCCGAAGTGATAGGCTCGATTTTGTATGACGTTTGCTATCTCGGTGCCTTTATGCTGGCCGGCGGATTTTATTATCAGATTTCCAAACGAAGAAAAACATGCCCGATTCCGTTTCAAATCCGTCTTTCTTGGCGCAATTTTGCCTTGATTTTTGCCGGTATGACCTGCGCCTTTTCGTTTGCGTGGATCAATTCTGTGTTGGTGTCGGCCCTATCCTTGCCGCAAACCCCGTCGATATTTCAGGAGGCAACCGCATATGCGAAGGACTATAGCTTCGTTCTGCGTTTTATTACCATTGGCTTGGTGCCCGCCTTTTGCGAAGAATTTTTGTTCCGCGGCGTGATCTTGTCCAATCTGCGACCCTATGGCAACGCGGCGGCGATTTTGGTTAGTAGCCTGATGTTTAGTATGATGCACGGCAATGTGGCACAGTTTTTGTACACCTTGGTGGCGGGAATTATTATGGGTACCATTTGCGTGTTGACCGATTCCATTTGGCCATCGACTTTACTGCATATGATCAACAATTCCGTTTCGGTTCTGCAGGAGTCCCTTTCGGAGCGCTTTGCCCCGGAAAGTGCCTATCGCCTGATGCTTGTCGTGGAGTGTGTGATTTTTGCTATCGGTATCGTGTGTATTGCCTATTTGGCGGCCACCTACCGTTCACAAAGAACCAAAGCGGAACCCTCCTCGGAGGATTACCGTTTGTTTGGACGTTTGCCAAAGCCCGGTGTCGGGGGAGTGTTGACCTATACCGTGCCGGTGCGCACCCGTGATTTTGTCGGCTCTTTGGCCTTCGTGTTTGTGCTGTATTCCGTTGTTTCAGGCATTGTTTCTTTGCTTTTGTGAATATGAGTACGATAAAAGATTTGCCTCGGTGCGAAAAGTATATGTCTTTGGCTTTGGATGAGGCAGAAAAAGCCGCCAAGCAAGGAGACGTGCCGGTGGGCGCCGTGCTGGTTTGCCAAGATCAGGTGTTGGCCGCCGCCCATAATCAAAGGGAAAACGGCGGTGGCGCTACGGCGCATGCCGAAATTTTGGTCATAGAAGCCGCTTGCCGTAAGCTCGCGCGCTGGCGCCTGTCCGACTGTGAGCTGTTTGTTACATTGGAGCCGTGCCCGATGTGCGCCGGCGCTGTGCTGAATGCGCGAATCGGACGCGTTGTATATGGAAGCAAAGATCCGCGTGCCGGCGCCTTTGGCAGCGTGATGGATCTCAATTGCTATCCGCTTGGGCATCGCCCTGATATGGAGGGTGGCGTTCTGGCCGAAAAAAGCTTGGCTTTGTTGCAGAATTTTTTTGCGAAAAGCCGAAGAAAAGCGGAATGCCTGGAGACAAAGGCTGACAACGGAAGCCTGAAGGCGCTGCCTGTCAAAGAGGAAAAGTAAGGAGGAAAAATGATGCCGTCTTATGTGTCCAATATAAGAAATGGGATTCGTGTGCGAACCACCTGCGAATTAAGCATGCTCCTTGTTTCTGTTGGCGGGGGACTTTTGCTCGCCGCATTGGTTGCCTTGTTTTTTGTGAAAAGTGCAGGCGCCGTTTTGCTCATTTTCCTGCCCTTGTTGGTCTTTGCCGGCCTTGCTTTTTGGCTGATTCGGCACAAGAAAAGCGCCCTTATGATGAATCGCATTGGATTTGAAGGGGCGCGGAGTTCATTCGGAGAGGAAGAATTTTGCTCCCTTGCGTGGGATGAGATCGGTGATTTCGGCGTAGCGGAGGTCAAAAAAGGCTGGTTTAAGGGACGCTATATCTATCTTTCCCGCGTATTTGTTGCCTCCGGCATCCGTGGTAACTTAATTGCACGATACAATCCGCACGTTTGCATTGTGCTTCCGTGTACCAAGGAAATCGTGCGCGCGCTCAGTGTTTTTTCGGGCGGCAAAATTGATATTCGATAAAGGTGCCAAAGGGGACGCTCAAGCTTCAATAGAGAGGCCTGAGCGTCCCCTCGGACTTTTCTGCGGCATCCTATGCAATCGCCGAGAGCGTGTCAACAATCCTTGTGACGAAAGGCTTGCCCCTTTTTTCAAAAGGAACACACTATCTTTTGCGAGGCAAGAGAAGCGCGGTGCGCAATTTTTCCAGCGCGCCTTTTTCAATACGGCTTACATAAGAGCGGGAAATGTGCAAAACATCCGCCGTTTCGCGTTGCGTGAATGCTTTTTTGCCATAAAGCCCGTAACGCATCACGATGATTTGCCGTTCTCGTGGCGTGAGCAGAGTTTCTACATATTTTAAGGCATTTTCTACTTGAATTTTGCGGTTGATCTCATCGGCAATACATTCCTCGGTGCTGATGACATCCATATAGGTTAGCGGATTGCCGTCTCGATCTATATCAATCGTTTCGTTGATGGAAATTTCATTGGACAGCTTTTTTCTGGAGCGAAAATACATGAGAATTTCATTTTGAATACACTTGGCCGCATAAGTGGCAAAGCGGGCGCCGTTTTGAGGATTGAACGAATCTACCGCCTTGGCAAGACCGATGCTGCCAATCGAAACGAGATCGTCCTGGCAGGGGCTTGAAGCATAATATTTCCGTACAATGTGAGAAACAAGACGCAGATTGTGTAAAATCAGCTTGTCGCGCGCCGCCGCGTCCCCCATAGCCGCCTTTTGAAAGCAGGCCTTTTCTTCCTCTTGCGGGAGAGGCGGAGGAAATTGGCCGGCCGGCTGAATGCCGAGAATCAAGTGAAAAAAGTTCGATAGGGTGGATAAAATGTGCGCCAAAGAAATCATAAAAACGCCTCCGGTCGGAATTTTGCATTGAGCTTTGTGATTCCATTATATGAGGCAAAGCCCGCAATTTTGCTTTGAGGCGAAAAAATGGCGCGGTCAGACCTTGGCCGGGCTTTTTTCCATGCAGAAAGCGTTGACAGAACGGTGCGTTTGGGTATATAATAAATATGTAATCTTTGTGTGCTTGAGCAGACGGTCGGTGTGACTTTGGCGTTTAGCCGGGAAAATCGGGCGCTTCGGCGCGATAGCGTGATGGCATGATGACGTTGATAGAGAAAGGAAAAATCATATGGAACAGAAGTTAATGGGAAATGCAGTTGTCGGACAGTCCGGCGGGCCTACGGCGGCTATCAATGCGACGCTGGCAGGCGTGATTCGCGGCGTAAAAGAAAATGTTCACGGAGGATGTATCGGAACCTTGTATGGCATGCGGAACGGAATCGAGGGACTTTTGGAGGAACGCTTGGTCGATCTCAACGCTTTTTTTGCCGATGAGGACAAGATTGCCGCTTTGGAAAATACACCGGCGGCCGCGCTTGGCTCGTGCCGGAAAAAGCTTCCGAATCCGGGCGATGCAGAAGGCGAAAAGGTTTATGAAAAGCTTTTTTCGATATTCAAGAAATATAATATCCGTTACTTCTTTTACATCGGGGGCAATGATTCCATGGATACTGTGGCCAAGCTGTCGGAGTATTCCAAAAGCCATGATTATGAAATGCGGATTCTCGGAGTGCCTAAAACGATTGATAACGATCTTGTGGCTACCGATCATACACCCGGCTTCGGATCGGCTGCCAAATATATCGCGGTCACCATGCAGGAAATTTTGCGGGATTGCGCCGTTTACACTACGAAAGCCGTTACCATTGTGGAAATTATGGGAAGGGACGCCGGCTGGCTGACGGCATCCTCCGCCATCGGCCGCGTGGTAAACGGCCGTGCGCCGGATTTTGTTTACTTGCCGGAACGAAATTTCGATATGCAACAGTTTTTTGAGGATGTGCGTACCGCGCTGAAGCGGCATCCGAATGTGGTGATCGCCGTTTCGGAAGGGATCCATTTGGCGGACGGCACCTATGTTTGCGATAACATCGGGGTTGGCGGAACGGATGTGTTTGGGCACAAACAGCTTTCCGGCACCGGAAAGGCGCTGGAAATCGCCGTGAAAAATGAAATCGGTTGCAAAGTCCGTTCCGTGGAGTTGAATATTTGCCAGAGATGCGCGTCGCATATCGCCTCGGCGACGGATATTGCCGAATCGGTGCGTGTGGGACGTGCGGCTGTTGCGGCGGCGGCCGATGGCGTCAGCCGCGAAATGATGACGATTGAGCGCATTTCGGATCAGCCGTATGCCTCGCGTGTCGGCCATGCGGACGTTGCCAAAATTGCCAATCAGATCAGAAAAGTAGACGATGCCTTTATCAACGAGCAGGGAAATGACGTAACGGATGCCTGTTGCCGGTACTTGCTGCCCTTGATTCAAGGAGAAAATGTACCTTCTTATACGGATGGCATTCCGGACTACCTTGTGATTGAGTGATGAAATGATGAAAGCCAAAGAAAATAAGTCGTATCAAACGGCGGCCAATTGCGAGAATTGCGAATTTTATGACTACAATGAAGATCAAGACTGCTATGAATGCCGCATGAGCCTGGATGAGGATGAATATATCCGATTTGCGGGCGGCTACAATACAGAGTGCCCGTATTTCCGTTTTTATGATGAATATAAATCTGTACACAAACAAATTTAATAAGATGCTGATAAATGAAAAAATACTGAAAACCTTGGAATTTGATAAAGTCCGTGAGATGCTGGCGGAACGGGCGCTGACAGAAGGCGCACGCGAGCTGGCGCGGACGTTGACGCCGACGGATGACCGCGATGAGGTGCTTCGGCGCTTGCGCCGTACAACGGACGCCATTGCGCTGATGAATTTGAAAGGCACCCCGCCCTTCGGCGATGTGAAAAACATGACGGACGTATGCGATCGCGCCGATAAAGGCGCTGTCCTTACGCCGCGGGAACTGCTGGACGCGGCCAATGTTTTGCGAACGGCGAGAGCCTTGCTGGATTATATCCGTGTCAACCGAACGATTGATACCTCGCTGGATGAGATTTTTGAGAGATTGATGACCAATCGAAAAGCGGAGGATCAAATTTTTCGTTCCGTCATCTCGGAGGAATTGATCGCCGACGACGCCAGCCCGGCGCTTGCTGAAATCCGCAGAAAAAAACGGGCGGCAGGAAATAGGATCAAAGAAATCCTTCAAAAATATATCACTACTTCTTCCTACGCGAAATATCTTCAGGAAAACATCGTGACAACCCGCAACGGGCGTTATGTCATTCCCGTTAAGGCGGAATACAAAAGCGAGATTAAAGGACTTGTACACGATACCTCCGCTTCGGGCGCAACGCTTTTTGTGGAGCCTATGGCGGTGGTCGATGCCAACAACGAGCTTCGTGTGCTGGAATCCAACGAGGAAAAAGAGATCGAGCGGATCCTTTTCGCTCTCTCGGCTTTGGTGTCGGAAAATTCAGATGCCATTCGCTTCGATTACCAGAACATTGTGGAAATTTCGTTTGTTTTTGCCTGCGGAGAGCTTTCCAATCAGATGAACGGCGTTCCGGCCGTGATCACAGATGAAAAGGAGCGTTCTGTGGTGCTGCACGGCGCCCGTCACCCTTTGATTGATAAAAACAAGGTCGTTCCCACCAACATTGAGTTGGGAGAGGGCTTTGATACCATGATTATTACCGGCCCGAATACGGGAGGAAAAACCGTTACGCTGAAAACGCTCGGCCTGTTTTCTCTGATGACGCAGGCGGGACTTCACATTCCGGCCAAGGATGGCTCGCGCGTCTGCCTCTTTTCGGAAATCCTTGCCGACATCGGGGATGAGCAGAGCATAGAGCAGTCTCTTTCGACGTTCAGCTCCCATATGGTAAACATTGTTGCGATTATGAAGCAAGTCAGTGATCGCTCCTTGGTGCTTTTCGACGAGCTTGGCGTCGGAACCGATCCCGTGGAAGGGGCCGCGCTGGCCGTGGCTGTGATTGAAGCGGTGCGGGCCAAGGGGGCTATGTGCGCCGCCACCACCCATTACGCCGAACTGAAGATGTATGCGTTGGATACCGAGGGCGTCCGCAATGCGTCTTGCGAATTTGATGTGGAAACGCTGAAACCGACATATAAGCTGATTCTCGGCGCTCCGGGACGTTCCAACGCCTTTGCCATTTCCAAAAAGCTGGGACTGCCGGACGAGATTGTGCAGAGAGCCGCAGGGCTTGTCGGATCGGAGAGCCGCCGGTTTGAAGATGTGATTGAAAAGCTGGATGCGGAACGGCTGAAAATGGAATACGACCGCGAAGAAACGGCACGGATGCGTGAGGAATATGAGCGATTCAAAGCCGAGGCGGAACGCCGGATTCAAGAAAAAATGCAAACGGCCGATCAGACCTTGGAGGCGGCTCGCGGCAAGGCGAACGCTATGGTGGAAAGCGCCAAGATGTCCAGCGACTTTGTGTTGGCACAATTGGATGCCGTGCGGAAGCAGAGAGAGTCGGAGCGTCTTGGAGAAGCGCTGGATCAGGCGCGGCGGGATATTCGACGTCATTTGCGCGAGAATGAAGATCGGTATAATCCCGTGGAGGAAAAAAAGGACGAAAACTATGTGTTGCCTCGTCCGCTTCGCAAAGGGGATGCCGTGTATATTGTCAACATTGGCAAAAACGGTGTGCTGACAGAAGATCCCGACCGTAGCGGCAATGTGACCGTTCGTGCCGGCATTCTCTCCACCCGAACGAAGGTGTCCAATCTGAAATTGATAGAGGACGGGGAGGTCTTGCTTGGAGAAAATAAAAAGCCGAAAAAAGTGTCGGATTATAAATTGAATCTGGATCGTTCCTTCCGTGCCGAAATTGATTTGCGCGGTATGACCGGAGAGGAAGCATGGCTGGCTGTGGATAAGTATTTGGACGATGCCGTTGTGGCAGGGATCAAAACGGTACATTTGATCCACGGCAAAGGAACCGGCGCCTTGAAAAATGCCCTTTGGAAATTTTTGAAAGGGGATAAACGGCTGGCTTCGTTCCGTATCGGGCGATACGGAGAGGGGGACGGCGGCGTTACCGTGGTCGAGCTGAAATAATCCCTTATGAAATGTAGGGAAACTTGCAAAAAAACACGTTTGGTTTGTGAAAAACGCCGAAAAGTGTCGGATGTGTTTGAAAAGTAAAAAAAGAACTTCTCAAAGCGTGAAAGATATGATATAATAGTATTAGTGAAGTTTACCTTTCAATTAAATATAATAGAAGTGCTTTGGAGGACGTATGAAGGAAGCTCTATATGGAGATCTCAGTATAATAGGGATGAATGGATGTGAATCGTTTGTTTCACAGGTGGACTATTATCTGAAGGATTGGCGCCGTCATGGCGGTGATGAGTCATTTGTTGCACAGGCACAGTGCCCCCGATTCGGTAGCGGAGAAGGAAAAGGTCTGATCAAGCAGTCCATGCGCGGACACGATGTGTATATCATCTGCGATATGTTCAATTATGGCGTTACTTATTCCATGTACGGTCAAATGGTGCCTATGAGCCCGGATGATCACTATGCAGATCTCAAAAGGATTCTCGGCGCTATTGCCGGCAAGGCAAGACGAGTCTCTGTGATTATGCCGATGCTGTACGAAGGCAGACAGCATAAACGCATGGCACGCGAGTCATTGGACTGCGCTCTCATGCTTCAAGAGCTGGAGGCGATGGGCGTTTCCAACATTATTACCTTTGATGCCCATGATTCCAGAGTGCAAAATGCAATCCCGCTTTGCGGATTCGACAATGTGCGTCCTACCTATCAGATGGTCAAGGCTCTTGTCAGAGCCGTGCCCAATGTTTCCATTGATAAAAATGATTTGATGATCATTTCGCCGGATGAGGGCGCTATGGAACGGTGCATGTACTTCTCATCCGTGCTTGGATTGGACATCGGTATGTTTTACAAGCGTCGCAATTATTCAAAGATTATTGACGGCCGTAACCCGATTGAAGCGCATGAGTACCTTGGTAACGACCTGACCGGGAAGGACGTCATTATTGTGGACGATATGATTTCTTCCGGCGAGTCGCTGGTTGATGTGGCCGAGCAGCTTAAGGAAAAGGGAGCCAAACGGATTTTCTCCTTTGCCACCTTCGGCTTGTTTACCGATGGCGTGGACAAGTTTGATAAGGCTTATAGCGACGGCATCCTGAATCGCGTGTTTACGACAAACCTGGTTTATCGCCGCCCCGAGCTGCGGGAGAGGGAATGGTATGTTGAAGTGAATATGTGCAAATACGTGGCATATATTATTGATACTTTGAATCACGACGAAACCATCAGCAACCTTCTCAACCCTGTGAAGCGAATCCATAATTTGATGGATAAGCATAAAGCGGAGATGGGCAATACTCAGATTAAGATCAATTTCGGCGAAGAATAATCAAACGCTGCAAGTATTTTGTGGGCCGATGAGCCGCTCTCCCAATGGAAATGGGAGAGCGGCTCATCGGCTTTTTTCATGGATAAAATTTGGGACGCTTGAAGAATCGGTCGGTTTTTGCGGGGATTGGTATTGACAGAATGAAGAAGGATGGATATAATATTAGAAAAGGAACTCTCGGAAAGGAATCACGAAAAACAGATGAACAAAAAATCCAACAGTTCAATCAAAACTTCGATTGGCGGTCAGGCGCTGATGGAAGGAATTATGATGCGTGGCCCGAAGCGCAGCGCCATGGCCGTGCGGAATCCTAAAGGCGAAATTGTCTTGGAGGAGTGGGACACCAAAAATGCCGCACGAAATCGATTCTGCCGGTGGCCGATTGTGCGTGGCGTTTTTGGCTTTATCGACGCTATGACGATCGGATATAAATGCTTGATGCGCTCGGCGGAAATTTCCGGCTTGGAGGAAATCGAGGAGGAAGAACGCCGCGCGAAGGCCGCCAAAAAAGCGGCGAAAGAAAAAAGAAAAGCAGAAAAACGCGGAGAAGCCCCGGCGTCGTCTTCGGATCCGATAGCAGGCGAAACGGAGGGCACCAAACCGGCAGAAGGGGAGGAGAAGCGTTCCGATGATGCGAACAGTTCGACAGGAAACGATAAAAAGAAGAAATCGGCTACTATGACGTTTGTCATGGTCGCGTCTATCGTGCTTGCTGTTGTCTTGGTGGTCGGCTTGTTTATTTGGTTTCCTTCGTTTTTGTATGCCCAGCTTGGCCGAGTGATACCGTTTATGCGCCAGGATAACCGATATTTGAAATCTGTTTTTGAGGGCATTTTAAAAGTGCTTTTGCTGGTGATTTATATGTTTGCCGTGTCACGGACAAAAGATATTCGCCGTACCTTTATGTATCACGGCGCTGAGCATAAAACCATTTTTTGCTATGAATATGGCCTTCCCCTTACGGTGGAAAATGTTCGGATGCAAAAGCGGTTTCACCCGCGCTGCGGCACTTCGTTTCTTGTGTTGATGGTGCTCGTCAGCATTCTGATCGGCTTTCTGATCCCGCCGCAAATTACCCTTTGGCTTCGTACCCTGATCCGCATTGCTCTGATCCCATTGATTATGGGCATCGGGTATGAGTTGATTAAATTGGCCGGCCGCCATGATAACCTTTTGACGCGGATTATCAGCGCACCCGGTATGTGGATGCAACGAATTACTACCGTTGAGCCGGATGATAGTATGATTGAATGTGCCATTTTGGCGATTGAAAAAGTAATCCCGGAGGACGGAAGCGATCGGATTCCGTGAGCCGCTTTTGTAAAAATATTGTAATCCGTAAATAAAAAAACAAGATAACCCTTGAGAAGATCTCATCAAAGGAAACCCTTTGCGATGAGGTCTTTCTCTTTTTTAAAATGCGAAAAGTAAAATAAAGGCAGAAAAGAAAAAAGAAGGATAAAAATCCAAGCCAAAGGATGAAATTTCATGCGCTAAGATCATTCTACCAACGGTAGAGAAAAAAATATCAAAAAAATTTCAACTTTTTTGAAAAAAGGTATTGATTTATTTGGGGGAATATATTATAATATAACCACCCGAGTGGTGGAAAGTGGTGTAAAGTGTTTAAGAATACCACGAAACACCATCAAAAACGGCATGAAAGGAGGAGTGCACCGATGTTCACCGGAGAATATTATCACGGTCTTGATAGTAAGAATCGAATTTTTATCCCCGCCAAACACAGAGAAGAACTTGGCGAGAGCTTCATGGTTATGAGAAGCATCCGGGACAATTGCATCAAAGTCTACTCCAATGCCGAATGGGACAATTTTTTGAAGCCGATTATGGAGCTTCCTCGCAAAACCAGTGAGGCAACGCTTCGCTTCCTTCATAGAAACGCTGCGCAAGTGACGCCCGATTCTCAGGGACGCATTCTTCTCCCTGCAGGGCTTGTGGAGCACGCACAGATTCTCAAGGACGCCGTCGTGGTTGGATGCGGCAGCTATGATGAAATCTGGTCGGCCGAAAATTACCGTAAAACCGTGGAAGACGAGGATCAGGAAGCCATCAAGCTGGCACTGGAAGAAGTGGGGCTTTGATCTGTATGGAAACGGGAAAAGTGAATTTTTCTCATAAATCGGTTCTTCTGCCGGAATGTATCGAAGGCCTGAACATTAAAGAAGACGGGATTTATATCGACGGGACGGCCGGCGGCGGAGGGCACTCCTACGCAATTGCCTCTCGATTGACAAAGGGACGCTTGATTGCTATTGACCGCGATGACGAAGCGGTGAAGGCGGCCGGCGAACGGTTGGCTCCCCTTGGTGAGAGAGCCGTAGTGCGAAAAAGCAATTATTCCGATTTTGCCGATGTGTGCGATGCACTCGGCGTGGCGAAGATTGACGGAATCCTTTTGGATCTGGGCGTTTCTTCCTATCAGCTGGATACGGCTGAACGAGGTTTTTCTTATAACGCCGATGCGCCGCTGGATATGCGGATGGACAAGAGCAATCCGTTCCGCGCCTATGATGTGGTGAACGGGTATTCGGAAGAAAAACTGAAAAAAATCCTTTATGAATACGGGGAAGAAAGATTTGCCCCTCGTATTGCCGCCTTGATCGTGGCTGAAAGAGAACGCCATCCGATCGAGACAACCGGCGAATTGGTAGCGCTGATTAAAAAAGCTATGCCGGCAGCCGCTCGTGAAGGCGGCCATCATCCGGCTAAGAGAAGCTTTCAAGCCATTCGCATTGAAGTCAACGGGGAGCTGGCGTGCATTGAGCCGACGTTGCGTCGTGCGGCAGAGCGCATGAATCCCGGCGGCCGAATTGCCGTCATAACTTTTCATTCTTTGGAAGATCGCATTGTAAAGCAAACCTTTGCCTCTATGGCGGAAGGATGTACTTGCCCAAAGGATTTCCCGGTTTGCGTTTGCGGAAAGCAACCGCAGATTCGGGTTGTGTCTAAAAAACCGATTTTGCCCTCCGAGGAGGAGCTGGAAAACAATCCGAGATCTCGGAGCGCTAAACTTAGAATCGCGGAAAAGCTGTAAGCGCCGCGAGCATTCAAATACGAAAGAAACGATATAGGGGGAAGCAGGAAATGACCAATCAGTACAGCTACGCACAGGACTTTTCGGGAAAGCGCCCGGAAGTACCGGCTATGAATCGCAAATCCGAATCCGACATTTCTGCGGCCGCTAAAGTCTATATGGTTTCTCGCTTGCAAAAAAAGAACGTGGCGGCGAATTATCGCAGCGGCAATGATAACGGAAAAAGCTATATGACATCGGATGACTTTGTGACTTATATGAAAAACCGCGGAGCTGCCGCGCCTGCGCCCGGAACGATTACACGCTTTTCCGAAGCCGAAATTCTTCGTAAAAGAAAGGAAGAAGGCACGGGAGCCTCGCGTTCGGCTGAGCCGAATGTTGTCGGCGGTGTCAGACTTGGCACGGCGAAAAAAGCCTCGGATGCCGTCAAAAATACAAACGCATCCGCCAATAAAGTGAAAATCTATCGCCCCTCTCAGCAAAAGACAGGCGCCGAATCGCAAGCATACAGCACCCGGATATTCCGCAAGATTTCACCCGAGAAATTGGAAAAGCTGGATGCTATGAAAAAAGATTGGTTCCCGGATGAGAAAATTGTCAATCGTAAGCCTCGCAAAAAGAAAGGCCTTATGAAAATTTCTCTCGGCATTGCAGCGGCGGCTATGTCGTTGATGCTGATTGTCAGCGGTTCCGTGATGCTCAGCAACGCTACCCGCGAAGTCAAAAAGCTGGATAATGAGTATAAAACCCTGGATCAAACCGAGGAAGCGCTTCGTATGGAGCTTGATATGAAAAACGATGTCACCGTTCTTCGCGCCAGAGCGGCCGGAGAATACGGCATGATTCGCAAGGAATATATCGAGGCCAATTATCTTGACATGAGCGGAACGGATGATGCAAAATCCTATGCCGCCGAACGTGAAGATAAAAATGTGGGAATCTCCGCTATTTTGTCGGCTTTCGGCATTAAGTAAACTTTCTTTCCGAGATTTGACAACAATTTCTCACATAAAAGACCGAAAAATTGAATAATATTGTATTACTGACACGTGCAGATTCATCCCTGATGAAAGAATAATTGTTTGAGGAACGGTGAAGAGCAATGCGTAATTACCGATCCGATCGGGATACGCAAAAACGGATACTTTGAGCAGCGGCCCATATGCTTGACTTATCCGGCTCGATCCGTTCCATTTGATTTTTGAAAGCTTGGAAAGAGAGGTACCTGCTTTGGCATCAGCCCCATCCCCGAAAAATCCTCGCACGGTGAAACGCTCCTCAATTGTGGCGCTCACCTTGTGCGTGGTTTACGTATATTTGCTGCTCCATGTTCTTTGGCTACAGACGGTTGATTTTAAAAAATATCAAGATAAAGTCATCAATCAAATTACAACAGAATCCAATGTCAAAGCTTCACGAGGCAAAATTTATGATTGCAACGGGGCGCTTTTGGTCACGAATATAACGACCTATCGGGTGTTTATCTCGCCCCGAGAGATTCATGCGGCAGAGGACCGCATGACGATTGACGGATTTTTTTATAAAAAGCGATTTGGTATGAGCGACTTTGAAGTGGAAAGCGGGTGTACCCATACCGAATATGTTGCCAAAGAATTGGCTAAGATTCTTGGCGTCAATGAGCAAGAGGTTTTGAAGCAAACTACATACACCACCTATTTGGATCGCACCATCGCGCGGAATGTCAGCGCGGATATGGCGGATCGTGTGCGTGCCTTTGTGGCGGCCAATAATTTGGAGGATCAGGTCTTCTTGGAGGCTACGTCAACGCGCTATTATCCGTATAACTCGTTGGCCTCCTCCGTGCTCGGCTTTACGACAGCCGATGGCTCCGGTGTATATGGATTGGAGCTACAGTATAATAAGTATCTTAAAGGAACGGATGGAAAATATATCACGGCTCGTGCCTCCAACGGCTCCGAAATGCCCTACGAATATGAAAAGTATATTCCGGCTAAGGATGGCTACAACATCGAAACGACCATTGATGTGACGATGCAGGCGGCCTTGGAGGAACAGCTTAACACCACCCTGAGGGAATCCAAAGCGGTCAATCGCGCCTGCGCCATTATCATTGATGTGGAAACCTTTGCAATCAAAGCCATGGCAACGGCCCCCTCCTTTGATTTGAACGATCCGTATACCTTGGTGGATTACTTTGACTATGAGTTGAATTATCTCGGCTATCCGACGAATAGCGAGGAATATAAGAAACGCAAGCACGACCTGCTTGAAAAAATGTGGTCGAATAAAGCCGTAGGGGAAAGCTACATCCCCGGCTCTACTTTTAAGATTATCACAACCTCCATGGGGCTTTCCGAAAAAGTAGTAACACCGAATACCCCCTTTTATTGCAGTGGCTCCGAGGTGATTTCCGGTCAGCGAATCCATTGCTATAAGCTGACGGGACATAAGGACATTACCATGGCGGGAGGACTTCAGCAATCCTGCAACGTCGTATTTATGCATACCGGCCTGAAGCTCGGTATGGCTGCTTTTGAAAAATATTTCGGTGCATTCGGCTATACCTCCAAGACGGGAATTGACCTGCCGGGTGAGGGAAGCAGTATTTTCAACATGCAATCTACGTTGGATTTGGCCATCTATGCTTTCGGACAAAACTTTAACGTGACTCCGATTCAGCAGATTTGCGCGGTAGCCGCTGTGGCTAACGGCGGAAAGCTGATGACGCCGTACGTGGTCAGCCGTGTGACGGACAATAACGGAAATGTGATTTATAATCATGCGCCTGAAACGAAGCGGCAGGTGGTGAGCGGGGAAATCGCGGCCACCGTGGCTAAGATTCTTGAAGAAGGCGTGGCCGGTGACGGCGGTGCCAGAAATGCCTATGTAGCCGGATACCGCGTGGCCGCCAAAACCGGAACCTCCGAAAAAAAGGACGCCCCCGTGGTTCCGGTTGATGTGGAACGCTATGTGGTGTCTACCGTTGGCTTTGCTCCGGCGGATGATCCCAAATTGGCAATCCTTTTGATTGTGGATGAACCGACAGAGCCTCCGCTTTACGGAAGCACGATTGCCGCTCCTTATGTCGGAAAATTGTTTGAACAGATTCTTCCGAACGTGGAGGGCGTGGAACCGAAGTACACCGACGAGGAAGCCAAGAGCCTTTCCGTGACCGTGCCGGATTATTCCTCCTCCCGCTGGTGGTCGCCCGACACGGCGAAAACTTATGCCGAAAAGGCAGGCTTCACCGTGGAAATTGTCGGTAACGGAGCCGTTGTCACCGGGCAGGTTCCGGCGGCCGGCGCTATGGTTCTGAAATCGTCCGCCAAGCTGATTTTGTACACCGACAATGAAGAACCGACCGATACAATTGTGGTGCCGGATATTCGCGGCAAGACCGCCATGGCGGCCAACCAATCGTTGATTAACAGCGGACTAAACATAAAAATTGAGGGAAGTAAATATTATAAAGAGGGCGGAAAAGCCACGGTGCAAAGTCAATGGCCCGAGGCCGGAACCGTTGTTCCAAAAGGAAGCGTTGTAACGGTGAATTTTGGATATTACGAGGACAGGGACATCGAATAAGACCTGCCTCCGGACGTGTAAACAAATTCGATTCGGAGGCGGATTATGGAACTGTTTGACTTGTTATCCAAAGCCGGTCTTTCACCTGAAATTTTGGCAGGAAACATCCACCCGGTGTATATTTCGGAGATTGTAACCGATTCGCGCTGTGTTGAGATAGGAAGCTTGTTCCTTTGCCTGACAGGGCAACGGGACAACGGACACCGATATGTGCGACAGGCACTTTTGCGCGGCGCGTCGGCCATCATAACGGAGGCGAAGGGAGATGCTTGCCTGCCCGAAGCCTGTCAAGACACTTTGATTTTGGGCGTGCCTGATACACGCATGGCTTGCGCACAGCTTTACAGCGCATGGTATGGTCATCCGTCACAAAAAATGAAGGTTGTCGCCGTCACCGGTACAAATGGAAAAACCACAGTGATCCATATGTTAAAGTATATATTTGAGGGAGCGCTTTTTCGGTGCGGTACAATCGGAACCGTGCAATGCACCTGTGGGCGCCGCACCGTTTCCGCTACCCCCAAGGATCCGCTGGCGCATATGACCACCCCGGATCCTGAACAGCTGTACCGCTTGCTTGCCTTTATGGCGGCTTATGGAACGGACTATGTTTTCATGGAAGCGTCGTCCCATGCTTTGAAACTGCATAAAGTGGATGCCATCGCCTTTGAAAGCGCCGCATTTACCAATTTGACGCCCGATCACATGGACTTTCACGGAACCATGGAGGATTATCGGCAATCCAAGGGAAGGCTGTTTGCTTTGAGCCGATTGTCCTTGTTAAACATGGACGATGCCGCCTACCCATACATGAAAGAGCAGGCGGCCGGCCCATGCTTCTCGTATTCGGCTTTGGGAAATCCGGCAGCCGATTTTCGAGCAGAAAATGTAATCAATCGCGGTTGTGAGGGCATAGATTACACCCTGCAATCGAAGAATATAATCATGCAGCTGCATTGCCCTCTTCCGGGCCTATTTCAGCTTTCTAACAGCTTGTGTGCCGCGTCCATGGCGCTTTGCCATGGCATACAGCCGGCTACCGTGCAAAGCGCTTTTTATGCCATGCCACCGGTGAAGGGACGCATGGAACCCATCCGCCCCTGCGACGTGGCACAGGCTTTAGCGAAAGAAAAAGTCCCTTTACAAGCCTCGTTGGACTTTACCGCTTTTATTGACTACGCGCATACGCCGGACGCCTTGGAAAAACTGCTTGACAGCGCTCGGAGTATGAAAAAAAGGGAAGGACGCGTGGTTTTGATTTTCGGCTGCGGTGGAGATCGAGATCCGAATAAACGTCCTCAAATGGGAAAAATCGCTTCGGAAAAAGCGGATTATGTGATTCTCACAGCGGATAATAGTCGAAGTGAACGCACGGAGAATATTATTGCCGCAATTTTGGCCGGATTTTCCGGCGACTGCCCGTACAGTGTGATCCCGGAACGGGACGGGGCAATTGTGTTTGCCGTGGAGCAAGCACAAAGGGATGACATTTTACTGTTTGCCGGCAAAGGACATGAAACCTACGAAATCGACGCAACCGGTACGCATGATTTCAATGAAAAGCAAAAGATTGCGCAAGCTATGGCAGAGCGCATTCTTCGACGGAAAAATTAAGTCATATCGACATTAAGAAAGGCTTCGGAAAACCATGATCATCAATACAGAGATGCTTTTGAAATTCGGGATCACGTTTGGCTGTGTGTTTTTACTTTCAGTCCTTTTGTTGCATTGGTTGATTCCGATTCTGAAAAGCAAAAAAGTGGGACAGAAAATTCTGACCATCGGCCCGCGGTGGCACATGGCTAAGGAGGGCACACCCACAATGGGAGGCATTGGTTTTATCGTTGCCATCCTTGTGACGCTGTGCGGCGTTTCTGTATATTATTTTATTTGTCATCAATCGGAGCTACTGCTTCCGCTGGCGCTGACCATCGGGCTGGCTACGGTCAATGGCCTTGTGGGCTTTATTGATGATTCTTGTAAGCTTCAGAAAAAAGTGAATGAAGGTCTGAAGGCCTATCAAAAATTTCTGCTTCAGGTGGCCGTGGCGGCTGTATATTTGTTTGCCATGAGCCGCAGTGGCTTTATTCATACCGCCTTGGAGCTTCCGTTTTGCTCCAAAACCGTGGAATTGGGAATCTGGTATTATGTTTTGTCCATGTTCCTGATCGTAGGTATCGTGAACGGCGCTAACCTGACGGACGGTATTGACGGTCTTGCCGCCGGAGTGGCGAGTGTAATCGGAATTTTCTTCGCCGTTTGCGCGTTTAAGCTGGATAATGATTCGCTGGCCTTGTCGGCCGCCTGCATTATCGGCGCTACGCTCGGCTTTTTGGTTTATAATTTCAATCCTGCTTGCGTGTTTATGGGCGACACAGGATCTCTTTTCCTTGGCGGCCTTGTGACAGGCTGTGCCTTTATGATCAATAAGCCGCTCATTATTTTGTTATGCGGAAGTATCTACGTCATAGAAGCCCTGTCCGTTATTTTACAAGTCTTGTCCGTGCAACTTTTCGGCAAGAGACTTTTCCGCATGGCGCCCATTCATCATCACTTTGAAAAAATCGGTTGGAGCGAGAAAAAGATTTTCTTTGCGTTTGCGCTCTTTACCGCCCTGAGTTGCGTGGTGGGCTGGTTTTCCATGCGCTGATATGCTGATATAGAGTTATTTTTGAATCCGGGAGGATCAGATGAACAAGGATTTTCATACCCCAGGCTCCAAAAAAGAAATGCCTTCCGGAACTTCCGATCGGGCAAAGGAGCCAACCGAAGGGAAATGCAACAATAAAGAACAAGAAACAAAAACAAAAACAGAAGCAAAAACAAAAACAAAAATCGAAAAAGAGGAACAGAGCCTTCCGAAAAATCCCAACCGGAAACAATATCCCACACCGGAAAAAGGGCATAAAATCGAACGCCTGAAAAAAAGCTTGGAGGCCCGCTTGCAGGGATATTTGGAGCATCGAAAAAAGGCTTTGCGTCAAAACGATGTAATCTTTTCCGAGCCGTTGCGCACGGAACAGCAAAAGCAGGTCGTGCTGGTGCGAGGCGGGATTGACGTATGGTTCTTGGTCATCGTGATTCTGCTTTTAAGCTTCGGCGCCGTTATGTCGTACAGCGCCAGCTCCGTGTTTGCGGCCAATCGTTACAACGACAGCGCTTATTTCTTTAAGCGATACATCCTGTTTGCTACCGTGAGTATTATTGCTTCGGTGCCGTTTGTCCTGTTTATGACGCCGAAGCGTTGGAAACAATGCGGTGTGATTATTTACGGTGTGGCGGTGATCCTGCTACTGCTGGTGCTTGTGATCGGACGTGCAGGAGGCGGCGCACAGCGGTGGTTGCAGGTCGGCCCCATCACGGTTCAGCCCTCCGAAATTGCCAAGATGGCGGTTGTCATGATGCTGGCGCTTTATATGTCCAAACACGAAAAAGAAATCACCTCCCGTCATCAGTTTGGGGGGAGCTTTATTCACGGCGTGCTGGTGCCCGGTGGGTTGATTGCCGTAATCTGTGTCTTGGTCGCTTTGGAAAAGCACATTTCCGGTTTGATGATTATCGGCATGATAGGCATTGCGGTTATGTTTATGGGCGGTACCCACGGCAAATGGATCGGACTGATTATCGGAGTGATCGCCTTGTCGGGCTGTGGACTTGTTCTGGTTTCGGAGTATGCCCAGGCGCGTGTCAATACATGGATCAACATTGATACAGTGGATCCGCGCGGGGAAGCATGGCAAACCCTGCAAGGCTTGTATGCCATTGGTTCGGGCGGTATGTTCGGTCATGGCCTTGGAAACAGCCGACAAAAGTACGGGTATGTTTCCCAGCCGCAAAACGATTTCATATTTCCGATTATTTGCGAAGAGCTTGGCTTTTTCGGTGCGCTTCTTGTGGTAGGCTTGTTCGTCTTTCTCGTTTGGCGCGGCTTCAAAATTGCGGCACATGCACCGAATAAATATTGTTCCTTGGTTGTATATGGGTTGGTTTTTAAAACAGCCCTGCAGGCGGCTTTGAATATCGCCGTAGTTACCAATTCAATGCCGAATACCGGCGTGGCGCTTCCGTTTTTTAGCTCGGGCGGCTCCGCGTTGGCCATACAGATTTTTGAAATGGCAATTATTCTTTCCATTTCACGATATTCCACACAAAAAAGATAATGAACCCATGGGAAAAGGACGGTAAGAGCGTGAAAGTTTTAATGACAGGTGGTGGAACCGGCGGCCACGTATATCCGGCTGTCGCAATTGCAAATACCATTAAAAACAATCTCATTGATGCGGAGATTGCCTTTGTCGGCACCCCGCGCGGGATTGAAAACAAAATCTGTAAGACAGAGGGGTATCCTATTTATCATGTGGATGTGAGAGGCATGGATCGCTCCAACCCCCTGAAAAATTTCCGAAGCCTGTACTTGGCGGCGGTTTCTCCGCGCAGAGCCATGGCCGTTTTAGAGGCATTCAGGCCGGATATCGTGATTGGTACAGGCGGTTACGTCAGCTGGCCGATTATGAAGGCGGCGGTCAAGGCCGGCATTCCGACCGTGTTGCATGAGTCTAATGTTTATCCCGGCCTTACGGTTCGCCAATTGCAGGATCAGGTGGATCGGATTCTTCTGAACTTTGCCGAAACCGCAGACTACTTGAAAAAGGTGGATCCGGAAAACTTGCTTTGCGTGGGAAATCCACTGCGTACCGGTTTTGAAACCATGACAAAGGAAGCGGCACGGAAACGCCTGAATTTGCCGGATAACGTGCGCGTATTGCTTTCCTATGGCGGAAGTCGCGGCGCACAGCGCGTCAATGAAACCGTAGTGGAGCTGATGAAGCGCTTTGACCGTTCGCACCCGGAGGTTTTGCATATACATGCCACGGGCGACATCGGTGCCGAAAGCTTTCGGGTAAAATTCAAGGAAGCCGGGCTTCATCAGTGCGAAAATATTCGTTTGTACAGTTATATCAACGACATGCCGGCGGCTATGGCGGCGGCTGACCTTGTGATTTGCCGCGCCGGCGCTATGACAATATCGGAAATCGCCATGACGCGAAAGCCGGCGATTTTCATTCCTTCGCCCAACGTAGCGGAAAACCATCAGTACAAAAATGCCAAGCTGTTGGCCGATCACGGCGCAGCCGTGGTGCTGGAGGAAAAAAATCTTTCCCCGGAGCGATTGCAACGAGAGGTTGAAAGCCTGCTCTTTAACGGAGATGTGCTGAGAAGCATGAGCGCCTTGGTGGGGGATTTTGCCAATCCGAACGCAAACCGCCTGATTTATGATGAAGTCATCAAACTTGTCAATTCCCATTTAAGTTAAGCCCCCTGAAAAACAAAGGAAGGCAGTGCCGTAAATAAAAATGAAAGAACAAAAGAAACCACCCGTGTCCGCTCCTTCTTCGACAGCTTACAACAGCGGCAGGGAACAACCACACTCTGCCCGACGTGGCGTTCCGCTCTCGTCGCCTGCCGGCAACAGAAGGCCGCAAGATTGTCGCACGTCGGCAAACCCGATCAATCGAAAGAATGTACCGCCCGGTGGGGCAAGGCCTACGACCGAGCCGCCCTTCCGGCGGCCGGCTCCGAACCCGGTAAAAGAAAAAGCCCCGGAGCGGCCTCAAACGACGGGAAAACGCCCCGCGCGTTCGTTCCTGCCCCCGCGAATCAAATTGTTTGTCGCCGTGGGCGGCATACTTTTGGCGCTTGGCGTATGTATGTTGATCAATATTATGATTGGAATTCAAACCGTCGAGGTTAAGGGCAACACGCTTTGTCGGCCGGAGGAGATCCTTTCGGCGGCCGGCATTTCTGTCGGCAACGGATATTTTAGCTATAACACCTCCGGCGCAGAACAAAAATTGTTGAAAACCGTTCCCTGTATCGCCAAAGCCCATATTACCCGTTCGGTGTTTGGCCGAGTGACCGTTACCGTGCAGGAGAAAAAAGCCTATTGGTATACAGAAACGTGCGGGGAATATTTTGCTCTTTCGGAGAATTTGGAAGTGGTGAAAAACGAGGCCTTGCCGGATCGATTCCGCGCCAACGGAATGGTGAGAATTGATTTCCCGGAGGTTCGCAGCGCCATTCTCGGAGAACCTTTGGAGTACTATGACGGCGATCGGGATTTGTCTTTTATGAGCGGCTTTCTTGAAAAAATTCAGGCATCGGAGTTTTATAAGGCCGGCCGTATGAACGGTATCGTGATGAAAAGCAAATTTGAAATTTCGGTGTTTTGCGATCTCAAATACAAAATTATTCTCGGCGATTCTCTGAAAACCGAAATCAAGCTATCCAAAACATTTTCGGTTTTGGAACAGAGTCGTTTTGCCGATGACAGCAAATGGGTGCTGGACGTTTCCGGGGTGGAAAATGTGACAGCCTATCCCGAACCGAATCTTGATGTTTCAAAATACAAATAAAATGCAATGAGGGCCGGTTCAAAACGAGGAAAAGCAGAGGAGCAATTTTTTGTGCTTTGTATCCACAGAATCGCTTGAAAACAAAACGATTTACGGCGCCACGCTGAAAAGAATCCCACCAATCAGCTACCGCATTTCTTTGCAAAACGAACCCCACCTGCTAAAGCGGGTGGGGTTCGTTTTGCAAAAAGTCTTTTTCCTCCTTTGTCAGCCGAGAAGACAAGGTGCAATCGGTGCGGTCAGCGACCGCTTGCACTTTTAAGCGGGGCTGTGGATCATAAAATATAATCGCTTACGCAGTCGTACCAATGTACATAAGTCTCGCCGTTCACGATCAACCGTTCGTTTTCTGGAAGCATTTCAGTCCAGAGCTTTCCGTATCGCTTATATGCCCAGTCGTTTTTGTTGAATCTG
>CAKSIP010000003.1 GCA_934462825.1 uncultured Eubacteriales bacterium | reverse complement strand
GTATAATATAAATGTTAAAAAATATGAACGAAACGAGAGAGCTTTTTCATGAAAAAAAATCGATGGTACCGAATCCTTTTCACCAAACGTCTGTTGGCCATTCTTCTGATTCTTCTTCAGCTGGCCTACCTTGTCATCATCATTGTCAACTCTCGGCAAGCCTTTCGATGGATCAACCTCAGTCTCAATATTCTCGGTGTGCTGGTTGCTCTGTATGTTCTTGCCATACGCGACGTCCCCGAATACAAGCTGCTGTGGGCACTGATTATTACGGCTGTCCCGATTTTCGGCGCTACGTTTTATCTTTTGTTCAATTTTCAACGCAGCACACACGCCTTGCGCAAGAAAACCGAAGACGCGCGTGCCTGCCTGCGCCCCGGCTTCAAAGGCAAGAAAGAAATGGCCGACAAGGCCGCTCTGGCGCATCCGGCCGGCCAAACGCTTTTACGCTATTTGGAGCAAACCGAGGGCTTTCCCGTCTATGACGACACCGAAATCGAATATTTTTCCGGCGGCGAAAGCTATTGGGAAGCCATTCTTCGGGAACTGCAAAAAGCCGAAAAAACGATTTGGCTGGAATACTTCATCATACAGGAAGGCAAGATGTGGAATCGCATTTTGGACATCTTGAAAGAAAAAGCGGCGGCCGGCGTGGACGTGCGTGTTTTATACGATGACCTCGGCTGCTTTTTGCTTTTGCCTTCCGATTACCCCAAGCAGCTTCGGCAAATGGGCATTCGCTGTGAGGTTTTCAATCCGTTTCGGCCTTTTCTCTCCTCCAAGCAAAACAACCGCGACCATCGCAAAATTCTCTCCATTGACGGACGCGTTGCTTTCACCGGCGGAACCAATCTGAGCGACGAATATATCAACGCCGCCGGCAAGGACTTTCATTGGAAGGATTGCGGCATCCTTCTGCGCGGAAAAGCCGCTTTGAGCCTGACGCTGATTTTTTTGCAGCTCTGGAGCGTGGTTTCCGGGGATGATCTCGCGGCCGATATGAGCCTGCTTCCCACGCCCGAAGAGGTAGCCGTTCCCACATCCGCCCCGATTTTCGTCCAGCCCTATGGTTCGGAACCGTTGATTGATTCCACCGTGGGGGAAAATGTGTACATGCACATGATTGCCTCCGCCAAAAAGTCTCTCTATATATTCACCCCCTACCTTATCATCGGAGACGCCATGCTGCAAGCCCTTTGCCGGGCGGCCAAAAGCGGCGTGGATGTGCGGATCGTTACCCCCGGCCGTCCCGACAAAAAATTTGTTTATATCACCACGCGCTCCTATTACACAGAGCTGATTGCGGCCGGCGTGAAGATTTATGAATATACGCCCGGCTTTATTCACTCCAAAATTATGGTCTGCGATGGCGAAATGGCCACGGTAGGCACGGTCAATCTGGACTTTCGGAGCTTGTTTCTTCACTACGAATGCGGAACCGTTCTCTATGGCTCCGAAGCCGTTCGCATGGTATGGGAAGATGCCGAGGCTACCTTCCCGCAATGCCACCTTGTCGGAGAAAACGAACACCGGCGCACCTTTTTCAACACCATTCCGCGCGCGATTCTGCGCCTGATTTCTCCTTTGATGTAACCCCTTTCGGCTGTTCTTTTCCGGCCGAAGAAAGCGAGGCCTTTGCATGAAATATTCCGTCCCCTCCGGTTCCGCCGTACATTCGGCGGGATGCGTTGCCTGCCCCCGCGCCTGTGGGGTTCACCGAGAAAACGGCGAGCTGGGTTTTTGCGGCTGTCCTGCCGAATTTCGGATCAGCCGGACGGCGCTCCACCTGTGGGAGGAGCCACCGATCAGCGGAACGCGCGGCTCGGGGACGGTGTTTTTTGCCGGCTGTTCGTTGCGGTGCGTCTTTTGTCAGAATCGCTCCATCAGCCTCGGCGGGCAAGGACGTCCCTTTTCCTCCGAAGCCCTCATCGACGCTTTGTTTCGCCTGAAAGACGCGGGAGCACAAAACATCAATCTTGTGACGCCCACGCACTATGCCAACGCATTGATCCCGGTGCTGGAAAAAGTTCGCCCGACGCTTGGGCTTCCCATCGTGTACAACTGTGGCGGCTATGAATCGGTTGCCACGCTTCGGCGGCTGAACGGGCTGATTGACATCTATTTGCCCGATTTCAAATATGTTTCATCCGAGCTTTCCGGTCGCTATTCGTCCGCGCCCGACTATTTCACGGTAGCCGGCGCCGCGGTACAAGAAATGTATCGCCAGGTCAGCCCGGCTCGTTTCGCCTCGGAAGGCAGCGACGTCCCGCACGCCGACGAAAAAGCGGGGGATCGAATGGTGCGTGGGCTGGTCGTGCGTCACCTGGTGCTTCCCGGCGGCCGCAAGGATTCTTTGGCCGTGCTGGATGCGCTGGCCTCCCTGCTGCCTGTCAAAGAAATTCGGCTGAGCCTTTTGCGGCAGTTTACCTGCGACTTTGTTGACAAAAACGCCTTTCCGGAGCTTTCCCGTCACCTTACCACGTTTGAATATGACTCGGTGCGCAAGCATGCCGAGGCCCTTGGCTTTTTGGGATACATTCAGGGGCACGGATCGGACTCTGCCGCTTTCACGCCCTCTTTTAATTCACCGGGCGATTTTTTGTAAGACGTTGTCAAAATTTAAGGAGCTGTTAAAAACTCGATGTTTTTAACAGCTCCTTATGTTTTCTCTTAAGCTTCCGCGCCAAAAGCCTCCGCAATACGCCGTGCCACAAACACGCCGCTGGCCGAAGCATGCGACAACGAATGGGTGATACCCGATCCGTCTCCAATCATGTAAAGCCCCTTGTACTTGGTTTCCAAATTGCCGCTCATTTCCACTTCCATGTTGTAGAATTTGACCTCTACACCGTAAAGAAGCGTATCGTCATTGGCCGTACCGGGCGCGATTTTATCCAGCGCATAAATCATTTCAATGATGCCATCCAAAATTCGCTTAGGCAAAACCAAGCTCAAGTCGCCGGGCGTAGCCGCCAGCGTCGGCACAACCAGCGCTTCTTCAATGCGCTTGGCATTGCTGCGGCGTCCCCGCACCAAGTCGCCCAGGCGCTGCACAATCACGCCGCCGCCCAACATATTGGAAAGGCGCGCAATGCTTTCGCCGTAACCGTTGCTGTCCTCAAAAGGCTCTGAAAAATGCTTGGAAACCAGCAGGGCGAAGTTGGTGTTTTCCGTCTGCATCGACGGATCCTCATAGCTATGGCCGTTGACGGTCACAATGCCATTGGTATTTTCGTTGACGACGATGCCGTGCGGATTCATGCAAAAGGTACGCACGTTATCCTCAAATTTTTCCGTGCGGTAAACAATCTTGCTCTCATACAGCTCATCCGTCAAGTGCGAGAACACCACCGCCGGCAGCTCCACACGCACACCGATGTCTACACGGTTGGATCTGGTATGGATGCCCAGCTCCCGGCAGACCTTTTCCATCCATTTACTGCCGCTTCGTCCCACCGACACAATACAATCGCGGCAGGCGTAGTCCCCTTTATCGGTGAGAATGGTGTACCCGTCTTGTTTCGCCCGGATTTCGTGCACAGGCGTGTTGAAAAAGAAGTCCACCCGGCTTTTCAGATAGTCATACAAATTCTGAAGCACCACAAAGTTGACATCGGTTCCGAGGTGCCGCACGGAAGCGTCCAAAAGGTTCAGCTTATTCTGAATACAAATCTTTTTGAACTGTGAGCCGGCGGTCGAATAAAGTCTTGTCCCTTCGCCACCGTACTGCATATTGATCTCATCGACGTAGCGCATCAGCTCCAGCGCCGGCTTTTTGCCGATATGCTCATGCAGGGTGCCGCCAAAATCGTTTGTAATGTTATATTTTCCGTCCGAAAACGCACCAGCGCCGCCGAAACCGCTCATAATAGAGCAGGTTTTGCAGCCAATGCAGGTTTTGACCTTGTTTCCGTCAATGGGGCAATGGCGCCGTTCCAGCGGATGTCCCGCCTCAAAAACGGCAATTTTCAGTGCAGGCGCTTTTTTTGTCAGCTCATAAGCAGAAAAAATTCCGCCGGGGCCGGCGCCTATAATAATAACATCATATTTCATCTTGCTATACTTCCTCCCTCTCCTTCCGCCGCGGACGACATTGTCTTTGGCGAAAGATTCCGGTGCTTTGCCCGGCGACAGGGGCTTTTTCCCTGTTATGCGCCATGCAAACCTTTTTTATTATACAATGCCGTTTCCGAAAAGTCAAGACTTCCCTTCGGCTTTTGTTGGAACTTCTGCATTTTTGCTTTTCCTTTTCCTCCGGCACCGGCCGAAATCTCGATCCTTTGTGACTTTCTTTTTCGCAAGCCCGGTTTGTCGCTCCCAAAATTGGATTTTTCTGTAAATTTGGATTTGCTTTTTCTCGTTTTTTTGCAAAAATCCGAGGGCGTTTTCTTCCCTTGGCGCCCTTTGCCCGACAAGCGATCCCACAAAACCGCGTTTCGCCTTTCCTTTCCTATCCATCTGACAGACTTTTCCTTGGCATGCAATGACAAATTCCGCCGTAAAAAAAAGGTAGGATATATGTTAGAAAAGAAAATCATAGCCGGAAATATCCGGAGAAAGCGAAAAGCAAGGAGGACAAGCACACAATGTCCAGAAAAAAACATCAAAGAAAATTACGGAATACGGCGCAAGCAGCCGAAGTCCCAACGCAGGCAAACGAAATCGGCACAGAAACGGAAATGGGATCGGAAGCGGAAACGCGCCCTGTCAACCGACCGTCCGAGTCTGTCGGCGAAGCCGCGCCGCCATCCGGCGGACTTGCCTGCCCGACCAAAGCCGCCGAGGCCGCCGGCGAAGCTTCCGGGGAACGCGCCAAAACGAACCTGTCGGCTGACGAAAAAAAGGTTCGTCCCACCGACAAAGCCGGCGCGCGCAAGCCGGAGCTATCCCCCGGAACGACCGCCAAGCTCGGTTCCGATCCCCCTTCGGACTTCCCGCAAGAAAAAGAAATCGCCGGGGCCGGCTCCGGCGTGGCCGCGCTGCGTTCCGGCTCAGGCTCGCCCGAAGCAAGCCCCTTTTTTTCGGACGAGCTTTCGTCCCGCGAAGCGGCCGAAGCACGGCGCATCCGCTGGAAGCAAGCCTTTTCCCGGTTGCCGTCCCGGGCGCTGGCTCTTTGGAAGGAGTACCGTCGCAACGCCAAAGCCCATGTAAAGGAAGGCGCCGTCGGTCTTGCCCTCGGCCTCTGCGCTTACATGCTTGGCTCCTGCCGGTTGTTGTTTGGGACAAGCCCGCTGGGGCTTGCCCTGCTCTGCGCCTCTCCGAAAAAAACGCTTTGGATCTTTTTGGGCCTTTGCGCCTCGGCTCTTTCTCTGCCGGACAACACGTTTATCTATCTGTTCGCTTATGCCACGGCCGTCAGCGTCCGCATTCTCGCCCGTCTGTTAGTGGATGTCCCGGAAACCAAAGACGGAAGCGAGCCGACGGCGAACGGTCAGAAACGCTCCCACAGCACGGGCAAAGAAATTCGGGCGCGCGCCGGATCCATCTTTACCGAAAGCATTTATCTGCGAATGGCCACCGGCTGTGCCTCGGCCTTTATGATCGGTCTGTTCACGCTGGTATCCAAAGACTTTGTTTATTACGATCTGTTTGGCGCCATTTTCTCCATGCTCTGCACGCCCATCGCGGTTTTTGTTTACGCCGGCTGCTTTGAAAGTGAGAAAGCCGATCCCCGCTTTCGGGAAGGCGCCATTGCGGCGTTGATGATTTCCGTAACTTATGCCATCCGCAATATATATTGGATTGGCATTTCGGCCGGCCTGTTTTTTGCCTTTTTCCTCACGCTGTACGTATGCCGCAAGGACGGCCTGCTCAAAGGCATTCTCCTCGGCCTTCTGTGCGGGCTGGCCTATGCCCCGCCGTATGCGCCCCTGTTTGCGGTAGCCGCACTGGCCGTCGGCACGCTGCACAGCTTTTCCGACACCGGCTCTTTGATCGCCGCCGGCGCGGCCGCCATGCTGTGGGGCTTCTACATTGACGGTGTGTCGGCCATGTCCCATCTGTTACCCGCCATCGTTCTGTCGGAGGTCTGCTTTGTCGGCGCGCGCAGGCTCTCCTTCTTCCCGGCCGCCAAGGATCTTTTATTTTCGGGGCGCTACTGCTCCGACATGAACAACGCTTTGGCGGCCGGAGAAAGCCGCGAGGAGGCGTATCGAAAAATGGCGGAGCTGTCCGACACATTTTCCTCTCTTTCCGAGGTGTTTTACAACTTAAGCGACCGGCTCTGTCGCCCCGGACTGCCTGAGCTGCGGCGAATGTGCGACAGCGTATATGACCGTTATTGTCCGGTTTGCCCCAATCGCAATCTCTGCTGGGAATTGGAATATGCCTCCAGCAAAGAGCTTCTCGGCACTTTAAGCGAGGCCTTGCACACGAAGGGGCTTGCAAGCGCCGAGAACGTACCCGACTACATGCGCGAACGCTGTCTTGCTCTGCCCGGCATCATAGGAGAAATCAATCACGGCTGTGCGGAGCTTTCCCGCCTTGCCCTTTTATCCGACAAGTCAGGGGTGTTTGCCATGGACTACAGCGCCGTTTCCTCCCTTTTGGCCGATGCCGAGGCTATCAACCGCAAGGACTTTCGTTTCGATCCGGCGCTGACCGAAAAGGTGGAAGACGCACTGACGGATTTCGGATTTGGGCACGGCGGCGTCAGCGTATACGGAAATCGCCGCAAGCGCATTGTGGCGCGCGGATTTGATCTTTCCGGCAACAAGTACGGCAGTGCCGAACTCAAACGGGCGGTAGAACGCGCCTGTGGTTTTCCTGTCAGCGAGCCTGTCATTGAGCTAAAGGAAAATGTTTTAACCTTGCGGATGGCTTCCGCACGTCTTTGCCGAGCCGATTGCATCGTCCGTGTAGAAAACACGGGAGAGGAGGAATGCGGCGATTCGGTGGCCTCCTTTGAAAGCAGTGAAGACAAATTCTACGCGCTGATCAGCGACGGCATGGGGCGCGGCCGGGAGGCGGCGTTTACCTCGGGCGTTTGTTCGATCTTTCTGCAAAAAATGTTGGGCACCGGCAATCGCGCCGAAAGCGTAATCAAAATGCTCAACTCCTTTATCCGTTCCGGGCCGAGCGAATGTTCCACCACGGTCGATCTTTTGGAGTTGGACCTTTTAACCGGCCATGCGGAATTTATCAAATGCGGAGCGTCCCCCTCTTATGTGCGCCGCAAAAACAACCTGTTCAAGCTGGCTGTGCAAACGCTTCCCCTCGGTATTCTGCGCGGATCCGACGCGGGGCGGCTCTCTTTTGACACCGAGCCGGGCGATGTAATTATCATGCTCAGCGACGGCGTAACGCCGGGATCTGAGGAATGTATCTGGCTTTTGGATCTTCTCTCGACCGAATGGGACAATGATCTTGACCGCATGACGGACAAGATTATTCAGCGGGCGCGAGAAGCGGGAAGCCGGGATGACATTTCGGTGATTCTCGCACGCATTGAACCGCTTACCCGTCTGCGCGGAAAAAGGCCGGACAGGGATTCGGCCTTCTCTGCGTCCTCGCCCGAAAAAGAGGGTGAAAAAGAGAAGGATAAGGATAAGGGGGAGGATTCCAAAGAAAGCGAGAGCCGCGGCGCCCCCGCTTCCTCCCCACGGTCTGCGTGAAAGATGTCCCTTTCATGCCTGCCTTGATTTTCCTCTCGTTTGTTCGCCTTTCACCTTTCGCCTTTCGCCTTTCGCTTTTCGCCTTTCGCTTTTCGCCTTTCGCCTTTCTTCAATCGCTGTGGCTTTTCTGCTTTTTTCTTTGCCTCTTTTTTCATGCCCCTTGACAAATTCCGACACCGCTGATACAATAATAAAAAAGAAAGACAGGTGCGGCCGCTGGATTTCTCGGAGCCAACGCCTTTCTCGATGCCTACGCATAACGGCATGAAAAATCTGCTCTACGAAAGGATTGTTATGAGAAACATTTTTTCCGGCGCCGGCACAGCGCCCTGCCTGGCTATCGACATCGGCGCTTCCGGCGGACGTCACATCGCCGGCTGGTATGAAAACGGAACGCTCCGCACCGAGGAAATTTATCGTTTTGCCAACGGAACAACAGAAGAAAAAGGGCATCTTGTCTGGAATGTTGCGGCCTTGCTGGATCAGATTTTGGAAGGAATCCGGCTCAGCTTTGCCCGCTTTGGCGCCCTTAGCAGCCTTGCCATCGACACATGGGGTGTGGATTATATGCTGCTGGATAAGGACGGCAAGGAATTGCCCCCGCTGTACGCCTATCGGGATGCGCGCACAAACGTCGTCATCCCCTCCGTGCATGAGGTTCTTCCCTTTTCCGAATTGTATCGTCGCACCGGAATACAGTTTCAGCCCTTCAACACGATCTATCAGCTGGTCTGCGACCGGGATTCCGGTCGGCTGGCCAAGGCCGAGCATTTTCTGATGTTGCCCGAATACCTGTCTTACAAATTGACGGGCGTAATGAAAAAGGAATACACCAATGCCACCACGACCGGTCTGATTCACGCCGCCGACGGCACGTTTGACAAAGAGATTCTGCAAGCGCTGTCTCTCCCCGAAAAACTCTTTCCGGCTTTGTCACAGCCCGGAACCGAAGTCGGCCTGCTTTTACCTTCGATAGCCGAGCGTGTGGGAGGGCAAACGCGTGTGCTGCTTTGCGCCAGCCACGACACAGGCGCCGCCGTGGAAGGAATCGAGCTGGCCGAGGACAGCCTGTACTTGTCGTCGGGCACGTGGTCGTTACTCGGCGCAAAAATCGCCAAAGCCAATTGCTCGGAAAAAAGTCGCCTTACCAATTTCACCAACGAAGGCGGCGTGGGCTATATCCGGTATCAGAAAAACATCATGGGGCTTTGGACGGTGCAATCGCTAAAGAAGGAGCTTTGCCCCGACAAAGATTTTGCCGCGATTGCCGAAGAAGCCGCCGCCAGCTCGTTTTCCGGCATAGCCGACATCAATGCGCCCGCGTTTCTGTCGCCGCCTTGCATGAAAGAGGCGTTTGACGCCGCTTTTTCCGAAACAGCTGCACGCCCTCTCAAACCCTGCGACTACTTCCGTTGTGCCTTTCGCAGCTTAGCCGAAAGCTACCGTGTCACCATAGCGGAGCTGGAATCCAATCTCGGACGCTCCTTTTCCACGTTGACCATTGTAGGCGGTGGCGCGAAAAATCGCTTTCTCAACGCACTGACCGAAGAAGTCTGTCAAAAAAAGGTCGTCGCGCTTCCGATAGAAGCAACAGCGCTGGGCAATCTGAAAGCACAATGGATCGTCTTGCGGGGCGCTCCTTCCCGAAGCTGATATAAGAATACAGAAAGGCTGAAATGATTATGGAAAACAAAGATACCCCTTTTGTGTCGCCCGCCTTCGACTTGGCCGTTCAAGAGCTGAATGCCCTCGGCATCCGGGCGGAAAAGGCGCTCGACACCCTGAAAAGGATTCCCATCAGTATTCACTGCTGGCAAGGCGATGACGTGGTCGGCTTTGACGGCGGCGGACGTGCGTCGGGTGGGATTCAAACCACGGGCAACTATCCCGGACGTGCCCGCACCCCCGAGGAGCTGATGGCCGACATCCGAAAGGCCTTTTCCCTGATGCCCGGCAAAAAGCGGCTGAATCTGCATGCCTGCTATGCCCTGTTGGGGAACGATACCGGAAAAATCGACCGGGACGCCTATCTCCCGCGCCACTTTGCGCCGTGGGTAGCCTTTGCCAAAGAACTGAAGCTGGACGGCATTGACTTCAATCCCACCTGCTTCTCCCACAAAAACGTAAAAGACGGCTTGACGCTTTCCTCCCCGGACGAGGACATCCGCGCGTTTTGGATTCGTCATTGCATTGCCTCTCTCCGCATTGCCGAATTTTTCGCCAAGGAAATGGGCACAAAATCGCTGGTCAACATCTGGATTCCCGATGGGCTGAAGGACGTCCCCGCCGATCGTCTGTCGCCGAGAATCCGTCTGCGGGATTCTTTGGACGAGGTGCTGGCCTGCGGCTACGACAAAGCATTGGTGGACGTGGCGGTAGAAAGCAAGGTCTTTGGCATCGGCGTAGAAAGCTACACCGTCGGAAGCAATGAATTTTATCAGAATTATGCGGCTACGCGCGGCATTTGCTGTCTTTTGGACAACGGGCATTATCACCCCACCGAAACCGTCAGCGACAAAATTCCCGCCCTGCTGGCTTTCTATGATCGTTTGGCCCTTCATGTCACCCGCGGTGTGCGTTGGGACAGCGATCATGTGGTTCTGTTTGAGGACGAGCTTTGTGAAATTGCCAAGGAAATTGTGCGCAACGACGCCATTGACAAGGTGCGGATCGGGCTGGACTATTTTGACGCTTCCATCAATCGGCTGTCGGCCTGGATCACCGGTCAGCGCGCCCTGCAAAAAGCGCTGCTGTTTGCGCTGATTCAGCCCAATGAAGCCTTGCGTTCGTTGCAGGAGCGCGGCGAGTTCAGCGAATTGATGGTTCGCATGGAAGAAGCGCGCACACTGCCTCTCGGCGCACTTTGGCGCGAATATCTGCGCCGGGAGGGCGTGACCGAGGACTACTTCGCCGAGGTGCGCGCCTACGAAGCCAAAATTCTTTCCGAAAGAAACGAATGCCTCACGGCAAAGTAAAGGAGAAAGCCCTATGGGATTTATGGATGAATTAAAAAAAGCGGGACGGGAATTGACACGCGGCAACATTCTTCACGCCCCTTTTATGGAAGAAATGACAAAAACCGCCTCCAACATGTACCGTCTCGGCTGGGATGAGCGCAACGGCGGAAACATCAGCCTGCTGTTGGACGCCGAAACGGTGTTAGAATACCTTGACACCGCCAAAGTTTTGCGGACGATTCCGATCGGCTTTCACGCCGCGCCTTTGGCCGGCAAGTATTTCCTTGTGACGGGCACAGGCAAGTATTTCAAGAACATAGAATCCGACCCCGAAAACAACCTCGGCCTGATCCGTATTGCCGAAGACGGAGATACGGCGGAATTGCTGTGGGGCTATGCAGACGGCGGCAAGTTTACCAGCGAGCTGCCGGCGCATCTGATGAGTCACATGGCACGCCTTTCGGTGGATCCGATGAACCGCGTGATTATGCACTGCCACCCCACGTACACCTTGGCTATGAACTTTGTACATACGCTGGAGGATAAGTCCTTTACCCATTCGCTTTGGCAGATGTGTACCGAGTGCATTGTCGTTTTCCCGGACGGGATTGGTTGCTTGCCGTGGATGCTTTGCGGCAATTCCGAAATCGGAGAAGCCACCGCCGCCAAGATGAAGGAGTACCGCTTGGTAATTTGGGGCATGCACGGGATCTACGGCGCCGGAAAAACCATGGATGAGGCCTTCGGCTTGATTGAAACCGTGGAAAAAGCGGCACAGATTTACATGCTGACCGCGCATCTGCCGCGCTTGAATGAAATTACCGACGAAAACCTGCGCCAAATTGCCGCCGGCTTCGGGCTGACCTTCCGCGAAGATTTTCTCAACTGATACCGCGCTTTTCTCTCCATCATACGACAAAGGTGGCTGCCCCAACCGTTCAACCGGCTTGGGGCGGCCACCTTATCGGCTTGTGCTCTCTCGGCGCGGCTTTTCCCCATCACGCGAGGCAAAAACCGTTTCGGAAGCATTTTTTATAAATTTGATGTTTCTCCGTCAGACGCAAAAAGGCGCAAAAGGGCCGGCTCGTCAAAGCGCTCGGATTTTCCGCAAAAGCGGCAGTTCACTTCCAGCTCGCGCGGCTTGCCCTCGCTCGTCTGTTCATCCAGCAAACGCAAAATTTCCTGCTTACCCAAGGAGCGAAGCGCCCGTGCCCCTCGCTCCCGACTGCAATCGCACCGATAAGCCACCTCCAGCTCGTCGAACAAGTCATACGGAATCCCATCAAGAGCCAGCGCGGCCAGCGCTTGCAGAGAAGTTCCGTTAGCAAGCAGGGAGGAAACATTCGCAAGGGACGACAGATTTTTCTCAATTTGCTCGGCTACGGCCGGATCGGCAAAAGGCAAAAGCTGGATCATCACGCCCCCCGCCGCACGGCAGGAGCAATCGGTGTCAACCAGCACCCCCAAAGCCAAGGCCGTGGGAATCTGCTCGCTTTGCGCAAAGTATGCGGTAATATCCTCGGCAATTTCACCCGAAACCAAGTCGACTGTCCCGACATAAGGCTCCTTGCCGCCGGTTTCCCGCACCACAATCAGCTCTCCTTTTCCGACGGCGCCCCCAACATCCAGCTTTCCGTTGGCTTTCAGGGGAAGCTCTGCCATGGGATTTTCCACATAGCCCTTGACGTCCCCGTAATAATCGCCCACGGCAATCAATTTCCCAATCGGGCCGTTTCCACGCACCGTCAGCGTCACCGAAGCCGTCTTTTCGCCGCCCATCGCGCCCATAATGGAGGCCGCGGTCAAAAGCCGTCCCAGCGCCGCCGTAGCCGTGGGGGACGTATGGTGGCAAGCAATCATATCGTTGACGATCTGCGTTGCATCTATCACATGAATCCGCGCGCTTCCGTCCTTCGTCATAGCGCGCAGCATTTGGGATTGGTTTCTTTCCATGGTTCTGTTCCTTATCTTGTTTTTTTGATTTTCTTTCGTGGCAAAACGGCGGCGCTTTGCCGCCGAGAACAATGTCGGTGGAAGTGTTGAAAAACTCATTCTGAGGTTTTCAACACTTCCTTTTTGCATTGTGCGGTAAAATACCAGCGTTCGCAGTCATCCTGCTCCCCAACCGGTGTTCCCTCCAAATCCCGATCTACACGCAAAAGCGCAAATCCGGCCGATTCCAAGGCCTTTTGAATCTCGTCCAGCGAATAACAGCGTTCGCATTGCTCCTCGTCGGAGCGCCGATAGGTTTCGTCGTCCTGCTTTTCAAACAGCGTCAGCAAAAAGTCGCACAAACGCGTGTCGGGATCGTAATAATTCTGCCAGACGCAAAAGCTCCCTTGCTCCTCCAAATCGTAAGCATATACATTGGTGCCGTACACGTTTGCAAATTTATGCGGCGTGTTCATATCGAAAATAAACAGGCCGTCGGGATCCAAATAATTATGCACCAACGAAAAGCAGTGCGCCAGCTCGCCCTCCCCTGTCAGGTAGTTCAGGCTGTCTAAGCAGCAAAGCACAGCGCCCACCGTGCCATACAGCTCAAAGGATCGCATATCCTGACAAAGAAAGAGGGGGCGCGGAGCGTCGGCCGGAAGCGCGCCGGTTTCCAGCGCCCTATACATAGCATCCGTGGCGTCGGCCAACATGTCTTCGCTTCCGTCCACGCCGATCATATCATAGCCTCGGCGCGCCAGCGTCAGCGTCATGCGGCCGGTGCCGCAGGCAAGATCCAACAGCAAGGTCGGCAACGAGCCATGCGGTGCATATTCCCGAAAGATCGCCTCTATCCGGTCGCCCCATTTTTCATAATCAATGCCGGCGTTGATCGCATCGTACACGCCGGCAATTACATTATATCCGCTCATGAATGGGACTTGGGCGCCGATTTCTCTGCCCCGTTTTTCGGCAACTCGGCCATCCGCGCCAACGCCTTTTCATAACCGTCGCTTCCGTATTTCAGGCATTTATTGACTCGGCTGATCGTTGCCGTGCTCAAGCCGGTTTTTTCTGCAATCTCGGCATAGATGATATTGTCCTTCAACATCCGTGCCGCCCACAGGCGACGGGACATTTCCTGAATTTCGGAAATCGTACAGAGGTCTTCAAAAAACGCATAGCACTCATCCACGTTCTGTAAGGTAAGAATCGCCCGAAACAAGTCGTCAATTCTCTCGTCCTTGATTGATGCTTTCATCTTCATCACCGCGCCTTGCCAACGCAAAAGCGTCCTTTCTTTTTTCCGTTTTCTGTGTTCCTCCGCCGTGTTTCTCTATGAGGCAGAAGAAACTCCCGTCCGATGGTCTTTGCTTCTTCCTTGCGCTTCCATTCGTTATTGTAATACATTTTTCCAAAAAAGTAAAGGCCTTTCGTTTATTTTTCCAACGGAAGCATTGCAAATACACCGTCCACGTTGCCGGCCCCCATCACAATCACGGTATCGCCGTCTTGCACCCGCCGGATAAGCTGCTCCGCCGCTTCCTTCAAATCGGCGCACCCGCGCGCCCCTTTTCCAACGGCTTCGGCCATACGGTATTGATCCATGCCCAGCGTGTCGGTTTCCCGCGCCGCATAAATCGGAGCCACCAGAATTTCATCGGCCAGCCGCAAAGCCGCCGCCATCTCCGGCAGCAGCGCCGCCGTGCGGGAATAGGTATGCGATTGAAACAGGCAAAGCAAGCGGCCTTTCCCCGCCATGCTTCGCGCCGCCGTCAGCGATGCGCGAATTTCCGTGGGATGGTGAGCGTAATCGTCATACACGCAAGCACGGCCGAGGTGTCCTTTATATTCCATGCGGCGATGGATCCCGCCAAAGGCGGCAAGACCGGCCGCCGCCACATCGGGCGCAATGCCGTCCTCCCGCGCCGCGGCAAACGCCGCCAACGCATTCAGCACATTGTGCCGACCGGGCACCCGGAGAGAAACGCGCGTGGCCGTTCCGTTTTTTTCGCAAACCGTAAAGCGGTAACAGCCGTGGCTGTCTGCCAACGCGTCCGCGCAATAATCGTCCGAAGGCGAAAACCCAAACGTCCGCTTTCGGTCGGCCGGAATCTCGCCAAGAGCGCGTGCCGCCTCGGGATCCCCGCCATAATACAAAACGTAGCCGCCGTTTCGCACCGAAATTTCCGCAAAAGCTGCATAAGACGCGCGCAACTGCTCCATACTATGGAAGTAATCCACATGATCCATCTCCAGATTCAGGATCACGGCCACCGTCGGACAAAAGTCCAAAAAGGAATCCATATACTCGCAGGCCTCAAAAATGAACACATCCTCCTTGCCCGGACGGTAAGCGCCAAGGCAACCGCCGGGCAAGGACATATCCGCCCCGCACATCACCGTGGGATCCTTTCCCCCGCACTCAAACACGCCGGCGCACATGGCGCTTGCCGTGCTTTTTCCGTGCGTGCCGCAAACCCCGATTCGCATGCGGCTTCCGCTCATCAGATACCCAAGGTAATCGGCCCTTGACACACGCGGAATCCCGAGAGCACCGGCCCGTTCGTATTCCGGATTGTCCGGCGACACGGCCACGGTATAGACAAACAAATCGACATCCTTCACATTGTCCGCACATTGCGGCGAAAAAACAGGAATCCCCTCGGCGGCCAACGCCTCCGTCATGGGTGAAAGGCTCCGATCCGATCCGCAGACGGAAAAGCCGCGACTTTTCGTCATACGCGCCAACGAGGACATATTGATGCCTCCGATTCCGCAAAAGAACACGCGGCACGGGTTCTTTCCTTCCAGCATTTGCGCAATGCTCTTTTCCCCGTAATGGGTGTTCGGTGTTGCCATACGATTGCTTCCTTTCTGTTTTGAATTTGGTCGCCCGATGTCTTGCACAAGCGGCCGACGCGATAAAGTCTTTCCCGATTGCTTTTGCGCGCAAATCGTTCTTTGAACGCCGTTTTCGTCTTTTCTTCGCGGTTCTACCCGAATTATTCATGAAATTGTTTCGCATCTTCACAGAAAAAACTTATAACCCTTACACAATCTTCAAAATAGCGATTTATAATAAGTACATACCCGCAAGGGTTACTACACACCGAAAGAACGATGGTGTTGACAGTTCAAAGAATAAAGGAGATCAGAAAATGCAGATCACAGATATTAAAGTCAGAAAATTGTTCGATGAAGGCCCGATGAAAGCGATTGTTTCTCTTACCTTTGACAATGAGCTTGCCGTACATGATGTAAAAATCATCAACGCGCGTGACAAATTTTTCATTGTCATGCCCAGCAGAAAAAATCCCGATGAAACCTTCCGCGACATTGTTCACCCCATCAATTCGGAATTTCGCACCAAGCTGGAATCCGAAGTTATTGCCGCCTATGAAGCTGCCCTCATTGCGGCCAGGGAAATGGACGCCGTATCCGCTGAAGAAGTGCTCTGATTGAAGCCCACAATCAGGATCCTTCGCAAAAAATAAAGTTTTTCTCCTGAACCCAATAAAAACATCCCCCAAGGGGCTGTTAAAAACGCAATGTTTTTAACAGCCCCTTAAAAAATGCCGGTCGTTTCAAACGGTGCCATGACTAAGCAAAATTTCATTTCCCTGTACGGTTAAAAGACCAAAGCTTCCAAGGCAAAGCGCGCCGGGGTTAAAAAGATACAGAGGCCGATCCGCCAAAGAGCGTCCGGCGGCCTCAAGCGCCTTCCCTTCCTCCTCGCTCATACCGAGGAGCAACGGATCGTCCACTCTTTCGCAAAGGGGCGTATGCGTATGGCCAAACAGCACAACATCTGCATCGGCGGCAAGTCCGCGGCGAGCGGCCCGGCCGATATGAGATTTCACCTCTTGCGTATGGCCGTGCATCAAAAGCACACGAAAAGAACCCACCGTCACCTGTCGTTCTTCGGGGATCTCATTGCCGTCGTCATCGAAACAAGGATAGAGGCTTCCGTCGCAATTTCCCCGAACCGCCGTCAGTGGGAAAGCGCCGCTCAGCGCGTGTTGAAAACCGCGCAGACCATCGCCCAAGAAAAATACGGCGTCAGCCGGAGTGCCGCAGACGTTCAAACGCATCAGCACCTCAAGCGCACGGTTTTCCCGTCCGTGAGCGTCCGAAAAGACGGCCACCACACGCCGGGAAACTGTTCCTCTCAGCATAAAGCCGCCTCCGGGGCAAACGACACACGCTCCGCTTCGTTTTCGGCAAACGCCGATCCCTTCGGCACGAGGATCCGCAGCTTTTGCGGCAAAATCTCCAGGCGCAGAGTGGTTTGCTCGGAAATTTCTCCGTCCATGCAAACGCTCTGCGGCTTTTCAAACTGAAGCTCCAGCGTTCGGCACCGAAAATATTCTACAATATTTTTGAATTGGCTCTGATCCAAATAGGTACCCGAACGATAATACTTCACCAGCGAGACAAACTTTCTTCGGGAAATGTTTTTCACAAAACAAACATCAAACATTCCGTCCTGCAAGCGGGCGCGCGGCGCGGCGCGAAAGCCGCCGCCATAATATCGTCCGTTGGCAAAGGTGGCCAGCAAAAGGCGTTTTTCCAGCCATTCGCCTCCGTCCATCGACACCTTCAGACGAGTGCCCGTCTTTCGTATCAATTCCCCTGCAACGCCGAGAATATAAGCAAAGGAAGGCGAGATCAGGGGGAGCCTTTTCAGCGAGGCCGTGCGTCGAACCACCTCGCAGTCAAAGCCCATATTCATAATATTCATAATGTAACGATCCCCACAGGCGATCAAATCCACCATTTCGCTGTAGGAATTTAACTGTGCGCCGACATCGGAAAAATTCTCCTCGTGCGTAAAGCAACGAATAAAATCGTTGCCTGTGCCGATCGGAATAAACCCAACGGCCGCGTAATCGCATCCCATGGCTCCGGCGACAACCTCATTGTTTGTCCCGTCGCCGCCGCAGGAATAAAATCGCAATGTATCCGCATCCTTCGAATCCGGGGGCACTCCGCGCAAAGCCGTCTCGTCGGAAGAAGGCGCTTTTTTCCACGCGCGACACGTCCGACGCACAAAATCCGTAGCGTCCCCCACGGCTTTCGTTATGTAAATTTCAAAGTCCACCCGCGCGTCACGGCAAGTGGCTTCAATGCGTTCCAGCAAGCCCTCCATGGACTGACCGTTGCCCGCCGCAGGATTGACAATAAAGTAATGCTTCATTGCGATTTGTTTCCTTTGTCTTTCATTTTATGCTTTTTCTTTTTCTTTTTTTCTTCCGCTTTCTTTTGCCCAAAGGGCGGCAAGCGGAAAGCCGAAGGGGCGTTAAAAAATCCGTTCCGAATTTTTTAACGGCCCCTCTGTATGCCGATGAAGCCTTTTTTATGCTTCGGGGCTCCCCTCCGCGTTTTCCATATCTTCTATAGCATCCATGTCATCCATGTCACCGGCGGCATTCACCTGGGCGGCAATCATCATATCCTTGACTTTCATCAAACGAGTACGGCTTCCCCGCTCGTTTTCGTCCAGCTTCATTGTAATCTGCTTAATGGCCGTCTGATACCGCGGCATCATGATATGCTCCAACGCATTGACACGACGGCGGGTACGTTCGATCTCCCCGGCCAACAGCTGCGCCGCTTTTTCAAGCTCTGCCATCCGCACCATTTCGGGCAGAATGCCGCTAAGCTCGTACAAAGCGCTGTCCATTTCCCCCGAAGTAAAAGCAAAACCGTAATTGAAGGTATTGCTTGCATCCGAAGGGATTCCCCCCAATTCAAACACCGGGACGAACACGCTCATCACATTTTTATCCGAGACTTCCAAGGAGTTTTCGGCGCCTGGAAGAATCAATGCCTCCGCCAACATCTTGGGATTGCCCATGGCACTGGCCACCGAAAAGCTTTTATGATACGCCGCCAGCTTTTCTTCCACATGTTCCCTCAGCTCTTTATCCTCCCGCACGACATCCAAGAATTTTCTCATCAGCTCGTCGCGTTTATCCTTCAACAGTTTATGACCGCGTCGCGCCGTTGTATACTTGACCTGAAGCTTTTTCAGTTCCATTCGGGTAGGGTTGACTCTGATTTCCGCCATACGCCGGCTCTCCTTTTTCTCTTTTTCTCGTTTTTCTCGTTTTTCTCGTTCTTTTTTGTTTTAGTTAGGCTTGCTGTGCTTATTATGTTACTCTTTGGCAGGAAGCGATGCGGCTTGTTCAGATTTTTTGCCCCGGCCAATATTTGTCTACCATTTCGGGCTTAATGCGCTTCATTTCGCTGCGCGGCAAGATGGAAAGCAGTTCCCATCCAAGATCCAGCGTTTCCTCAATGGAGCGGTTTTCATAAAAGCCCTGGTTGATATAACGTGCTTCAAAGGCATCGGCAAACTTGGCATACAGCCGATCCACCGGGGTGAGCGCCGATTCGCCCAAAACCACCATCAGCTCCTTGGCCTCTTTTCCGCGCGCATAGCTGGAAAAAAGCTGGTTCATCGTACCGGCATGATCCTCACGCGTCTTGCCGGCACCGATTCCTTTGTCCTTCAGACGGGACAAGGAGGGCAGCACATCCACCGGGGGCATATAGCCCTTACGGTACATTTCTCTGGAAAGAATAATCTGTCCTTCGGTGATATATCCGGTCAGGTCGGGAATCGGATGCGTTTTGTCATCCTCCGGCATTGTCAGAATCGGGATCATGGTAATGGATCCGTCGCTTCCCATCTTCCGTCCCGCTCTTTCGTACATCGTAGCAAGGTCGGTATAAAGGTAGCCGGGATAACCGCGACGACCGGGCACCTCTTTGCGGGCGGCCGAAACCTCGCGGAGTGCCTCCGCATAGTTGGTAATATCCGTCATAATCACAAGCACGTGCATATTGCGCTCAAAGGCCAGATACTCTGCTGCGGTCAGCGCCATACGGGGCGTTGTAATTCTCTCAATGGCCGGGTCGGAGGCCAGGTTAATAAACAGCACGGTGCGGTCAATGGCGCCGGTCTTTTTGAAATCGGAAATAAAGAAATCCGCTTCCTCAAATGTAATTCCGACGGCGGCAAATACGACGGCAAAGCGGGCATCCGAGCCGCGCACCTTGGCTTGGCGTGCGATCTGCGCCGCCAGGTTCGCATGAGGCAGGCCGGATCCGGAAAAGATCGGCAGCTTTTGTCCGCGCACCAGGGTATTCAAGCCGTCAATCGTAGAAATGCCGGTTTGAATAAATTCCGAAGGGTAATAACGGGCGGCCGGGTTGATCGGCGTTCCGTTAATATTCATCATTTTTTCCGGAAGAAGCTTGGCTCCGTCATCAATCGGATCGCCCATACCGTTAAACACGCGGCCGAGCATGTGGGGCGACACGCCCAGCTCGACGCCGTGCCCCGAAAAGCGCACCTTGCTTTCGGCCAGGTTGATTCCGGTAGCCGACTCAAAAAGCTGCACCAGGACGTTGCGTCCGTTGACCTCCAGCACACGGCAGCGGCGAACACTTCCGTCCGGCAGTTCAATTTCTCCCAGCTCATCGTATTTAACGCCTTCCACCCGTTTGACCAGCATCAGGGGGCCGGCAACTTCTTCTATGGTTTTATATTCTCTGATCATAGTATTTTTGTCCTGCCTTCCCTCTGTTAATTTTCATCGGCGGCAGCCTTTACCGCCGCGGCGATCTGACTTTTCATTTCCGCTTCAATCGCAGCGAAAACCTCTTTATACTGCGCAAACGGCACGGCCTTGGCACGTCCGATCTTTTCACGCACCGGAAGCTCGGCCAGCGTTTGCACATCGGCGCCTTCACGGGCCGCTTCTCTGGCCTGTTCTTCAAAGCTGAAAATCAAATTCAAAAGTGCAATCTGCTTTTCAAGCTCCGTATAGCAGTCCTCCGGGTCAAAGGCATTCTGCTGTAAGAAGTCCTCGCGCAGGCTGCGCGCCGCCTCCAAGGTAATGCGATCATCGGCCGAAAGGGCATCAACGCCTACGAGCTTGACAATCTCATCCAACTCGCTTTCCAGCTGAAGGGTTTTCAGGCAACGACCTGTTTTCTCCATCCAATCCTTGGACACGTGGGAGCAGAACCAGCCGGACAGCCGATCCCGATAGAGAGAATACGACGTCAGCCAATTGATAGCCGGGAAATGACGGCGATATGCCAAGCTGGCATCCAGGCCCCAGAACACCTTAACAATACGAAGGGTAGCCTGCGTTACCGGCTCGGAGATGTCTCCTCCTTGCGGTGAGACGGCACCGATGGCCGACAGCGCGCCCTCCCGTCCGTCCGAGCCAAGGCAAACCACCTTGCCGGCACGCTCGTAAAACTGCGCCAAACGGGAAGTCAGATAAGCGGGATAACCCTCCTCGCCGGGCATTTCCTCCAAGCGCCCGGACATTTCGCGCAAAGCCTCCGCCCAGCGCGAGGTGGAATCGGCAATGACCGCTACCGAATACCCCATATCCCGGTAATATTCGGCCATGGTAATGCCGGTATAAATCGACGCTTCACGAGCCGCCACCGGCATATCCGAGGTATTGGCAATCAAAACGGTACGCTCCATGAGCGATTTGCCGGTTCGGGGGTCGGTCAACTCCGGGAACTCCCGAAGCACGTCGGTCATTTCATTGCCGCGCTCCCCGCAACCGATGTAAATCACAAGATCCACGTTGCTCCACTTGGCCAGCTGGTGCTGCACCACTGTCTTTCCGCTGCCGAAGGGGCCGGGAACGCAAGCCGTTCCTCCCTTGGCAATGGGAAAGAGTGCATCCACATTTCTCTGACCGGTAATCATAGGCTCTACCGGAGGGAGCTTTTTCGCATAGGGGCGGGCAATACGCACCGGCCACTTTTGCATCAATGTAATATCCTCAATGGTGCCATCCGCGTACTTGATTTTACCGATTCGCTCATCCACTCGGTAATCGCCCGAATTTAGCTCAATCACCGTGCCCTCCACGTTGGGCGGCACCATGATTTTCAGCGTAATGACCTCGGTTTCCTGCACCGTTCCGTAAATATCGCCGGGCTTGACCTTATCGCCAAAGCTCTTTTGCGCCTCGAAATGCCAGCGTTTTTCTCTGTCCAGCGCGGGCACGCTTACGCCCTTCGGGATATTGGCACCGGCCTTGGCCAGCATGGCTTCCAGCGGGCGCTGAATCCCATCATACATATTTTTCAGCATTCCGGGGCCTAACTCCACCGAAAGCGGTGCGCCGCTTGACACTACGCGGTCGCCGCGGCCGATCCCGGCCGTTTCCTCGTAAACCTGAATCGACGCACGATCTCCGTGCATCTCTATGATTTCACCAATCAGTCGCTTTTCACCGACGTATACCACGTCGAACATATTGGCTTGCCGCATTCCCTCGGCCACGACCAAAGGGCCGGAAACCTTAAGAATTTTGCCTTCAATTTCTACCATTTTTGCTTTCAACGAGCATCTGAGAGAGGCCCGTTCCTTTCATTACAGATTCGGAAGGATCTATCTGTTTTTCGGCCATCTACAGCCGTTATTCTTTGAACAGAATGTCGGCACCGACTGCCTTTTCGACAGCTGTACGCATACCGGCCCGTCCGTAGCCCAAAGGGCCTTCCTTACCCGGCACCGGAATAATGGCGGGCAAGGTTTTATCTTTATACTTGGCGGTTTCGCTTTCCAGCGCCGCCGCATATTTTTCCACCAAAAAAATAATGGCGTATTCCGGATCTTTAGCGAGGCGATGCAAAACGGCTCCCGCTTTTTCGGCATCGTCGGCCTCAAACACGGAAAAACCGAGTGCCATAAAGCCGAGAACGCTGTCTCTGTCTCCGATCATTGCAATTTTATACATAGCTCCGCCTCATCCTTTCCCGGATCGTCGTTGCATCCGTACCATTTAACCGACCGGCGCAGAGAATCCGCACATTTTTCAAGGCCGTCTCCTGCCCGGCAAGGTAAGCCAACGCAATTTCGGCTCCGAAGGGAACCTCCTTGGCCAGGCACACGTATTCCATAAACAGGTCATCCAAACAGCGCTCCGCCTCCGCCGGCGTTTGCTTAAGCGATGTAAGCTTATCCGCGGCATAAGCAAAGCCATCCGAGGAAGACAGCACTTCTCTCAGCGCTTCCCTTCCTTCCCGGCAGGCATTCTCCAGCTTTTCCACCGGAATTTCGCCACCGGCCAGCAGGGCTGCGTGCAACGTATGCTCCGCCACCGCGCCTCCGTGCGGATACATCCGCAAAATGCGAAGTGTGCTGAGGATGTTCGTACAATCAATCTTTTTCTTCACGTACCCAATGACAAAAGGAATCCCCAACCGGGCGGCGGCGGCCGACATATCCGCATAGCAAGCCTGATCCAACAAAAAATCAATTTCTCTCGGATTTTTTGTTTTCACGTAAGCCGCTTTCGCCTCCGGAGCGGCCTTGCACATAAACGGAGCAAAGCCGGCCTCGGCATAGGTATCGTATTGAACGGCCAACAGCGCGTCAGCGGCGCTGACATGGCCGATGTCAAACAGCATTTCCGAAGGATCGGCGCCGCAGAAAGCGCATTTGATCGCCGCCTTCAGGTTATTACAATCATAGGGGTAGCGGAACAGCGCGGCAAGCAACGGCTCGCCTTCTTCCGCTTCGCTGTCGCTTTTTGGAAGAACCGACGCTACATCGGCGATCTCGCCTCCGAGATAATCCAACAGCATCCTTTCCCGTTCCGAGGCTTCATCCGCCTCTCCTTTGGGCGAAAAAACGCCATACTCCACGAGAAGCGTTTTTACACCGTCAAAGCCGGGGGCATCAATCAAACGCGAAAGTCGTTCCCTTCCGATGATGGTTCGTTCCTTGGCGCGGATTCGCGCCGAGCTGAAAAGATACGCCGTTGCATCATAGCCTGACCGCTTCGGCTCGCCGAGGCGTCTTTTTTTGGACAACGCGTCGCTGTCCCTGTCGCCGTCCTTTTCGCGCTCCCTGTCTTTTTCCCAAAGCTCGTTCATTCACACGCCTCCTTTCGCCGTCATCCGCCGGTGGCAAAGAGAATGCGACTGATCTCCCCCTCCAGCGAATCGCGTACGCCGGCAAAGATCATCTTCAGCGAACAATTGCTCTCAATGTCGCCGTACCGCAAAATCAAGCCGCCGTCAATTCCGACAACTTCATCCGCCACCACGGTCTTTTCAAGGATCTCGCGCGGGAGCTTGCCGATCAGCGAACGGCGGAGCGCATCCATCAGCGCCGCGCCGAACTTATCATGATCCTCTCGATTCAAAAGAATCTCATACACACGGATCTCCTCGGCCTCCTCATCCGGGCCGTACAGCAATTGCTGTTTCTTTTCGCTTTCCACCTGCTCATTCAGCGCAGAGCCGGCCAACAAGGTGAGAAATTCCACATATTTTTCATCGGGCAAATCCCGCACGCTTTGATAAGCTTCCGCAAAGGTTTCATCGAGAATCTGAGCCTGCTGCGCCAACATGGCGTCCCGACGAATGGTTTCCGCCGAGCCTCTGGCCCGTTCAATCAAGGACGTGGCCGTTTGCTCCGCTTCCTCATTCATTTTTTGGATGGCAGCCTTGGCTTTTTCGTTATAATCGCCAGCGATTCCCATGCTTTTCACGCGCGCTTTTTCAACGATACTCGCCGCCTCTGCTCTGGCTGAGGCGATGATTTTTTCGGTAATTTTTTCTATTCCCGTCATATCGGACTTCTTTCTTTCCTTTTTCCTTTTTCCTACGTTTTCCCTACTTTCAGCCTTTCAACGCCTTACAGAATCGGGGCGTTGAAAATCAGAAGCATGGTAATCAGAAGGGCAAAAATCGCATAGGTTTCCACCAGAGCGGCATTGGTAATGGCCTTACCAAGTTCATCCGGGCGTTTGGCAAGCAGGCTGATACCGGCAGCGGCCGCTCTTGCCTGACGAATGGCGGAATGATAGCCGACAATGGCAAAGGGCAGGCAGGCCATCAGGAAATAGCCACCCTGCGCGGCGGTCAAGGCAACCGGTTCGCCGAACAGACCGATTTTCCAGATAACAAGGAAAGCGGCCACAAGTCCGTACACACCCTGCGTCATAGGCAAAGCTTCCAGCGCCAAGGCCTTACCGAACTTGGAAGGATCCTCAGACAAAAGGCCGGAGGCCGTTTCAGCCACAAGGCTGACTCCGCGGGCGCTACCCCAACCGGAAAATCCGGCGGCAAGCGCGGCACCGAGCAGAGCAAGGTTTTGACCGGAAAAAACAGTCAGCAGAAAAGAAGTAATAGATTCCATATTTTTCTCCTTTTGGCGTATCTGTACGCGTTCGCGCAACAGCTTTCACACCTTTATATTTTTTATTTTTTGAGTTTACCTTGAGATTTTTCTGCCGCAGGGCAGACAAAAAATGAGAGATACAGGAGGAAGCGATTATTCGTCAATAACCGAATAAAGGTCGCCCGGCATTTCGGGCTTGAAAGGAACGCCTCCGTCCTCATAGAACTTGCCGAAAAACTCCAAATACTGCAACCGGCTGGTATGTACAAAGGTTCCGAGCAAATTGATTGCCAAGTTCAGCGCATGACCGAACAGGAACACGAGAATCATAATGATAAAGCCAATGAAGCCGCTGTTCATCGTTCCAATCAGGTTAATGACCTGCGCGATAACGGCCGAGGCCAATCCCAACGCCAAAATTCGGGAATAGGACAGCACATCCGACAAATAATCAATGATGCCGTACAAGCCGAGGAAGCCTCCGATCGCCTTGCCGACGATTCCTTTTTTATAACGTCCCGCCGTCAGGAAAATAGAGAGCGCGCCCACCGCCGTTACAACCGCACCAACCGTACCGTCCACGAAGATCAGGCCAATTCCGGCAAACAGGATCCACCGCGTCAAGATGTCGCAAAGCGCGTCCAACCATTGGCCGTCCTTGATCAAAATGCAGAATTTAACCGCCATGCCGGTCACAATGTGAATCACACCCACGCCGAGCGCAACCAGCAAAAACCGGATCGGATCGTCCATGGGGTTAAACCACAAGCCGTTGAAGAAGGGGTAGATCTGCTTGGCGTCGGCCATGCCCAGCATATTGGTCATGATAGCGAAGGGCATGTCTCCAAACCATCCGCCGAACACCGCACCAAACAGGATGCTGGATATTCCGCAGTACCCGAACATCGACAGAAACCGCTTCATGCTGTCCTTCGGCTTAAGCAGGGCAATGCCGCCAAAGCAGCCCAGCACGACCAGCAAGCCGTACCCCACATCGGCAAACATGACGCCGAAGATAAAGAAATAGAAAATACTCATAATGAAGGTGGGATCGAAGCGGCCATATTTCGGATAGGAGTACATCCCGACCACCCATTCAAAGTTGGAGGCAAAGCCGTTGTTTCGCAGAAGCACCGGCGGTTCTTCCTTCGGGGAGGGATCCTCCATTTCATAGCAACAGCTGAATTTGTCCAGCGCCTCGCTCACCTTGGGCGCCATAGACGCCGGCATCCAGCCGGAAAGCTGCGACACCTGGCCGTCCGACAGCGTTTTCTTTTTGTTCTCGGCCGCCCGCAGCTCGGTGGTTGCCACGTCCAAAAGGATTTCCGCTTTGGTCACATCGGCCGCCAGCTCGGCCATCCGATCCTCGGCCGCCTTGATTTTTTTCTCGCATTGCAAAATTTCCCGCTCACATTCGCGGATAGCGCGCGCAGCCGTTCCCTCGGTGTCCTTAAACGTCAACCGATTGAAGCCGTGCTCGTTCAAAAGCTGCGTCATTTTTCGCGCGTCCGACTTCAAAACGATCACGCAGCAATAGCTTTCCTTCTCGGTACGGCTCACAATTTCCAACACGCCGTTCGCCTTTTCGATTGCCTGGCGAAGCGCCGGTGTATCAGACGTTTTCGGCACCCATCCGAGGAAAATTTCGGTGCTGGCGCTTTCATGCTCGGACAAAGGCAAGTCATAGCGAACCCACGGCGTCAGTGCTTCCACCGATTGCTCCAATTCGCCTCGCCGTATCCGGCTTTCTTCTTCCTGCGTTTTCATGGCCAGCGTTTCTCGCACGATTTGCCACGCTTCTTCATAATCGGTTTCCATAAAACGGGACAGCTTCACTTCATGGCGCGGTGCCACAAGGGATTTCAGCTTATCCGTATATTTATGTAAAACCTTCAGCGCTTCGGTAATTTGTCCGACGTTTGCCTCGGCCTTGGCACGTGCTTCATCGCCGCCGGCCCGTTCTAAGCAAAGCTGACCGTTTTCCGGTTCTCCGGCCTCTACATTGACGCAACGCAAATGGATCAGTTTTTTCACCACAGCGTCCGTATCCGAAAGGCAGGTGTAAACCGTCAGCCGTTTCATTTTTTCTACCGACATTGTTCCACAATCCCCTGTACGATCCGCTTCACCGCATCCCGTGTACGCGGCTGGGCGATTTTTTTCATTTGAGCGGCCGTTTTCTCTGCCTCGGTGCGGGTTTTCGCCAGCACCTCCTCGGCATGGGTACGGATCGCCGCCAGCTTGGCCTCATTTTCCGATTCCGCGGCGGCGCAGGACTTTTCGTAATGTTCTCTGCCTTTTTGCTCGGCCATAGCTACCATTTGATCGGCTTGCAGGACGGCCTCCTCGCGGATCGCCTGCGCCCGTTCCTCGGCATCGTGGATTTTCCGCATAGCTTCTTTTGCCAAAGCCTTCACTCCTTTTCCGTTAGATATTGAAACAACCTCTATCATTTCACGTTCTTACAAAAGTTTCTTATACGTTAATCTTTATTATATCATTTATTTTATACCTTTGCAAGGCATTTTTTCAATTATTTTGCACACAAAAAAAGGCGAAGTGTCAAAAAAGACGAAGGGGAGTGTTAAAAAACTCATCCTGAGTTTTTTAACACTCCCAACGACATGGGCCTTGGCGGAAAAGCGCCGCCGTTTTGCCATCAAAAAAACCGAAAAAGACAAAATATGAAAGGCAAAACCGATCAAAAATCGCTAAAAACGCCGGGGCCAAACGCGTAAAAGGGTGCATGGAACGCTTTTCATCAAAGCGGGCAAGCCCGGATTTTCTCCCGTAAAAGCAATACCGAAGGCGGATCCACCGACAAAAAATCCGCTCCGGCGCTGAGAAATCGCTCCGTCAACGACACGTCCCCCACGACGCTTCCGAGAAATCCGACTTGTTTTCCCATCGCCGCCGAGCGAAAATTCCCGGACGCATGCGCACAAAGCCGAAGCATCGGTTCGGGGTTGCGGCGCAAAAGCTCGCCGACCGCGGGATTTTTCAGATCGGCCGCCAAAAGGTATTGCAAAAGAGCATCGGTGGAAAACACGAAGAAATCGGCTTCCGGCATCAAGGCCTCACTTAAAATCGCCGCCGACGGAATTTCGATCAACAGCCCCAGCGGCACATTCCCTTCAAAAACCGCCTTCTCGGCTGTCAATTCGCTTTTCACCTCATGCAAAAGCACCTTGGCGCGTCGCACCTCCTCCACCGAGCTTACCGTCGGCAAAAGCAGCCGGACAGGCCCCAAAGCCGCCACGCGAAGTGCGGCGCGAAGCTGGCGCTTGAAGTCCTCTCGCCGGGCCAAGCCCTCTCGCAGGCCTCGCACACCCATCGCCGGATTCTCTTCCCCGAAAATCTTGCCTTGCCGAGCGGCTTTGGGAAACACCGGAAGGCAAAGGGACACCGGACGGCCTTTCATACCGTCCACAGCGGCAGAAAAGCCTTCAAAATACAGGGATTCCTCGCTTCCCGCGGGCAAAATCAATTGAAAACAGCCAAGGCCTTCGGCATCAAAGGCCAAGGCCTCCGCGCTTCCGCGCTCGGCTTCCTGCCGCGAATAGGCCGTTACTGTCGCATAAATCGCCACATGCCGCCCTGCAAGCGTCACACTCGGCCGTCCGATCTGCTCCGCCAAACGCGCCTCCGTTGCATCGGCCTCCTTGATACCGGCGGCAAACCGATCCAACGCCTCCAGATCGGGACTGATTGTCAGACGATCCCGCGCCGGATCAATGATGGCGCTTTCGCCTTCGTATTCGCCGGACGGTGCGTCGTCCGCCTCTACCAAAAGAATCGGAAGCCCGATGGCGCGGGCCGCCGACACCATATCGCTCCCCTCGGACAAGCCGACGCAAAGCAGCCCCACCATGTCTCCTTCCGCCGCCAAGCGCGTCAGAACCACAGGCTCCATGCCGCCCGTAACAAGAATATATTTTTCGCCCGAAGGGTTCCGGGTTTCCCGCCCCGCGCCCCTTTCGCCGTCCCGCTCGCCGACGTTTTCCACCGCTTCGCCGAGCAACGTACCGACGGCGCGCCAATGGGCGGCCTTTGCACGGTCGGAGCGTTCCGTCATCGCCGCATATTTTTCGATTTTTTCTTCGCACACCCGCTTGACCGCCGCGCCGGCATCCAAGCCCTCGTCGATGGCCGTGTGTACGGAGGTCAAAAACGCCTCGCTGTGCATGAATTGCCCATAAAGCGCATAGATCTCCCCATGTTCCTCTCCCACATCGGCTGCCGCTTGTCCGGCCATCACGGAAAGCTCCCCGTCGGAAAGGGCCAACGCCGCCGTCAAGCGCTCCTTTTCCAACGCCGCCACGGACGACCGTCCCACCTTTTTCCCGTCAAAGCGCAAGGGCGCAATAGCCAAACCGCGTCCGATCCCCGTGCCGCGGATCACCTGCGGAGCGCGCAATCGTTTCGTTTTCGTGTTTTCGGTTGCGGTTGTGGTTGCGGTTATGATTTCGTTTTCGCTTGCATGGCCGTTTCCGTTTCCTGTTCCGTTTTCATTTTCGCTTTCGTGTTCGCTTTCGTTCACGGCACGTTCTGCTCCCACCCCTGCCGGATTGGCTTGCGCTTGTTCGGCTTCGTCCCATTCCCTCGGGGCTTCGCTTCTTTCCGTCCGATTTTCCCCGGGCGCATCGGCCGCCCATATCGGCTTTGTACCAATCTCCATTTTTACTTTCCTCCCCCTCTGCGGCTCCGAGCGTGTCCCCTCTCGCCCCATGCTATGGGTGGTCTGAGGCTATGCCGCCTTTGGCTTTTCCCCGCAGTCCCGTATTCTGTATTCTTATTTATTTTACCCCCAAGCAAAGCATTTATGCGCCGCCGCGCCGGCCTTTTGAGCCTTTCCACGCGTCATGGCACCCGATGGGGACAAAATCAAAGAATTTCCTTGACGGATTCCCCTTGATATGCTACAATAAAACAGCTTGATTCGGATCAATCAAAAGGACAGAAAGAAGAAAGAAGAAAGAAGAAAGAAGAAAGAAGAAGGAAGAAAGGAGAAATCCGCTTTTCAGCGGAAACCGAACATCATGGATCTTCTTTGGCAAGGGGCACTTTGCTTTTTTATCGCCTATCTCATCGGAAATATCAACACCGCCTATTTTCTCGGCAAAAGAAAGGGCATGGACATAAGGGAAAACGGATCCGGCAATCCCGGCGCCTCCAATGCGATGGTTACCATGGGGTGGGGGGCAGGCGTCCTCACCGGGGCCGCCGACATTGCCAAAGCAGCTCTCTCTGTTTGGATCGTTCGTTTGATTTTCCCTTCCGTCCCCATGCTTTGGTTCCTTACGGCGGCCGGCTGTATTTTCGGCCACCTTTTCCCGGTTTTTCTCGGCTTTCGCGGCGGCAAGGGGCTGGCTTGCCTGATCGGCTCCCTCATCGTCATAGATTGGCGCGCGTTTCTCATCGGCGGCGCCATCATTATCCTTGTCACGCTGATCACCGATTACATTGCCATCGCCACGATCGTTTTAGCGGTCGGCTTCCCCATCCTTGCCTATCTGATTGACAAAGGCTCGCCCACAACGCTGTTTTCCGTGCTTGTAGCCTCGGCCGTCACGCTGGCCATTCTGATTAAGCACATCGAAAACATCCGCAACATCATCAGCGGCAAAGAAATCGGCTTGCGCAAGGCCCATTCAGGCAAATACAGAAAGAAATAAGCAAGGCTGTGCCAACACGGCACAAAAGCCAAAATACAGAAACGCAAAAATGCAGGAACACAGGAATGGAAAAACAATGAATTGCAAAACAAAAATCTACCTTTCCCAAAGCTTCTCGCCTTATGAAAACATCGCCTGGGAAAAATATATTACCGCCACACTGCCCCCCGACACGGTGGCGCTCTTTTTATGGCAAAACGCCGATACCATCGTCATCGGACGAAATCAAAATGTCTGGAAAGAATGTCGCGTTTCCGATTTTCTGACCGACGGCGGCAAAATCGCCCGACGTCTCTCCGGCGGCGGAGCGGTCTATCATGACATCGGCAATCTGAATTTTACCTTTGCCGCCCATGAAAGCCTTTACTCGGTGCCAAAACAGCTTTCGGTCATCGGAAAGGCTCTGCTCCCCTTTGGCGTGGAGGCGCTCGTATCGGGGCGCAATGATCTGACAGTAACCGATGGGCGAAAATTTTCGGGCAATGCCTTTTATTCGGTCAAGGCTCCCGACGGTCAGGGGCAAAACCGCTGTCACCACGGTTGTATTCTGATCTCGGCCGACACCGGACGAATGGCGAAATTCCTCAATGTTTCCAAAGAAAAGCTGCAATCCAAAGGCGTCGCCTCCGTGCGCTCTCGCGTGGTCAACCTGCACGCTTTGTCCGATCAAATCACGCCCAAGTCCCTCAGCGAATCGCTTTTGTCCGCCTTTGCCGCCAGCTACGGCGCCGACGCTACGCCGCAATGGCAAAACACGGATGTAACATTGCTTTCGTCCGAAGACGCCAAGCGCATCGCAGACGACACGGCCTTTTTCCGCAGTGATGCCTGGCTGTACGGCCGCCCGATGGATTTTACCGACTCCTTTGCGGCCCGCTTCCCCTTTGGCAGCATCGAATGTTTCTTTGCCGTCAAGGACGGCACGGTGGCCGATTGCCGCGTCTATTCCGATTGCATGGCCGAAACGGCCGCGCCCGCCTTGGAAAATGCGTTTATCGGCTGTTCCTATGCCGCCCACGATTTAAGCATCGCCGCCGAGCGGGCGCTTGCTTCGCTTGCCCTTCCCGAGGAGCTTAGTCAAGAAATGCAAAAGGCTGTATCGACACTTTTGCAAAACAACATTTGACAAGCATCAAATCCATTTTTTCATTTTTCATCGCTCTCTTTTCTTGGTATATCCCCCGGTTTTCCGGGGGATCCTTTTTTCAAAAGACTTTTTCGATGAAAAAGACAACCGGATTGGTATAGCCCCCGAAAAGCCGGGAATACTTTTTTCAGAAGCCTTTTTTCGATGAAAATGGCAACCCGAAGGGAGAGAGCTTTTTGCCGCCGTGTCCGTGTGCGGCCGCCACGCGCTTGATTCGTGCCCGACACAAGAGCAGGCTCCGGCAAAAGCCACAGAAACAGCATGATTTTCCTATTGGCTTTTCTTATTGGAGGCGCTTTCTGCGTGATTGCGCAGCTTTTACTTGATAAAACCGGCCTGACACCGGCGCGCATTTTGGTCGCCTATGTCGTAGCCGGCGTCTTTTTGGGTGCTGTCGGCGTATATGCGCCTCTCGTGGAATGGGCGGGGGCCGGTGCCACCGTTCCCTTGACCGGGTTTGGTTACAACATTGCCAAAGGGGTGCGCGAAGCCGTAGACGAGCGCGGATGGATCGGCGCCTTGTCCGGCCCTTTGACCGCCGCTTCGGCCGGCACGGCCGCGGCCTTGGTGTGCGGCTTTATCGCCGCGCTGATTTTCAAAGCCAAGCCCAAAAAATAAGGCCCTTGCATCCCAAGCGACGGCCGGCCGGGCAAAGCGAGGCTACAAAAAAACAAGCGCAGGCCGCAAAAAAGAGGGAACGCGAGCTACTGAAAGCAAGCGACGGTCGCAAAAAACAAGGCAAAGCAATTCTGCAAAAAACGAAACGAAACCGCAAAGGAAGGCTTCTTCCTTTGCGGTTTCGTTTTTCTTATTTTTATTTATACGCCGTCTGCAGCGTTTGGGGAACGCGATTTCGGCACGCCGTCACGAAGGAGGCAGTGTCTTTCCGCAGGCGTTGCAAAACCGGCTGTCTGCCGGCACGGCTTTCCCGCAAAAGGGGCAAATCCGCACAAAAGGCCGACCGCACTGCTTGCAAAAACGGCTGTCCGACGGATTTTCCGTTCCGCAATCGGGGCAACGCACCGTTTCGGGCGAAGCGCCCTCCTCACTGCCCTGCTTTACGGCGGCAGAAATGTCCTTTACCATCGGCGCAATGTCTCGTCCGGCTTCTCGAATGACAGGCACGCTCTCGTTTTTCTGATAGCGAAGTATTTCACGGCGATAGCCCAGCATCAAAGCGGCGATCCCGGTGGCAAGCAACGGAAAGCCGAGCATGGTCAGGAAAAACAGCGTCGGCACACGGCCGGGCGAGTGAAACGCACGGAAAAAGTCAATCAATCCGATAGCACTCAACACAGCCCCCACGCTCAAGAGAATGACTCCGAGGGTTTTCAGGCTTTTTTTCCTTTTTTCATGCTGCTGTTGTTCCGGCGTTGTGTCCTTTTGGGTTTGGTCGTTTTCCCCGCGCAAATCGTTTCGATATTCTTTCATAGCGTTTTCTCTCTTTCTTGCGTGTTTGCGTGTTCTTACTTGATTTTCCCTTCCCGTTCACGCTTCCCCCTACAGGAAGCAAGGGGGCATCTTTCCTTCTGATTTTTCATAGTATATCATATTTTTTTCTCAAAAGCAAGAAAAAAAATGATTCCATTTCAATTTTTCTCCAAAAGGCTCCTTCGGCCGACGGCGGCACTGCCACGGCAACGGGGCGAGTTTTTTCTTTTCCGGCGGAAAAGATTTTCCGAAGCGAAAAGCAAAAAAGCATTGACAGAAACCGCCCCGTGTGTTACAATAAATTGCCCATAAAGGGCATGTATGCACCTGTGGCGGAATTGGCAGACGCGATGGATTTAGGATCCATTATCAAACGATGTGCAGGTTCAAGTCCTGTCAGGTGTACCAAAGCGCGGCGGTCTGTAAGAAAACTTACAGGCCGTCTTTTTTGGCTTTTGGGGCATATCCTTTCCTTCCCTCCTGCCCCAAAGCAACAGGCCGTTGCTTGTTTTTTGAAAAACACTATGCTATAATAAAGAAAACAGGACAAGGAAAGGAGCTTTTCAATGGAAACAAAAAAGATAATAGCAGAGCTTCGCACCCAAAACGGCATGTCCCAGGACGATCTTGCCGAAAAAGTTTTTGTCACAAGGCAAGCGGTGTCGCGCTGGGAAACCGGAGAAACAACGCCGAGCATCGAAACGCTGAAACTGCTTTCAAAGTTGTTTGACGTTTCCATCAACACACTTTTAGGCTCTCCGCGAAAATTGATTTGCCAATGCTGCGGCATGCCGTTAGATGACGATGCGATCCTCGGCCACGACAAGGACGGCGCGCTGAACGAAGAATACTGCAAATGGTGCTATGCCGACGGCACGTATACGTACAATGATATGGACGACCTGATTGAGGTTTGCGTCAAGCATATGGCGGACGACACCTTCACCGAAGCGCAGGCTCGCGCATACTTAAAAGAGCTGCTTCCCCAGCTGAACTATTGGAAAAGATACGAGCAACTCAGCGACGGCGGGCAGTTTGAGCAATTCAAATTGCAATTGATAAATGAATTGAACGACCTTGCCATTGAAGGAATGCCCAAAGTGGAAAAACTGCATGCGCTGGTTGGCAAATACGTAAATCTCGAATATCCGCTCCCGAACGGAGGCACCGTAAAGCTTCTGAACGATGAAAAGACTTATTTAGGCAATCAATTGGAATGTGAATTTGGCAAAGACCGGTACTTCGGTATTGTGGCCGATATGACGTTTTTGCTTGTCTGCACGTATGAAAAGGGCGGCGAAAACCCCGAATTAGTCCTCTACAAAAAACGATGATTCTCCCCCCAAAAAGGGCTTACGTTTCGGAAAAACAGTTCGGAGGCTGTTAAAAAGCGTTCTGCTTTTTAACAGCCTCCTCTGTTTTATGCTCTTATCGAAGGATTATTCGTAGAGCTTGCTCATCTTCTGGAGTCTTTCGTATTTTGCGTGTGCGACGTTCTCCGCTTTGTCAAAGAGGGCTTCCGCACGTTCCGGGAAGGCTTGCGTCAACCGGCTGTAACGAGTTTCCCCGGTGATAAAGGCCTTATAATCGGCGGTGGGTGCCTTGGAGTCAATCGTCAGCTTATTGCTCTCCAGCGTGGGGTTGTAGCGGAAGGTAAGCCAATAGCCGGCTTCCACTGCCTTTCTCATTTCAAGCTGGCAGTTTTGCATACCGCCCTTCACGCCGTGCATTTCGCAAGGAGCGTATCCGATGATCAAGGAAGGCCCATGGTAAGCTTCTGCTTCAGACAGAGCCTTGAGCAGCTGATTCATGTCATAGCCCATAGCCACCTGTGCAACATACACATAGCCATAAGACATAGCGATTTCGGCAAGGTTCTTCTTGCCAATGGCCTTACCGGCTGCGGCAAACTGTGCCACCTGACCGATGTTGGAAGCCTTGGAGGCTTGTCCGCCGGTATTGGAGTACACTTCCGTATCGAACACGAATACGTTTACGTCCTCGCCGGAAGCCAGCACGTGGTCAAGTCCGCCGAATCCGATGTCGTATGCCCAGCCGTCTCCGCCGAAGATCCACACGGATTTCTTGGAGAGGTATTCTTTTTCAGCCAGCACTTCGGATGCAATCGGGCAACCCGTTGCAGCGGCCTTTTCCAATTCCGTCACCAAGGCTTTGGCGGCGGGATCGTTGGCTTTTCCGTCATCCTTCGTATCCAAGAAGGCCTTGACAGCCGCCTTGAACTCGTCCGAAGCCTTATCGGAAGCAGCCATTTCCTCCACCTTAGCAATCAGTCTGTCGCGGATTGCCTTTTGTCCGAGGTAAATGCCAAGGCCGTGCTCGGCGTTATCCTCAAACAGAGAGTTCGCCCATGCCGGGCCGTGTCCGCTTTCCTTATTCACCGTATAGGGGGTGGAAGGTGCGGAGCCGCCCCAAATGGAGGAGCATCCGGTTGCATTGGAAATGTACATTCTCTCGCCGAAGAGCTGTGTGACAAGGCGCGCATACGAGGTTTCGGCGCAACCTGCGCAAGAGCCGGAGAACTCAAGCAACGGCTGCTTGAATTGGCTTCCCTTTACGCTGACTTCTGCGAAAGGAAGGTTCTTGGAGGATACGGAAGCCACGGCATAGTCGAAAGCGGCCTGCTGTTCATGCTCCTGAGCCTGCGGAACCATACGAATGGCAAGATCCTCGTTTTTCACCTTTTCGCCGGCGGCCGCTGCCTTCTTTTCGGCATTGGCGTTGACCGGGCAGGCCTTGACGCAAAGGGTGCAGCCCATGCAATCCAAAGGCGAAATGGCCACGGTAAACTTGTAGTCCTCGCAACCCTTGCCTGTCATCTTAGCGGTAAATTTCGTTACAGCCGGAGCTTTTGCCGCTTCCTCCGCATTCATAGCGAAGGGACGGATTGCTGCATGCGGGCAGACAAAGGAGCAGTTGTTGCACTGAATACACTTATCGGGATTCCATGTAGGAACGCTGACCGCCACGCCTCTCTTTTCAAAAGCGGCGGCACCCTGCGGGAACTGACCGTCCACATATTTTTCAAAAGCGGAAACGGGCAGCTTGTCGCCGGCCATTGCGTTGACAGGCTCCACAATGTCATTGACAAAGTCAGCCAGATCTTCGCGCTTGTCGGAAATCTTCGCCTTCGGTGCGTCTGTACCGCAATCCTTCCATGCGGCGGGAACGTCGATCTTAACAAAAGCGTCCGAGCCGGCGTCGATAGCGGCATAGTTCAGATCCACCATCGCCTGTCCCTTCTTGATGTAGGACTTATAGGCCATCTGCTTCATATACTCAATTGCTTCATCCTTCGGCAGGATCTTAGCCAGCGAGAAGAAGGCCGATTGCAGAATTGTATTCTTTACTTTCGCGTTGCCGATCTTCTTGATAGCAAGCTCGGTAGCGTTGATTGTATAGAAATGTATGTTATTGTTGGCAATGTAGGATTTGACCGAAGCGGGAAGCTTTTCGTTCAGCTCCTCGGCGCTCCACTGACAGTCAAGCAGGAACGTGCCGCCCGGCTTTACGTCGCTGACAATATCATACTTGCCGATATAGGCCTGGTTGTGGCAAGCCACGAAGTTGGCCTTATTGATATAATAGGGCGACTTGATGGGCTTATCACCGAAGCGCAGGTGCGAAATGGTGATACCGCCTGTCTTTTTCGAGTCATATTGGAAATATGCCTGAATAAACTTGTCGGTGTGGTTACCGATAATCTTGATGGAGTTTTTGTTGGCGCCCACGGTACCGTCTCCGCCGAGTCCCCAGAACTTGCAGGCGATCGTGCCTTCCGGCGCCGTATCGGGGCAAGCCTTTTCCACCAGGGAGTGACCGGTCACGTCATCTACGATACCCACCGAGAAGTTTGCCTTCGGCTTATCGGCGGCAAGGTTGTCATAGATGGCAAAAATGGAGGACGGAGGAGTATCCTTGGAGCCGAGGCCGTAACGACCGCCGACAACCTGAATATCGGTTCTGCCTTCGACCGAAAGGGCGGTTACAACATCCAGATACAGAGGCTCGCCAAGCGAACCGGGTTCCTTGGTTCTGTCAAGAACGGCAATCTTCTTAACGGTTGCAGGGATAGCGGCAGCCAATTTATCCGCGCAGAAAGGACGATACAATCTGACCTTGACAAGACCAACCTTTTCGCCCTTAGCGAGCAGGTAGTCAATCACTTCCTCTGCCACGTCGCAAACCGAGCCCATAGCCACGATCACACGGTCGGCATCGGGCGCGCCGTAGTAGTTAAAGGGTTTATAGTTCGTACCGAGCTTTTCGTGTACCTTGTCCATGTATTCTTCCACAATAGCCGGAAGCGCATCGTAATATTTGTTGCAAGCTTCTCTGTGCTGGAAGAAAATATCTCCGTTTTCTGCGGAACCGCGCAGAGCGGGATGCTCCGGATTCAGCGCATGCGCACGGAAGGCCGCTACTGCGTCCATATCGCACATTTCGGCCAGATCCTTGTAGTCCCACGCCTCGATCTTTTGAATCTCGTGCGAGGTGCGGAAGCCGTCAAAGAAGTTCAAGAACGGAACTCTGCCTTTAATTGCAGCCAAATGAGCCACAGCGCCCAAATCCATTACTTCCTGCGGGTTGGTTTCGGCAAGCATTGCAAAACCGACCTGACGGCAGGCATACACGTCGCTGTGATCTCCGAAAATATTCAGTGCATGCGAAGCGACGCAGCGGGCGGAAACATGAAATACACCGGGAAGCAATTCACCGGCAATCTTATACATGTTCGGGATCATCAGCAAAAGTCCCTGGGATGCGGTGTACGTCGTAGTCAGCGCACCGGCGGCCAACGAACCGTGAACGGTTCCGGCAGCTCCGGCTTCCGATTCCATCTCTATCACCTTAACTGTAGTCCCGAAAATGTTTTTGAGCCCCTGCACCGACCACTGATCCACGTAGTCTGCCATCGGGCTGGAAGGGGTAATCGGGTAGATTCCGGCAACTTCCGTGAAAGCGTAGCTTACATGCGCAGCCGCTTGGTTACCGTCCATGGAAATCTTTTTTCTTTCAATTGCCATGTTTGTGTGTCCTCCTGATTTATTTTAATTTTTTATTTTTTATAGCAAGCGGAAGCGCCAAATCGACTTTTTCAAAGAGAAAAACCGCTCAAAAAAATAGTATAGCATTCCTTATTATAAAAGTAAATAGTCTTAATCAAAAATTTACATTCATTTTTCATTATTTTCCGTCAAAAACTCCGTCAAATCAATCGCCTGAAGGGTAGCCGGATCAATTTTTCCCTTTGTTTTCTCAAAATATTGAATATTATTCCGCGCCATAAAAAGGAACTGATTATTCAAAGTCCGCTTTTCGGCGTTGGCCACTACGATCAGTTTGCGAAGCAGCTCGGCGGAGAGCCGCACCGTTACCTCCGGGGTTTGTTTCATGGTGTTTTCCTCTCTTTTTTATTTACTTACTTTACTGTTCTTTTGAATTTGGCTTTCTATTGCTACTGCTTGTCCGCGGGGGGTGTCCGCTTTGCATCGGCGTCCGGCGCCTCCGCTTTTTCATCCGGCTTCTTCTCCTTCACTTCCTGAAAGTCCCGATAGGGGGCGACGGTGCGTCGGTATTCGCTGGGGGAATGTCCAAACTGCCGCAAAAAGGCGCGATTAAAGGTACGAATGGTGGAAAAGCCCACCTGATCGCAGATCTCCGTCATGCTTTTTTCACTGCCGGCCAAAAGCACGCAGGCTTTGGAAATGCGCAAGGAGTTAATGTAATCATTGAAGCGCATATTGACCTTGTTTCCGAAAATATGCGAGATATAATATTTGCTCATATGAAGCTCCTCGCTCAGCGTAGCCAGCGACAAATCTTCCGTATAGTGCCGGGAGCAGTAGTCCACAATTGTTTTCAACGCGCTCGCCTCCCGCGATCCCGGGCCGCTCATCTCGGCGCTTTTCAAATATTCCCCGAAAAATGCGGTAAGGTACCCTTCCCGGCGCTCCTCTGCGTACCGTTCCCCGTGTTCGACATCCCGGCAAGCATCAATCAGGCAATCCAAAAGGAAGTGCATCCGAGGGCTGACTTCCTCCGCCGGCACGCGGGCGCTTTTCGGCGTATTGGTTTCCAGCAGCTGCGAAAACGGAGACAGCAGATTGACGCTCACAAGGAAAATATCATATTTTTCCGGCCCGAAAGATTCGTAATAGTGAATCTGATTGGGAAATGCGATAAACAGATCACCCGAACGCACCCGGTAACGGCGGGAATCGGCAAAGCAGTCCACCTCGCCGTCCAGCATACGCACCAGCTCAATAAAATTGTGCAAATGGGCGGGATATTGCAGATAGGAATTGTATTCACTATGTCCGTGCAACATCTGAATATTTCTTACCTCATACATCAGGCTCATTGAGTGTCTTCCTCCGTTTTATCCGATGGACGGAACACGCCGCCCCGGGCTTCTGTCGGGACTTTTTCGTTCTGCGAGCTTCCCTTTTGTCGCGGAAAGCGATCAAACGCAATTTTGGTTTTTACATCTTGTTTTCTGTTTCTTGTTTTTGTTCTTGTTCTTTTTCTTTTTCTCCGGCCTTATCGTTGCCGCCGTCCTTCCCGTGTCCGGCCTCTTTTCGCCCTTCGGCTTTCTCCGGATTCGTCTCTGCTTTCCGATCGGCTCTGTCGGAGGCTCTCTTTTTATTGCCTCTTTTTCCCGACGGCCGCAAAGCATTTTTCTTGTCGGACGGATATTCCATCACGATTGTGTAATTTTTACGGAACCAAATAACAAAGCCAACCAGCGCCCCTGCCACGGCAATGACAATCAAAAGCACCGTCAACCACACCGGCATCACGAATTTGTTCGGCGCTTCCGTATAGATTTCCGCGATCCAAAGGGCATTGACGCGGTTGGCCGCCGTATCCGGCGACGCAAGAACCCGCAGCGTCACAAAATCGCTTCGGATGTCTCCGAGGAAATCCTCCACATTCACACTGATCGTTCCCCACATATTGGAGAGAATACGTGCAGTCGCGGTATAAATGCGCTCTTGGCCGTTTTTATCGTAGCCGACCAACTGCAATTCCACATCAGCCGCCTCTCCGGTTCCGGCTGCCATGACCGCAAGGCCCAAAAAGCCCACTTTTTTCAACTCTTTTATGGAAATTCTCCCGGTCACCACCCCGGCTTTATCCGAAGCATGGACGGCCGACAGCGCCGCGTACAGGGCCGGGCGCTCATAGGCGGCCGAATACCGCAGCTCGACAAAGTCGGCGTTAAACGCAGGCGAAAAACCGTACAGATCGCCCCCGTACATACCCACGCTGTTGCGTCCGGTAAAGTCGGTTAAAAGCTTTCGGTCAAGTCCGCTGGTAGTATGACATTCCGAGCCGTGCGTGACCTTGCGGACAATCGCCTGTTTGGTGTGGCTCTTATAAAGAAGCGTCCATTTTTCTCCAATCAAGGTTTTGACAAAGGACAGATCCCCCTGATTGACGTTATCAATCGAAGCAAACACGTCCGCGATCTTTTTTCTTTCGGAGAAGCTGTTTTCTCCTCCGGCGGTATAAAGGCCGCTCTGCAGGGTGCTTTTCGCGCTGTCGCGCAATTGGCCGTAAATCAAAGCATCCACCGTATTGACGTCGAGACATTTATAATAAGCAAACGCATAGGAAGCCGCCTGCTTTTCCGCATCACCGCCCCCCACGACAAAATCGGTCAGGAGCAGGTGCCGCTGTCTGCCGCGACAGATAAAAGTGTCGGTTGCCAATAGATTTTGCAAAATTTCAATATTGGCAGGCGAAAGGAAGCTCGGATTTTCCGCAACCAGACTGTCCTCCCAAATGGCGCTGTTGGAAAGATCCGAGGCGTTGGCCGAAACCGCCACCTGCCAGAAAAAGTCCCCGCCGGCCGAAGCCATATTGTTAAAGGCCGACAAAAACTCACGGCTGTTCCAGCCACCGGCCGAAGCCACATTCCAATTGTTGCCGAGGGATATGTAAACCTTCCCCTCCGCCGTATGGGACAAAAGAATATTATACGCCATACGCACGGCATTGACGTAATTCTGCACGGCAGCATCCACGGCCAAATTGCTCGCATAGTTGTCAGAGAACGTATTGACGTTGTGTCCGATAACGAAGGAACAGGCCTTGCCGTACTCCCCGCCATTGCCGTAACGCGCCGCCAAAAAGTCCAAAAATCCGCACAGGCGGCCGGCGCCCTCGCGGGTGGTCATGTTCCAGGCATAGCCATTCGCCTTGGCGCTGCTGACAAACGCAATGTCGCGCACACCGGCCGGCAAATCGTTATAATGCACGGTCTGCACCAGCGAAAGGCTTACATAAATCCCCGCGTCGGTATAAGCGCGAATTTCCTTGTCCAGCGCCTCTACCGCGTCCCGCGAAAGATAATACGTCAAGCCGTTCCATGTATAAGCCATGGTGCCGATGCCGCCGTTTTGGCGCATCATTTTTCCGATGTCCACCGTGACAGAGGTATATTTCGCCCCAAGCTCCACAAGGCCCGAAACATTGCCTACCGCGCCCTTAATCGGCCCCGGACGACGATCTTCACGGACGTCGGCGCCGTTGCGATGCACGGCCTTGGGATCGGTGGCATAAAAGGTGGAGGAAACGGCCCGATAAATGCCGTCCCCGGTCTTTTCCGCAAAAAAGTAGCCCTTGCAAAGCACCGACGACAGATTTCCGTCGGGACGGAAGGAAGCGCTCGCTTCGCCTCCCTTCACTTTGGCCGGGGCAATTTCAAGCGCATCCAGCGCCGATGTTTGCCACAAATCGGCCGCCATCAAATACACCTCGGAGGCTCCGTTTTCCACCGGCGCTTTCACAGAGATCTTTTTTCCGTCTTTGGAAATGCTGACAAAGTTGGCGTCCGATTTTTTTCCGCCTTTCGCGCAGGAGGAAAACAGCGCCGGTATCGAGGAGATCATCAAAACGGCACAACAAAGTGCAAGTAGGCGCTGCATAAATTTACCTGTGCCACTGCTTTTCTTTTTCTTCGTTTTCTGCATGTTTTTTCCCTCCTGCTTGGTACTGCGCAACCGCTATCGGATTCGCACAGCGTCCTTATAAACTGCATGTTACATTATACTACATTTCTCGGTATTTTGCAAGAGAAAAGCGAACCGCGGCATGGATTTCCACGGCAGCGTCTCGCTTTCTTTGCATGAAAGGTTTTGTTTTTTCATAGGATAAAAGGAAAGTCAAAAAATCAAAAGAAAAATGAAAAAGAGTGTTATGGAACCGTCAGGGTGCCGGAAAAGCACGGCCGGCTTTTCCCGTTGGCGCCGATTTCGGCACAGAAAGGATTTTTTATGAATCAAAGTCCCGTTTTCTCGTTCTCATCTGCCCCCAAGCCTCCGTATCCGAAGGGGCGGACAACGCACCGCCTGTTCCGAACGGCCGAAATCCGGCGTATCGGGGCTGCCTTGCTGTGCTTTCCGCTTTTCTTCGGGCTTCTTTTTTCTTCCTGCCACATGCAACCGCGCTCCCAAAATCCTCTTTTGGGACTGCAAGGCCGCTTTTCCGCCGGGTTTATTCTGAAAACCGACAAAATCACCGCGTCGGGGCGCTTGGAAGCGGAAAGCCCAAGCGAAAACGAGCGTGTTTTTTCTCTGACGTTTACCTCGCCCGAAACGATAGCCGGGCTATTCATCCGGGCCGAAAGCAACGGCCGTTTTCGGTTGAAGCTCGGAGCCGTAGATGATTTTCTGCCGGACGGCGCGGCACCGCCCTTTCTCGACGCTCTCGCGCAGGTGTTGTTTCTCAAAGAGTCGATAGATCGCGTGGAAAGCTGTCAAAAAGACGGAATACGCGTCACGGCCGTCACCGTTGGCCCCTGTCGGGTTTTCATCCATCCAAAAACGCAAGCTCCCATCGCCATCACGCGCACCGACACCCCTTGCGAAATCACTCTGACCGATTTCACGCCGACACAGGCCGGTGCTCCCCTGCCGCCGGACGGTACGGCGAAACAGTAGCCTTTGCGCTTGGCTTTGCCCTTATTGGCTTGCGATTTCGCGTGTGCTCTCTCTTTCTTTTTCGCCGTCAGGATGCGGAATCGGCGCAAAGAACGGTCGTGTATCCGATAGCGCTTTTGCCGCCGACCAGCACAACGTCCTTCCATTCCTGCTCCGTCCCGGCATAAAAGATTGTCAAAAGCGCCGGGCAATTCTGAAAGGCCTCCGATCCGATCGTCTTAAGACCTCGATTGAGCCGCACGGTAACGAGCTTGTTACATTCAAAAAAGGCTTTTTCTCCAATTTCCGTCAGGCTTTCGGGGGTTGTCATCTCGGTCAGCTCCCAACAAGCATAAAAGGTATACTTGCCGATCCGCTCCACGTGCTTGCCCAGCGTAACTTTAGTCAACTCAAAGCAGTTGGCAAACAGCATATCCGGCAGTTCGGTCACACTGTCAGGCAGGCGGATTTCTTTCAGCTGCGAACAGCTGCTGAAGGCCTCCGTCTCCACCTTAGTCAGGGTGTCGGGCAGCAGAATTTTCCGCCCGCGATAATTTTGAAAAGCGTAGGTGCCGATCTCGGTCAGATTGGTGCAATCGGTCAAGTCCACATCGGCCCGGCAACCGTCAAAAGCATTTTTGTCAAGACGGCAGAGGGAGTTGGGGAGGCGAAGCGTTGCCCCTTGATAGCCGGAAAACGCCTTCTCCGAAAGGGCGGTAAGCGCCGCATCGGGGGCAAACAGAATCTCCCCCGTCATATCGTAGAATAGCTTTTCCCCCATATATGTCACATTCGTCGGCAAAGTCAAGGAGGACAGACGGACACACCCGGCAAACGCCTCCTGTCCCAATCGCGTCAAAGAGGACGGCAGTGACAACGTCTCGCCGAGATAATCACGGAAAGCGCCGTCCGACAGCTCCGTGAGCCGGTCGCCCGAAAAAATCACCTTGGCCGTACACGCCGAAAAGCAATCGGAGCCGATATAAAACAGGTCTGCCGGCAATCGGATTTCTTCCCCCAAGCACCCGGCAAAGCATTGCGCCGGAAGCCTGTCCATTCGGTTGTTTTCATTAAAGTAAACCGAGGCTTCGCTTCCGAAAAAGCAATACGCTCCTATTTCCTTGACGGCAGGGCCGAGATCAATCCGGCGCAGGGCTGTACAGCCGTCAAACACATGAGAACCGAGCTTTTCCATTTCCTTTCCGGTATCGTAAGTCTCCAAAGACACGCAGCCCGCAAAGGCATAGTCTCCGATAGTCACCGCCTTCCCTGCGGACAAGCGATGCAGGGCAAAGCAGTTTCGGAAAAGTCCCTCGGGCAGCTCGGTCACGCCGGGCATGGAAGCCTCCGTCAGCGAAGAACAGCCCGAAAACGCATACGCGCCAACCGAGCGACACGCGGTCGGCAAGGCCATCGTTTCAAGGCCGGCACAGTTCAAAAAGGCATAGTCCCCCACGGACTGCACGGTGTCCGGCAAGATCACCGTTTTCAGAGAAACAGTATGCGCAAAGGCAAAATTGCCAATGGCCGTCACGGGAAGCCCGTTCCAATCGGCCGGAACCGTAACGCTTTGGATTCCCTTGCCGCGGTAATTGACAAGCACGGCTTCCCCGTTGCGTTCTTCAAACACAAAAGGCTCTTGTTGCGCGCATCCCACAAGGCAAGCGACAAAAAGAACGCCCGCAAGCAACAGCACCGCCAGCCGGCCGCTCCGTGCTTTTTTACTTGGATTGCTTACGAACATTGCCCGATTCCCCTGCCTTTCCTTTTTTATCTTTGTCTTTTTCTTTATCTTTATCTTTATCTTTGTCCTTTTCTTTATCTTCCTTCTCGCGCTCGCGCGCTTCCTTCGCCGTGCGCGCCTTTTCCTCCTCGCGGGCGGCGGGATCCGGGTAGCGCGCTTCCATCATGACGAGAGCGATATTTTTCAAATAAACCGAAAGCGATAAAAGGCCAAGCAAGCCGACAAAATAATCCCGGCTGTCCGTCAGCGTCAGCTCTTCTTTCTGCATCAGCGTCTCGGCCGCCAGCATGGCGCGATCCCGATTTTTCGCCTTGATAGCCAGATAACGCTCATAGCTCTCCTCCAGCGCGGAGCCGTTGAAGCCCTCTCCGTAAACGCCCTGCAAAATCCGTTTGACATCCGAGATGGAAACGGTATTTTTCAGCGAACAAATCAACAAAATTTGCAGAATTTGCTCCTTGGTGTATTTTTTTCCCTTAATCGAGCTGATCAGGCCTTCTTTGGAATAGTTGTTCACCATGGTTTTCGTCAAAACATTTTCCCGGTACCGGGCGCCGGCCGTTTCGTTTTTTTCCGAAACCAGCGTAAGGATCTGATCAATATAGAGATCCAGCGAGGGGATTTCAAAGCTGTGCAAATCGGCATCCGCCACGGCCGCCCGCATCAATTCCGTCAGTTCGGGAAAAAGGCCGCGTTGTGTGTCCGTATCGGTCGATGGGACGGTAGCTTCTTGATTTTTCATCGGATCATTCATTGGACGGTATCCTTTCATGCGATATGTGTTATCGCATACTATTTTACACGATTCCCCTCAAAAAATCAAGTCCATAATAAAAATTGCGCAGGCACGTCTTGCAAAGGAAAGCAAAAGCGTGTATAATAAGAGGTGCAATTATAAGCGAAACGGCCTTCGGGACGTTTCCCTTTTTATCAAAAAGAGAGGTTCTCCTTGTCATGGACGCTTTTGAAAGATATGAATATGTCATTCAACCGAAAAAGAACGCAAAGTTGCAGCTTCGGCGCGGACTGTTGCTTGCGAGCTATGTTCTTTTTGTTCTTTTATGGTTGGTGTTTGGCCTGCTTACCCGGATTTTGGTGCCGCTGCTTGCCCTGATTCCTTTGACAACATGGATGTTAGTCTTCTTCACCTGGCGGTACGTCAATGTGGAATACGAATATGTGGCCGAGGCCGGTATTCTTACCATTTCGCGGATTTACGGGGGGCGCTCCCGCAAAACGGTTCTGACTTTGGATATGCGCGACGTTTTGCGCGTTCTTCCCGCTGACGAAAAAGCCACGGCACGCGCCGTGGATGAATTTGATCCTCAACATGAATTTTATTTTGTGTCCTCGCTCGACAGCGCCGAGGCCTATGCTGTTTTTTGCTCGGATGAAAACGGAGACAACTGCGTCGTGTACCTGCAGCTGATCGACAAGGCGCTTTGCTCCTTCCGCCTCTACAATGCGGCGGCCTTGCAGCAAAATCACGGCGGCTGACGCAAAGGCGCCTTCGCCGCTGAGACCAATGTCGTTGGGGAGTGTTAAAAAACTCATCCTGAGTTTTTTAACACTCCCCCTTTTGCTATTTAAAATTCTTTTTTCTTTCTTCTGTCTTTTGCTGTCTTTTTCACGCCGAAAATTTTTCTGAGAAAGGGAGAGAGAAATCCGGGAGACTTCATGATGACAATTTTCATTTCGCATCACCTCGTTTTCGGTACGATACCGTTTGCACAATATTTTTATGGAAAAGCCTCTTAAGAAGGGTGTACCAACAAAAGGTATCCGGCCGTAATGAGAGCGGCCGCTTCAATAAACGCCAATAAAAACCCCGGCAAAATATACGAAAGAAGAATCCCGGCGCCGAAGCTGACCGCGCAAAAGCCAATCAGTTTTTTCAGTACGGATCTGCACATCGTTCTACCATCCTTCCCGGCATTGGCCCGATTTTTGCGGCCGCCGCCATTGCTGTCACAGTATCATTCTATGCAGTTCCTTTCCCGGCTGTGACTCAAAGTGTCTTAATATACGAACGTCTTTTTTTATGAATCCGATGGGGGAACACGTCCCACTGCGACTGCACCGCTTGATTGTATTCCAGGCACAAATTCGTCTCCAAATGCTCAATGTCATGCTCCTTCATCCACTTCATCAGGCCGTACAGGAAATATGCGTTCACGCCGCGCAAACGGTATTCCGGCAAAACGGCGATCAAGCCGAGATCCAGCACCTTCGGATTCCGCACGGCACGCAAAAGCCTGCAAAGATTGCGCGGCGTGAGCTTTCCGTTGGTTCCGGCCAGCGCCTCTCCCATGGACGGAAAGCAAAGGCCAAAGGCGACCACGTTTTCGTCCTTGTCGCAAATCACCGACACAAAATCAATACGGATTATCAGCATAAACTGATCGACAATCTGCTTTTTCATTTCCTCCGTCATCGGCACCGTTCCGTACAGCGGTGCATAGCAGGCGTCCAGGCAATGAAAAATTCCGTCCTTGTATTTTTCAATGAATTTGCGTTTGTTGCGCTCGGTGGCGACGTGCAGTCCGTTCATTTCCAGCATCCGCTCGGCGGTCTTGCGATAGATGTCGGGAATGGTTTCGGGGCATGTCAGGTAATATTCGTACCAATCCACTTCTTTGCTGTACCCGCAGGCCTCAATCAACCGGGCATAGTAGTCATAATTGTATTGTTCCTCAAACGTGGAAAGCTGATCAAACCCGTCGATCAGCAGGCCCTCGCGCTCCAGATCGCTGAAGCTGAGCGGGCCGCACACCTTTTCCATGCCCTTTTCTCGTCCAAAAGCCTCGGCCGCGTCAAACAGCGCGCGTGCCACCTCCAGGTCATCCGGCGCATCGAAATGGGTAAAGCGCAGCCGTTTTTCGCCTGTTTTTTCATTGGAAACATGCTGAATAATGGCCGTGATTCGTCCCACCGGGCGGCCGTCGCGCAAGGCGAGAAAATGCTCCGCCTCGCAGGTTTTATATTGATAGTAGTCAGCCCGGAACATTTTCTTTTCGTCCGCATACAGCGGAGGAACAAAATACGGACAATTTTTATACATTTGCAACGGCAAATTCAAATACGCCCGAATCTCGGCCGGGGTTCTCACTTTACGAATTTCAATCATGCGATCTCCTCTCTGCGGTTCCAAGCTTTATCGCTCGCCGGATGCGTCTTGTTTTTCTTTTTGCTCGGCCTTTTCCAGCATTTCTTCCGCCAGCGCCTTTTCCAAAAGGTCTTGCTGCCGTTCGATAAAGCCACCGCGCTCCACGTCCAAAATCTGCCGCAACGCGCAAAGCACAGAGTGCTTTTGCGAGCTTCCATGAATCTTCATCACGATCTTGTGGGTGCCGAGAAGAAACGCGCCGCCGCGCGCCCCCAAGTCCATGTCAATCGACAGTCCCTGCACCGCGCGGTGCGCAAAGCGATTGTCATAGGTTTTTCCGTCAATCAGCGCTTTCGCCTTGGGCGTCATAAAATTCTCCACCGAATATTCGGCAGAATCGGTTGCGGCAAAGGTCTGCGTGTGGCAGGCGGCCCCGGAATAAATATCCAGATAGCGATCCATCATGTCCATCATGAAGTGAGCGGTTCCTTCAATGGTTTTCAAAAGGATATTGCCCGCAAAGCCGTCGCACACGATCACGTCGTACGCGCCGCTCAGCGCATCCCGCGCCTCCATGTTGCCCACAAAGCGGATGGGAAGCTCCTTGAGCCGGGCAAATGCTTCCTTGCTCAAAGCATTTCCCTTTTTATCCTCCGTTCCGATGGAAAGGAGCGCACAGGTCGGCTCCTTTAGGCCGTACATAGACTGCACCAACGCGCTTCCCATCAGGGCAAACTGCGTCAGCTGAACCGGTGTGCAATCCACGTTAGCGCCGCAATCCAGCATACAGGGGTAGTGATCCCCCAAGGTCGGCAAAAAGGTGGCCAAGGCCGGCAGAATCACGCCGGGCAACCGTCCCAAAATCAAAACGCTTCCGGCCAAAAGCGCCCCGGTATTGCCGGCCGAGATCATGCCGATGGCCGGTTCCTGCTCCTTCAAATAGCGAATGCCCCGCGTCAGCGAAGCATCTTTTTTACGAAGCACGGCCATCGCCGGGCTGTCATCGTTGGTGATCATTTGAGAAGCCGGCAAAATTTCCGTTACCTCCCGTGCCACGCCGTATTGCTCCAGCCATGTCTCTAACAAAGACGGATCCCCCGGCAAAACAACGGTCAGGCGGTTCTCTTTCAAAAAGTCCGACGCATCCGCCAGACCTTCTATCAATCGTTCCGGGGCATCGCTCCCGAACACATCCAATACAATTTTCTTTTCACGCATTTCACGCATTTGACGCACTTCCGTTTCCATGGTCTTACTCTTTCGTTCCGTTTGCATCATCTTTTCGTTTGCCCGAAGCCGAATCCAGCCGATCCAGCATTTCGGTTGCGTTTTTCTTGCGGGCGCGAACACGAACCGTGTACATCGTGTTCCAAATGTTTTCTGCTCCATCCACAATCAGCGCAAGCCCCACGGTCTTGACGGGGTTCAGAATCCGGCTGTCCAAAAGGGCGTAAAACAAAAGTCCACTCAGCACCACAACCAGCCCCGCCGACACCATCAAAAGCGCCCACCGCTTCATCCCGAAGCGTCGCGCGTCCACCGAGATCTGCAATTTCAAAAGTCCGTCGATCAACAGGAACAAAACCACCACGCCCACCAAAAAGGTCGGATTTTTGAATTGCGTGAAAAGGACAAACAAGCCGAGAATTGCGGTCAGCAGCCCAAAGGCCAAATCAAACTGAAAAGCCAAACGGTACAAGTCGTTGGCAAAATAGCCAAACACTTTCGACAGTCCGGCCACAATCAAGCCGCCTCCCACCATATAGCGCACCGCTAAAATCAGCTCATAGTCCCATATCATCAGAAGAATACCGACCGCCACCAAAAGGGCCGATGCGGCCACGTGCATATACTTGGCCTCTTTTACAATATCCAACCTTTTCATTCTCGAAAATTACAATCGGTTTCGTTTCGGGGGCGTCCTATGGATTGTCCAAGCATCGTTGAGTCAAAGCCGCGCCGAAGCGAACCCTCCTTTCTTTTATCTTCTAAAAAATGTAATCGTTTCGCCGCAATCCGATCTCAGGGACGGGCATTCGCTGTGCCATCGGCATGTTCTTCTATGTAATGGCAAATATCTCCTACGGTCTGAAATTCGGGCAGCTCGTCAAAGCGGAAATCAAATTCCTCCTCCACGGCCACGGCCAGCATCATCATGGTCAGCGAATTTAAAGCCAAGTCCTCCCGCAAACGAGTTTGCGTATCAATCGCAGACACATTCAAATCGGGCACGGCCTCACAACAAGCATGTTTAATTTTCAAAAGCGTTTTTTCACAGTTTACCGTTGCGTTCATCTTTTTTTTCCATTCTTTCCGTATTTATTTTGACTCCATACATAACCGGCTTTACGGCTTTGCGCCTTGCCGGGCGATGGCAAAATCCGTCATATTACATTATATCGTTCCTTTTAAAAAAGAAAACATTTAAAATGCAAAAAATGCCCGGTTTTCGGACAAACCGGGCATTTTGCATAAAAATTCATGTTCCTTTTCCTGTGGCCAGCCGCACCACCGTCTCCCATGTGGTCAGTCCCGTCACGCCGGTAACATCCAAACCATTTTTCTGCTGAATGACGCGGATGGCCTTTTCGGTTTCCTCTCCATACACGCCGTCCTCTGCGACGGAAGGAATGGACGGATCCGACGCCGCCGCCCGATTGATCAGCTTTTGCAGCTCCAGCACCGGTTCCCCCGTGCTTCCGAGAGAGAGAAACCGTCCGGGGTACACATAAGCCGCGTCATCGCCGAGAAGATCCGGCAACGAGGCGAGCAGGGCGTCATACCGCCGGATCAAAGCGCCCCATGTGTCCCGACCGACAATTCCATCCGCCCGAAGCCCCTCGCTCGCCTGAAAGGCGCGCACGGCCGCCTCCGTTTGAGGATCAAACACGCCGTTTTCCACCGGAGCCGGAATGGAATTGTCAAAATACGCCACGACCGCCAAATAATATTGCAGGTTTTGCACGTCAATTCCGGTGTCTCCGAGGCGGAGAAGCTCGCGGAAAATCCGATCCACCTCGCTGAGCGTAAGTCCCTCGCTTTGAATGTCGGCAATGCGCTTGACGGCGTTGAAAATTGCCTTCACCTTATACCACGTTGCCTTTCCGACCACGCCGTCCACGTCCAAATTAAAAGTCGTCTGAAATTTTTTCACCGTCTGCTCCGTGTTGGCGCCGAAATATCCGTCCAGCGCCAACTCCGGTCGGATAGAGGGGTAATTTCGGCTCACGCGGTTCAGCTGTCGTTGCAGGGTACGCACATCCTCCCCGATGCTCCCTCTTTTCAGCGGGAAGCCGGGATAGGACGGCAGTGTGGGTGCCGTGGGCGCATTGAACACAATCGTGATGTCATCCCCGTAATAATATTGCAGAATTTCATACGGCGTCAGTCCCTCCTCGGCTAAGCTGACCGTCCCCCATTGGGAAAGTCCCCGGCAGGTAACGGTCGTTCCGTTGCAATATTGCGCAAACAGCGGCTGTACCATGCCCTGGCGAACGATGTAATCGTTAAAAATCTCGTCCGCAATTTTGGAAACGCTGTCAAAGATGTCCCGCCCTTTGACGAATTTCTGATCGTATCGTGTGCTGGACGTAATATCAAAATCGTAGCCGCGGCTCCGGTACCATTCACTGTACACCCGATTCAAAGCAAAGGAAATCTGCGCATACATATTGGCGCGCAACGCATTTTCCGGCCATGTCGGATAGATCTCGCTGGAAGCCACATTTTTTACATAATCAATAAAGGGAACCCGAACATTTTCAGCCGGTGCATCCGGAGCACCCAAATGCACCGTTATGTATTGCGGAACGGTAAAACGCGCCATTGGCATGGCCTCCTTTCTTTCAGGGAAAAATGCACTTTTCTTTCGGTCACAGGCGGGTTATTCCTCTTTCAGCATCATCTGCAACGGCTGGATCGTCCGCATGTTTTCAAAGATCTCCACCGTTTGCTCCTGCGACACGTACCCCGTCGCCTCGGCATGAAGCTGTACCACAGCCGCCTTGACATTCTCCGCCGGGGTGAGCGAATTTCCGCGCGGCGGCGCCGGCAAGCGAATGCTTTCAATCAATCCGCTGGGATCGGTTTTCCCCGAAAACAAAACCCGATGGCCGTCGCGGAAAACCTTATACACCGTGATATTCACATCGGGTACGGGGAGGGCCTGAAAGCTGCGATACGCCTGCACCTTCAGCTCTCCGAAGCACGGATTTTCCAAGAGGAACTGTTCGTAGTCCGGGAGCAGCGCCTGCTTTTCCCTCTCCTCCTCGTCGTTGGCCGGAGGGGAATCCGAGAGCGGCTCATACCGCACCTCCGGCAAAGCCGCGGCCGCTACCGCTTCCCCGGCGGGCTTTCCGGCCGGCACTGTGTCAAGATAAGCAACGATTCCCTTGGCAATGCCCTCGGCAAACAGCTCCGGCTCATTGGCCATCTGCGCCGCATCGGAGGGGTTGCTGATAAATCCAAGCTCCAAAAGCACCGCCGGCATGGTAGTTTTGCGCAGTACATACAGTCCCGGCCGGGCGATCACGCCGCGGTTTCGCAGTCCCGTAAGCTCGGTCAGCTCTCGCAAAATGGATTCGCCCAGCCGAGACGCGCGGGAAGGAATCGAATAAACCAAGGCTTCCGATCCGGTCGCCGCCGAATTTTCGGCCGCATTGGTATGCAGGGTGATAAAATAGTCTGCCCCCCAACGGTTGGCTTCGTTCACTCGCCTTTGCAAAGAGCTGAGATTGCTGGTGCCCAACTGCGTTTGCGCCGTCGGACGAGACAGACGCGTTTCATATCCGTCGCTTTCTAAAATTTGCGAGAGCAAAATTCCGATCCGAAAAACCAGATCCTGTTCCCGGTACCCGGAGCCTTCGGCCCCGGCATTCGGGTTGACCGGGTTGTGCCCTTGGTCAATATAAATTTTCGTTGCCATACAATCGTCCTTTCTTTCTCTTTATGTCTTTTCTTTCTCCTTCTTTTCCTTCGCCCGCTCCCTGCGGAAGCGGAACAGGACGCAACGTCAGTGTATGAAGCGAAAGCGCCGGAGGTGACACTTTACAGCATGGTTTCACAGAAAAAGCTGTCCGAGAAACAAAAGACCGCCAAACAGAAAGGAAAGCGAGCGGGAAAAGAAGGATTTCGGCAGGTAGCGCTCCGCCACACGCGCGCAAAGCAGGCAAAGCAGAGAGATGCAAAGCGCCACGCGAAGGGCGCACGCGGAAAAATACATCATATAAGCAAAGCCTTCCATGCGAAAAAAGAGCTTGCCGGCGGTGATCGTGCTGACCGCCGCCGCATAGGGGTAGGTCTGACGGCCGCCGAAATCATTGCCGAAAAGCAAAAGGACATGCAAAAAGCAAACCAACAGCAGTGTGGTTCCCCCGGTCACGCCGTACAAAACCGCGCCGGCGCAGGGCCAACCGCTCTTTTTCTCGGACGCATCGCCACCGATGCCGGAGCGACGGCCTTCTCCCCTACCGCGGCGCACCTTGCCCGGCGCTTCGCTCCTTTTTCTCGGTTTTTGCGTCCCGGAAAGCGCCAAAAAGGCCAAAGCAACGCTTCCCGGCAAATATATACGCACAAAGGCCTTAAAAACGCTGGAAACGCTAAGCGTCGCGGCGCTTTGCGCGATCATCCGTTCCCGATCCAACTGCGGAAACGAAAAGAAAAACAGGCACACGGCACACAGAAACACAAAAAGAAAGGCGACAAAAGCAAATTTTTCCACCGTTCGCAGGCCGCAAGAGGCAAGGTAGGCGCAAAAAGCCAGAAATGCCGCCGCCACGGCGGCGATTGGCATATGCAAAAACATCACGTTGGCGGCAAAATCCGTAAATTCGTGCACCGAAGCCAGCGCCACCACCAGCGCGGCCACGGCCAACAGCAGCGCGAAAACGTCCCGACACAGCCGCCGGAGCCGGATGCGTCCCGTCCCAAGCGAAGCGTCCGTAGCACGAAACTCCGTCTCGCGGCGTGCGGTGTCGTCAGCCCAACGAAAGAGGCGGCACAGTCCCGCCGCAACCGGAGGAAAGAGCAAAAAAGCCGCCAGCGCCGCCAGCAAAAGCTCCGCTAACGTGGCGCCGTCCTGCCGTCCTGCGGTCAGCATACACCCGGCGGAAAGGAACAAAGCCAGCGAAAAAGAACCGGAAAGCCGGTTGAAAGGAAGCGCGTGCGCCGATTGGCTCTTGACCGTGCGAGGAAAACCGCCCCGACTGTCGCCACCGCCGCCGGCGGCTCCCGCTTCTTTTTTCACTTTGGCGCGTCTTGGCGCCCTCTCTGTTTTCCCCGGCCGCACTGCCGAAAAGTTGTCCCATTTTCCCATCTTGACGTTCCTTTCTTTTCTCTTTTTCTTTCTCTTTCTCTTTCCCTTTCCCGTTTCTGCTGCTTTGCCTTTCCCATGCCCGGATTATGCCGGCTTTTTCTCCAAGCGGCAAACGAAAAACACCTCCACCGGCTCCGTCCCCTGCTCCGGGGATAGTGTCCAACGATCCGCCGCATGGGGGAGCGCACGCTCCACGTGTGCAGCCAAGCCGAACACATCCCCATATCGGGACGCAAGCTGCTGATACAAGGTCTGCATTTCCCCGGCCAAGGTCGCGGAAAGCGTTTCGACATCTTCCTCCCCTGTCATCGGTTGTTTTCCGTCCAGCCAAAGGTCGCACCACACCCCGATTCGCAAAATCCCGTTGTCACCCGGTTCGGCGGAAAACTGTGTATGGCAAAAAAGCACATGCGCGCTTCCGATGCCGTGTTTCGTATCGTAGTCAATCCGCCCTTGGCGAAATTTTCCGCAGAGAATCCGAAAAAACGCGCTTTCCCGTCGGTCAAGAATACACGTTTCCGCATCGTCCGCATACACCTTTAGGCCAAACAAGCCCGTTTCTTCCTCCGAAATATAAAAATACGGAAGCGCAAAGCTCCCCTTTGTGGCACGCGCCTCCTCGATCTCATAAAAACGGCTTTCTTCGCCCAGCCCGGTGCCGTCGCCCTTGGCCCGCAAAGCGCCAATCAAGCGGTAGCCGCTCCCGCTCTCGGTTCGCAACAGCGCCCCGGCGTCAAAGGCCGCCGCCACATGAGCCGCCACCGTAATATTATCGTTCCGGCCGCAATAGGAGAGAATTTCCGCAAGATAGGAAGGCGTTACGCCGGCACCGATGACGAGCAAAGCGCAGTGTCCCGTTTCCAGGCGCTTTTCGTCGCTCCCACCCAGATGACTGATGGCATATTCCACATTTTTTCCTTGCCCTTCAAAGACGAGCGGCTTTGCCCCGTCCGCACGATCCACCCGCGCGGTCACCGACAAAAATCCATCCCGGACATCAAACCCCAGCGCCGATACAATGTACTGATCTTCCGGCTCCGTGTAACCGGGAATGGCCGAGCATCCCGACAAAAAAAGAGCAAGCGCCATTCCCCCCAAGGAAACCGACACCGCGAAGCACCGGCCTTTACGGCCGGTTGCGTCGCGTTTCCCGCCGGAGTGACCGGCTTTGAGGGCAGGCTTTGGGACTTTTTCCTTTTTGGTTTTGGTTTTGTTTTTATCTTTATCTTTATCTTTATCTTTTTTCTGCCTTTTTGCGTGGCCGCTGCATCCTTTTTGCTTTTTCCGCAAGCCAAGACAGCCCTTGCACACCTTTTTGGCCATATGCAAGGCGAGAAGTCCTCCCCAGACGGCCAAGCCCGAAGGGCACCCGTCCCCGATCTTCCATGTTTTTTTGCCCCGAAGCTTTTTCGGCAGTCCGTATTGCTTCGGAATCCCCCTGCATTCCATCTGTACCGTCAGTTTCATGTTTTCTCTCTCCTTTGATTTATGCAAAATTTCGATTTCAAACACCCCTGTCCCTCTCCGCCCGGCGCCCTTTCTGCATTTTCAGGCGAATCCGGTTTCCGGTCAAAGGCGGGCGCAACCGCATTTTCCCAATCGGGGCGCGAAGAATTGTGTCTTTGAAGCTTTGGTAAGACGGCGAAGACAGCGCCGGCGTTTCGTCAAAGCCATACGAGCGAAGGGACAAAATCCGAACGATCACGGCGGCCATCACCGCCATATATCCGAAAAGTCCAAGGGTAGCGGCCGCTATCACCAGCAAAAGCCGCAAATAAAACACCGGGGCGCGCAAGCGCGGCACCATCAAGCCGGCAATGCCGCTGAGAGCCACGATAATCAGCATGGGGGCGCTGACAAATTTGGCTTCCACCGCCGCTTGCCCCACGACAAGTCCGCCGACAATGCTTAAAGCATTGCCAAGGCTTTGCGAAGTCCGCAGGCCCGCTTCCTTCAGGATCTCAAAAATCAGGATCAGAAGCAAGCATTCCGTCACCGATGCAATCGGAACGCCCTGACGGGCCGCCGACACCGACAAAAGGAAGGCGGTAGGCAAAAGGCGGCGGTGAAACACGGTCAACGCCACATACACAGCGGGGACGCTGATCGACAGGAAAAAGCTCAGGTAGCGCAAAAACCGACCGACACAAGCCACCGGAGCCGGCTGATAATAGTCCTCGTCCGATTGGAAATTTTCCGAAAAGAGATAGGGCACCGTCAGAGCCATGGGACTGCCGTCACACAAAATGGCAATGCGTCCTTCCAGCAGGCGAGCGGCCACCACGTCAGGACGCTCGGTCGTACCCGATGTCCGAAACAGCTGCCTCGGACGGTCGCTCATCAGCTCACTGAGATAATTGACATCCAAAATGCCGTCAATATCAATGGACGCAATGCGTTGGCGCAAGGCTTTCACCAGGCGGCGCGGCGCAAGGCTGCCAAGATAGCACAGGTAAACCTTTGTATCGGTGCGACGTCCCACTCGCAAAAGCTCCACCGAAAAATCGGGCGTTTGCAGCTTGCGCCGCAACAGTGCCGTAGAGATCATAGCGGACTCGTTAAAGCCTTCCCGCGGGCCTTCCAGCACACGTTCATCTTCCGGCTCGTCAATGCCGCGCGTTTTCCAGCCTTTGCTGTTCACCGTCAGAGCGCTCGTGCTTCCGTCCACCAAAAGCAAAGTGTCGCCGTACATAACCGCCCGCAGCATCTCCCCAAGCGTTTGCACAACCTTCACATCGTCCGCCGCCAGCACGCGCTCGGCCAGCAATGCAACGGCCGCATCGGTATCGCCCGCACGATTTCCGTGGGGGCAATGAATCGGGGCGCTTTGCGTCATGGGCCGAAAAATGCCTTCCACCAGCAAATCGGAATTTACCATCCCGTCAAAATAAACTGCCGCGCATTTTTGCCCAATCGCCACGCAGTACAAGGGGCGAATCCGCAAAATACTGTCCCGCAGAAAAATCCGGCGCACCATAGACAAATCCCGTGAAAGCTGCCCCGTCAGTCGCACATTTTCATAATCGGCCGGCTGTCCTCCCATATTGCTTCCCCTTTTTGCTTGGATTTTACTTTCTGTATTTTAGTATGTGAGTTTTTTTCGCGGAAATTCCATTTCCGGCGAAATTTGTTTTCCCTTACGCGCCGATCCCATGGCCGCTTGCGCAAAAAACAAAAAGGGGGAGTTAAAAAACGCATTTTGCGTTTTTTAACTCCCCGACGACATTTTGATCGTCTTATTTGTACAGATAAACCGTATAGGGTTCGATAATATCGGACGTTTTAAATCCGTTCAACGTACCGGTGTTGACGCACTGAAACTCCACCCGATCCTCATACACGGCAATGTAAAGTCCCTGCGACAGCTTGGGCGTTGCGGTGGACGGGAAGGACTGCTTATACGAATATCCTCCATAGCCGTACACCTTATCCAAGCCAAAGCGATCCGCCTGATAGTCTATGCGGTATGCGCCCATGTACACAGCGGTAAAGCCGCGCGATACGCTGTTGGCATAGGAGGTCGCTTCCGGGCTGGTATTGACGGCTGTACCACTCGCCGAGTAATGAACCACGACTTCGGCCGTTTTCTTCTTGGCATAATCTCTGCCGTCGGCATGATGAATGTGTCCAAACAAGTAGAAAAGGTTTTTATGGCTCTTGAGAATGGGAACCAGGTCGTTGCTGGCCGAACCGACGCTGTAAAGCTCTCCGTTCTGCCGATAAGCCACATCGTAATGGCAGTTCATGAAAATAACGGCGTCTCCGTTGGGATCAATTTCTTTCAGCTTATTATCCAGCCACTTCAGGCTTTCGGTATTGAAGCCATATCCCTGCTCTGACCAGATTTTATCCGGATCCGGCGAAAAGCCGATAAAGTGCACGCCGTTGACCTCATAATGGTACGCCAGCAAATATTTCTCGCCGGTATGCGTACCCACAATCTCAAACTTTTCGCTTTCGGGCAGTTCCCCAAGCGTATCCTTCATGGGGCCGTTGTAATAGAAGTCGGCCGAGTTATAAGATCCGTTCTTACCGGGGCCGTCGGTGGATTTCTCGCCCTGCGCATAGTCATGGTTTCCGGCGATATACATCACCTTGCCGTCCTTAGCCAGCTTGGAAAGGATCTCGGAGGCATGGTCGCGGAATCCCACAAAGTAGGCATACGGCAGATGGCCGGACGAATTCCATGACGGATAGTCGCTCATAAAGTCACCGCCGATCATCAACACATCGACCTGGCCGCGCGTTGACAAAATCTGATCCACGGCCGCCGCCGCATTTTTGCGGAACACATACGGCGGTTCCAGCATGGCGAAATTGTTATGAATATCCGACATACCAAACGATGTCAAAATCGGCTTGCTGACGTCAATTGTCAATTGCTTGTTGCTGAGATTCTTGGCGGTCAGCATGGCGATGAAATCCTCGGTGGCTTTCTTAAAGGCAAAGTAATCCAAGGAGGCCGCTATGACGAGCTTTTGGCCGGCCAATTCAAAGGCATAGGTATTATCCGCCATGCCGGCATCATAGTATTTTTTCGATTCCGCGCGGTTGGTGTTTCCAAACAGAATTTCATGCTCGGAGGCTTCCTGCGTATCCTCCACCGTTTTCAGATAAATACCGGTTTTTTGGCGAACCTCGGAAAGGAAATATTGATACGAGCGATTGAGGGCATACGTCCGCGATGCGGGAAGGACAAACTGATATTCCTCCAGCGGCGTATCGCCGATCTTTACATCGTTCAGCTCATACGTGCCTTGATACGTATAGGCGTTTTCGCTGGACAAGGACAACGTAGCGTTCTTGTTGTCTTTTTTGTCTCCGATGTAATTTTCAATAAAGTAAGTCACGGCCGCTGTGATGGCCTGCGGCGAATGTGCCGCAATAACGACCTTTTTGCCCACTACCGTGATTTTATAGTCCTGATATTTCAGGCCGCTAAGCACTTCCGTGCTTTCGTCGCGGTTGGTAGAGCCCACCAGGATTTCCAACTCTTTCGGCTGGTGAGTAGGCGCGATAAAGTCTTCATCCATCGGAATATATCCTTTTTCGGTCATGGTCGCCAACGCCGCTCTCAACTGCATGGCGGCCGCGTTGGTTTCGCTGTCACAGTCGGTCGGACGGACAACGGTATAATTGCACACGCCGTTTTCAAGGATCGTGGTCGTATAGATCGGGGCCGGCGTCGGTGTGGGTGTCGGCGTCGGCGTCGGATCCGGGTTGGGGGACGGCCGGCACGCGGTGAGCGCCGACAACAGCATCAACAGTGTTAAGAATAGGGAAAGTACGCGTATTTTTTTCATTTAAGTTTTTCTACCTTTCTATTTTTCTGCCTTTCTGCAAAAGCAATGACGCTTTTGCGGAAAGAGCTTGAATTTAATCGTTCCGATACACCGTGTAAGGCGCAATGGGCGTTTCGGTTTCATAACCGGGATAGTTTCCGAAGTTCATCATGGTAAACACAACGCGGTCGGGAAACACATCTATATACATGCCCTGCGACATTTTGGGCGTTGCCGTGGAGGGGAATTTCCGCTTTTTATCGGTATAGCCGCCCCACCCTTCGACGGGATCATCCTCAAAATACTCCTGATTTCCGTTATGATCCAAACGGAAGCCGCCCATCCACACGGAGCTGAAGGCGCGCTTTTCCGCATCCTTCACCTCACGCGAGGAAAGCTCGTCGCCCTCAATCGGGATAATGGATTGATCCTTGTAATAGTGGATCACATTTTTTACCGTTGTTCCCTTATGGAAGCTGTGCGCACACGTCCAATGGCCGTACATATAGAACAGATTGCGATGTCCGAGCAACAACGAGCCGATGGTACCGGCAATGAAATCATCGTGGTGGAAGCCTTCATTCACATTTTCCGAGCGAGCGTCTCTCTGATCCATAGCATAGTGGCAGCTCAGGAAAATCACTTCCTTGCCGTCCGGGTCGATCTCCTCCAGCTTGTTTTTCAGCCAGGTCAAGGAATCCGGATGGAAGCCGACGCACTGCGTGTTCCAGATTTGATCGGGATCGGGGGACAGCGCCAAAAAGTGCACGCCCCGGATTTCGTAATGGTAACAAAGCAGATATTTCTCCCCGGTATGCTCGCCCACGATTTCAAAACGCTCGCTGTCGGGAAGCGGGCCGGGCGTTTGATTCATCGGGCCGGTATAATAAAATTCAAAGGAATTGTAGGAGCCGTTCTTGCCGGGGCCGTCGGTAGCCGCCTCGCCTTGGGCAAAATCGTGGTTGCCGGCACAGTAGAGCACCTTGCCGTCCTTGGCCAACCGGGCGTATTCCTTCACGGTAGCCGCCTTATAGCCGAGATAGTATGCGTACGGCAGGGTGTTGGAGCAGTTGAGCCAGCCGGGGTAATCGCTCATATAATCGCCGCCCATCATCACCACATCGACCTGACCTTTGGTCGCAAGCAGTGTATCAATGGCCAGCGTGGCCGATTTTCTCAGCACATACGGCGGCTCCAACATGGAAAAGCAGTTGTGCACATCCGAAAAGCAAAAGGATGTCAAAATCGGTTTTGCCTGCGGATTTTCTTGACTTTCGATTTTGGGATTCATACTCTATCCTCTTGTTATCTTTTGTTTTATTGGTTCAAGTACACGGTATAGGGCTTCAATTCCGTTCCCGTTTTTATTCCTTCCCACGTGCCGAAGTTCTTCATGGTAAACACCACGCGATCCGGGAACACTTCGATGTACATGCCCTGTGCCAGCTTTGGTGTAGCGGTGGAGGGGAAAACCCGCTTATGGTCGGTATAGCCGCCCCAGCCTTCTACCGCGTCGTCCTCAAAATATTGTGTTTGACCGTCATGATCCAAGCGGAAGCCTCCCATCCACACTGCGTTGAACGAGCGCTCTTGAAGGGGCGCCAAAGCCGTCGATTCCGTTTCATCCCCGCGAATGGGAATGATTTTACCTTCGGGCGTATAGTGCATCACGCTTTTCACCGTGTTGTCGGTGTAAAAGGACACATAGTTCGCCCAATGGCCAAACAAATAAAACAGATTGCGATGTCCCTTGAGAATCGGAGCGAGCGTTGTTGTAATCGTGTCGTCCTCATAAGGGTCATTCAAATCCTTGATTGTCGCGCGCTGGGAAATGGCGTAGTGGCAGAGCATAAAGATCGGTTTGGTGCCGTCGGGATCCATCTCCTCCAGCTTGTTTTTCAGCCAATCCAGCGAGGAAACATTGAAGCCGTACGCCTGTTCCGACCAGATCAAATCGGGATCGGGCGACAGGCCGACAAAATCAATGCCGTTGATAACATAGTGGTACGCCAAAAGATACTTTTCGCCGGTATGCGTGCCGATGATCTCAAACTTTTCGTTATCGGCCAACTCGCCAAGCGTTTCCTTCATCGGGCCGGTATAGTAAAAGTCATAGGAATTATAAGAGCCGTTTTTGCCGGGGCCGTCGGTGGCTTCTTCGCCCTGCGCGTAGTCATGGTTGCCGGTCACATACATCACCTTGCCGCCCTTGGCCAGCTTTGCGTAATTTTCCACCACAAGGGCTTTGAAGTCTTTGTAGTACGCATACGGCAAGTGGCCGGAGCTGGTCCATGTCGGGTAATCGCTCATGCAATCCCCGCCCTCCAGCACCACATCCACCTGCCCTTTGGTTTTCAGCAGGGCATCCACAGCCATCGAAACCGTTTTCCGAAGAACATACGGAGGCTCCAGCATGGAAAAGCAGTTGTGCGTATCGGTAAAGCAAAAGGCTGTCAATTTTGGTTCTTGTTTGTTACAGTTCATAAATGCACCTCATTTGTCCGCAAATTATTTGTAAAGATAGACCGTATAAGGCTCCAGCTGGGTTCCGGTTTTAAAGCCTTCCCACGTGCCGAAGTTCTTCATGGTAAACACCACGCGATCCGGGAACACTTCAATGTACATGCCCTGCGCCAATTTCGGCGTAGCGGCGGAGGGGAAAGATTGCTGTTGGGTATAGCCGCCGTATCCATACGGAATGTCATTGTTGAAATACATATGAGTGTCGTGATCCAAACGGAAGCCGCCCATCCAAACGGCCGTAAAGTACCGTTTGTCATACGAGGCCACCGCGGTAGAGTCTGTTTCATCGCCTTTAATATTGAAAATATTTCCCATGACATTGTAATGCATCACGTTTTTTACAGTAAAATCGGTGTGGAAGGACACATAGCTGGCCCAATGTCCGAACATGTAAAACAGGTTGTGATGCCCCTTGAGAACCGGCATCATGGCATCCGTAATGATGTGGTCACTATAAGGCGTGTTCAGCTCTACGTCGGTCCCACGCTGAGACATGGCGTAATGGCAAAGCATAAAGATCGGCTTGATGCCTTCGGGATCAATTTCATTCAGCTTGTTTTTCAGCCAATTCAGCGAGGCGGTATTGAAGCCGTATGACTGTGCCGACCAGACCCGATCGGGATCGGGCGACAGACCGACAAAATCAACGCCGTTGATGACATAGTGATAGGCCAAAAGATACTTTTCCCCGGTGTGCGTGCCGACGATCTCAAATTTTTCGTCATCGGCCAATTCGCCAAGGGTTTCCTTCATCGGGCCGGTAAAATAAAATTCCGAGGAGTTGTAAGAACCGTTTTTGCCGGGGCCGTCGGTGGATTCTTCGCCCTGCGCGTAGTCGTGGTTTCCGGCTACGTACATCACCTTGCCACCCTTCGCAAGCTTTGCATATCGCTCGGTGGCCATTTTCTTGAAGCCGAGGTAATATTCATACGGCAAGTGGCCGGAGCTTTGCCATGTCGGGTAATCGCTCATAAAGTCGCCGCCCTCCAGAACGACATCCACCTGTCCGGTCGTTTTCAGCAGGTAGTCAATGGCGGCCTGCGCATTTTTGCGGAAAATGTAGGGAGGCTCCAGCATGGAAAAGCAGTTGTGCGTATCGGTAAAGCAGAAGGAGGTCAGCATCGGTGTGATGCAATTGTCCAGCGTCATTTTCGTTTCCTCGACCTTTCCGCTTCCTACCATTTTTGTCAGTGCGTCCAACGCCTGACTTAAGGTATAATCATTATCCGATGCACAAACGACCACATTGCCGTCGCTGTCTTTGATAATGTACGTATAGGCGCCGATTTCGCTAACATCCGTCCCGGTCGATGCAGGGCGTTTGCTTTCTCCGACGACAATTTCTTTTCCCGTGGCCTCGGTGCTATCGGTGATAATCGGCAGATAAAAGCCGCTGGCTGCAATAATGGCTTTCTGCAACCGTTCCACTCCGTTTTTCACAAAGGCGTGAGGCTTTGCCTTTGTCACGATACGGTAATCCTTCAGCGAAGTGCCGTTCAGCGTGATGTCGGACAGCGGGTAGGTGGCTCTTTCGGCAAAGGTCGATTTGTTGCTCAAAAGCACCTTGCCGTTCTCGTTTTTCAGCGCGGCCAGCACCTTTTCGACAGCGCCCTCCAGCTTTTCGTCGTTGTAGGAATTGATAACCAATTTTTCACCGATCATCGTTACCACCACATCGTCGTATTTCGCGCCTTTCAGTGCCTGATCCGATTCCTCGCGGTTGGTTTGACCGATCAAGATTTCATAGTTGCCCGGCGTTTGGCCTTTTATAAGGAAATCCTCCTCCAGCCAAAGAGCCGGCGCATAGGTGCGCAACCCCTCGCGCATCTTTACCGCGGCGTCTTTCACCGCCTGTGTCGTTTCTGTAGGACGAATCACCTTATATTGGCTGGATGTGCCATCCGCCAGCGTGAGGAAGCGCTCCGGCTCCTCCGGCTTTGGCGTTTCGGATGGGGTTGCGGTCGGCGTTTCGTCGGGTTGTTTGGGCCGGCAAGCGGTCAAAGCACCTGCCACGCAAATCAGCGCCAAAAGCAAGCTGAAAAATCTCGTCAAAAATCTCATAAAATTGCCTCCTTTTTTGGGAGTTATTAGGGCCGTTTTTCACGGCCCTGCCTGTTTCTTTATCGATACAAGTACACGGTGTAAGGCTCCAGCTGGGTTCCGGTTTTATAGCCTTCCCACGTGCCGAAGTTCTTCATGGTAAACACCACGCGATCCGGGAACACTTCAATGTACATACCCTGCGCCAATTTCGGTGTGGCCGCAGAGGGGAAGGGTTGCTTATAGCTATAGCCGCCGTATCCATACGGTATGTCATTGTTGAAATACGTATGATCACCGTCACGATCCAAACGGAAGCCGCCCATCCAAACGGCCGTAAAATACCGCTTTTCAAACGAGGCCACCGCGGTGGAGTCCGTTTCATCGCCTTGAATATTGATAATCTTTCCCGTAACATCATAATGCATCACGTTTTTCACGGTAAAATCGGTGTGGAACGAGTGCTTGACTGTCCAGTGACCGAACAGGTAAAACAGGTTGTGATGCCCCTTGAGAATCGGAAGCATGGTAGCCGTAATGGTCCTGTCAATATAAGGCGCGTTCAGATTCGAGGATGTTACGCGCTGGGAAATGGCGTAGTGGCAGAGCATAAAAATCGGCTTGATGCCATCGGGATCAATTTCATTCAGCTTGTTTTTCAGCCAATTCAACGAGGCGATATTGAAGCCGTATGACTGTGCCGACCAGATCAGATCGGGATCGGGCGACAGACCGACGAAATCAACGCCGTTGATGACATAGTGGTACGCCAAAAGATACTTTTCCCCGGTGTGTGTTCCGACAATTTCAAACTTTTCGTCATCGGCCAATTCGCCAAGGGTTTCCTTCATCGGGCCGGTGTAGTAAAATTCCGAGGAGTTGTAAGAACCGTTTTTGCCGGGGCCGTCGGTGGATTCTTCGCCCTGCGCATAGTCGTGGTTTCCGGCTACGTACATCACCTTGCCGCCCTTGGCCAGCGCGGCATATCGTTCGGTGGCCATTTTCTTGAAGCCGAGGTAGTATTCATACGGCAAGTGGCCGGAGCTTGTCCATGACGGGTAGTCGCTCATAAAGTCGCCGCCCTCCAAAACGACATCCACCTGTCCGGTCGTTTTCAGCAGGTAGTCAATGGCTTCCTGCGCATTTTTGCGGAAAATGTAGGGAGGCTCCAGCATGGAAAAGCAGTTATGGGTATCGGTAAAGCAGAAGGAAGTCAGGATCGGAGTAATACAGTTGTCCAGCGTCATGGTTTTTTCCTCGATTTTTCCGGTTGCCGCCATTTTTGCCAGCGCGTCCAAGGCTTGGCTCAGAGCAAAGCCGTTATCGGTTGCGCCCACAACCAGCGTTTCACCGGTATTTTTGATGGTATATGTATACTTTGTCAGGTCGTCAAATGTTACGGTAGAGGAGGCGGGACGATCATTTTTCCCGACCACAATTTCTTTTTCCGTCGCTTCGGAATGATCGTTCACAATCGGCAGGCAAGTGCCGCAAGCCGCAATAATGGCTTTTTGAAGCCGCTCCACCGCGCTTTTCACCAGGGCATGCGGAGTTGCCGACACTACAATACGGTAATCCTTCAGCGATTTTCCGTTCAGCGTAACATCGTCAAAGGGATAGGTCGCTCTTTCTTCAAACGAAGCCTTGCTGCTAAGCAGCACCTTTCCGTTCTCGTTTTTCAGCGCGGCCAGCACCTTTTCGACCGCCGGTTGCAGCTTTTCGTCGTTGTAAGAGTTAATCACCAGTTTGTCACCGACAACGGCCACAATCACGTCATCGTACTTAGCGCCCTTAAGCGCCTCGATGGATTCTTCCCGGTTGGTTTGGCCAATCAGAATCTCATAGTTGCCTGGCTTTTGATCCTGCATCAGAAAGTCCTCGGCCAGCGTCACATCCTTCACGTACGCACGCAGACCTTCCCGCATTTTTTTGCCCGCGTTCTTCACATCGGTCGTCGTCTTGGAGGGACGAATGATGGTATAGGAAGTAGCCTCGCCATCCACCAGCGTAAGGAAGCGCTCCGGCTCCTCCGGCTTTGGCGTTTCGGATGGGGTTGCGGTCGGCGTTTCGTCGGGCTGTTTGGGCCGGCAAGCGGTCAAAGTGCCCGCCACGCAAACCAGCGCCAAAAGCAAGCTGAAAAATCTCGTCCAAAATCTCATAGATTTGCCTCCTTTTTTGGGAGTTATTAGGGCCGTTTTTCACGGCCCTGCCTTTTTTATCGATACAAGTACACGGTGTAAGGCTCCAGCTGGGTTCCGGTTTCAAAGCCTTTCTTTGTACCAAAGTTCTTCATGGTAAACACCACGCGATCCGGGAACACTTCAATATACATGCCCTGCGAAAGCTTCGGCGTTGCGGTGGTGGGGAAAAACTGCTTTTTCGTGTAGCCGCCATAGCCAAACAGCGCGTCATTATTGAAGTCCTCTTTGTTGTAGTCGAGACGGAAGCCGCCCATCCAAACCGCGTTGAAAAACCGCTTTTCCACGGGCACCACCTCGGTCGATTGCGTTTCGTTGCCCCGAATGTCAATCACGTTGCCTTTATCATTGTAGTGCAATACGTTTTTAACCGTATAGTCGGTGTGGAAGCTGTGCGCACACGTCCAATGGCCGTACAAATAGAACAGATTGCGGTGCCCCTTCAGCACAGGCAAAAGGGACAGCACCACGGAGGAGTCATGATGGATGCCTTGATTCACGTCCTCATATCTTGCGTCTCTCTGATCCGTTGCGTAATGGCAAACCATAAAGATCGGCTTGATGCCGTCGGGATCAATTTCGTTCAGCTTGTTTTTCAGCCATCGCATCGAATCCTGGTTGAACGCCCACTGTTGATTTGACCAAATCAGGTCGGGATCGGGCGCCAAACCGATAAAGTCCACGCCGTTCACCACGTAATGGAACGCCAACAGATATTTTTCGCCGGTATGTCTGCCGACGATCTCATGCTTTTCGCTGTCGGGCAGCTCGCCAAGCGTGTCTTTCATCGGGCCGGAGAAGTAGAAATCCGCCGAGTTATAGGAGCCGTTCTTGCCGGGGCCGTCGGTCGCTTCCTCGCCCTGGGCATAGTCGTGGTTTCCAGCCACGTACATCACCTTGCCGTCCTTGGCCAGCGCGGCATACGTTTTCACCGTAAGCTCCTTGAAGCCGAGAAAGTATTCATACGGCAAGTGGCCGGAGGTTGTCCATGACGGATAGTCGCTCATAAGGTCGCCGCCGTCCAGAACAATATCCACCTGACCGGTCGTTGCCAGCAGTGTGTCAATGGCCAGCGTGGCGGTTTTGCGGAAAACGTAAGGCGGCTCCAGCATGGCGAAGCAGTTATGCACATCGGTAAAGCAGAACGCCGTCAGCATCGGCGTGATGCAGTTGTCCAGCGTAATCGTCTTTTCCTCGATTTTGCCGGCCGCCACCATTTTTGTCAGGGCGTCCAGCGCCTGGCTCAAAGCAAAGCTGTTATCGGTCGCGCCCACAACAAGGGCGGCGCCGCTGTTTTTGATCACGCAAGTATAGTCGGACAGATTGTCCAAATCTATGATGGAAGAAGCGGGGCGCTCATTTTTCCCGATCACAATTTCTTTTTCCGTCGCTTCGGAATGATCGTTCACAATCGGAAGGCAAGTTCCGCAAGCCGCAATAATGGCTTTCTGAAGCCGCTCCGCTGCGTTTTTCACCAGGGCATGCGGAGCCGCCGGCACCACGATACGGTAATCCTTCAGCAAATGGCCGTTCAACGCAAGGTCGGGGAACGGATAGGTCGCCCTTTCCTCAAAGGCCGCCTTGCTGCTCAGCAGCACCTTGCCGTTCTCGCTTTTCAGCGAGGCCAGCACCTTTTCCACGGCCGGCAGCAGCTTTTCGTCGTTATAAGAGTTAATCACCAGCTTGTCACCGGTCACGGCCACAATCACGTCATCGTAGTTGGCGCCCTTGAGCGCCTCGATGGATTCCTCGCGGTTGGTTTGACCGATCAAAATTTCATAGGTTCCCGGCTGTTGATCCTTCATCAGAAAGTCCTCGGTCAGCGTCACATCCTTCACGTACGCACGCAGGCCTTCCCGCATTTTTTTACCCGCGTTCTTCACGGCCGTGGTCGTCTCGGAAGGGCGGATGATGGTGTAGGAAGTCGCCACGCCATCCACCAGCGTAAGGAAGCGCTCCGGATCCTCCGGCTTGGGCGTTTCGGAGGGGGTTGTGGTTGGCGTTGCGCTCGGCGTTTCGTCGGGCTGCTTGGGCTGACAAGCGATCAAAGTGCCTGCCACGCAAACCAGCGCCAAAAGCAAGCTGAAAAATCTCGTCCAATTTTTCATAAAAGTCACCTTTCTTCTCTCTTTATTTTTTGAAGGGAACGAAAATAGGCATAATAGTTTAGTATATAATATCATTTTTCCGCCAAAGCTTCTACTGAAAAATTGTAAATTTTTTATAATAAAGCAAAAAGACGCGAAGGAATATATGGGAAAATTTCATAAAGCCCGGAGCCTTTTTCGTCGTGAAATCTGCACAATTCGGCGTTTGCCATTTTGTGCAATGTTCCTATAATTGCTTGTTTGGGGCATTAAAAAAGCGACGCATCGTGGCTCATTGCCTTTCATGCGTCGCTTATTCTCCCCCAAGGGAGCTTGTTTTGGAACTTTTTCCGCGCGGTTCGGCCGAAGCCAAGCGCCCTGTTTGGGGCGGAGCGACCGTTCGTCGGGATGCTTGTTCGGGCGAAGAATCGGGCGATTGGGGGGCGCTTGCCCGTTTGCCCGCTCGTTTGCCCGCTCGTTCGTCCGTCCGGTTGTTCACTCGTCCGTTTGTCCGGTTGTTCACTCGTCCGTTTGTCCGTTCGCTCGCCCACGTGACAGCGGCACGGTCTAATCGAATCGTTTCGGCTTCGGGCGTTTGGCCCTCGGCTTGTTCGCCCGGCGCGTCGGCTTGGCCGTCCTCTTGGCGGAAGCCTCCGGCCCTTTTTTCGCCCGCACCGCATTTTCGCTTTTCGCCATAGAAGGTGCACTCGTCTTGCGCTTTCCCCTTTCACTTTCCGATGAGGGCGTGGGGGCACTGAGCCGCTCGGCCGTCGGTTGCCCGGCCGCCGGCCGCTGATTTGCCCCTCTGCTTTCCTTTTTCTTCGGCTTTTCCGTGGAAAAGCCAAAAGTGCCGATCGGTTCTCCAAGCGCGAAGTACGTCCCATGCCCAAAGGCGACCAGATGCGCCCGCTCCAGGCAGAGCTTGCCGTTTTCGTCCAAAAGCGATTCCTCAACATCGGTCGCCACGATCTCGGCTAAAAACATATCATGCGTTCCCAAGGGAAGCACCTGCGTAACGCGGCACTCCAACGCCAGCGGGGCGTCCGACAAAAGCGGGCACTTCACGACCTTGGCCGGCTCCGTAGCCAGCCCGCATTTTTCCCATTTATTGACCTTGCGCCCGGTATAAATCCCGCAAAAATCGACCTTGCGGATTTGCTCCGCGGTTGTCAGGTGGATGATAAACTCACCGCTTTCCCGAATCAGATCGTAGGAATACCGCGAGGGGCGCACCGATATATACGTCATAGGCGGGTGCGTGTTGACAATGCCCGTCCACGCGACGGTAAAAACATTGCTCTTTTCCGCAGAACCGCAAGTCACAAGCACGGCGGGAATGGGCGCAAGAAGCGCGCCGCCCGCCCATTGTATTTTCCCCATTGCTTTTTGTCCTTTGTCCTTTGCCCTTTAGCCTTTAGCCTTTAGCCTTTGTCCTTCAGCCTTTGCCTTTCAGCCTTAACGCTTTATTCTTTGTCCTTAATCTTTTTATCCCACCTGCTTTTCCAGCGTAGCGGAAAGCAGGCAATGGTCGGAATGCCCCTGCGGGCCTATCTGTACGTTGCCAAAGCTCCAATCCTCGGTCATAACAATGTTGTCAATACCGACGCCGGAGGAAGGAAAGGTTGTCCACGGATGCTCCTCGTTGTTGACCAGCCGATGACCGTGAAAGCGGTTGAACAGAGCATAATTGTTGGTGTTGTAGTCGGCCGTGATGATATAAGAATCGTATTTTTTCAAAATTTCAGCGACCTGATCGAAGTGATACAGGATCGCCTCGTCGTTTTCAAAAGCGAGGTGGGTGTTGAAATAGTTGACCTTGATCCCGCAGACATTGATCACGGTTCGGCCGACCGACCGCCCCTCGACATGGGGCGAATCCAGCGGAATCACCTCGGAGGCTTCTATGGGGTACTTGCTGAGGATGGAGGTACCGTATTCCCCGCCCTTCAAGTCAATGGCGCGGACAAAAAACGAATAGGGAAATCCGGCCTCTCCGGCGAGAATGGCCAGCATATCACGATGGCCGGAGCGCGGCACAAAGCGATCCACCTCCTGCAAGCCAACGATGTCGGCGCCCGAAGCGATCACATCGGCGGCCAGCTCCTTCAGGGCGACGTCGCAGTAAGAACCGCCCGCAATATTGTAGGTTGCCACAGTCAGCGTCAGTTTTCCGTCAATGAAAGTTGCCATAATTTTTTCCTTTCGTGTCAAGCCATTCGCAAATTTTGATATTATGATACCATACCCCCTGCGGCCTGTCAAGAAGTTCCCGCAAAAAATCAATTTGGCCCTTCCAAAGCCGCCCAAAAAGCAAATTTCCCTGCACAGGGGTGAAAAAGCGGCCGTTTTTCCGCGCGAACGGCGGGGCACGTGGGCGCAACAAAAAAACACCCCAACCTACGACACGCGGCGCGCGGGCGGCGCGTGGTGTCGGGCGGCCGAGTGAGCCGTTTTTCCTCGCAGGTTAGCGGCGGCGGCAACAAAAAACCGCCAAAACCTACGACATGCAGCGGGCGGGTTGACGGGTGGCCGCACGGCCGTTTTTTCGCACGAACGGTGGGCGGGAGCGGGGGCGCGTGGCCGGGTGAGCCTTTTTTGTGCGAACGGCGGGCGACACGTGGCGGCGGTGGCCGCAACAAAAAAACGCCCAAACCTACGACATGCAGCGGGCGGGTTGACGGGCGGCCGGGTGAGCATTTTTTCGCACGAACGGCGGGCGGGTGAGCTTTTTTCGCGCGGGGTAGCGGCGGCGGCAACAAAAAAGCCCTCAAAAATCTGCGGCACGCGGCCGGGCGGGGCGGCGCGACGAGTAATGGTAGACGGTGGGCGGGGCGGTGTGGCCGCAACAAAAAAGCAGGGGCCCGATTGCTCGAAGCCCCTTGAAAAAGAGAAATATTATGAAATCCGATCCATTCCATCCGCCCCTTATCGGGGCGGGCGGTTTCGATCAATTTCAAAAGCTTTACAGGGTTCCGCTCGGCATCGCAGGAGGTGAGTAGTGAAAAGCCCTCCTCCGTGCCTTGCGGATCTGTCAAGTATAATCAAGCATCTGTGCGGGCGAAGGAGGGCGGTCAGGCCGCGCCTCTTTCGCCTTGGCAGAAGAATGCTTTCTTAAAAAGTTAAGCGAGTTTGTACATCGGGAGATTTTCGTACATGTAGTAGTAGCCCCAACCGTAGTAGATGTCCCATCTGTTAATATCTACCGCATGGTCTTGGTTAGTATCGTTATTCAACTGCATACCGATAGATACGATGTCACCCATAATGTCTTCACCGGCAAACGGGATAAAGACTTCGATAACATAACCGCCATCAATCCGCTTAGCCGCTGCCTTGATTTCGGGATCCACCGTGCCGTCGGCGGCCTTGAAGCCCCAGTTGCTGTAAACCACGCCTGTCGGGCCTACGCACACGAAGCCAAGTCTTCTGGAACCGGCTGTTCCGGTGGCTTTATAGTCGCCGCCCGTCACGCCTTTTTCTTCATAGTCTCTTGCAAAGTCAATGTAGAACTGTACGTTATCGTTGCCTTCATTGCCTTCTTTGTAGAACTCATGATCATAAATCGTGGTGTCTTCTACCGTTGCGTAGATGTAAAGTCCCTTGTCGTCATGAATGATCGTTGCGTCAACATTGGGCTGACCTTTCTCAAAGTACGGTTTGCCGAGGAAGTTTCTGGTGGAAATCTTCTGGCCTGCTGCATAAGCTTCGTCATACTCTGCATCCACAACAGCCGTGCCAACACCGATCAAGCCGGTTCTGTCAACCATAATGTCCTTCAGACCTTCATAGTACTTGTCATAGGACTGACCGAGGTTCTGATCCATGTAAACGGCATCGCTTTCGCCGTCACCGGTAATGTCGTCATAGGCTTCAAAGCCAAGGCCGAATGTATCGGTGGTCATAACGTCAAATGCGATGTAGCACTCAACAGCCCAACCGCCTTCGATGCGGCTGGTTGCGATAGGCATTTCGCTATTGTCGGCGTTGCCGTTGAAGCGAGCCAGCATACCGTAAGCAAAATCGTAAGTGCCGTCTGCAAAAACGGTCATCGAACCGATGGACATATACCAGTTACCCGAATGCTTTTGGTACTGGTTGCGGTATCTTACACCGGATTCCACGCCTTCCTGGCCATGGTTGTTGATGTAGTCAAGGTAAATGGTGAACTTGTCGCCCTTGGAAGGAGTTTCGCCGAGCGTGTCATCCATAATTTCTGCGTAAACGTAGATACCCTTTGCATCGTTGGCAACCCAAGCTTTACCGAAGCCCTTAGCGTCGGAATTTGCGCCTTCCATAGCGTTGTTGAAAAGAATTGCCTTGGAATCATCGTAAGCGGCATCTTTCTTGCCATCCACGATAAGGCCGGCTGCTACATGAGCGGCTTCGTAGAATTTGGAGGTTTCGGTGTTTGCCTGGAACGTGCTCTTGTCAAGCTTCAAGGTCGGGAACAGGCCGTACATAGCCCAATAGTTAACAGCATTTGCGCTGTCACCGAAAATGGCATCTCTGTTGTTATCGCCGTTGGTGTCGTCATGAACTTCAAAGCCCGCGCCGATGGTCGTGATTGCATTTCTCTTGAGCGATGCCATCAGGTGGTCAGCCAGCGGAACTCTCAGCTCGACTGCATAACCCTCAGAGGTAACGACGAACTTATAGTCCGTACCTGCTACAGGGGTGCCATCGTTAGCTTCCGAACGGAAGCCGAAGTTTCCTTGGATATTGCCGGTGGGATCCACGCAGATCCAGCCCAGCGTCTTTTTGTTGATAGCGGATTCGGAGTTGTTGGCATATTTGCTCTTATAAGCACCGCTGTCAAGGCCTTCTGCTTCCATCGAGCCTTTGAAGTCGAGGTACAAGCAAACCTTATCGCCGGTTTCTGCAACCTTATCGTCTTTGTCTGCGGAAATGATTGTCGTATCATTTACTGTAACGTACAGATAAAGTGCGTCGTCGGTAAAGGCAAAGTATGCTTTGCCGCTGCCGTTATAGTCAGCGGGGTTGCTCGACCAATAGGTGCTCTTGTCGAGGATCAGCTCTGTGCCGTTCTTATAAACTTCATCCAGGTAGCCATCCAGGTTGATTTTGTCCGTGTAAGCTGCCACGCGGCCCTCGTACTTGGTTTCTTCTGCGAGATCATAGAGAGTCAATGTCTCGTAGGAGTTCCACCAGCTGGTTCCGTTAGGAGCGCTGTAGTAGTATACGTCCTTTTGGTTGCCCGTTCCGGTAATGTCATCATGAACCTCAAAGCCGATACCGATGGTGCTAACCTTGGATTCCGGGAAAGGAACGTACAATTCAACAGCGTAACCGCCGTCAATTTTTCTTGCAGCACCGGCAACTTCCGGTACGCCGCTAAAGCCCCAGTTCTGGAACACACGGCCGGAAGGAGCAATGGCCACGAAGCCAAGTCTTCTGGAGCCGGCTGTTCCGGTGGCTTTGTAGGCGCTAGTTGTCACGCCTTTTTCTTCAAAGTCTCTTACGAAGTCGAGATAAACCTGCAAGCAGTCGTTCGACTCGTTACCGTTTGCATAGTACTCATCCGAATGAATGCTGTTATCGGAAACTTCTGCATAGATGTAAAGGCCGGTGCCGTCATGGGCTACCCATGCCTTGGCAAATTTGCCATCGTAGTTATCTGCGTTGTAGTTGTTGTTAGCAAAGCCGAGAGCAGAGTTGATTTCGATGGGTTCGCCGTGGTTGTAAATTTCGTCTTTGTAGGCGTCCACGCGCAGACCTGCTGCGTTGAAGCCGACTTCATAGTTCTTCGGTACCGGAGGTGTCGGAGGCTCTTCTTCTTTGTGCTCTGCCAATGTAGCGGTAGAAAGGTAAGCTCTCTCTGTCCTGTTGCCGCCGGCCCAGTCTTTCAGGAAGCCGAAACGGATTTCATGGTTACCTTCGTCCAGGCAAAGGGTTACCGTGTGCTCACCGTCTTTGAAAACATGGAGGAATGCGTCGTCCGCCATGCCCTTAACGGTCTGGTTCAGCGACCAGCCTTCGTACACATGTCCGAAGTTGTGTGCGCCTTCAGCCCAAATGATTGTGCCGTCGCCGGTGTAAACAACGCCGTCAACGATCATGTAGAAGCCGTCCCAACCGCTTTCGGTTCCGACGTCTACTTTTACCTTAAAGGTAAGGTCGGATTTCTTTGCAAGACCAAAGTTCAGCTTCATTTCGGAAGCGGTTTTGTCCTTGCCGGCATTGTTGCTGGCTGCGAAGAAGCCATCCAGCTCGGTATAAGCTACCCAACCGATGTAGTCTTCATAATCTTCGCCGTTTGTCCATACAACATCGCCCTTCAACAGAGCGCTTTCAGGCAGGAATGCCTTCAGGAACTCGTTGACTTTACCGGGATCCACAGGAGGTGTGGGGGTAGGTTCGGGAGTGGGTGTAGGTGTAGGGTTGGAAGTGGGTGTGGGTGTAGGGTTGGAAGTGGGTGTGGGTGTAGGGTTGGAAGTGGGTGTGGGTGTGGGTGTAGGGTTGGAAGTGGGTGTGGGTGTTCCTCCACCCTGCGAGGGAGTGGGGGTGGGCTGCTGGGAAGAAGTCGAAGGCGTGGGTGTCGGATCGGGATTCTTCTTAGGGCACCCCGTAAGCGACAGGATCATCGCCAGCGTCAAAATCGCCAAAATCAGCTTGGTCCATGTCTTTTTCATGATATTTCTCCTTTGTATGTGTATTTTTTGTCGATTGTTATTGAACAATCCGTTGACACAGCGTTATTGTAGCACACCATTGCTTATTTGTCAATATACTACTTCACGTCCTGCACAATGTTTTCACAAAATGCACACACTTTTCGTTCATATTTTATGCACATTAACTATAGAAAAATGCTTCTTTTCGGCACTTGGGCGTTTACGCTTTTTCGGCATCCGAAAGCGCAGGAAAAGGGGCTGTGAAAAAACGCGATGTTTTTCACAGCCCCTCAAGCATGTCGGTCGGGATTTCGGCCACCGGACGCGATCCTTGGCGGGTTATCTTCCGTGCTTTGTTTTTCGTTTTTCTGTTGCAGCAGAGCGGAGGCGCTTTGCCGCAGCTTTGCCGCAGAGTTGCGGCAAAGGGCAAAAGCAATCGGGCGTGCGAAAAACTCAGAATGAGCTTTTTCACACGCCCTTACTTTATCGGCGATTTACCGTTCCACTTCTACCATGGTATAGAACTCCAAAATATCGCCGGGTTTCATGTCGTTGAAGCGTTCCAGGCCGATACCGCACTCGTAGCCTGCGGCTACCTCGCGCACGTCGTCCTTAAAGCGGCGCAGAGAGGCGATCTTATCCTCAAACACCACAATGCCGTCACGCAGCACACGCACCTGGTTGTTGCGGGCCACCTTGCCGTCCTGCACGTAGGATCCGGCGATCATGCCGACATTCGGCACGCGAATCAGCTGACGGACTTCGGCATGTCCCTGAATCGACTCGGTGTACTTCGGCGCCAGCATACCCTTCATAGCGGCGGTGATTTCCTCAATGCAGTCGTAAATTACGCGGTATGTGCGGATTTCCACCTCCTGGCGCTCGGCCGAATCCGAAGCGGCCTTATCCGGGCGCACGTTGAAGCCGACGATGATGGCGTTGGAAGCCGAAGCGAGCATGACGTCCCCTTCGTTAATGGCGCCGGCCGCCGAGTGGATGACCTTGACTTTGACTTCTTCATTGGACAGCTTTTCCAGCGAAGCCTTGACGGCCTCGGCCGATCCGCCCACGTCCGCTTTTACGATGATGTTCAGGTTCTTGACGCCCTCGGAAATCTGATTGAACAAATCGTTCAGGCTGGCTCTTGCATTGGCCTTAAATTCCGCTTCCTTGGCGGTAGCGCGGCGCTGGTCGGCCAGGGTGCGTGCCATTCTCTCATCTTCCACGGCGCCGAACTCGTCGCCGGACAGCGGCACCTCGGCAAGTCCTGTGATTTCCACGGGCACGGAGGGGCCGGCGGCCTTAATGGTACGGCCGGTATCATCGGTCATAGCGCGGACGCGACCGACGGCGGTTCCGGCAATAATAATGTCGCCCGAATGGAGCGTACCGTTTTGCACCAGCACCGTTGCCACGGGGCCGCGGCCTTTATCCAGCCTTGCCTCGATAACGATACCCTTGGCGCGGCGGTCGGGGTTGGCTTTCAGCTCCTTGACATCCGCCACCAGCAAAACGCTTTCCAAAAGGTCGTCAATACCCTTGCCGGTCAGTGCCGAAACGGGAACGCACATCACGTCGCCGCCCCATTCTTCGGGCACAAGGTCGTACTTGGTAAGCTCCTGCTTAATGGCGTCGGGGTTGGCGGCGGGTTTATCCATTTTGTTGATTGCTACAATAATATCAATACCGGCTGCTTTTGCGTGGTTGATCGCTTCGATGGTTTGCGGCATAATGCCGTCATCGGCTGCCACGACGAGGATGGCAATATCGGTGGCCTGTGCCCCTCTGGCCCGCATGGCGGTAAACGCCTCATGTCCGGGGGTATCCAGGAACGTAATATCGCGGCCGTTGATCTTGACGCGGTAGGCGCCGATATGCTGCGTGATACCGCCGGCCTCGCCGGAGGTCACGTGCGTATGGCGGATAGCGTCCAGCAGAGAGGTCTTTCCGTGGTCAACGTGTCCCATGACGCAAACAACGGGAGCGCGTTCCTTAAGAACGTCTGCCGAATCCTCTTTCTCGTCAAACAGCTTTTCTTCGATGGTCACAACGACCTCGCGGGTTGCGACAGCCCCCATCTCATCAGCAATCAGGTACGCCGTGTCGAAATCAATGGATTGGTTGACGTTTACCATCATACCCATCAGCATCAGGCGCTTAACGACCTCGCCGGCCGTCACTTTCAGACGAATTGCCAGCTCGCGCACTGTGATTTCATCGGGGATGGTAATGTTCAGCGGTTGCTTTTTCACCGGCTCCGCCTTTTTGAAATTCCGGTTGTTTCCTGCACGGTTGTTCTGTCCCTCGCGCATACTGCCGGGCTGCTTTTTCACCTTTTGGTTGCCGCCGCGGACATCCTTGACCGCATCGGGCACAAAATTGTCCAATCTCTCGTCGTATTTGGAAAGATCGACATTGCTGGTACGGGTATCTACCACACGGGTAGCGCCGCGCTGCTTGGCGTTCGGATCGCCGCCCTTGGGTGTTTGGGCGCGCACGATAGCCTGCGGGCGGAACTGCTCTCTCGGAACGCGTGCGTTGCCATCGTCCTTATCACGGAAGCCGCCGAACGTATTTCCGCTGCGCTGCGGGCGATCGTTCTGCCCGAAGGGGCGACGGTTGTCTGTCGGGCGAGCACCGGTATTCGGGGCAAAGCGATCCGAGCCGGGGGCGCGAAAATCTCTCTGCGGACGATCCCCGCGGGGGGCAAAGCCCGAATGATTGTTACCATTATTATTATTGCCGCTGCCATCATAGGCCGTTCTCTTCTCCGGCGAGGCAGGACGGTTTGCGTTATAGGGAGCAGAATGGTTGGAAGGAGCATAAGAATCCCGACGATCCCCCTGGGAGCGAAAGTCTCTCTGCGGGCGATCCCCCTGCGGGCGCGTGGAGGCCGCAGGCGCGGTCGGCTTGGCCGCGGTATGCGCCGATACGCTTTCGGCAGAAGGCTTCTCGGTTTCGGCCGACGAATCCGGAGCAGACGGCTTTTCGGCAGGCGTTGCTTTTTCCGCCGCTACAGATGCGGCGGGCGCCTCGGCCTTCTCTGCTTTGGGCGTCACGGGTTCCTTCGCCGGAGCCTTGGCGGTGTCCACGGGCTTAGAAGCCTCCGCCTTCGGTGCCTCCGTCTTCGGTGCTTCTGCCTTCGGAGCCTCCGCCTTCGGAGCCTCGGCTTTCGGTGCTTCGGTTTTCGGAGCCTCCGTCTTCGGAGCTTCGGCTTTCGGAGCCTCCGCTTTCTTCTTCGACGGAATGACCGTAACACCGTCCAAATAATCCTCGATGCCCGAAATCTGATATTCCTTTGTCAGTGTGTGCAACAAAAGACCAAACTGATCCGGCTCCAAAGCAGACTGCGAGCGCACTTCCACCCCGTGGGACGCAAGCAGCTCCACCAAATCCTTGCTTTTCAGGCCAAGATCCTTGGACAATTGATTGACTTTAAAATTTTGGGTAAGCGCCATATTCACTCCTTGCTTCGTTGAAGAGATAAGCGAAGCATCCTTTCCCTTGATAAGATATGTTTAGTATTGTTTATACAAATTATTCCTCAGCGGACGCGGAATCCGCATTTTTCCGGCTCGGTTGCCCCTGCTCGGCCTTGTTTTCCGGCACCGATGCATCGGCATCCTTGCCGTAGTGCTTGCGAACCAGCGCCGCCGGATTCTCTCCGGCAATCGCCACGGCGGCCAGCATGCCTTTTTTTCCGACGGCGGACGCCAGCGTTTCTCCCGAAAACGCAAGCGGCCAAAGCGGCACCTCGTAAAAAGCGCACTTATCTGTGAGCTTTTTCCGCGTAGCTTCCGATGCGTCGGAGGCCACCAGCACCAAAAGAGGTTTTTCCTTGCCCTTTTGACGCAGAGCCGTGCAAATCAGCGGCGTTCCGCACGTCAAAGCGCCGGAACGGCGGCACAAGCCAAGGGCAAAAAGCAGCTTGTCATTGTTGGCCGTCATGCTTCGTCCTCCGAAAGCTCCTCGATCATACGATCGTAAATTTCTTCGGGGATTGTGCAATCTAGCGCTCGCTCAATCCGCTTGCTCTTGCGCGCCTTATTCAAACACCGGACGTCGTGGCACACATAGGCGCCCCGTCCCGACTTCTTCCCGCGCAAGTCCAGCGAAATTTCTCCCTGCGGATCTCTGACCACGCGAATCAATTCGCTTTTCAGTTTATGTTCGCCGCATCCGAGGCACTGACGGACGGGCATTTTCTTTTGTTTCGGGGCTTCATTTTTGTTTTTCATTGTAGGTTTCCCTCCCGTCCTCCTTCGGAATGTTCGGATCGACGCGATTATTCGGCTTTAATGTCGATTTTGTAGCCGGTCAGGCGAGCGGCCAAGCGGGCGTTCTGCCCCTCCTTGCCGATGGCAAGCGAGAGCTGGTCGGCGTCCACATTGACAAGGCAGGCGCGCTCCCCTGTCATGATAACGCGTTTGACAGTAGCGGGCGCCAAGGCCGAGGCAATGTATTCCTCCGGCGTCTCGCTGTATTTGATAATATCAATTTTCTCGCCGCGCAACTCGTCCACGATAGCGGAAATACGCATACCGTGGTTTCCGATACAAGCGCCCACGGGATCCACATCGGGATCGCGGGAGCATACGGCAATTTTTGTCCGGGAGCCGGCCTCGCGGGACACGCCCTTGACCAGCACCACGCCGTCCTGAATTTCGGGAACCTCCAATTCAAACATACGACGGACAAGGCCGGGGTGGACGCGGGACAGCGTAACCAGGGGGCCTTTGGCTTCTTTATTGACCTCGGTAACAAAAACCTTGACCTTTTCATCTACGGTAAAGGTTTCGCCGGGGATTTGCTCGGAGCGGAGCAAAACGGCATTGCGTCCCGTTCCGGTATCGAGAATGACATTTCCGTTGAGGGGATCAATCCGAACCACCGTGGCGGTAATAATCTCCTCGCGCTTGCTTTCGTAGGCCTCCTGCGCTACCCGGCGCTCGGCCTCACGAATCGCCTGAATAATGACGGATTTTGCCTGCATGGCGCTCAAACGGCGAAAGCTTTTCGGCTTGACCTCCGTTTCCACAATCTTGCCAACGGCATACCGCTTGCTGAGTTTTTTCGCATCGTCCAGCGAAATTTCGATCTGTGGATTTTCCACTTCCTCCACCACGGTCTTTTGCTGGTACACCCGAATGTCCTCCTTGACGGGATCAATGGCCACGCGGACATTGGTATTGTTTCCGTATTCTTTTTTATACGCGGAAACGAGAGCGGCCTCCACCTTTTCCAGCATATATTCGGCAGGAATGCCTTTCTCCTTGGCCAGCAGTTCAAGCGCTGCGAAAAACTCCTTGTTCATAATGAATATCCTTTCAAAATTCTCTCACGGAACGCCTCAGTCCGCGTCAAAATCATATACGGTATGAATTTTTGCCACTGCCGACGCGTCAAAGCGTCTCTCCTTGCCGTCGCAAAAAATCACAATCTGCCCGGCGGGGCATTCGCCAAGGGTTCCGCGGAACACCTTGCTTCCCTCCACGGGGGCATACAATCGCACCTCCACGGCAAGGCCCTCGCAGGCCGCCAGGTGGTCGGCGTTTTTCAGCTCCCGCTCCACGCCGGGGGAGCTGACCTCCAAATAATATTGGGTTTCAATGGGATCGGCTTCATCCAGAATCGGATCAATGGCGCGATGCACTTTTTCGCAGTCCTCAATCGTAACACCGCTTTCGGAGTCGATTGTCACGCGAAGGATCTGCCTTACGCCCTCTTTGACAAACTCCACGTCCCAAAGAGAGTAGCCGAGCGATGCCACCGTCGGCTCAATCCAAGCGCGCACGGTAGCGGCCACGCCGCCGGATTTACCGCCCGAACGACGATTTTTTTCTGCTTCTGCTGCTGTTTTTGCCACTTTCCACTTTCTCCTTTCCCTTCCGGCGGCTCCGGCCGCCTTCCTTTTTTTCGATTTACGGTTTGCAATTGGCCCTTTGCCACTTTGCCACTTGCGATTTGTTTCGCTCTTTCGCCACCGTCGCACGTTCTGCAGCTCCCTTCCGGGGAGCAAAAATTTTGTGTGCGTCAAAATTAGGAGCGGACTTACGCCCGCTCCCTCATCATAGTTTCAACTGATTATACCACACTTTATTTCGATTTGCAAGAGTTTTTGTGATTTTTTTCGTTTTTTTCAATTCTTTTTTCTTTTTTACCTGTTCCGAAAAAGATTTGCGAAAAAAAACATGCAATTTTCAGCCAATCTACACAGAAAAAATGTTTACAAGCGAGGGGAAATATGCTATACTATTATAATGAATAATTGAAATTTGCCCTGATGGGACAAAAAATCGGAAAGGAGGCGAAACACATGAGTGAAACGGGAGGCGGTATTTTTGCCCCCATCGCCAGCAATGACTTGCTCAAGCGGTCGCGGGGTGCCGTAGCTTTTGCCGTGCTGGTGGTCTTTGCCTGCACGCTGGCCATTCCCTTTATTATGTACTTGTTTGTGGACATTATCGCGGCCGTTCTCTGTGCTTTGTTCCTTCTGATTTTTTCCGAGAAAAAGATCCCCACGTTGCTGATTTTGGTTTTTCTCGGCGGAATGTTCGGCCTTTCGTCGGGCATGCCGATGATCGCGCTCTGCCTGATCTTCACCGTCGGCACCGGGGCTTTTGCCTGGCTGATCAACTATACGGCGTCTCCGTATCTTGCGATTATCCCCGTATTGTCCTACGCCATCTCCACCGTGGTCACGCGAAGCTGGTTCGGCTCGCTGCTCACGCTTTCCCTGCTGATCCCCGCCCTGCTGTTAGCCTATGCGCTGGCGGCGGAAACGTCCCGCGTTGGCGCGCTGTGCGTCACGAGCACGGCGTTTATCGGCTTTTTACTGATAGCCGCTTTCCTTTCGATGCTTTATTTCACGGGAGAGTGCAATCTGGACTATTTCCGCAACTTCTTTGACAATCTTCGTCAAAGTCTCGCCAAGGTCTTTGCTTCGCTGGACGTTTCCTTGGTAAACGGAAGCTCCGAGCCGTTTTTCTCGTCCGATCAGGCCGAAACCATCTCGGCGCAAATCATCGCCCTGACGCCTGCCATTCTTGTCTTTTTGAGCAATACCGCCTCCTTCTTCGCACAGAAGATCCACTTTCTCATGATCCGTCGTTCGGGCGGAAAGTCCTATATCACCGAAAAAATGGAGCGCTTTTTTGTCAGCCCTTTTTCGGGCGTTACTTTTCTTTTGTCCTTTATCATCATGTCCATCATCGGCAATTCTTACAGCACGGCGGCCGCTTTTACCGTCTGCACCAACCTGTATTGGATTCTTCTCCCCGGCCTTGTAATCATGTGCTTTGCATGGCTTTCCGGTCGTCTGTCGGACGACAACCGCCGGGGCACCGGGACATGGTTCTTCCTTCTTCTCGTCATTTTGGCTTTTTTCAATGTTTCCCTTGCCGTCACCCTGGCCGCCTGCCTCGGCGCCTATGCCTCGGTGATGTTCCCTTTGCGAAACTACCTGCAAGACAAGTGGGGAGGAAATTGAGTGCCTCACCGTCAAACGTACCATTTTGCCTGTTCCAAACGCTAAAGAAAGGTGTGACTTTTTATGAAAAACAAGCGAAAGGGCTTTCATCTGGAGCCTGAAATGCTGATTTGGATTTGCTTGCTGACCGGCGTGATCTGTCTCGCCCTCCAGCTTCTTCTCTCGATTTCCGCCGTTCCGCCTCTATATTCCGGCCTGACGCTTTTGGCTGTTTTTATAGCGGCCTCCGCCGCCATTCTCATCAAATGCCGGCTGACGCTGCATCAATATACCGAAATGCGGAACGAGGTCACGCTCAACGGAGCCGCCATGACCGATCTGATTGAACAATCGGACATCCCGGCCGTCATTACGCATGACGACGGCACGGTGATCTGGTACAACGCCGCGATGCGTGAACTGTTGGTGCCGGACGGAAGCTCGCTGTTCGGCAAAAACCTCGGGAAATTCTTTCCCTTTGATGTAGAAGCGCTCCGCGCCGCTACACGTTCTCCCTCGGATGCGGATCGCATCGGCAAAGCCCGTGCGCTGGCCGAAAAGGGCGAGGGCGAGGGTGAAGACAAAAGCAAAAAAGAAGCGTCTGTCTCGGCAACCACGGCCGACACGGCCGAAAGCCGCACCGCCAACGGCAGCGGCGGCGTGGAATACCGCATTGGCGACCGCCGCTTTTTGGCCAAGGCCTATTCGGTCAAGGTTCCGGCCGAAAACGTCAAGGACGGCCTTCGCAACTACAACCTGACGTTATTTGACGAATGCACGGAGCTGTTTGATCTGAAGGATCGCATGATCAAGGACAACCTCATCGTTGCCTACATCGTGCTTGACAACTTAGAGGAGCTGGCGCAGTATGTGCGGATCAATTACCGCCAAGCCGCCAACAACATTGAAATGCACATCAAGCAGTGGGGCGCAGATCTCGGCGGCATTTTGTGCGAGTATGACCGCGACAAATACATGATGCTCTTTTCCCAGGAAAAGCTGGAGGAAACCATCGCGCAAAACTTCCCCATTCTCGATATGATCCGTGCCGAGGAGCTTGGTGACAGCTCCATGTCGGTCACCGTTTCCATGGGCATTTCCGGCGTCGGCGCCACCATTGCCGATCGGGAGCACAACGCCCAGCTTGCGCTGGACACGGCCCTGCGCCGCGGCGGCGATCAGGTGGTCATCCGTCGCGCCGAAAGCTTTGAAATCTTCGGCGGCCGCTCCAAGAGCACGCAGAAGCGAGAAATGATTGACGCCAGAGTCAATGCCAAGTTCCTCGCCGAGCTGATTCGTTCTCACAACCGGATTATGGTCATGGGACACAAGAACCCCGACTGCGACTCCATCGGCGCCTGCCTCGGCATGGCGCGCTTTGCCCGGACGGTCGGCGCTCCTTACACCAATGTGCGAATCATTGTGGACACCGAAAGCGATACCTTCCTTGCTTGCACGAATGAAATCGTCCAATTACCGGAATACAAAAATATGTTTTTGAACGGCGCCTCCGCGCTGGATCAGATCACGTCCGACACGCTTTTGATCGTTGTGGACGCCAACAACTTCAACATCATCGAATCGCCCGATGTCGCCAAAAGTGTAGCCGATCTTGTGGTTGTGGATCACCACCGAAAGGTTTCAGAATTCAGCCGCCCGTTGCTTTTGGAGTACATTATCCCCTCCGCTTCCTCCGCCAGCGAGCTGATTGCGGAAATGATTGAAAGCGAGCTGCCGGAAGGCTCTCTTTTGAAAGAAGAAGCCAACGTAATGCTCTCCGGCATTATGCTTGACACCATGAACTTTACGCGCTCCACCGGCATGCGCACGTTTGCCGCCGCCTATTTCCTGCGCGGCGCCGGCGCTACCAGCGAAAAAGCACGGCTGTTTTTTGAGGACGATATTACCGAGCATTTGGCGGAAGCGAAATTTTTCATGCCGGAAAACGTCACCATCTACCGAGACAACATGGCCATTGCCGTCAGCCTCGGCACCGATGAAAAGTACGACCGCGTGGCCGCCTCCAAGGCGGCGGAGCGCCTGATCACCGTGCGGCAGGTCAGCGCGGCCTTCACGTTAGTCAAAATCGGAGAAACCATTCACATTTCCGCCCGCTCGACCGGCACCATCAACGTCCAGCTGATTCTGGAAAAGCTGCGAGGCGGCGGACATTTCGACGCGGCCGGCGCGCAAGTGACCGGACGCACCATGAACGAGGTTTTGGTGCTTCTCAAGAGCGCCATCAACCATTATCTTGACGACTGATCGTCTCATTTTCGCATACGGATATAGCATATTAGGAGGACAAATCACATGAAACTTATACTTACGCAAGATGTGAAAGGACAAGGAAAAAAAGATCAGATTATTGAAGTTTCGGACGGATACGCCCGCAACTTTCTTTTGCCTCGCGGGCTGGCTGTCCCGGCTGACGCCAAGGCGATCAACGAAGTGAAAAACCGTGAGGAATCGCGCCTGTATAAAATCGAAACGGAAAAAGCCGCCGCCCGTGAAACAGCCGAAAAGCTCGGCAAGGTCACGGTCAAAATTGTCGGACAGGCCGGCGCGGACGGCAAGCTGTACGGTTCCGTCACAGCCAAAGACATTGCCGAAGCCTTGGAAAAGCAACACGGAATTGTCATTGACCGCCGCAAGCTCACGTTAGCAGAAAACATCAAGGCTTTCGGAACCTATCTGGCCGAAGTCAAGCTGTACACCGACATTGCCGGCAAGGTCAAAGTCGTTGTTTCCGACAAATAAGGCATAAGGAAACCATCGCTTTGGAGGGGAGCCATTCCACCGCCACCCGTTGATTCTTATTTTATTGATTGGAAAAGGACGATATTTGCACCATGAATGAGGAAATCATCCGAAAAATGCCCTTCTCGCTGATTGCAGAGCAATCGCTTCTCGGCTCCGTTTTGATAGATCCTGATGCCTTTAATGAAATTGCCGACCGCGTCAGCGCCTCCGACTTTTATATTTCGGAGCATACACAGATCTATCTTGCCATGCACGAGCTGTTTTTGACGAACAGCGAGATTGATATTGTTACCCTGATTGACGTGTTGGTACGCAAGGGGATCTATGACAAATCGGGCGGAGAGGACTACATCCGCACGCTGTCGCAAGTTGTGCCCAACGCGCTCAATGTCAAGGACTATGCGCGCATTGTAAAAGAAAAGAGCGTGCTGCGCAGCTTGATTACCGTATGCGGCGAAATTTCCGACACCGCGTACAGCGAGCAAAGCTCCACGGCCGCCATTGTGGATTACGCCGAAAGCAAAATTTTTGAAATTGCGCAGGGGCGCGACACACGCAACTTCCAGCACATCCGGGAGGTTTTAGGGGATGTGTATGCCAATTTGCAGGCACTCAGCACCGATGCCGAATCGGTGCGCGGCACCAAGACCGGCTTTTCGGGACTTGACACCGTGCTGGCCGGCATGGGAAAAAGCGACCTGCTTTTGGTGGGCGCCCGCCCCGGTATGGGAAAAACCAGCTTTGCGCTCAACATCGGCACAAACGTCGCCATTCAAACCAAGAAAAAAGTCTGCATCTTTTCGCTGGAAATGTCTTCGGAACAGCTGGTTTCCCGTATCCTTTCCAGCGAAGCCATGATCGACAGCTACTCCATGCGTTCGGGCAATCTCAAGCCCGAAGAATGGGATCGGCTGGCCGAGGCGGCTTCCCGTCTGGCCGGCAGTGATATTCTTATTGACGATACCTCCGGTATCAATGTAACCGAAATGAAAGCCAAGCTTCGCCGGGTGGACAACCTCGGCCTTGTCATTGTGGACTATCTTCAGCTCATGCAAGGCGAGCGCCACACCGACAACCGGGTGCAGGAGGTGGGCGACATTTCCCGCGCCATGAAAATCATGGCCAAGGAATTGATGGTTCCCGTCATCTGCTGCGCGCAGCTTTCCCGCGGCCCGGAGGCCAGAACCAGCAAAAAGCCCATGCTTTCCGATTTGCGTGATTCGGGCGCGATTGAGCAGGACGCCGATGTCGTCATGTTCCTCTACCGCGATGAATATTATAAGACGGATGAAGCGCCGGTGGAAAATGACGGCAACATCTGTGAAGTCATTATCGCCAAAAACCGTCACGGCTCCACCGGGACGGTGAAAATGGGATGGATTGGCCGTTACACCAAGTTCCGTTCCTTGGCCAGCGAGGAAACGCCGGGCCATGGATAAACATACATGGAAAGCCACCTGTCCGCCCTCACGCCCATCGGATTCCGAAGCCGACAAGGGCGCTTTCCCTGCCCTTGCCGGATATATTTCGCCGGCGCGGCTGGCCGAGCGGCCGGACGGTGTCACAGGGCCGGTGCTGGTCGCCCTTTCGGGCGGCGCCGATTCCCGCGTCCTTTTTGATCAGATCGCGCATGAATGTGAGAGAAATCACACCTATTTCTACGCCTGCCATGTGCAGCACGGGATCCGCGGAGAGGAATCGCTACGCGACCGCGACTTTTGTCTGTCGTTGGCCAAGTCCTGTCCGTCGTGCCGTGACATTTTTCTTTGCGAAACCGATGTGCCGGCGTTGGCCGCGCGTTCCGGGCAAAGCTTAGAAACGGAGGCGCGGCGCGTCCGATACGCTTTTTTTGAAAAACTGATGCGACAGCATCATATTCCCATTCTCTGCACGGCGCACAACGCCGATGACAATTTGGAAACCTTGCTGTTTCATTTGGTGCGCGGCTGCGGTGTGGGCGGGATGTGCGGCATTCCCCCGGTCAGGGATTTTGCCGGCGGTCGGCTTGTCCGTCCGTTGCTCGGCGTGTCCAAGGCCGACATCTTAGCCTATTGCCAGACGCACAGCCTCGCTTTTGTCAGCGACAGCACCAACAACGACACTGCCTATACCCGAAACAAAATCCGGCTGGAGGTCATTCCCCTGCTGGAAACGATCAATCCCTCGCTTCGCCGCGCGGCGCTCCGCTTGTCCGACGCGATGCGTCAGCTTTGTGCCCCGTTGCGCACCGAAGCGCTTTCCTTATTTGAGGGCAATCAAATTCCGGCCGCACGATTGCGCGAGCCTGCGCTTTCTGCCGCGGCTTTTCCCTTTGTCCTTACCGAATTGATGCGCCGCGGCGGCTTTGACGCCATGCCCGAGCAATGCCATATCGACGCGTTTGCACGCATGAGCCGGCAAAGCAAAGACGGCGCCTGCCTTTCCTTGCCCGGCAAAGCCAAAGCCGTATTGCAAAGCGGGTATTGGCGCGTGGTTCCCGATTCGCGGCAAAAAAGCGGCGCCCCCGCCGAAGAAGACTATGCCTTCCCGGCTGTGATCGGCCCCAATGCGTTGCCGACCGGGGGCTGTCTGATGCTTGCCCCCGACGCCATGGACGAAACATCCCTGCCCACCGACCTCGGTCGGACGGACGACAACGGCGGAAAGCGTTCCCCCGCCTTTTCCGACGGAGAAGCTTCAAAAAATCCGGCAAGCACAAATATTTACAAATTCGCTACAAAGGGTTGTATGAAATTTGATACAATAAACAAGTCGCTTCTTTTACGTTGCCGTAAACCGGGCGACGTCATTCTTTGCGGCGGCATGCACAAAAGTGTGCGAAAGCTGATGAACGAAAAAAAGCTTCCGCCTCCCCTTCGCAATCGGTTTCCCTTAATCTGCGATGCCGAAAGCGGCGAAATCCTTTGCCTTCCCGGCCTTGCGACGGCCGACGGCGCCCGCCGGGGAATCCATGCGATACACTATGCACTGTTCCTTTGAGAAAAACAAAATCCTACAATATAATTTAAGGAAAATGGGGAAAGCGCGTCCGACGGGCACGTCCATTTCCCGGGAAAGGATCCTTTCGTACCCACGAAAGCCACGAAAAAAGCATGAATAAGGACATTGAAAAAATTCTGGTAGATGAAAAAGAAATTGACGAGATTACCACGCGGATTGCCCGTCAAATTGATGAAGATTACACCGATTCGGGCAAAAAGCTGCTTTTGCTTTGCATTTTGAAAGGCTCGGTCGTATTTATGGGCGAGTTGATGAAAAAAATCTCCCTGCCCGTGGAAATCGACTTTATGAAGGTTTCCTCTTACGGAGCCGGCACCACCTCCTCCGGCCGGATCAATATTCTTTTGGATCTGTGCCGCCACGACATGGATCAAACCGATATTATCATCATTGAGGACATTGTAGACAGCGGTCATACCTTGTCCCACCTTACCAAATACCTGGAATTGAAGGGGGCGCACAGCGTAAAAACCTGCACGCTGCTCGACAAGCCCTGCCGCCGCGAGGTGGATTTCACCCCCGATTATGTAGGCAAGGTCATTCCCGATGCCTTTGTGGTCGGCTTTGGCCTCGACTTCGATGAAAAATATCGCAACCTTCCCTATGTGGGCGTTCTGAAAAAAGAAGCCTATTGCTGACAAAACCCGCGCGGCTCAACAGCTAAAATCGTACACAAAACCGGAAAGGAATCAAAATAATGAAAAAAGGTCTGAAAACGCTATTGCTCTACCTGCTTCTGATCGGCACGGTCATCCTGATCGTCGTCTATGTAAGCGGTTCTTTTAAGCAGAAAGAGCTTACCACCTTTGAGGTCTATACCTACTTCAAGGAGGAGCGTGTCAAAGAGTTCGTCGTCAGCAATGACAATGTTCTGACGTTGACACTGTACAAGAAAAATGCAGACGGCACCATCAACTACGGGGAAGCCGAAAAGCAAACGGTCTCCTTCAAGCTTCGCAGCCTGAGCTTTTTCCACGAGGACATTTATGAAAAATTCGTGGTAAACCAGGTGGATCGCGGCATCATCACATCGTATCATTATGAGCCGGAGGCCACCATCCCCTTCTGGGTGTCCTTTTTGCCCTATATCGTTCTGATTGTCCTGTTCATCGTGTTCTGGATCTTCTTCGTCGGACGCGCCAACAACCCCGGCGGAAAAATTGCCTCCTTTGGCAAGGCCCGCGTCAAAGTGCCTTCCTCGGATAAAAACCGCGTCACCTTTGCCGATGTCGCCGGTGCCGATGAGGAAAAGGCCGAGCTGGAGGAAGTGGTGGAATTTCTGAAAAACCCGCCCAAATTCACAAAGCTCGGCGCTAAAATCCCGCACGGCGTCCTTCTTGTAGGCCCTCCCGGTACCGGTAAAACGCTGTTGGCGAAAGCGGTAGCCGGCGAAGCAGGTGTTCCTTTCTTCTCCATCTCCGGATCGGATTTTGTGGAAATGTACGTTGGCGTGGGTGCCTCTCGCGTCCGCGATCTGTTTGAAACCGCGCGCAAAGCCCCGGCTTCTATCGTATTTATTGATGAAATCGACGCCGTGGGACGTCACAGAGGCGCAGGCCTCGGCGGCGGCCACGATGAGCGTGAGCAAACGCTCAACCAGCTTCTTGTGGAAATGGACGGCTTCGGCTCGCACGATGGCATCATCGTCATTGCGGCCACCAACCGCCCCGACATCCTCGATCCCGCTCTGCTCCGCCCCGGACGCTTTGACCGTCAGATTACCGTCAACTACCCCGATTTGCAGGGGCGCGCCGACATTTTGAAGGTGCACGCGCGCAACAAGCCCCTGGAGGATTCCGTCAATCTTTTTGACATTGCCAAAACAACGGTGGGCTTCACCGGCGCCGATCTGGCCAACCTTTTGAACGAAGCCGCTTTGCTGGCCGCCCGCCGCGGCAAATCCCTGATCGGTCGGCAGGACATTGAGGATGCTTATCTGAAAATCGTGGCCGGCCCGAAAAAGAAAACGCGCAAGATCAAAGAATCCGAGCTGCGAAACACGGCGTATCACGAAGCTGGCCATGCCATTGTGGCGCATGTGCTGCCTTACAACGATCCCGTACAGCTTATCTCCATTGTTCCAAGCGGCAACGCCCTCGGCTACACACTGAATCCGCCGGTGGAAGATAAATTCAGCATCTACCGTGAAGAAATTAAGCAAAAAATCGCTATGATGCTCGGCGGACGTGCCGCGGAAGAACTGATCAACAAGGATTTCTCCGGCGGTGCTTCCAATGATATTCAGAGAGCCACGCGCCTGGCTCGCCGCATGGTGACAGAGCTTGGCATGAGCGACCTGCTTGGCCCGGTTCACTACGGCAGTGAAAGCAGTGAAGTGTTTTTGGGACGTGACTTTTCGGCCTCGCCCGATCACTCCGAAAAGATTTCCGCTTTGATCGACGATGAAGTGCATAAGATCATTACCGAAGCGCACGAAACCGCCAAACGGATTCTGAGCGAAAATATAGATAAGCTTCATTTTGTGGCTGAATATCTGTTTACCCATGAAACGATGGACGGCGATCAATTCAAAGCGGCCATGGATGACGGAGCCGATACCGCTACGCTGGAAGCGATTGCGGAGAAAAAGTCCCGTCAAAGCCGCGAAGCCAATGCCAAACGCGCGAGCGATGCGGCCAAAGAACAGGCTTCGGACAACACGGACGAAAGCGCTTCCGACGAAGCGTCGAACGACCGTCACGAATCATCTCACCTGTAAACTACCGAAACCAACATCGTTGGGGGTGTTAAAAAACTCATCCTGAGTTTTTTAACACCCCCTCTGTTTCGTATTCTTTACTTTGTATCGTCAAAGCCCTCCGTTTCGGTGATTTTCCCATTGGCATCTATCCACAGCGCCCGAATCATCGGATACTTGGCCAAAAGAGCGCGTCCCTCCGCCTCGCTCATGCAAAACAGCGCCGTCGAAAAAACATCGCCCTCGGCCGGATCTTCCGAGGTCACCGTCACCGAATAAAAGGTTTCGGCCGGGAAGCACGTAAAAGGATCAATCAAGTGAGAATAGCGATGTCCGTCCACTGTAAAAGAACGATACGCGTTACCGCTGGTTGTAACCGTTTGTCCGGTCAACGCCAGCGTGCGAACATAGGAATCCCCGCTCGGCCCGCGAATCCCCGTCACAAAAGCATTGCCATCCGGTTTTGTTCCGAACGCGCACACCGTCCCTCCGAGATTCAAGCAATAGCCGAAAGCTCCGGCACGGATCAAAAGCTCCCGTGCTTTGCGCAGAGCAAAGCCTTTGGCGATGGCGCCCACGTCCAGCTTCAGCTGTGAATCCCGGATGGTTACCGTGCGCTCCGACGCCTCCAGGACGATGGAATCGTAGGAGCTATGCGTCGCCGCCGAGGCAAGCGCCGTCTCGGACGGCAGCACGCCCGTTTCGGCGGCCTCTTTCCAAAGCGACGTCACACAGCCCATGGCCGCATTGACTTTTCCCTCTGTCCACGCATAAGCATTTTTCCCGAACAGAAGCAGAGCAAAAAGCTCCTCCTCCACGCGAAAATGCCGCTCCTCCTGCCCGACGCTTTGGTTGATAGTCGCCACGTTGACCACGTTTTCATAAACGAAATAGGCATCGTACAACCGATGCAGGCGATGCAAGGTGTCGTACACCGGCTCCCATTGCGCGTCAAACTCGGCTCGACTGTCGGCATAACCAATCAATTCCGTCACCGTGTCGAAAAGGTCTACGACCGTCACCGCAAAGCGTTGCTTCTGTGCAAACCTCCGGCACCCGACGCCGAACATCAGCCCCATCGTCAAAATCAAAAAAAAGGCCGTGCCTCGCAGCCATGGCAGCACGCCGGACGAGCGACCGGCGCTGTTCTGCCCGGCACTGCTCCTTGGGCTTGTGCGTTCGTCTATGCTCCTGTTTTCCACGAGCCGCCCTCCTTTTTTATCCCGCCGTTTGGCGGTTTTTTCTGATTGTATTTATTATATTCCCTTTCCGTGCGGCTGTCAAGACGCACTTTTCCGAAAAGAAAAATACCGCCGCCGTTGAAATTTCGGGGGAAATCGTGTATAATGATAGGGATAGTGATAAACTGCGATGGATTTTCCCAAAGCCAAAAGAAAGAAGGCAAATGCGCTCCATGGATTCGGAACCTGTCATCGGAATTTTTGATTCGGGCATCGGAGGCCTTTCGGTTCTCCTGGCCGCCCTGCGCGCTCTGCCGAGCGCTCGTTTTCTCTATTATGCCGACACGGCGCATGTTCCCTACGGCGAAAAAAGCCGGGAAGAAATATGTGCCTTTTCTGCCGTTGCTGTGGAAACCCTGCGCGCCATGGGCGCGGATTCCGTTGTCATCGCCTGCAATACGGCGACCAGCGCCGCCATCACGTGCCTGCGCGCACAATTTGAGCCGTCTCTGCCGATCATCGGCATGGAGCCGGCCGTCAAGCCGGCCCTGACCCGAGCCGGTCACAGGCGCATTTTGACGGCCGCCACACCGGTGACCGTTCGCGGCGAAAAGCTGCGCCGTCTGATTGACCTCTACCATGGGGAAAAGCAAACGGATCTTGTCCCCTTGCCCGGCCTTGTCCGATTGGCCGAAGCCGAGTGTTTTGACACCGACGAGGTGCGCGCCTATGTCCGAGAAGCGCTGGCGCCTTTTGCCCCTTCCTTTTCCTCCTATTCGGCTTTTGTACTCGGATGCACGCACTTCAATTACTTCAAAGACACCTTCCGCGCGTTTTTCCCGCCCGAAACCGCACTGATTGACGGCATTGCGGGCACGATAAGCCGCCTTTTACAGCGCATCGGCCGTACCGCCTCTGCAGACCCCGGCGACGCACGGTGTCTCACCCCAAAGGAGCTTCGGGAACATGTCACGTTTCTTTCCTCCGGCTCTTTGTCCGACGATGCCGAGCAGGCGCGGTTTTTCCGGCTGTTACAACGGCTTGAACAAATGGAAGCCATCTCTTAGCGCAACGGCCGTGAATGCGGCAAAGCGCCGCCGTTTTGCCACCAATTCCCCAAAAAAATACGGAAGGCAAAACCGATCAAGAATCGCTAAAAAAGGCCGGGATCCCGGCCTTTTTTTGAAAGGCTGTTAAAAACCTTGTGTTTTTAACAGCCTCTTTGCTTTTTTATTTTCGGTCAATCTGTGTGACGGCATAGTAGGAGGGCGACAATTCGGCCACCGCCGTCTTGACCGCCTCTTCCAGCTCCTCGTTGCTCATTTTCATTTCAAACGGAGCCTCCACATCGAAGATCAAATTGCTATGCGTCTGCCCCTCCACCACGCGGAAGTCATGAATGTTGAGGCGCGGATCAATCAAGCGCACCTGATCCAACACCATACAGCGCAACGCATTCACGCGTCCGTCATCGGTGACAATGGGATCCATGTGGATGGTGCAAATCATTCCCAGCTCAGCCGCAATTTTCTTTTCAATGTTGTCGATCATATCATGCGATTCATAAACGTCGGCCGAGCCATCCACCTCAATGTGCATCGAGGCCACGGTGCGGCCGGGGCCGTAATTGTGAATGTACAGATCATGAATCCCCAGCGCGCCGGGATACTGATGGACAATCGCCTTGATGGACTCCACCAGAGCGGAATCCGGCTGGGTTCCGAGAATGTGATCCTTGGTTTCGGCGAGAATCTTAACGCCGGCAATCAAAATGATAACGGCCACCAAGATTCCCATGTAGGCATCGGCGTCAAAGCCCGTGGCCCGCGCTATCACGGCGCAAAGCAAAACGCCCGATGTGGCGGCGGCATCGGACAGGCTGTCCACAGCGGTTGCCTTCATCACGTCCGATTGAATCCGCTTTCCAATGCCCCGGTTCAAAAGCGCCAAAAGGAGCTTTACCAGCACCGACAGGGCAAGAACGATCATGGAAACGGTGCTGAACACCGTCTGATACGGCGTTATCAATTTGCCGACCGACTCCTTAAATATCTCCACACCGATGAGCATGACAAAAAAGGAAACTATCATCGAGGCCACATATTCAATTCTCGCATGCCCGTAGGGATGCTTGCGGTCAGCCGGCTTGGCGGAAATGCGAAAGCTGACGCAGGAAATCACGGAGGAACCGGCATCGGAAAGGTTGTTGATCGCATCGGCGCGAATGGAAACCGAGCCGATCAGAACACCGACCAAAAATTTGCCGGCAAACAACAGCAGGTTGAGCAGAATCCCCATCACGCTGACAACCAAGCCACAGCGTTCGCGGGCCGCACGGCTTTCCGGCGCATAGCGCCCGCACAATCGCCGATACAGCCAATCGCTTATGGCTCCGTTTTGTTTTCGTTTTTCTCTCATCGAGGCATGTCCTCCTTTTTTTCATCCAATGCGGCCACGGCCTTTTGATATTCCTCATACGTGCCGATCATCCGAAGCGCCGCAAGCAACGCATTGGCCGTCATATCGGGCGGCAAGCGAAACTGTGCCGCCAGCGCATTGCGCCGTTCCGCGCAATCCGGGTGCCCCGAAAGTCCGTCCCGATAAAAATCGGCCTTGCAAAGCGTATTTTCCGGGCGCGGCGCGGCGCCGTCCGCATAGGGAGCCAACAGCGTCGTCAGCAGGGCCTTTTCCATTCCCTCCACGCCCAACGTCCCCTCGGCGGAGAGCGTTGCCTTGCGCTTCTCCTTGCCGGGGATTTTCGGTATATACAGCTGAATCACGCGATCCCGCGGCAAGCAACCGGTCAGGTGGGAACGAATCAGCTTGCCGGCTCCGTCGCTGTCGGTCAAAAGGATCACCGGCGTTTTCGCCGCCAAAGCCTGCAGCAAGGCTCTTTTTTCTTTTTGATTGAAAATTCCAAAACCATCGGTGGTGAGGATCCACGCATCCGCAACATCCAGCAAACGAAGCCGATCGTATTTTCCTTCCACGATGATAGGATACGAAATCTTGATTTTTTCCTTTGAAGTTTGCTCATTCTTTTCCATTTTCATCTTTCATCTTTCATCTTTCATCCCGATTTTATCCCGATCTTTGATTTGAATTTTACGTAAAAAACAGGGCCAGCAGAAGGCCGAGGGCAATCCGATAAAGGCCAAACGGAAGAAAGCTGTGACTGCGGACAAATCGGACAAGGCCGCGCACCGTAAGCAGGGACATGCCGAAGGCCGTAAGGCATCCGACCGCCAAAATCCCGCCAAGCTCCCACGTAAACGCAAAGGCCGGCGCAAGCACCGCCTTGACCGTTTGCAGGCCGCCGGCTCCGAGCATCACGGGAAGCGCCAGCAAAAAGGAATATTCGGCCGCCTCCGGTCGTCCCAGCCCCGCCAAACGGCCGCCGAGCACCGTGGCGCCCGAACGGGAGGTGCCGGGCAAAACCGCCAGAATTTGTGCGCAACCCACCCCAAAGGCTCCCGTCAGCGAAAGCTCCTTTCCGTCGGAATACCGGGCCGGGCGATGCCAAAACGCCTCCCATACAACGAAAAGCAGGCCATAAAAAATCAGTGTGATGCAAATGACGACAAATCCGGCGCGTGTCACGCCCGAGGAGGAATAAAACAAACGCTCCAACAGGCGATCCGCCGGCAATCCGATCAAGACCAGCGGCAGGCAGGAAATCAGCAGCCGCCCCCAAAGGCGCCTTCCCTCACGGCGTTGGCTCCGCGGCGGAAACAGTCGTCCTGCATACAGGCAAAGCACCGCCAAAGCCGAGGCCAGCTGAATCACCGAAGTGAACAAGGCGAAAAAGCCCGGCGGAACCGCAAGCGGGCAAAGGCGGTTAAAAATCAGCATATGCGCTGTGGAACTGATGGGCAGCCATTCGGTCACGCCCTGGATGATTCCGAGAAGGATTCCCTTCCCATATTCGCCAATCATCACGGATTCTTCCTCCCTTGATTGGTTGAACCCGCGACCGGCGGTTTTGAGAGCTTACTTCACGCCCGTGGAGCCAAAGCCCCCGGCGCCGCGATCCGTTGCGTCCAAATCCTCTGTCGGCAGCAGCGCCGCTGCATACACCGGCAGAAACATCAATTGCGCGATGCGGTCGCCCCGTTCAATCGTAAAGCTCTCTTGTCCGTGATTGACAAGTCCAACACAAATTTCTCCCCGGTAATCCGAATCAATCACTCCGATCCCGTTGGAAAGTGTGATGCCGTGCCGGATGGCAAGACCGCTTCGCGCCGCCACAATCGCTACCGTATCGCTTTCCTCCGGGGCAATTTGTACCCCCGTCGGCACTACGGCTCTCTCGCCCGGCTGCAAGGTCAAAACGCCCCCCTCGTCCAGCGCGGCGCGCAAATCCAACGCCGCCGAGCCGGGGGTGGCATACATCGGCAAAGGCATGCCTCGTGTCATCCGAATTTTTACATTCTTTTTCATGTTCATGCTTTTCTTTTCTTCCTTTGCTTTTCTTTTTCCTGTTTCCTGTGTTCTGGGATTCGCGCAGTCTGCTTACCGCGCTGCGCGTTTGGCCGCGGCATCGCATGGGTGTCGCAACGCCCCTGACGCTTGTATCATATATAATCTTTATTTTATCATAATATTCCGGCTTTTGCAAGTTTTTCGCAAGAAAATCCCCTCTCGCCCCGCCTTTCGCCAAGGCCGCGGGAAGAAAATCCCTCTCCTTAGACATACTTTCCGCAACTTTCGGTAAATAATGAAAAAAAGCAGTTGACAAACGGAAATATCTGTGATACAATACAAAAAATTGATAGAGGTGCGTTTTGCAATCAGTAACGGAACTTTTCAAAGGCCGCCCGGCCGTTCCGCGAAAGGTGCGGACGCCGAAGTAGGCTTGACAGGCAACAAGCCCGCTGGTTCCCCGGAATAAGATCCGCCGAACTGTCGTCATTTTCTTGACGGAGCGCTATCTTATATTTGTAAGCGAAAGCCGAGGGGCTTTTCCCCCTTGCGATTGTTTTATAGATTGAGTGGCTGATTGTTCCGTCAGCTGCTTTTTTGTTTTATGCACCGCCATGCCCCATAAAACAAATGTGAAAAATACAGAAAACCACGGAGGTAACGAAATGGCAAACACAGAAAAGAACACGAAAAAAACAATTTTCCGCGGGGTAGCCACGGCATTGATTACTCCGATGGATGAAAACGGCGTCAACTATGAACAGCTGGGGCGGTTGATTGATTGGCAAATTGAAAAAGGGATCAATGCCCTTGTCATCTGCGGCACGACCGGAGAATCGTCCACCATGACCGACGACGAGCATCGGAATGTCATTGAATACGCCGTAAAGCGCGCCGCCGGACGCGTTCCGGTCATTGCGGGCGCCGGCAGCAACGACACCGCCTATGCGAAGGATCTGATCCGTTGCGCCGCCGCGTCGGGCGCCGACGCGATGCTGGTGGTAACTCCCTATTACAACAAAGCCACGCAAAACGGACTGATCCGTATGTTCACGGATCTGGCTGACTACAGCCCGAAGCCTATTATTCTTTACAACGTCCCCTCGCGCACCGGCATCAACATCGAGCCGGCCACCTACGAGGCGCTGGCCGATCACGAAAACATCGTTGCCATCAAGGAAGCCAACGGAAACCTTTCCAAAATCGTAGAAACGATGGCGCGTGTGCGCGGACGGTTAGATCTCTATTCCGGCAACGATGATCAGATTGTTCCCCTGCTTTCGCTGGGCGGCAAAGGCGTGATCTCGGTTCTGTCCAACCTGCTTCCCGCCGAAACCGTAGAAATGTGCAACTGCTTCTTTGACGGAGACATCGAGAAAAGCGCCGACATGCAATGCCACTACCATGCGCTGATCTCGGCGCTGTTTTCGGAAGTGAATCCGATTCCCGTAAAGGCCGCCATGTCCGCCATGGGCTTTTGCCGGGACTATCTCCGCTTGCCTCTGACTCCTATGGAGGAGGCACACCGCGCTCAGCTTCTCGCACTGATGCGAGCAGAAAAGCTGATCTGATTCAAAAATCCAACAGAAAGGAACTGCAAAAGCATGAAAGTGATCGTAAATGGAGCCGCCGGAAAAATGGGGGGCGAGGTCTGCCGGCTGGCCGCGGAAGGCAAAAGCGGCGCTTCCCTGTTTGCCATGGCAGACCGAGCCGGCGGGCCGGAGATTCGGACGTCGCTGGCCGATTGCCCGTCTGGCGCGGATGTGATTATTGACTTTTCTCATCACGACGCCACCGACGCGCTGACGGCCTATGCCGTGGCACAAGGGATCCCCTTGGTGGTTGCCACGACCGGGCACACCGAACCGCAAATCGACCTGATCCGAAAGGCCGCCGAAACCATTCCCGTCTTTTTCTCGGCCAATATGTCCCTCGGTGTGGCGCTGTTGGTCGATTTGGCCAAGCGAGCCGCCCGCGTTTTCCCCGACGCGGATATTGAAATTATCGAAAAGCATCACAACCGCAAGCTGGATGCGCCCAGCGGCACCGCGCTGATGATCGCCAAGGGCCTGGCCGAGGTGCGCGAGCAAACGTCGTTTGTCTATGGCCGTTGCGGTCAGCAAAAGCGTCAGCCGGGGGAAATCGGCATTCATGCCGTTCGCGCCGGCAATATTGTCGGAGAGCATGAGGTTCTCATCGCCACCGACTCGCAAATCCTCACCCTGACGCACCAAGCACTGTCCCGCTCGCTTTTCGCCGAGGGCGCTTTGAGCGCCGCCGCCTTTTTGATCCGGCAAAAGCCCGGCTTGTATACGATGGCGGAGCTGGCCGGCGAGGACGCAAAGGAGGCATAACCGATGAAGCTCTCTTTCACCAAAATGCACGGCATCGGAAACGACTACATTTACTTTAACTGCTTAGAGCAAGAGCTGGCCGATCCGTCCGGCGTTGCCATCGCCATGTCCCCCCGTCATTTTTCCGTGGGGGCGGACGGAATCGTTATGATTGGGCGTTCCGCCGTGGCCGATGCGAAAATGCGCATGTTCAACGCGGACGGAAGCGAGGGCAAAATGTGCGGCAACGCCATCCGATGCGTGGGAAAATATCTGTACGACCGAGGGCTGACCGACAAAACGACACTGACGATTGAAACGCTCAGCGGCATCAAAACGCTTTCTCTGTTGGTTGAAAACGGAAAGGTAAAAGAGGTGTGCGTGGACATGGGGCAGGCGGTTCTGACCTGCCCGTCCATTCCCGTTCTGCTTGACAAGCCGCAAGCCATCCGGGAGCCGATTCGGGTGCTCGACCGGGACTACACCTTCACCGCCGTTTCCATGGGAAATCCCCATGCCGTCCTTTTTTTGGATGCGATCGACACGCTTGCGTTGGAAACGATCGGGCCGCATTTTGAAAACCATCCGCTTTTCCCCGAACGTGTCAACACAGAGTTCGTTCGGCTTCTCCCCGACGGTACCCTTTCGATGCGCGTCTGGGAGCGCGGAAGCGGCGAAACCTACGCCTGCGGCACCGGCGCCTGCGCCGCGGCCGTGGCGGCCGTAGTCAACGGCTACTGCCGGCCCGACACCGATATTACTGTCCATTTGATCGGCGGCGCGCTGAAAATCCGCGTCGGTACCGACCTGTCGGTGCAAATGACCGGCCCCTGTACCAAAGTTTATGAGGGAGAATATGATTATGAAGTTCAAGACCAATGAAAATTTCAACCAGCTGAAACAAAACTATTTGTTTTCGGATATAGCCAAAAAAGTCCGCGCCTACAGCAGTGAGCATCCCGATGCGAAAATCATTCGCCTCGGCATCGGGGATGTGACTTTGCCTCTAGCCGGGTGCGTGGTGGAGGCCATGAAAAAGGCCGCCGATGAAATGGGGCGCAAGGAAACCTTCCGCGGCTATGCCCCCGAAGCGGGCTACGACTTTCTGCGGGAAGCCATTGTCCGCCATTACGCCGATTTCGGCGTGACTCTCTCCCCCTCGGAGGTGTTCGTTTCGGACGGCGCCAAAAGCGACGTCGGAAACATTGTGGATATTCTCGGAGATAACCCGATTCTGATTCCCGATCCGGTCTACCCGGTGTACATGGATTCCAACATCATGGCCGGGCGTCGTATAACGCTGCTGGAAGGCAACATGGAAAACGGCTTTCTCCCCACCCCGGACGGACTTTCGGGCGAAGGGTACGTCATTTATATCTGCTCTCCCAACAATCCGACCGGTGCGGTCTATGACCGCGAGGGGCTTTCGGCATGGGTGGACTTTGCCAATCGCACCGGCTCGCTGATCCTGTTTGACTCGGCCTACGAGGCCTTTATCGAAGGCGACTATCCGCACTCCATTTTTGCGATTGAAGGCGCACGCTCCTGCGCGATTGAAATCTGCTCCCTCTCCAAAACCGCCGGCTTTACAGGCACGCGCTGTGCCTGGACGATTGTTCCCACCGAACTGACCGGGGAAGGCGGCGTGTCTCTCAATGCTTTGTGGGAGCGCCGACAGTCCACCAAGTTCAACGGCGTCCCCTATGTGATTCAGCGGGCCGCCGAGGCCGCGCTCTCCGACGAGGGAAAGAAACAGTGCCGCCTTGCCATTGATTATTACAAAGAGAACGCGCGCCGGATCGCCGATTTGATGAATCGCAAGAGCATCCGTTTTACCGGCGGTATCAATTCCCCTTACATTTGGCTGCAATGCCCCGACAACATGGACTCCTGGCGCTTCTTTGATTTTCTGCTGACGCGCGCCCATGTAGTCGGAACGCCGGGCGCCGGATTCGGCCATGCCGGCGAGGGCTTTTTCCGCCTGACTTCCTTCGGAAGCCACGACGCCACGGCAGAAGCCATCGATCGATTGGAGGAAATTCTTTCATGACGGGAACGGACGTAAAAAGCAATCTGCTGCACGACAATCTCACCGTCAACCCGGAGGGACATCTTTGCTTTGCCGGGGTTGACACCGTAACGCTTGCGCAAAAATACGGCACGGCGCTGTATTTGCTTGACGAGGATCGGATCCGAAAAAATGCGCGTCTCTACCTCCGCGGCATGAAAAAATACTTCGGGGGAGACAGCGGGCCGCTGTTTGCCAGCAAGGCTCTCTGCTTTACCGAAATGTACCGCATTATTGCCTCGGAGGGAATGCGAACCGATATTGTTTCGCCCGGCGAGCTTTACACCGCCATCCGAGCCGGATTTCCGATGGAAAATGCCTTTTTCCACGGCAACAACAAAACCGATGCCGACATTGCCTACGCCATGGATAACGGAATCGGGTACTTCATTGCGGACAACCGGGAGGAAATCGACCGGCTGAACGAGGCGGCCGGACAGCGGGGCATCCGGCAAAAAATCCTTTTGCGCGTCACACCCGGCATTGATCCGCACACCCATGTCAAGATCAACACCGGGCGCGTGGATTCCAAATTCGGCAGTGCCATTGAAACCGGGCAGGCCGAGGAGCTTTGTCGGCACATTCTTACCTGTCGGCATCTTTCGCTGTGCGGATTTCACTGCCACATCGGATCTCAAATTTTTGACGTCGCCCCGTTTTGCGATGCGGCCGATATTATGCTCCAATTTATCGCGCACATAAAGAGCGTCTATGGCTATGAGGCGGAAATGCTCAATCTCGGCGGCGGCTTTGGCGTCCGCTATGTGGAAAGCGATCCGATCATAGACTACGAAGACAATCTGCGTCGGATTGCCGAACACATCGATGCCCGCTGTGCCGAAACCGGCGTGCGCCGCCCTACGATTTTGATGGAGCCGGGACGGAGCATCGTGGCCGATGCCGGGCTGACGCTATATACCGTGGGAAGCGTCAAAACCATTCGCGGCTACAAAAATTATGTTTCCATTGACGGCGGCATGACCGACAACCCGCGCTATGCGCTGTATCAATCGGCCTACACCGTCATGACCGCCAATCGGATGACGGAGCCGTGCAGCTTTCCCTGCACAATTGCGGGACGCTGCTGTGAAAGCGGCGACCTGATTGCCGAAAACGTATGTATCGCCCGCCCCTCGCGGGGAGATATTCTCGCCGTGGCCGTCACCGGCGCTTACAATTACACCATGGCTTCCAACTACAACCGCCTTCCCCGCCCTCCGATTGTCTTGCTTTACGGGGGACAGGATCGTGTCGCGGTACGTCGGGAGACGTTTGAAGACCTTTGCCGGCTGGATGTGTAAAGCATCGCCGACGCTTGCCAAAGGGGCTGTTAAAAACTCGACGTTTTTAACAGCCCCTCAAAAGCGCTCTCCGACAGATTCTTTCGGAATTGTTGCACATCTCTTGACTTTCTTTTAGCGGAATGCTATAATTTTTTTAGTTTATATTGAAAATCGAAGCCGAAAAGCTGCTTTATCAAATTGGAAAATATACGCTGGAGGCCTACGGCTGTTTTGAAGGCTGAGGCAACGGAAAAATAAGGAGAAATCATCATGAAAACAGAAAATAAGACAGGCTGTGCGGACATCAAGCTGTGGGAAAACGGCACCCCCGGATTTTTGCCCGAATACGGACAGCCGGAAACCACCTTTACCCCTTACTTTTTAGAAAACGGCGCGAAGGACAACGCCTGCGTCATCGTATGCCCCGGCGGCGCCTACTCCGGGCGCGCGTACCATGAGGGGGAACCGATTGCGCGCATGCTGAACGAAAAGGGCGTCAGCGCCGTTGTCCTCAACTACCGCGTATTCCCCTACAAATACCCCTTTATCACGGAGGATCTTTTGCGCACCATTCGGTTTCTGCGCCATCATGCGGCCGATTACGGATTGGATCCGAAAAAAATCGGTGTGCTCGGCTTTTCCTCGGGCGGGCACCTGGCCGCTTCCTCCCTTTGCTGCTTTGACTACGGCAAGCAGGACGATGCGGATCCCATTGAAAAGGAAAGCTCCCGGCCTGATTTTGCCGTGCTGTGCTATGCGGTCATCAGCTTTGACAAATATATGCACGCAAATTCCCGCATCCGTCTGATCGGCGGACTGCCGGACGAGGCGCAGCTGGCCGTTCGCCTGTCCCCGGAGCTGAGCGTTCGGGAGGACACGCCCCCCGTTTTCCTTTGGCACACGATGGACGACGAGGGCGTAGACGCGCGCAATTCCCTGAACTATGCGCTGGCCCTTCGGTCGCACAACATCCCTTGTGAGCTTCACATTTTTCAGCATGGACATCATGGCGTGGGGCTGGCCGCCGATTATCACAATGTTTGGCAGTGGCCGGAGCTTTTGAGCAATTGGATGATCGAAAACGGTTGGATCTCGCAAATCCCTTCCTCAAAAAACGAAATCGGTTGACCTGTCATTCCCCGGCTTCAAGTGTCGGTGTCGATAGAAATGCAAACAAAGGGGAGTTAAAAAACTCAAAATGAGTTTTTTAACTCCCCTTTGCTTTGTGTTTTTTTAGTTAGATTTCCGGCGACTGCGCCGTCAGGCACTTGCCTTTAATTTCCGTCCGAAGCGGGCTGTGAATTTCGCCGGCCCGCTTCGGTTTTAACGGAAAGAGTTAGTTGGTTCTCTCAAAGGAAGCGTAAATGTACATGTCTTCGTTGACCGTAAAGGTATATGTCGCATTGGAGGATATAAGCGTTTCGTTCTGATCGGAGGCATGGTACCAGCCGACAAACCGATAGCCTTGTTCTCTCGCGTGAGCCGTCAACGTGATCTTTGTGCCTTTTTCAACCCTTCGGCCGTTGCCGAAGGTAACCGGCTGTCCGTTTTCCGTGAAGTAGCCGAAATCGGACCCGTAAACGATAAAGGTATACATTTCCTTTTCGACGAATTTCGCGTAAACGTACATGTCTTCGTTGACCGTAAAGGTATATGTCGCGTTCGGGGATATAAGCGTTTCGTTCTGATCGGAGGCGGTGTACCATCCGACGAAGTTATACGTTTCGCTTGCTACGGCAGTCAGCGTGATCTTCGTGCCTTTTTCCACTCTCCGACCGTTGCCGAAGTCCACTGCCTCTCCGTTTTCAAGGATCAAGCCCTCTCCCATCGCATACGCGTGGAAGGTAAACTTTTCTTTTTCCTCAAACCTCGCGTAAACGGACATGTCTTCGTTGACCGTAAAGGTACAGGTCGCGGTCGTGGCGATCAGCGTTTCGTTCTGATCGGAGGCATGGTACCAGCCGACAAACCGATAATCCGGTTCTCTTACGTGAGCTGTCAACGTGATCTTTGTCCCTTTTTCAACCCTTCGGCTTTCGCTAAATTCCACCGGCTGTCCGTTTTCCGTGAAGTAACCGGCCTCGGACGGATAAGCGAAGAAGGTATACATTTCCTTTTCCACGAATTTCGCGTAAACGTGCATGTTGCCATTGACCATAAAAGTATAGGTCAGGTTCATGGAAAGCTGTGTTTCGACTTGCTGCTCGTGGATATAATACCAGCCGGCGAAGTTGTAGTTTTCGTATACGACGGCGGTCAGGGTGATCTGTGTGCCTTTTTCCACTCTCCGTCCGTTACCGAAATCCACTTCCTCTCCGTTTTCCGTGATCGAGCCTCCATCCGTCGGATACGCGTGGAAGATAAACTTTTCTTTTTCCACAAATTTCGCCTGAACGTACATGTCTTCGTTGACCGTAAAGGTACAGGTTGCGTTCGTGGTGATCAGCGTTTCGCTTTGGTTGGGAGAGACAACATACCAACCGG
>CAKSIP010000002.1 GCA_934462825.1 uncultured Eubacteriales bacterium | reverse complement strand
GGATTTAGCTCATTTGGTAGAGCGCGACCTTGCCAAGGTCGAGGTGGCGGGTTCGAGCCCCGTAATCCGCTCCATTTGAATCCTGCACATTTGTGCAGGATTTTTCTTTTTCTCTTTTCTCTTTTCTTTCTCTTTCGATTTTTGCCCCGGCGAGTTTGTGCGCTTGCGCTTTGCGCTTTGCGCTTTGGCCGTTGTGCGCCAGAGCTTTAGCCCCCTGCCCCGCGCTTCGCTTTTCCTGCCACCGTCACCGTCGCCATGGCCATCACCGCGCGACCGCCTGCGGCCTTTCTCTGCCGCGCCTGTCTCTAAACAACAAAGAAAGCGCTCCAAAACTCGTCAAAGTTTTGGAGCGCTTTCTTGCGCGCACGCGCCGTGCCTTATTTATCTTCGTTGATTTCTTTCAGATCTTCTTCCTCGCACAAGCAGGCAAACTTTTCGCCGCAGGCAGGGCATCTGAGGTTGTCGGGATCAATGGAGTTGTCAAAGTAAACGGTTTCGCCGCAGGAGGGGCAAACGACTTCATAAAAATCGTCATCGTCATCATCGTCGTCATCCTCGTCTTCGTCCTCGTCGTCGTCATCGTCGCAACAGTCGCAGCAGTCATAGCAATCGCAGCAATCGCAGTCGTCGCAATCGTCCTCGTCGTCATCCATCAGATATTCTTCCACTTCGCCCAGATCTTCGTCGATTTCTTCGATATAATCGTTCAGTGTATCCACCTGATCTTCCAGCTCCGCAATCTTGTCAGCCAGCTCCGAGGTAAAGTCGATCAAAGCGGCGATCAGCTTTCCTTCTGCCGTGTTCTTGTTGTAGTCAAGACCGTCGGCAAGTCCCTTGATATAGGAGGCCTTTTCGTTGACGTTCATGTTTTTTCTCCCTTTTCTTCTCTTCTCTTTTTCTTCGCGTTTTTCGTTTCTCGTAAATTTCGGTTGTCCGCCAAGGCTCAGGCTCTGGACAGATACTCCCCTGTACGGGTGTCGATCTTCAACACATCGCCGACGTTAATAAAGAGCGGAACTTTAATAACGGCGCCGGTTTCCAGGGTGGCGGGCTTGAGTGTGTTGGTGGCGGTGTTGCCGGCAAATCCGGGATCGGTATCGGTTACCTCCAGCTCTACGAAAAGCGGAGGCTCCACGCCGAACACGTTGCCCTTGTACGAAATGATTTTCACCATCATTTCTTCCTTGACAAATTGGAAGTTGTCTCCCAACTTTGCGCGCTCAACGGGCAGCATTTCAAAGCTTTCCATATCCATGAAATAATACAGATCGCCGTCGTTGTAGGAATACTGCATCTCTTTTCTGTCGATGTATGCGTTTTCAAACTTGTCTGTGGGGCTAAAGGTTTTTTCGATCACCGCGCCGGTGATTACGTTTTTGAGCTTGGTGCGAACGAAAGCCGCGCCTTTACCGGGCTTTACGTGCTGGAACTCAATAACCTGCAGGACATTTCCCTCCATTTCAAAGGTAACTCCGTTTTTAAAATCGCCTGCTACTACCATAATTTTCCTCCTAAATGCTGAAAAATAGTTAAAATATCGCCGCAGCCATCATAGAAGGAGGCTGCTGTTTGCATTTACATTTTATTTTATACCATATCCGGGATTTTTTCAAGTACTTTTTTATAAATTACGGGAATTTTTTGAAATTGATTGACTTTGAAAACGCAAAAGAGTATAATATTACCGGAAAATGATACCCGGCATCCGGGGGAAAGGAATAAAAAATGGATCTTTCTTACATTTTGTCAGATCTGAAGGACTGCCCTTGCGGAAGAACGCACACGTTTGACACGGAGGTTGTGGAAATCGGAAGCGGCCTTGTCCACAAGGTGGGAGACATTCTGAACAAAGCCGGCTTTCCGAAGGACATTCTTTTGGTGGCCGATGAAAATACGCTCGGCGCTTCGGAGGGCATTCTCGCCTCGCTGAACGACGGCGGCTTCCATGTTAAAAAGCTGATTTACACAAATATGAAATATGCGCGCGTGGAGCAGGTGCGCGAGGTGGAGGCCCTTTCGGGCGACGTGGACGGCATTTTGTCGGTCGGCACCGGATCGCTCAACGACATTTGCCGTGTGGCTTCCTTTGAGCTGAAAAAGCAGTTCTGCATTTTCGCTACCGCCCCCTCGATGGACGGCTTTGCTTCGGACACGGCCCCCATCGTCACCAAAAACTTCAAGACCTCGTGGCAGGCGGCGCAGCCCCGCGTTATTATCGCGGACACCGCCATCCTGGCCAAAGCGCCGACAGAGCTGAAGGCAGCCGGCTTCGGCGACATGGTGGCCAAGTACCTCGGCATTTTCGAGTGGCGTTTGGCCAACCTTTTGATTGACGAATATTACTGCCCCAAGGTGGCGGCCATCACGCTGGACGCCGTGGCCAAAATGGTCGCGCTGGCCGACAAAGTGACCGCGGAGGATGAAGAAAGCGCCGGTGCCATTATGGAAGCGCTGGTGTTGTCCGGCCTTGCCATGAAGCTGGCCGCCTGCTCCCGCCCCGCCTCCGGCTCCGAGCATGTTTTGTCCCACTATTGGGAATGCTACAAGCTGGCCCGCGGCATCTGGCCCGAATTTCACGGAAAAAAGGTCGGCGTAGCCACGGTGATCCTCACCCGCGTGTACCACAATGTAGCACAGCGCGTGAAGGAAGTCAACCCCACAAAGGATATGACCGATTGGGACAAGGTGTATGCCGCGTTTGATCCCAGCCAGGTGGAGGACGTTCGTCGGCTGAACACGCCCACCATCACCGACAAGGTGGATCCCGAACGGCTGAAAAAGGCTTGGCCGGAAATTTGCAAGATGATTGAGGAGGAGCTGCCCACCAACGAAGCGCTGCTCAAAATGATGAAGGCGGCCGGCTGTGCCGTGACGCCGGAGGAGGTACACGTTTCCCCCGAGCTGTTTGAGCTGGGCCTGCGCTACCACAACTACATGCGCTACCGTCTGCTGCTGCCCCGGTTGTTCCCGATGCTCGGCATCGACATTATGGACTACGTAGACTAAATCCGAAAAAAGCATGAAAAAGGGGCGCCCCCTTGAGGAGCACCTTGCAAAAGCAGGGTGTTCTCTTGGGGGCGCCCTCAGACGTTGGCGGTTTCACGCCTTTCGTCCGGTTGTCTGCGATTTATTTTTCAGGTAAAATCAGTCCGTAGCCGCCGTCCTTGCGGGCGTACACCACGCAGGTGTTTCCCGTAACGGCGTCCTCGAAAACGAAGAACTGATGATCCAAAAGATTCATTTGAAGAATGGCCTCCTCTACCGACATCGGCTTGAAGGGGAAGGTCTTGGTGCGGATCCGAAATTCCGGCTCCTCCTCGTAGGCTTCGTCCGGCTCGCCGGTCGGAACGAAAAACGATGCGTCCCGCAGGCGTTTGGCGAGTCGGGTTTTATTTTTGCGAATCTGACGTTCGATTGCGTCCGTTGCTCGATCAAGGGCTGTCTGGAAGTCTTCTTCCTCTACTTCACAGCGGAACAGGGTGCCCGCCGCTACGATGGTCACTTCAAGATTTTCCTTATTTCTTTTTCGGCTGAAGGTAACGGTGGCCTCGGCTTCGTCTCCGAAAAACTTGTCAAACTTCAACAGCTTTTTTTCCACCATCTCTTTCATGCTGTCACGAACGGTCATCTGTCTGCCGACAATGGTTACTTTCATTTTTTCTTCCTCCTTGAAGTAGAATACCGCATCGGAGAAGGTGCGTTGGGGGAACCCCAACCTTGCCCTTTGGTGTTCTCCTCTGCTTTTTCATTATAGCAGAAAACACGCGCAAAGTAAATAAGTTCGCTAATTTTTTTACATTCCCTCCACAGTTTATGTTAAATTTGCACAAATGTTTTTCAAACGGCCTTCCGCTTTGCAAAAAAAGGCGGGCGGCTCTTTACACCGCGCCGGTTTTAGTATATAATGTTTCTTAGGAAAAAAGTAGGACGGCTCTTTACACCGCGCCGATTTTAGCACATAATGTTCCCGGGGAAAGAAGCGGGGCGGCTTTGAAAGAAACCGCACCGCCCAAGATAAAAAGCCTCTGCCGAAAGGCAGAAGCAGAAAAAGAAAAAAATAAAAAGCAAAGAAGCAAAGAAGCAAAGAAGCCAAGCCGAGAAAGTCGGAAGAAAGGAGCCGCCGATGCAGAAAATCAAAGAAAACACAGGTGCCGCCGCGGACATGGCGCCCATCCGCCGCGCGGAAGGCATCAAAAAGCCGGAGCTTTTGTCCCCGGCCGGCAATTTTGAAAAGATGAAGGCGGCGTTTTTGTACGGAGCGGATGCCGTCTACCTCGGCGGAAAAATGTTCGGCATGCGAAGCGCGGCCGACAATTTGTCGGTTCCCGAGCTGTTCGCCGCGGCCGACTATGCGCACGAGCGCGGCAAAAAGATTTATCTGACCGTCAACACCATGCCGCACGGGGAGGAATATCCGGCCTTGCGGGAATTTCTCCATACCATTCGCCCGGCGGGGCTGGACGCGCTGATTGTGGCCGACCTTGGGGTTTTGCAGGAGGTGCGGACGATTCTGCCCGACACCGAAATTCACATCTCCACCCAGGCGGGGATTGTCAGCCCGGCCGCCGCCTGCGCGTATGCGGCGCTCGGCGCTTCCCGCGTGGTGCTGGCCCGCGAGCTGACGCTGCGGGAAATTGCGGCCATCCGGGCGGAGCTGCCGCCCCATGTGGAAATCGAAGCCTTTGTGCATGGCTCCATGTGTGTGTCGTACAGCGGCCGGTGCATGCTGTCTCACTACCTGACGGGGCGGGACGCCAACCGCGGCGGCTGCACACAGCCCTGCCGCTGGAGCTACAAGCTGATTGAAGAAAAGCGCCCCGACACTCCTCTGCCCATTGAGGAAAACGAATTGGGTTCCTTTATCATGTCCTCCAAAGATATGTGCACGATTGACCTGCTTCCCGCGCTCTGCCGCGCCGGCATTGACAGCTTTAAGATCGAAGGGCGCATGAAAAGCGCCTACTACACCGCCGTGGTAACCAACGCGTACCGGATCGCCCTGGATCGTTTTGCCGCGGATCCCGCCGGGTACGAGAACGATCCGCTTCTCATGCGGGAGCTGGAGAGCGTGTCGCACCGGGAATACTGCACCGGCTACTACACCGACGCCCCCATAGAGCAGGCCCATCTGTGTACGCAAGGCGGCTATATCCGGGAGAAGGCGTACTTTGCCACCGCGCCCGAGGAAAGCGAGTTGTCCGGCGCTCCGTTGCCGCCGGGCCTTTCCCAAGAAACCGACGAGGGACGGCTGTACCCGTTTATCCAGCGCAACAAGCTCTGCGTGGGGGAGGAGGCGGAGGCCTTGTCGCCGGGGCGTGTCGGACGCGCCTTTCTCGTGCGGGAATTGTACGACGCGGAGGGAACGCCCATCGAATCGGCGCCCCATCCCGGCATGCTCTTTTATACCCGCGTGCCCTTCCCCATCTGTCCGGGGGACATTCTCCGTTCGGGCGGAGCCGAATAGTCCGATGCAAAAAGGCCGGAGCACAAACCGGCATATTTGAAGGGCTGTGAAAAACGCAAGGTTTTTCACAGCCCCTTTTTTATTGCTTTACGCCATCAAAGCTCGATATATTCCTCGCGCTTGGCGCCGACCGACACATATTTGATCTTGCATTCGGTCATTTTTTCGATATAACGGATATAATCCTGCGCCGCCTTGGGCAGGCTGTCGAAGGTGCGGCAACCGGAAATGTCGCATTTCCAGCCATCCACATACTCATAAATCGGCTTTGCATCGACCAACGCCTGACCGGACGGGAACACGTCGGTCTGCTTGCCGTACACGTCGTACTTCACGCAAACCGGGATTTTGTCCAGATACGAAAGCACGTCCAGCTTGGTAAGCGCCACTTCATCGGCGCCCTGCATCAGAATCCCGAAGCGAGAGGCCGGAATGTCAAAGCCGCCCACACGTCTCGGCCGGCCCGTTGCCGCGCCGTATTCGGCTCCGGCGTCACGAAGCTTTTGCCCTTCCTCGCCGAACAGCTCGCAGGTGAAGGGGCCTTCGCCCACGCAGGTGGAATACGCCTTCATGATGCCCACCACATGATCCAGCTTGCGGCCGGGGATGCCGGCGCCCACCGGGGCATAGGCGGCAATGGTGGAGGAAGCGGAGGTGTAGGGCACGATACCGAAATCAATATCACGAAGCGCGCCGAGCTGTGCCTCAAACATGATGTTCTTGCCGGCTTTATCGGCCGCCGTCAGGAACTCGGTGGTGTTGCAGATGTAATCCTTGAAGGGGAGTCCGTATTCTTCCAGCCATGCAATCATGTCTTCCGGGCGGATCGGATCGGCGCCGTACCCCTTGGCCACCGTCAGGTTCTTCCATTCGATGATCGCGGGCAGCTTCTTTTTCAGAGAATCCATATCCAAAAGGTCGCCCATACGGAACGCCTTCTTCATATATTTGTCCGCATAAACCGGGGAAATGCCGCGGCGGGTGGAGCCGAATTTGGCGTCGCCCAGGCGGTCTTCCTCCAGACAGTCAAGAAGCTTATGATAAGGCATGCAAATCGTGGCACGATCGCTGATCTTCAAATGCTCGGGGGTGATGGCAATGCCGGCCTCACGAAGCTTGGCCACCTCTTTGAACAGGTGCTCCACGTCAATGACCATGCCCGGCCCCATTACGTTCACGGTTTCGTCGCGCAGAATGCCCGAGGGAAGCAGGTTGAGAATGAATTTTCCCTTTTCATTCACCACGGTATGTCCGGCGTTGTTACCCCCCTGGTATCTGACTACCACGTTATAATGATCGCTCAGAAGGTCAACCATACGGCCTTTTCCTTCATCGCCCCAATTGATTCCGACAATTGCTGTAAGCATAATAATCCTCCGAAAAATTTTTATTTATTCCAATTTCATTTAACACTAACACTGAAAACTTTGTTTTGTCTGTTCCCTGTTCCCTGCGGCCTCAGACTTCAATATCCACCTTCACGGGCTGAACCCCGGCGTTGGCGGCCAGAAGCGGACGAACCACCTCTGTCAGATAGGTTTCGGTTTGCTCGCCGGCACAGCCGGTAAAGCCGCCGTTCCCCACGTCCAGAATGGTATCCAATTCTTCGCGCGTCAGGTGGAACACCGGATCGGCCAGGATCCGATCCAAAAGATCGTTATCGGCGCCGAGAAGCTTGATCTGCTTGGTGGTGGCCACCGAATGGCGGCGAATCGCCTCATGCAGCTCCTGTCGGTTGCCGCCCTTCTGCACGCAGTACATCAGGATGTTTTCGGTCGCCATAAAGGGAAGCTCCTCTTTCAGATGGCGCTTCATCATGTTGGGGTAAACGGTGCCTCCCGAAATTACGTTGATGTAAAGCGAGAGCAGGCCGTCGGTAGCCAAAAAGGCCTCCGGCAGGGCAATGCGGCGGTTGGCCGAATCGTCCAGGGTGCGTTCCAGCCACTGCGTTGCGGCGGTCATAGCCGGATTCATCAGATCCGCCATGACGTAGCGAGCCAGCGAGGCAATCCGCTCGGAGCGCATGGGGTTTCTTTTATACGCCATGGCGGAGGAGCCGATCTGTCCGGCTTCAAACGGCTCGTCAAATTCCTTCAGGTGCGAGAGCAGGCGTATGTCGCCGGCAAATTTCGAGGCGCTTTGGGCGATGCCCGAAAGCACGGAAAGCACGTTGAAGTCCACCTTGCGCGAGTAGGTTTGTCCCGAAACCGCATAGCAGCCGGGGAAGCCCATCTTTTCCGCGATTTTCGTCTCCAAAAGGCGAACCTTTTCATGATCGCCGTCAAACAGAGCCAAAAAGCTGGCCGCGGTTCCCGTGGTGCCCTTACAGCCCAGCAGGCGCAGGGAGGCAAGCTCAAAGTCCAGCCGATCCAAGTCCGAAATCAAATCCTGGATCCACAGGGTGGCTCTCTTGCCCATGGTGGTGGGCTGTGCCGCCTGAAAATGTGTGTAAGCCAAGGTGGGAACGTCCTTATTTTTTTCGGCAAAATCGGCCGCGGCGGCGATGGCCGTCAAAAGCAGGCGGCGGATCTGCAAAAGGCCGTCCCGCATCACGATAATGTCCGTGTTATCTCCGACATAGCAGGAGGTAGCCCCCAGGTGAATGATACCGGCCGCCTTCGGGCAGGCATCGGCATAGGTTTTCACATGAGCCATCACGTCGTGGCGAACCTGACTTTCATAGGCCTTGGCCTTGTCGTAGTCAATGTCATCCACGTGAGCGCGAAGCTCGGCAATCTGTTCTTCCGTAATGGAAAGTCCCAATTCTTTTTCACTTTCCGCCAAAGCGATCCACAGCTTGCGCCAGGTGGAAAATTTGACGTCGGCCGAGAAAATATGCTGCATTTCCCGGCTGGCATAGCGGGTACAAAGCGGATTTTCGTAAATGTCCTTCATGAAGGGATGCGCGACCGTGGCTTTCACCGCGCGATGCGGCTAAAGCTCCCTTTCTTCCGTTTCTTCTTCAAATTTATTCCGGCCGTTTTTCTTACGGAAAACGTCCGACATTTTATTGTAGCATATTTTGCAGGCAAGGGAACAAAAAAATTGCAAAATTTACATTTGATACAGAATTTTTTCATAGCGTCCCGCTGAGCGTCCCGTCCCGCGCCCCTTTCCCGCCTCCGCTCCCCCGAAATCGGGGCAAAAAGAGAGAAAAGCGAGAGAAAAACGAGAAAAAAAGAGGGGAACAGGAAAAAATGCGCGAAATTTCTTGACAAAATGCGCTCGGACGAATATAATTATTTTATTCTTATTCTTTACCAATCCCGCGGAACCCCTTTCCCCGGGATTTTCCCTTTTCGTAAGTCAGATTTTGATTTTGAGTAAGTCAGGTTTTGATTCCGGCCGCGATGCTTCGCCGGAAAATCCATCAGAGAGGCAGAAAAGCTATGAAAAATATTCCCGAACATTTCGGTGAGCTGGTGTTCAGCGACAGCGTCATGCGCGAGCGACTTCCCGCCGACATTTACGCCGCGATGAAGCGCACCATCGACGACGGCCGTTCCCTGGACATTACCATCGCCAACGTGGTGGCCGACGCCATGAAGGATTGGGCCATTGAAAAGGGCGCCACGCACTTTACACATTGGTTCCAGCCGATGACCGGCATCACCGCCGAAAAGCACGACAGCTTTATCTCGCCCGCCGGGGATGGCAAAATCGTGATGGAGTTTTCCGGAAAGGAACTGATCAAAGGCGAGCCGGATGCTTCCTCCTTCCCCTCGGGCGGTCTGCGCGCCACCTTTGAGGCACGGGGCTACACGGCGTGGGATCCCACCTCCTTCGCGTTTATCAAAGACAAAACGCTGTGCATTCCCACGGCGTTCTGCTCCTATGGCGGCGAGGCGCTGGACGTCAAAACGCCCCTGCTCCGCTCCATGGAGGCGATCAACCGCCAGGCGTTGCGGATTTTGCGCCTGTTCGGCAACACGGACGTCAAAATGATTCGCACCACCGTCGGGCCCGAGCAGGAATACTTCCTGATCGACCGCGAATTGCACGACCGCCGCAAGGATCTGGTCTACACCGGCCGCACCCTTTTCGGCGCCAAGCCCCCCAAAGGACAGGAGCTGGATGATCACTATTTCGGCGTCATCAAGCCGAAGGTCGCCGCTTTTATGGAGGAGCTGAACGAGGAGCTTTGGAAGCTCGGCGTTTTTGCCAAAACCGAGCACAATGAGGTGGCCCCCTCGCAGCACGAGCTGGCGCCGGTGTTCACCACCACCAACATTGCGGCCGATCATAACCAAATCACCATGGAGCTGATGCAGAAGATCGCCAAAAAGCACGGCATGATTTGCCTGCTTCATGAAAAACCGTTTGCCGGCGTCAACGGCTCCGGCAAACACAACAATTGGTCGATTGCCACCGACCGCGGCGTAAATTTGCTTTCTCCCGGAGAAACGCCGCACGAAAACGCACAGTTTTTGCTCTTTCTCGTGGCCGTGCTTCGCGCGGTGGACGACTATCAGGATCTGCTCCGTCTCTCGGCCGCCAGCGCCGGCAACGATCACCGTCTCGGCGCGGCGGAAGCGCCGCCGGCCGTCGTTTCGGTCTTTCTCGGCGACGAGTTGACCGAGGTGCTCCGCGCCTTGGAGGATGACGCGCCGTACAATTCCTCGGAAAAGCCGCTGTTGCGCCTGGGCGTTCACGTGCTGCCCAAATTGCCCAAGGACACCACCGACCGCAACCGCACGTCACCCCTGGCCTTTACCGGCAACAAGTTTGAATTTCGGATGCTTGGCTCGGCCAGCTCCATTTCCAATACCAACACCGTGCTGAACACGGCCGTGGCCGAATCGCTCCGCTCCTTTGCCGACGAGCTGGAGGCCGCCCCCGATGTCCATGCCGCCCTGCACGACCTGATCCGCCGAACCATCCGCGAGCACAAGCGGATCATCTTTAACGGCAACGGCTACAACGAAACCTGGATCCGAGAGGCGACGGAACAGCGCGGCCTGACCAACCTGCCCACCACGCCGGATTGTATTCCCTGCCTTCTGGCCGAAAAGAACGTGCGTCTCTTTACCCTGCACAAGGTGTTCACCGAGGCCGAGCTGACCGCCCGCACCGAGATCATGCTGGAAAACTATGCCAAGGTGTTGAATATTGAAGCGATGACGATGATTGAAATGACGCTTCGGGAAATCCTGCCTGCGATAGAGCGTTTCATCGGAGAAACGGCCTCGGCCGCCTCGGCCAAAAAGGCGCTTTCTCCCGCCCTCGACTGTCAATACGAAACCGACCTTGTCGCCGAGCTTTCGGCGCTCTGCTCCGGGATTCATTCGGCTTGCAACAAGCTGCGGGACGACAACGGCAAGGCCATCCGCCTGACCGACGCGCAAGCGCGGGCCAACGCCTACCGCGACCACGTCATTCCGCAGATGGAAGCGCTCCGCGCGCTGGCGGACAAGGCCGAAACCTTAGTGTCCTCCGACCTGTGGCCTTTCCCCACGTATGGGGAGCTGCTGTTCGGGATTCGATAAGAAAAGCCGACCTCCGGCCTCAATTAAAATCAACCGAGCTTTGGGTTGTTAAAAACCTTTCCGATCCGTTTTTGCGGACGGTGCCGTTTTTAACAACCCTTTTTTGTTTGCGCGGCGGCGCGCTTCACGCCTTCGGCTCCGGCGGGCCGGCGATCAAGCGCGCAAAGCACCCGCCCGGAGAGAACGCCTCACCGTCTTCCGCCCCCGGCTGCCATGGCTTGTCGCTTTTTTCGTCCGGGAAAGGATCGGGGACGGCCACGCCCATGATGTGAATCACCCGTTCACCGACATTGGCATATGAGGACAGCGGTCGATCCAGCACGTCGTTGGAATGGGCGCTGATCAAAATTTCCTCCCCGGCAAAGCCGGTGATAATCACGGTATGGTAAAAGTCCCCGTCGGCGTCCGACAGCTGAATGACATCCCCCATCTCCGCAAATTCCCGCGGAACCACCGCGCCGAACGGCCCCGGCCGCAAAGCGGTTGGGGCAAAGTCTCCGTTTCCCGTCATAAAATCGTAAAAAGCCTCCACGCCCGTCCACGCCGGGGCGCGATTTTCGAGCGTAAGAAAGTACCAGCCGAAAATCGGTTCAAAATTCATCACACAGCTGCCTGCATAGACGGCCTCTGAAACAAAATTGGTGCAGTCGCCGCCCTGCCCCGAAAAGTTGGCGAAAAAGCCGTTGCGGCGCAAGGCCCACCGACGGGCATATTCCACGGCGCGCCCCCGGTCGTAGGGGCAAAGGCGAAGGCGCCCGGCCTTCGGCTGCTTCTCTCCTGCTGTTGTCATAGCGTTCCTGTGCGCTCCCCGCGTAGGGAGCGCCCTTTCTGTTCGTTTTTTCGACGGACTTTGACCGCATGGGAAAACGTCCCGTCGCTTTTCAGTATATGTCTCGTCGGCCGGGAGCGACAGACCGGGGACAGAAACGAAAATCTCCCCGAATGTCTTGAAGAAGCCGGGAAAATATGTTATAATAAAATGAAACTATGCCTCGCCAAAAGCGAAAACGAAAGGACGGGACGAAACGCGGTGGATAGAGAAAAGGATCGGACTTTTGCGCCGGCCGACGTGTCGGAAACGGAAAGAAAAGAATCATATAAGGAAGCGGTCACGAACGCGGAGCCAACGCCCCCGGCCGCCCCGGAAGCAGGCGCGCCCCCGAAGCTCCTTCGGGTTTTTCATGCCGCCGATTTTCATTTGGACAGCCCCTTTGCCGGAATGGATCTGAAAAGCAGTGACGCCCGCCGGCGCACGCTTTTGTCCGTGTTTCTTTCGGCTCTGCACCGGGCGGTGGAGGACGGCTGTCAGCTGATCCTTTTGTCGGGCGATCTTTTTGACAGCGGCTATGTGATGACCGACACGCTGGAGGCGGTAAAGGCCGGACTTAAGGCCTGCCCGCTCCCCGTGGTGATCGCACCGGGCAACCACGATCCCTTTGTGCCGGGCGGCGTTTTTTCCGGCGATTGGCCGGACAACGTAACGGTGTTTTCTTCGGAAACGCTGACCTATGCGGACTTTGATGCCCTCGGCGTTCGTGTGCATGGCTATGCCTTCACCTCGGACAGCTATACGGCGCACCCCCTGTCCGGCGGTGTTGCGTTGCATCCGACCTATTGGAACCTGCTGTGCGCGCATGCCGACCTCGCGTCGCCGCTGTCGCGCTATGCCCCCATTGCGCCCGCCGAGCTGGCGGCGTCCGGCTTTGACTACGCGGCGCTGGGGCACATTCATAAAAGTCCCGCCCCGCAAACGCTCGGAAAAACCCTTGTGGCCTACGCCGGCTTCCCCATGGGGCGCGGCTTTGACGAGCTTGGAAACGGCTCGGCGCTGGAGATTGCGCTGGACAGAAGCAAGGGCAGCGTTGCCCTGACGCGATTAGTGCTGTCAACCCAGCGCTACGTCATCGAAGCGTTGGATATAACGGGCGCCGCGCGGAGCGGCGATGCGGTGGAAAAGCTGCAACGCCTGATTTCCGAAAAGGGGTATGGCACGGAAACCTGCCTGCGCGTGGTTCTCACCGGAGCGGTGACGCCCGGCTTCCCGGCCGAGCTTTCCCTTGGAAGGGAAACCTTCGGAACTGCCCTGCTGGAAATCCGAAACGACACGGTTCCTCTATATGACGCGGACGCGCTGGAAAGCGATCCGACGCTGAAGGGGGCCTTTTACCGGGAGCTTTGCGAACAGCTTCGCTCCCCCGACGAATACAGTCGCCGTGTGGCGGCCGAAGCCTTGCGGATCGGCCTTTTGGCGCTGGACGGTCGATCTTTTACTTAAAACGGAAGGAGAAACAACGGCATGAAATTTTTGCAGATCCGCATTGAAGAATTCGGATGCCTTTGCAACCGGACATTTGATCTGTCCGAGCCTTTTGTCCTGATCCTCGGCAAAAACGAGTCGGGCAAAAGTACGCTTCTCTCCTTCATCCACTTTATTTTTTACGGCCTGCCCCGCAAGTCGCAGGACACCGCGGCCGAACGGGATCGCAGTCTCGGCTGGAAAAGCGGCATAGCGGCCGGTTCCCTTCTTCTGGAAACGGCAGAGGGGCAATTTACCATCGAGCGGCGGTGCGTCCGGCGAGGCACGGAAAAACGGGAAACGGTGTCCGATGAAGTCAAAATCGTGAACGAAGCCACCGGCATGCAGGTCTTTGCCGGAAAAGTGCCGGGCGAGATCTTTTTCGGCGTGCCGGCCTCGGTCTTTGACAGCACGTGCTGTGTGCGCCAGCTCGGCGTGACAAAAATGGAAACGGGGGACGTAAGCAACGCGCTGGAAAACCTGTTGTTTTCGGCCGACGAAACGCTATGTCTGCAAAAAACGCTGGACAAGCTGGAGGCGCGCCGCAAGGAGCTGATGCACAAAAACGGCAAGGGCGGCTCCCTGCCGCTTTTGGAGCAACAGGGCGAAGCGCTCCGCGCCCGCCTGGAGGCGGCGAAGGAAGGGCACGAAAGCCTTTTGGTTTTGCGCCATGCGGTGCAGGCAAAAAAAGAAAAAATCGACGCCTTGCGGATCGAAAGTCAAAAGCTGGACGATATGTTCTCCGCTTGCCACGCGGTCGCGGTGCTGAAAAACTTTGATCGGCTTCATGAAACCGAGCGCGCCGTCGAGGCCTGTCGCTCCGAATACGAAGCCTATCGGAAGCAAGCGGCTTCGGCGGACGGCTTTTTGCCCGATGTGACGTATGTCAGCGAGCTTTCTCTGGCGGCCGACGGATACCTTGCGGCGCGCGCCGAATCGGATCGCGCCGAGGCGCGTTACCGGGCGGCCGAGGCTCGCATGGCCGCCGAAGATCGCCGTGGGCGCCATGGCGGCACGGCCGAGGAAATTTTGCGCCGAAGCACCCCGGATGAGCTTTGCGCCCAATCGGAAGTCTATCGGAAAAAGCTCCGTGCGGGCAAGCGGAACGCCGTGCTTGGCTTTGTGCTGGCCGCCCTGCTGGTCGGCCTCGGCGTGGCTTCGTACATATTCTTGTTCCAAAATCTTTCTCTCTTGGGCGGTCTGCTGGCCGGAGGTCTTTTGTGCCTTCTCGGCGGCCTTTTGTCGGTGAAAAGCCTTCAAAAAAATCGGCGGCGGCTCAATGAGCTGTATGCGCGGATCGGGCTGGAGCCGCAGGCGGGAACCGAGCGCCTGCGCGCCGAATTGACCGATCTGTTGGACGCCGAGGCGGAGACCGAGCTTTTGGCGCATGAGGTGGCGCTGGCTTCCTCGGCGCGCACGCTTCGCCAAAGTGACCTGGAAGCGGCCGCCGCCAAAGCGGACAGCCTTTTGGCTCGGTGGGGGCTTTTGCCCACCCCGGATCGCGCCGACGCCTTGCAAAGCGCTAAGGAAAAAGCCAAGGAGGTCTGCCTGACCCTCAGCCGCTATGAATCCAAATTGGCCGGACTTTCGGCCGGCGCGGAAACGCTGGCCAACGAGCTTTCTTCGTACAACGAGCGACAGCTGCGCGGTCGCGTGACGAAGCAAGTCCTGTCCGACTTTGAGCAAAAAAACATCACCGAGGTAGAGCGGCAGAGGAGCTTTTGCATCAGCAAGCTGCGCTCGCTGACCGAGCAGTGCGCCAAAGAAGAACGTGAATTGTACGTTTGTGAAAAGAACACGGAAAACCCGGCGCGCGTCGCCGTGGAGCTGGAAGAAAATCAGCGCGCCGTAGACGGAGAGCGGTTGGCCTATGATGCCATCTCGGCGGCCGCGGAGGCGCTGGAAAAAGCGGGAAGCAATATCCGGGAGCGGGTAACGCCCCTTTTGCGGAAGGAGGCGAGCGGCTATCTGAGCCGCGTGACGAACGGCAAGTACGAAAGCCTCGGCCTTGACGGCGGCTACGCCATGTCGGCCGCGACCGATTACGGAACCCGGCCGATGGAATCGCTCAGCGCCGGCACCAAAGACGTGGCGTATCTTGCGCTGCGCCTTGCACTGCTTTCGACGCTTTATAAGGACGAGCGCCCGGTGCTTCTCTTGGACGAAGCTCTGGCGCAATTGGACGAGGAGCGCGCGGCCCGTGCGCTTGCCCTTTTGGCGGACTTTTGCCGCGGAGGCGGGCAGTGCCTGCTCTTTTCCTGCCATGACCGGGAGCGCCGCCTTTTGCCGCCCGGCCTTGCGTATAAGAGCCTGCAAATGGAGCCGTCCGCCCCTTGACAAACTCTTGCGTGCATTATATAATAAACCGAGAAGAATCCCCTGAAAAGCTCACGCCCCTCCGGGACGAAACATCCTAAAACCAATGAAAACGAAAACATAGGAGAAGGAAAAGGAAAAGAAAAAGGAGAAAAAAATATGCTTCATACGATTGAAAACGAAAAACTGATAGTAGAGATTTCCGATGTCGGCGCGGAAATGATGTCGATTCGGACAAAGGCCGACGGCTGCGAATATCTGTGGCAGGGCGACGCCAAATATTGGGGCGATCGCGCCATTGTTCTGTTCCCGATCTGCGGACGGTTGGTAGACGGCTACTATACCTACGAAGGAAAAAAGTACGAGATGGGCTTGCACGGCTTTGCGCAAAAAATGCCGATGGCCGTGACGGAAAAAAGCGAGCAGGCCGTGACCTTTTCCCTGCAGGCCAACGAGGAAACCAAAAAAATGTACCCCTTTGACTTCACGTTCCGCGTTTCCTACGCACTGCAAGGCAATCGGATTGCCGTGACGTTTGACGTGACCAACAACGGCTCCGGCGATATGCCCTACTCCGTGGGCGGCCACCCCGGCTTCCGTGTTCCTCTCGGCGACGCGGGGCGCTTTGAAGATTGCTATCTGGACTTCGGGGAAAAATGCGCGCCCGAAATGTTCCTGCTTTCTCCGACCTGCTTCCTTTCCGGTGAAACCGCGCCCTTCAAGCTCCGGTGCGGCAAGCGCCTGGATCTGCGGCACGATTTGTTCGACAATGACGCGATCTTCCTGAAGGATGCGGCCAAGTCGGTTTCCATCAAATCGAGAGCCTGCAAAAAGAGCGTCACCGTCGAATACCCCTCGATGGATTACGTCGGCTTCTGGCACGCCGATCATACCGACGCGCCCTTCGTTTGCATTGAACCGTGGAACGGTCTGCCCGGCACCGACGGCCATGTGGACGATTTCTCGGACAAACGCGCCATGCGTCACCTGGCAGGCGGCCAAAGCGAAACGTCCGGCTTTTCCATCCTTATCCAATAAACGCATTTAGCTTAGAAAGGAGCCATCCATTCTTATGAATCAAGCAACAAACATCAACCCTTATCAAACGCTGGATTTCAGCACCGGCGAGGGACGTCACACGCTGGCGCGGATGATCGCGGAAGAAGGCATTGTCCTTCTGGAAAACCGCCGCCGCGTCCTTCCGATCGGCAAAGCCAAGGTGGCCCTGTTCGGACGCACGCAGATCGACACGATCAAAGGCGGCACCGGCTCGGCCAACAGCGTCAGCGAATATTCGGTCTGCATTCAGGACGGGCTGCGCGACGCAGGCATCCGCCTGGACGAAACGCTGGCCGAAACCTATAAAACCTGGGCGGCGCAAAATCCGATCCCCAGCTACGGCGTATGGGGCAGCGGCATGCACGCCAACCCCGAAATGCCGGTGGAGGAAGCCCTTTGCCGCGAGGCGCGGGAAAGAGGCGCCGAAAAAGCCGTCATCGTGATCGGCCGTACCGCCGGCGAAAACGAGGACGTGGCGCTGACCGAGGGCGACTATTATCTTTCGGGCGACGAAAGAAACATCTTCTCCTCCGTAAAAAAATACTTCGACAAGGTCATTGTCATTCTCAACATCGGCAACGTCATGGATCTGAACTTCCTTCGGGAATATGACGTGGACGGGGTGGTTTACATGAACATGGCCGGCATGGAGGGCGGTCACGCCGTCGGCAACGTGCTGGCCGGCAAGGTTACGCCTTCCGGTCACCTTACCGCCTCGTTTGCCGCCTCCTACGACGATTATCCCAGCAGCGCTTCCTTCGGACAACGGGGCGGCGGCCTGTTGCAGGACTACAAAGAGGATATTTTTGTCGGATACCGCTATTTTGAAACCTTCGGCAAGCGGGATCGCCTGCTCTATCCCTTCGGCTACGGAAAATCCTATACCCGCTTCCAAACGTCGGACACCCGTTGCACGTGCGACGGCGAAACCGTCAAAGTGCAAACCACCGTCACGAACGTGGGCGGCGTGTATGCCGGCAAATACGTTTGGCAGATTTACGTCGGCGCCCCGCAGATGGGAACCGGAAGCGCCAAGCTGTCTAAACCCGCGCGCGTGCTGTGCGGCTTTGCCAAAACGCAAACGCTGGCGCCCGGCGCCTGCGAAACCCTGACGGTTTGCTTCCCCGTAACGGCCATGGCCAGCTACGACGACACCGGCGTGTCCGGCACGAAGTCGGCCTTTGTCCTGGAGGCAGGCGAATATAAAATTTACGCCGGCGACAGCGTGGTGTCCGCGAAAAAGGTCGGCTCCTACAAGCAAAAGAGCTACCGTGTGGTGGAAAAGTGTCACTCCATTCCCACCGCGCTTTCCGAGCGTCTTTTGGCGGACGGCCGCTATGAAAAGCTGGAAACCATTCCGATGGATCCGAAGCGCGGCCTGCAAATCCCCTCGGAGGGGCATGTGTCCTTCTCCGTAGATCTCTGCGCCGACACGGACGCCTCGGCCGCCGAAACGCTGAAAAAGGAAAAGTCCCTGAGCGCCCTTCGGGCCGGCGAATCGGTCAGCTACCGCTTTATCGTCGGAGCCTCCGGCCGCTATTATCTCAGCTTTGTCACGGAAGGCGCGGCCGAGCGCCCCTTGGACGAGTTGGCTTCGCTCTCGGTGGATGAGATCCCCGTACAGCCCCTTTCCATCGTTCTGAAAAACGGCGAAAGCACGAAGGCGGAGATCATTCTGCCCTCCGGCCATTTCACCATGAAGCTCACCGCCAAAGCGGATATGCCCGCGATCCGGGCGCTTTGCCTCGAAAAGAAATCGGTGCCGGTCTGCGTGGCGGCCAGCGGCGTGACGGAAATGGGCGCCGAGGATTATTACGAAAGCTCCTACTGCGCCGGGACGACGCTGTTCCCCAACGACGGAACGGGACAGCCCTGCGTGTGCCTGACGCATCTGAGCCGTTCGGGCAACTTTGCCGTCTACAAGCTGAATGTGGAAAAGGGCGGCGTGTACGACTTTTCCTTCCGCTATGCCGATTTCGTTGAGGATATGACGGTCAACGAATGTATGGCGATCTTTGTTTCCAATGTCGGACAATCGGTAGCCGATGTGCCGCTGTACAAAACCTGCGAAAAGAGCGATGCCAACCGCAATCTGAAGCTCTCCGACCCGGTGCAGATCGCCCTGCCCAACGGCGAGTGCTACCTGAAGCTGGTGACCGGACTAAAGCGGATGCCCGATCTGAACCGCCTTTACTTCAAGCGGAACGAATCGGTGATGGCGGACAGCATCCATCGCACCACCTCGGTCAAGACCGAAAGCTTCACCCAGCTGCAGCTGGAGGGCTTGTCGGCCCCCAACGTCTACGAAACGCCGGAGCATGTGGAAAAGAAGGGCATCCAGCTGATCGACGTTTACCGCGACCGCTCGTTGATGAACGCCTTCCTCGATCAGCTGAGCAATGAGGAATTGGCCATTCTCGTTTCGGGCAGTTCGCGCAACCGCACCCCGCTCGGCACGTCGGGCACCACGCGCCGCCTGCCGGAACGCGGCGTTCCGCCCGCACAGTCGGCCGACGGCCCTCTCGGACTCCGTCTCAACACCAAAACCGCCGCGTACCCCTCCGGCACGCTGTTGGCTTCCTCCTTCGATATTAAGCTGGCCGAGTGCTACGGCCTTGCCATCGGACACGAGGCCAAGGAATTGCAGGTGGATATGTGGCTGGCGCCCGGCATCAACATTCACAGAGATCCCCGCTGCGGACGAAACTTTGAGTATTTCTCGGAGGATCCGCTGGTGGCCGGACGCATGGCGGCCAACATCGCCAAGGGCGTTCAGACGCAGGGCGTGGCGGTAACAGCCAAGCACTTTGCCGTCAACAACACCGAGCATGAGCGCCTGAAATCCAACAGCCGGGTTTCCGAAAGAGCGATCCGCGAGATTTATCTGAAGAACTTTGAAATCTGCGTGAAGGAGGGCGATCCGTGGTGCATCATGTCGTCCTACAACCACGTCAATAATGTCAAGGTGGATGAGACACGGGTTCTCATTACCGATATTCCGCGCGACGAATGGCATTGGGGCGGCGTGTTCATGACCGATTGGGGCAACGATTCCAAGCACGTGCTGGAAATCAAGGCCGGGCATGATTTGCGCATGTGCTCCGGCGATGTGGCCGGAGTGACCGCCGCGCTCAACGACGGAACGCTGAGCCGCGAAGAAGTCAAGATCTGCGCTACGCGCGTGATGAACATGGTGATGAAAACCAACACCTTCCTCGATATGCTGAAATAAACAAGCCCGCCGGCCCCGGCCTTGCCTCCCGTGGCAAAGCCGGCGGCCGGCGGCTTATCGCTTCCCTTGCGCGCCGTTTTCGTGTGTTTTTTACCTTTTTGCTTGCGATTTGTTGATTTTGTTCGGTTTCTGTTGACTTTCTTCCGTTCTTTTAGTACAATAATCCATACTCCAAATTCAGCAAGCGTTTCCCGGCTGCGCCGGGCAACATCGTATCATGTGCCGATTTGGCAAAGAAAGGATGGTTCTTTCCCTTGAGAAACAAAAGATTTTCGCGTTTTCTGGCCGGCCTTCTCGCCGCGCTGATGGCGCTGGCCGTTATACTTCCGCTGACGTCCTGTCAAAAGGATCCGGGTTCGCCTACCCCGACACCCTCCGCCACCCCGGAGCCGGCAAAGCCGGCGTCGGATCAGACAATTTATTCCGGCGGAAAAACCGAGTTTTTCGTCATTCGCCCGGATCTTGCCACCGAGGCCGAAACCCAAGCCCTGTCCCTGCTCGTCAGTCAGCTGACAACGCTTGGCGGCGCCCGCCCCTCCGTGCGAGACGATTGGACGGATCCGAACCGCCGCCCCGAGGCCACGTATGAAATCCTCATCGGCAACACCAATCGTCCGGCTTCCGCCGAGGTGCGCGCACAGCTTCGCACCAACGACTATGCCGTTACGATTCTTGACACCAAAATCGTAATCTTTGCCTTCACCGAGGAAAAGCTGACCGAAGCGGTTCAGTATTTCCTCTCCTGCATCACGCCGAAGGAAGGCAGTGAACAGAAGGATCTCATCTTCCGCGCCGCCGATCAAAAAATCGAAAAGGCCGTCTATGAAAACGAAAGCGTTTCTTTGGCCGGCGCCGAGCTTTCCTCGTACCGGATTGTTTATCGCACCGGAGTCGGAAGCACGTCGGCCGTCGCCAAGGAGCTGGCGCAAGCCTTTTTTGACAAGTACAATTATCAGCTCTCTGTTTTGCCCGATTCCACCGAGGAGGCCGATTATGAAATCGTCGTCGGAAATGTTGCACGCGGTCAAACCGCAGTCCCCCTGCTGCGCGTCAACGACTACAACATCTTTTGGGAGGGGAACCGGGTGTTCCTTCACTTCGGGGAAGGGGACGGCATGTCCGAGCAGGCCGTGGCGGCCTTTTTGGAAAAGCTGGACAGCCTGAAAACCGGTGAAACCAACAAAATCTCCGCTTCGGCAGAGAATTTGAATCTATCCAAAAAAGGAGATTATCCTGTGGAACGCTACACTCTGAACGGAATTGATATTTCCAACTATTCCATCGTTTATCGCGCTTCCGACGCCAATGCAAAGCGGCTGGCCAACCGGGTACGCAACCTGGTGGAAATCAACAGCGGCTACCGCCTGCCTTTGCTGACCGATACCAACAACAAACTCGACAACACCAAAGAAATCGTCATCGGAAAAACCAACCGCACCGAAAAAGGCCAGCTTGCGCAGGATTTGGCTGACGCGGTGGCCGGCGTGGGAGCGGAAGGTTTGCTCCTTTGCACCGGAAACGATTGCGTGCTTGCCTATGGCGAGGACGACAGCGCCCTTTTGGCGGCCGTCAATCACCTGACAAAGGCTTTGACCGTGCCGGAGAACAGCGCCGAAACCTTTGCCGCCTCCGTGGAAAAAATCAGCGGCACCTACAAGTTCACCGATTACAAAATCATCACCTACAACGACGGAGACAACGCCACCACGAAAATGCCGAAGGTGCTTGCCATCCTCAAGGAATATCAGCCCGACCTGATCGGACTTCAGGAGGTCGCCGCCTTTGACAAGCTCACCTATCTCCGCGGCCTACCCGATTACGACTTCGTTTGGTACGCCATTGATTCCTCCGGCTATGCGGCTCCCATTCTGTACCGCAAGGACAAATTCAAGCTGATCGACAGCGGCACGCAGTGGCTCTCCGACACGCCGAATGTGAAATACAGCAAATATTCGGAATCCGACTACATCCGCAGCTACATTTATGCCCTGTTTGAAGATCTCACCACCGGCCAGCAGTTCGTCTATGTCAATCTGCACGCCGACTACGTGCCCGCCGCCAACATCAAGCAAATCAACAAGCTCTTGGAATTGACCCAAAAATTCCGCGACCGCGGCCTGCCGGTCTTTTACACGGCGGATTGGAACATGTCCATCGGCTCGGAGGGCTTTAAGGACATCGTAGCCAGCAATCTTCTGCCTACCTACTCCTATCTGGAAAACCCCAAGCTCGACGGCACCATGGTCGGCTCCGACGCCACCATTGACTTCTGCTTTGTGGACGCTTACCACTTCACCGCCAGCGAGTACAAGGTCATTCGGGATCACAAATACAGCGACACAGCTTCCGACCACTATCCCGTTTATTCCGTCATTCGTATGATCTATTGATTATAAATAATGCCAAAGGGGCTGTGAAAAGCATCGCGCTTTTCACAGCCCCTCTTTTTTGTCCGGGCAGGCTATCATTTAAGGGACGGCCAAACGCTTTTCGCTTCGGAACCGTCCCTTTTGTGTTTTTCTTTTATCCGATTATCCGATCGACTTACTGTGCCGCGTCAACAATCGCCGTAAACTTTTCCGCTACGAGCGATGCGCCGCCGATCAAGCCGCCGTCCACGTCCGGCTTTGCAAGAAGCTCGGCCGCGTTGGCGTTGTTCATCGAACCGCCGTATTGGATCGTCAGGCCGTCAGCGGCCTCCTGTCCGTACAGCGAAGCCACCACACGGCGGATCTCGCCGCAGGTTTCCTCTGCCTGCTCGGGGGTAGCGGTCAGGCCGGTGCCGATGGCCCAAACCGGCTCATAGGCAATGATCACGTTTTTCAGCTCCTCGGCGCTCACGTCGGCCAAGTCCAGCTTGGTCTGCATGGAAACCACTTCATTGGTGATGCCGGAAAGGCGCTGCTCCTTGACTTCGCCGAGGCAAAGAATCACCTTCATGCCGGCGGCCAGGGCGGCCTTGGTGCGGGCATTGACCGTAGCATCGGTTTCTCCGAAATACTGACGGCGCTCGCTGTGACCGATGATAACATATTCCACGCCGATGGCACGGAGCATTTTCGCCGAAACCTCACCGGTATAGGCTCCTTTTTCGGCAAAGTGAACATTTTCCGCTCCGATTTTAATGTTGGAGCCGGCCGCTGCCTTCATGGCTGCGTCAATGGTGACATAGGGGGCGCAGAAAACAATGTCGCAATTGTCCTTGCCGGCCACCATGGGTTTGATTTCATTGATAAATGCAGTCGCCTCGTCGGGAGTGAAGTTCATCTTCCAATTGCCGGCGATGACGGTGCGTCTTTTTGCGGGATTCATAGTTTCACCATAGCTTCCGCTCTTTTCGGAAGCATCCTTTCCTTTGGAACGTCGTTCCGATTATTTATCAAGCAAGCATGCGATGCCGGGCAGTTCCAGGCCTTCCAAAAATTCCAGGGAAGCGCCGCCGCCGGTGGAAATATGCGTCATTTTGTCCGCATAACCCAGCTTTTCAATGGCAGCCGCACTGTCGCCGCCGCCGATAATGGAAATGGCGCCGCTGTCTGCCACGGCCGATGCCACAGCATTCGTTCCGGCAGCAAAGTTTTTCCACTCGGAAACGCCCATCGGGCCGTTCCAAACGACCGTTCCGGCGCCCTGGATCGACTTTGCGAACAGCTCCTGGGAAACCGGTCCGATGTCAAGTCCCATCCAGCCGTCGGGAATGGAATCCGAATAAATGTTCATAAAGATTGCGTCCTCGGAATAGCTTCTGCCCACCACGTTATCCACAGGCAGGATGAAGTTGACGCCCTTTTTGCGCGCCTTGGCCATCATTTCCTTGGCAAGCTCGATCTTGTCGTTCTCGCAGATCGAAGTGCCGACGCTGTTGCCCATAGCGGCAAAGAAGGTATAGGCCATACCGCCGCCGATGATCAGGGTGTCCACTTTTTCAATCAGGTTGTTGATAACACCGATTTTGTCCGAAACCTTGGCGCCGCCGAGAATGGCAACGAAGGGACGAACCGGATCGGCCAGGGCCTTCCCCATCACGGTGATTTCCTTCTGAATCAGGTAACCGCAAACGGCGGGCAGGTAGGCAGCCACACCGGCGGTAGAGGCGTGCGCTCTGTGCGCGGCGCCGAAGGCGTCATTGACGAAAATATCCGCCAAAGAAGCCAATTCCTTGGCAAATTCGGGATCGTTGGCTTCCTCTCTCTTATCAAAGCGCGTGTTTTCCAGAAGAACAGCCTGTCCTTCCTTCAAAGCGGCCACCTTGGCCTTGGCGTCTGCGCCAACCGTGTCGGCAGCCAATTCCACCTTTTGACCGAGCAGCTCCGACAGACGAGCGGCCACGGGCGCCAGCGTGTATTTCATGTTGACCTCGCCCTTGGGCTTGCCCATGTGGGAGCAAAGGATGACCTTTGCGTGATGCGCCAGCAAATACTGAATTGTGGGAAGCGCACCGACGATTCTCTTATCGCTGGTGATTACGCCGTCTTTCAGCGGCACATTGAAATCGCAGCGGACAAGAACTCTTTTGCCGGCTACATCAATGTCTTCAATGGTTTTCTTATTGTAAGTCATTGGGAATATCCACCTTTCTTTGCTTTCGATTTACGCGCATGCTTTTCGGCGCGCATATGTAGAACCTTATTCACCAACTTATAATATACCACATCTGAATCGGTTTTACAATATCCAAACGGCGGAAAAAGCACGAATTTTCAAAAATTTCAAAGTTTTTTCAGAAAAGCTCCGGCATTTTTGCAAAAAAACTTTCCTTTTTCCCCACTCGGAAAAATTTCGTTGACAGAAACCGCCCGAACGTGCTATACTATTATAATAGGAAAATGTGTGCTTGGCGAGGGGAGGGAGAGCGATGGCGTTGACAATCGGAAGCATTTTCTTGAAGCACGGCCTGATGCTGGCGCCAATGGCGGGCTTTACCGACCGCACCTTTCGCCGCCTCTGCGTTGCGCACGGAGCGGAATTTACCGTCAGCGAAATGGTTTGCGCCAAAGCCCTTTGCTACGAACAGCGCAGTCGAAAATCCGGCGGAGAGGCGGGGCGCTCCGGCACCTTAGCCGCCGTTTTGCACGGGGACAACCCCATGGCGCTCCAGCTGTTCGGCGGCGAGCCGGACTTTATGGCCGAGGCCGTAGCCATGATCTGCGAAAACCGTTACAAGGGAAACCGCAGTGAGGAGCCTCCGGCCGTGATTGACATTAACATGGGCTGTCCGGTGCATAAAATCGTGGCCAACGGAGAAGGCAGTGCCTTGATGAAGGATCCCGACCGCGCCGGGCGGGTAGCCGAAGCCGCGGTCAAAGCGGCCGGAGGGCGTCCTGTCACGGTGAAAATTCGCGCCGGGTGGGACGACGGACACCGCAACGCCGTCGAAGTGGCTCAAATTCTCGCGTCGGCCGGCGTTTCGGCCATTTGCGTGCACGGACGAACGCGCAGTCAGCAGTATGCGGGGCGCGCGGATCGCGCCATCATTGCCGCCGTCAAGCAGGCGGTTTCCGTCCCGGTGATTGCCAACGGCGACATAACCAACGCGGCCGAGGCGCTGTCCATGCTCCGCGAAACGGGCTGTGACGGCCTGATGATTGGCCGGGGTGCGCTCGGCAACCCTTGGATTTTTGAAGAAATTGCTGCCGCCATGGAAAATCGCCCTTTCTGTCCGCCCGACCGGACAGCCCTTGTGCAAACCGCCCTGCTTCATCTGCACGGCTCGGTCGAGGAAAAGGGGGAGCGCGTCGGCTTGGCCGAAGCAAAAAAGCAAATGTCGCATTATCTGCGCGGGTTTGACGGCGCGGCCGAGGCCAGAGGCCGAATCTATGCGGCCGAAACGCTTAAGGAAGCCGAAGCGGTTTTCCTCTCCCTTACCCTTGCCCTTTCGGAAGGGCGCGACGGCGCCGGGGAGGAAAGAGGCAAAAGCCCCTTCCCCGTCCAATCCATTTGAATACAAAGAGTTATAAGTTACAAAAAGAAAGAAGGATACCATTATGGCAAAATACAGACGAGGACGCATCAACGATGAGGTAAAAAAATCCATGGCCTCCATTTTGCGGAAGGTCAAGGATCCGCGCGTCAGCGAAGCTTTTATCAGTGTGACCGGGGCGGAGGTCACGCCCGATCTCAAATTTGCAAAAATTTATTATTCCGCGATGAACGCCGCCACCCCGGAAGCGAAAAAAGAAGTCCGCCTGGGGCTGAAATCGTCGGCCGGCTTTATTCGCCGCGCCCTCTCGGCCGAGCTGAACCTGCGAATCACGCCGGAGCTGTCCTTTGTGGAGGATTCCTCCATTCAGTACGGCGCGCATATTTCCGAGCTTTTGCACGGCCTCACCTATGCCGACGCAAGCGATGCGTCAAAGGCCGAGCAACCGTCAGACGCAGACGCCCCGGCAGCGGACACCTCTGCGGGAGAGGATGGCGACGATCATGCGTGAGCTTTCCTTCCCCGTCCTTTGTCAAATGCTGGCCGAGCCGAAAAAAACGCTGATCCTTTGTCACGCGCGGCCGGACGGCGACGCCATCGGTTCTGCCTTTGCACTCAAAGTCATTCTGCAAATAAAAGGCAGTGAAGCCTACTGCGCGTCGGCCGACGAGGTTCCCAAGCGCTTGCGCTTTCTCACGACCTCCATTCAGTCCGGCTCGATGACCGCTCCCATGCCGGAGGACTTTCTCCCCGAACGGATCATCACCGTTGACACGCCCTCGCTGGCACAGCTCGGCGCGCCGGGCGTCATGTTCGGTGACAACATTACGCTCATGATCGACCACCACAAGGCGGCCACACCCTATGCGCCCGCTTATATTGATCCGAACGCCGCAGCGGCCGGAGAGATCGTGTATCGGATCGCCGATGCCCTGCTGTCCGCCCACGGAATCCCGTTTCCGATGGATCTTTGCCGCTGTCTGTATGCGGCTATCAGCTCGGACACCGGAGGATTCCGGTATTCCAACGTCACGCCCACCACGCATATGATTGCCGGCTCGCTCATCAAAAGCGGCGTCGATGCCGCCGAAATCAACCGGCTTCTGTTTGACTGCAAAACGCCGGCGCGCCTGTTGGCAGAGCGCGTGGCGCTGGAGAATCTGAAATTCTGCTGTGAGGGAAAAATCGCTTTCTCCACGATAAGCTATGAGGAAATTCTGAAAAAAGGGCTGGACCCCGAGGAGCTTGACGTTTTTGTGGAAGCGGCGCGCAGTGTGGCCGGCGTAGAGATCGCCTTTTCGGTTCGTCAGATGACGCCCGGCGACGAGTATCGTTTTTCGGTTCGCTCCAACGGCAAGGCGGATGTAGCCGCCATTTGCACGGCGTTCGGCGGCGGCGGCCATATCAAGGCGGCCGGCTGTTCCCTGCGCGCGCCCTCCATGGAAGTTGCTGTAGAAACCTTCCTGCGGGAAGCCGTCAAGCAGCTTTGAAAGGCGGTCTGTGATGAAATCGGATGATACCACCCTTTTCCCCGGCGGGGAAAGCCCCCTTCGGGCAACGGTCGGGTTCTCCCCGGAAGCCGACGGCGCCGCTCCGGCCTCTGTCGGAGCCGAAGCGGTGAATTTCAAGGACATGAGCACGCCTGCGTTGGCCTATCTCGGCGATTGCGTGCTGGAGCTGTTTGTCCGGGACGCGCTGGTGCGCGCCGGCCTTTCCAGCGCCAAAACGCTCAACGCCCGCGCGATGGACTTTGTGCGCGCGCCCGTACAGGCGGCGGCCGTTCACCGCATCCTCCCCCTTTTGAGCGAGGAGGAGGCCGGATTTTTTCGGCGGGGACGCAACCTCGGCCACACCGGAACGCCCAAGGGCGCCACGGTGGGCGAATACCGGGCGGCGACCGGGTTTGAAGTCTTGTTCGGTTTTTTGCATCTTTCGGGCAACGAGGAACGTGCCAAGGCGCTCTTTGCGCTCGCCTATGCCGACGAGCTGGCGCGGCTGTCCCACACCCCGTCTTAAAAGGGGCTTTTCCCTGCGCCAACCGCAAAATCAAAGATAAAAACAAAAAAGAGATCAGGAAGGAAACAACGAAATGACAGAGGCAGAAAAGAACACACAAGCACAGGAACAGGAACAGGAACAGGAAAATAAAACGAACGCCCCCTATCCCCGCATAAAAATCACGGTTCGGGACATGGGAACCATGACCGCCGAGCTGTATCCGGACAAAGCGCCGGCCACCGTCGAAAACTTTTTGTCGCTGATCCGCGAGGGTTTTTTCTCCGGCATGATTTTTCACCGCGTGATTGCCGGCTTTATGATCCAGGGCGGCGGCTATGACGAGGACTTTCAGGAGAAGGACGCGCCCTCCATTCACGGCGAATTTGCCGCCAACGGCTTTTGGCAGAACGACTTGCGCCACACCCGCGGCGTTCTTTCCATGGCGCGCACCTCAGTGCCCGATTCGGCTTCCTCGCAGTTTTTCATTATGCACGCGGACGCCCCTCATCTGGACGGGCAATACGCCGCGTTTGGCCGATTGACCGACGGTCTTTCGGTGGTGGATCGGATTGCCGCCCTGCGCACCGACCGCTACGACTGCCCGCGGGAAGTCCCGGTCATTGAATCCATTGAAATTCTTTAACATGCAAAAAGGGGATGTTAAAAACTCGATGTTTTTAACATCCCCTCAAAAATGCCGGTCGGGATTCCGGCGTTTTTGAGCGATTCTTGGTCGGTTTTGCCTTCCATATCTTGTTTTTTTGATTTTCTTTCGTGGCAAAACGGCGGCGCTTTGCCGCCGAGACCAACGTCGCCGGAGTGCTAAAAAACTCATCCTGAGTTTTTTAGCACTCCCTTTTTCTTTATCTTACCTTTTTACTTCGTCATTTATACCGCCCCACCGTCAGCTTTATGAGCAGCTGCAGATCGTCCGGCTGCACCTTGGCCTCGTGCGCGGCGCGATTTCGGTGAAGCTCTCCGCACTTGGTACAGCGATGCACAATCACATACCCCTTTTTCGGATCGGTTTCCACCGAAATCGGCTCCATCAGGCCGCCGCAGTCGTTGGCGCGATCCCCCGGATTCACATCCAGGTGCTTCGACCAAAGGCAAAAGGGACAGTGGTTGCGCGAAGTATATCCCAGCGGCTCCACGTGGGCGCCGCAATGCTCGCAGACAAAGGCGTTGTCGTTTTTTTGAAACAGCTTTTCTTCCATGACGGATGGCATCGGCGGCCGAGTGTCGGCGCGCCGCCCTTTCTTTGGATTTGCACTTGCATTTGCGCACTTTTGCGCTTGCCTGCGCACCTTTGGCGCGGGTTTTTCTCTCTTGCGCGCTTCTCTCGTCGGCGCACTTTTACGCTTACGCTTGCACGCTTTTGCGCCTGCGCCGGCGCAAGTGCTTGCCCTTTGGCGCTTGGGCTTACGCGTCCAATTCCGCAATGATGCGGGCAATGGCCCCTTCCTCGCAAGAAACCGTGATCCGATCCGCCACCGCTTTGACGCGCTCCGAAGCGTTGGCCACCGCATAGCCTATATCGGCCGTGCGGAGCATGGGAATGTCATTTTCGTAGTCGCCGGCACAGATCAGAAGGCGACTGCCCAGCCGCGCGGCCAGGCGGCGGGCGCTGGTTCCTTTATCGGCATCCCGATGCTGCAACTCGATGCCGTTGATCCAGCTCCGTGAAATGCTGTGGCCGGGGCACCGCGCCGTGATGGTGTCCAGCATCCGATCGCTGTCCTCGGCGTTGACGTGAAAAACGCCCTTGAAAATCGGCTCGTCCCCGACATAGCGCTGAAAATCCTCGCCCGACCGCACCGGCGCTTCCGGCCGATCCGGCGCTCCTTCATGGGAACAGACCAGCCCGCCGTCCCGCCGCTGAAGCACGAAAGAATCGCGCACGGTATGCACCATCACGCGCTTCAGGCACGGGTAGTCCTGCATAATCGAAACAATCACCGCAAAGTCGCTCTCCTCCAGCGGCTGCCGGTAGAGAAACTGCCCGGTGCTTCGGTCAAAAATGACCGTTCCGTTCAACGCAATCACAGGCGCGTTGGGGGTAACCACGCCGTCAAGTCCTTTTCCGTAATCGGGGAATCGGCCGGTGCAGAAGGTAAAATGCCCTCCGTTTTCCTGAAAATAGCGAATCGCCTCCCGGTTTGCCGGCGGAACTTCTCCGTTTCCGCGAATGGTTCCGTCTATATCCGAGCAAAATAAAATTCCGTCAAATTTCCCCTTGCCGTCGTCCTTGTTTCGATTGCTTGTCATGCGGTTTTCCTGTTTGATTTCCATGATCGGCCCTTTCCGAAGCTTTTTCTTTGGCTGAAACAGCGTCTTTGAGAGAATTTTAGCACAGATTCGCCGACAAGTCAAGCGCCGCCCGCAAAGACAGCCGAAAATCCGGCGTCAAACAAGGGAAATTTACAATTTATCCATTGTAATTGGGGAAAAAGCATTGTATAATCCATGTATCCATGTACAAAATACAGAAAAAACATAAAAAAGGAGAGTTATTATGGAGAACCGTATGGGCAACCAAAAAGAAAAACTGCGTCGCTTAACGCTTTGCGCGATTTTTATTGCCATTATCCTTGTTATGACGGTCGTTCCGTATACGGGATATATTTCCGTGGGCGTGATTGCCATTACAACCCTGCATATTCCGGTCATCATTGGCTCTATCTTTCTCGGCTGGAAGGCCGGTATGCTCATTGGCGGCGTGTGGGGACTGACCTGCATGATCAAGGCGTTTGCCGAGCCGTTGCCGGGCAACATCCCGTTTCAAAACCCCATTGTTTCGGTACTGCCTCGCATTTGCGTGGGCCTTGTGGCCGGACTTCTCTACGCGCTTTTTGCCAACAAGCTGAAGCTGAATCATCATCTTTCCGCCCTCTTATCGACCATTGCGGCCACGTTGACCAACACGGTGTTGGTGCTGACGGCGCTGGGCCTTTTCAACGCCTATGAGGGGCTGATCGGCACGGCCGCCAACATCATAAAGATGATTCTTTCCACCATCGTTGCCGTGAACGGAGTCATTGAGCTTGGCGCCGCGATTGTGCTGGTTCCGCTGATTGTCGCGGTGCTGAATCAGGTGGCCGCCAAAAAGCAGCAGGGCTAAGGCCTTTCTTCAAAGAAAAAAAGCCGTCCGGTGGGAAACGCCAAAAGGGAGTGTTAGAAAACTCAGGATGAGTTTCTAACACTCCTTTTTTTACCGAACGCCGCTTGGCAAAGGAATTTTCAAAGGGGCGAAAGCTGAAAGCTGAAAGGCGAAAGCTGAAAGGCGAAGGGCGAAGGGCGAAAGAAAAAAGGAAAAGGGAAAAAGCCGAGCGCTCCGAAAAGCGGTCAGCTTTCAAAGCAAAGCAGGTGGGCTATGGCGGGAATGGACAAGCTCTGCTGCAGGCTGGACGGGCTCATCATCGCCCCCGTCGCCACAAAAAGCACCCGATGCCATTCCCCGCGCGCCAGCGCCGGAAGCACGTGCGCCGCCAGCACCGCGGCCGAACAGCCGCACCCCGAGCCGCCGCAATTCACGTCCGGCTTTTCCACCCCCGCATAGATCAAATTGCCGCAGTCGGTGTGCCGGCCGTCGATCTCGTAGCCGCCGTCCCGGAGCAGTTCCGTCAAAAGGGACGAGCCGAAGCGGCCGAGATCCCCGGTGAAAATGGCGTCAAAGTCCCTGGGGGCGGTTCCGCCGGCCGAAAAATACCGCGACAGAGTGTTCGCCGCGGCCGGCGCCATGGCCGCGCCCATATTGTTGGCATCGGAAATTCCGCTGTCCACCACCAGCCCGGGCAATACCTCGGTAATTCGCACGCATCTTTCGGGCTTTTCTTCCATGGAAAGGCCTTGCCTCGCCCCCGCCTCCGCGCTTTGTCCGAGCAGAAAGGCTCCGGCGGCCGTCACCGTCCATTGGGCGCTCGGCGGCTTCTGTGCACCGTATTCAATCGGCGTGCGATACTGCCGCTCGGCCGAGCAGTTGTGCGAGGACGTCACAACGCCCACGCGGGAAAACTGCCCGGCGCTGACGGACAGCGCCCCCAACAGCAGTCCCTCGGCCGACGTGGAGCAAGCGCCGTACAAGCCGAAATACGGTATATCAAAATCAAGCAGGCCATAGGCGGAGCCGACGCACTGATTGAGCAGATCGCCGGCATAAAGCGCCTCTATCTCGCGGACGCGCAGGCCGGACTTTTTCAGCGCGATGGAAAAAGCCAGCCGTTGCATTTCGCTCTCGGCCTTTTCAAAGGTATCCTGCCCAAACCGATCCGTCGGATCGCAAAAGTCAAACTTCTCCCCCAGCGCCCCTTTCTTTTCGGTGCCTCCGACGACCGTTCCCGTGGCCAGAAACGCCGCCTGCGTCGCAATCGGCCGAGGCGAGGCGTCTTCCTTTTCCGCAAGAATTTTCATAGCAAATCTCCCTTCCTCCCGGTTTTTTCGGCGCTTTCCCCTGCCCTTAGCTTCCTTTGCGCACCGGGCGCAGCGCCTTTCCCGGATTCTGTGGATTATTTTTCCCTTTTTCGCCGAATTTATGCGAGTGAGCCGCACCGCCCGCCCCTTGCCTTGACAAAAATTGCGTTTTGTTATATACTATCGTTGTATAACCGTATAACCAGCCGAAATCGCAAGGGGGAATCGAAGCCGTGAACGTGGACGAAACAGTGAAAACAAAAGAGGAACAAAAGCCGAAGCAAGCCGGCGCTGCCCGCTCGTTCGGGGGGCAAACGTGCCCGTCCACTCGCGCAAACCGCCCGTCCGCTCGCGCAAACCGCCCCGCCCCGGCGCCCCGAAGCCCCGAGGAGGCGACCGAGCAAGCGGCTCTGCGGGCGCGGGGCGACCGCCTGACAGAGGCCTTATGGAAGCTTTACCCGGAGGCGGTCTGTGCGCTTGCCTACGAGGGCGAGCCATGGAAGCTGATGGTGATGGGGCGTCTTTCCGCGCAATGCACCGACAAGCGCGTGAACGAGGTTTGCCTTGCACTGTTTGCACGGTTCCCGACGGCTAAGGCGCTGGCCTATGCGCCGATCCCGGAAGTTGAAGCCCTCATTCGCCCCTGCGGGCTTTTTCACGTCAAGGCCGCCGACATTGTGGGCGAATGTCGCATGCTCACGGAGGAATTTGGCGGCAAGCTGCCCGACAACATGGATGACCTGCTCCGCTTTCCCGGCGTGGGGCGCAAGATCGCCAACCTTTTGCTCGGCGACATTTTCCACAAGCCCGGCATCGTGGCCGACACGCACTGCATTCGCATTGCCGGCCGTCTCGGCTTTTACCCGGAATCCAACCGCGATCCCCTCAAAACCGAAAAAATCCTCTCCGGCCTGATCGCGCCGGAAAAGCAAAGCGATTTCTGTCATCGGATGGTTCAGTTCGGCCGGGATTTTTGCCGCGCGCAAAACCCCGCCTGCGACCTCTGCCCGTTGGCCGGGCTTTGCGACAGTGAAAGCAAAAGGAAAAAGAAAAAGGAAATCCAAGGCGAAAGAGAAAGCGAAAGCAAAAACCGAAGCAAAAGCTAGTAAAAAAGCCAAGGCGCAAAGAAAGCACGCTCGGAGCCTGCCCCCTTTTCCGGCGGCTTTTTGACGAAAAATTCCGAAAAAATCCGCGCAAACGAAAAAAATTGCAAAAAACTCTTTAAATGTTGGGATTTTTATATTATAATATACTTAGGATTGTATATCATGAACCTAAGAAAGGAATGAGTTCTTATGAAGCAGAAATATACCATTACGATTGCAGACGTCCCGCTGAATGTGATTTGTGACGAGTCCCCCGAAGCCGTGGAGGCTTTGGTCGGCATTGTGGATCGCCACATGAGAGAGATCACGGCCAAAAGCTCCCGTTGCTCCAAAACCGAGGCGGCTCTGCTTTGCGCGCTGGACTACTGCGCCGATAAAGTGAAAATGCAGCGGAAAGCCAAAAAGCTGGAATCCCTCGTCGCTCAGCAATCGGTGGATATTGAGGATCTGACGGCCGAAATCGCCGCGCTGAAGGCCAAATTGGCGGCCCAGTGAGAATGCAAGCACCCGAAAAAAACAAAAAAGCAACTGCGCGCCCCGGCCACAGTCAGCCGAAAGCCTTGTCAAAAAAAGCCCCTTCGGGGCGGTCGGAGGCCCATCCGGCCTTTGCGCGGCAAGGCCAAGCCCACGGTCACAAACAAGAGCCAACGCAAGCTCGGCGGGGCCGACCTTTCCATGAAACAAAAGCGCCGTCTTTCCCGGACAAACATCAATCGGCGTCCTCTGCCGCCTCGGCAAAAAAGGGCGAAAGGACAAGATCAGGGGAAAAGGGGGCGCTTTCGCTTTCTTGCGTGACGAAGGCCGAGCGGCCCTTGCCGGAGCTTCTCAGCCCGGCCGGCTCGCCGCAGGCGTTGGAGGCCGCCTTGCAGGCGGGCGCCGATGCCGTTTATTTCGGCATGCCCGACTTCAACGCACGGATCAACGCCGACAACTTCACCGCCGAAAGCTTTGCCGAAGCGGTGAAACGATGTCATTTGTACGGCGTCAAGGCCTATGTAACGCTGAACACGCAGATTTACGACCGCGAGCGCGAGCGTTTTCTTTCGGCCGCAATCTTTGCCTATCGGAGCGGCGTGGACGCCGCCATCGTGGGTGATCTCGGCGCCGCTTCTCTTTTGCGCCGGTACGTGCCCGGTCTTGCCCTCCATGCCAGCACCCAGCTTTCGGGGCACAATGCCGCCATCGGCCGGTCGCTGGCCTCGCTCGGCTTTTCCCGGATGGTCTGCGCCCGGGAGATGCCCCTTAATGACATCCGCACCCTGACAAAAGAAGCCGGCATAGAAGCCGAAATGTTTATCCACGGCGCGCTCTGCGTCTGCCATTCCGGGCAGTGCCTGTTTTCCTCCTTAGTCGGGGGAAGAAGCGGCAACCGCGGCCTGTGCGCCCAGCCCTGCCGCCTGCCCTACCGCGTGAAGGGGGGCAAAATCGGCTATCCTCTCTCGCTGAAGGATTTGTGTTTAGCCGGCCACATCCCGGAGATTTTGTCGTCCGGCGTGGCCTCTTTGAAAATCGAAGGCCGGATGAAGCCGCCCGAATACGTCGGCGGCGTCACCGCCATCTATCGTCGTCTGCTCGACGAAAGGCGCTCGGCCACCCCGGAGGAGCTGCAACAGCTTTCCGATATTTTTTCGCGCGGCGGCTTTACCGATCGCTACTTTACCGGCTCGGTGTCCGCCTCGCCCAAGGCTGTTCCGCCTGACATGCTGGGCGTTCGCTCCGAAGCCGACAAAGCGCGCTCCCGCACCGTAGCCGACCGGGAAATTTCCCTGCGAAAGGTCGGCCTTTCGGCCTTGGCCGTACTGCGCGCCGGGCAACCGATGACGCTTACGCTGTCCTTTACCGAGCAAGAAGCCCGGAGAAGGGCGCGGGCGGTATCCGTTTCCGTTTGCGGCGACGTTCCCGTGGCGGCGCGCACCTGCCCGTTGACAAGAGAAGCCGTAACAAAAAGCCTCTCTCGCTTCGGCGGCACGCCCTTTGCCATAACCGATTTGTCCCTGTCGCTGGAGGAGGGGCTGATGGTACCCGTGGCGGCGCTCAACCGCCTGCGCCGTGACGCGCTGGACGCGCTGACGCAAGCGATTCTTGCCCCCGACGCGGCGGCGGCCGACGCTCCGTTGCCGCTTCTTCCTTCCTTTGCGCTCTCACCCTCACCCTCACCCTCTCCCTCCCCGACGCCCGCGCCCCCTTCGGCCGAAAGCCCGAAGCCGCGTGTGGCCGTTTTTCGCACGCCCTCGCAAATCCCGGAAAACGCCGGTGCGTTCTTTGAGGAAATCTATCTGCCGGCCTCGGCGTTTGCGGAGCTTTCCTTGGCGGACGCCGCCCGCCTTTCGGTCAACGGCGTTGTTCTTCCGCCGGTGGTTTGGGATTCCGAACGCCCCCGGGCGGAGCGCCTTTTGAACGCGGCCCGCGCCGCCGGCGCGGCGCATGCGCTGGTGGGCAATCCCGGTCACATCCCCTTGGCGCAGGGCTTTCTTCTTCACGGAGATTTTCGCCTGAACCTGTCCAATTCCGACACGGCCGAGGCGCTCCGCACGCTCGGCTTTGCGGACGGGATTCTTTCCCCCGAATTAACGCTGCCTCAAATGCGCGACATCGGAGGCGGGAGCCTTCCCGTGCGAGCCATTGTCTACGGCCGCGTGCCCTTGATGGTAACGGAAAAGTGCCTGATCGGGGAAATCTCGGACGGCTGTCCGACCTGCCGCGACGGGCAGGCGGTGCTAACCGACCGCACGGGCGCCGATTTTCCCGTGTTCCGTGAATTTCAGCACCGCAATGTCATTTACAACAGCGTTCCCATCTACATGGCGGATCGGGGCAATGCCTCCGGTCTGAACGCGCTTTCCGGCTATGTTTTTCTGTTTTCGGACGAAAGCGCCGAGCAAGTCCGCGACGTGCTGAAGGCCTATCAGCAGGGCCTTTCGCCCCGCACCCCGGTGCGCCGAATGTAAGGGCGCATCCTGCAAAGAGCCTGTCCGGCCGGGCGCTCGTCGGCTCGTGTATGAGCCGCGGCCGGCGCGGAAAGACTTGAAATGAAAGGAGATTTTTCCCATGAAAAAGCACACCCGTTTCCTTCGCGCCTTTACGGCGGCGCTTCTTTTGCTGTGCCTGACGGCGGCCGGCGTTTCCACGCTCACCTCTTGCGCGGCGCCCAAGCTGTCCGACGTCAAGGCGATTTTCACCGATCTGATTGTACGCTCGGAAACCGTCAACCAGATTTTGTTTGGCGACGGCCTTTCGGTCTACGAACAGCCGCTTTTGCACGACAAGGAGCGCGGCGTTTATTATGTGATTTATTACACAAAGGCGCACGGCAAGCTCTTAGCTTACTACAAGCCGGACGTTCCCTCCGCGCAAAGCGACAAGGGGGAGGGTGAAGGCAACGGCAGCGGAAGCGGCAGCGGGAGCGGAAAACCGTCGTCCGGTCGCTATCAGGTTCTGCGCTTCGGCGTGGCCGGCGAGGGCGATCCCGTGTATTCCGACGCGGAAAAGGGGATTTGGTTGTACCGCAGCGATCTTGTCTATGAAGAAAGCAAAAAAGGCCTGCCCGAAGCGCCCTCCGGCTACGGCATTGTCCGCGACGACGAGCGCTGCACCTCGATGAGCGAAATTGCGGCGCTGGCGCGCACCGTTTACTCGGAGGACTATCTCGGCCATCTGTTCTCGTTCACCATGGGGGACGGCAACGAGATCGCCGATCTCAATTCCGGCACTTCCCTGCCGAAATACCGCGAGCAAAAGGATGCGGCCTCCGGCAAAAAATATCTGCTGCGCGCCTCGGCCTCGCTTTGCCCGCCGGTTGTCAGCGAAACACGGCGCTTTGACACCGAGAGCATGCAGATTCTCCGCGGAAGCCGCTCCTCCTACGTCACGATTGAGCTTCGCACCTACGGCTCGTACCCGGATTTTGATTCCGGCAAGGTTGTCGTCGGCTGGAGCACCACGCGCCTTTCCTTTGCCAAGGAAAACGGCGAATGGCGCCTGGATTCTCCCTCCTATTGATTGCCAAAACGGCGGCAAGCTTAAGGGGGCGTTAAAAGCGTGATGCTTTTAACGCCCCCTATTTTGTTTTTCCTTTTTCGTTTGGAATCAAAATAATGAAGATATTCCTTAATGATCTATTCAATCCGCCTTTTGCGCGGGAAAATCCTAAGTAACTCTATATCATTTATAAAATTTCCTCACGGAAAATTACTTGGCGTAGTCTATCGCCCGGCTCTCACGAATAATGTTGATCTTGATCTGTCCGGGGTATTTCACTTCGCTTTGAATTTTGTTTGCCATTTCACGGGCAATGATCTTCATGTTATCGTCCGTAACCTCCTCGGGCTTGACCATAACACGGATCTCACGGCCGGCCTGAATGGCGTAGGCCTTTTCAACGCCGCCAAAGCTCTCGGCAATCTCCTCCAGCTTTTCCAGACGTTTGATGTAGTTTTCAAGGTCTTCTCTGCGTGCGCCCGGTCTTGCCGCCGAAATGGCATCGGCTGCCTGTACCAGCACCGCAACGATGGTTTTGGCTTCCACGTCGCCGTGGTGCGCTTCAATGGCGTGAATGACCTCCTTGCTCTCCTTGAACTTCTTGGCGCACTCTACGCCGATCTGAACATGGGAGCCTTCCACGTCGTGGGGAAACGCCTTGCCAATGTCGTGGAGCAATCCGGCCCGTCTGGCCAGCGTGCCGTCCACGCCCAGCTCGTCTGCCATCATACCGGCCAAAAAGGCCACCTCGATGGAGTGACGAAGCACGTTTTGTCCATAGCTCAAACGGTAACGCAAGCGTCCGAGCAGCTTCACAAGCTCGGCGCTGATGCCGTGAATGCCCACCTCAAAGGTTGCGCGTTCTCCGGCCTGCTTGATGGAAGCATCCACCTCGCGTTTGGCTTTTTCCACGGTTTCTTCGATCCGCGTCGGGTGAATCCGTCCGTCGGAAATCAGCTTTTCAAGCGCGATCCGAGCCACCTCCCGTTTCACGGGATCAAAGCCGGAAAGCGTGATGGCTTCGGGGGTATCGTCAATAATCAAGTCCACGCCCGTCAGGGTTTCGATTTTTTGAATGTTGCGTCCCTCGCGGCCGATGATGCGTCCCTTCATTTCCTCTGAGGGGAGCGGCACCACGGAAATGGTGGTTTCCGCCACCTGATCGGCAGCGCAACGCTGAATCGCCAGCGATATGAGATTTTTGGCCTTGGCCTCGGCTTCTTCCTTGAACTGATCCTCCAGCTCCACCATCTTGGCGGAAAGCTCATGGCGCGTTTCGGATTCCACCTTTTCAAACAGCTCTGCGCGGGCTTCTTCATAGCTCAGCGCCGAGATTTCCTCCAGCCGCTTGCATTGCAGCTGAAGCATATCATTGATCCGTTCCTTGACCATGTCATTTTCCCGCAGCTTTTTATCCAGCTGTTCGTTTTTCGCTTCCAGCTGTTCGGTCTTGCGGTCCATGTTTTCTTCTTTTTGCGTCAGACGGCGTTCCATCCGGTTGATTTCCGCACGGCGTTCTTTCAGGTCGCGTTCCGATTCGTTTCTCTGACGAAGAATATCTTCTTTGGCTTCGAGAAGCGTTTCTTTTTTCATGGTTTCCGCCTGTTTTTTTGCTTCCGAAACGATGGACTTGGCCTTTTCCTCGGCGGAGCCGATCTCTGCTTCCGCCACTTTTTTGCGGTAGATCACGCCGACCAAACCGCCAACCACGGCTCCCACGAGCAGGGAAATCACGCCGACGATCAGACACAGTATGCCTTTATCCATATAGCACCTCCTTCTTTCTTTTTTGAATTTGAAAATTTCTTAATATATCCGATAGACGAGACAGCTGTCTGTCTTTTGGTGGCGACAAGCGCGCCCAAAGGACAAGGCAACAAACTCCGACAATACAGATAATTATATTATATACATTTTTATTAAATTTGTCAAGGCCATTGCCGGGATTTTCGTGCGGCCGGGCGAAAAAACGCAGAAAAAAATCGGTTTCCTCGCGGCCGTTTCCTTGCATTGCAGGAGAAAAAATGATATAATAAGGAAAGATCATGAAAGAAACGCTTTCCCCGCGCCAAAGAGCGCCGGGACGAGCCGAAAAAAAGGAGGGGAGGCACCGCATGGAATCCGTCCGAATCCGAATCCCAAACAACATTGCAAGGCTTCTGCAAAGCCTTTCGGCGGCGGGGTACGACGCTTTTCTTGTCGGCGGCTCCCTGCGGGACGCTCTGCTCGGCATGACGCCGCACGACTTTGACATTGCCACCTCGGCCACGCCGCCGCAGGTCATGGCGCTGTTTGAAAAGGAGCGCGTCATCCCGACCGGACTTGCTCACGGAACCGTCACCGTTCTGTCGGACGGGGAGGCGGTGGAAATCACCACCTTTCGCACCGACGGCGCGTATGCCGACGGCCGCCACCCCTTGTCGGTGGCCTTTACCCGCCGCATAGAGGACGACCTGGCGCGCCGGGATTTTACGGTCAACGCCATGGCGTACAACGAAGCCCGCGGCCTTGTGGATCTTTTCGGCGGGCGGCAGGATCTGGCGCGACGGTGCATCCGTTGTGTGGGCGATCCGGAAACGCGGTTTTCCGAGGATTCGCTTCGGATTCTCCGCGCCTTCCGTTTTGCGGCGCAGCTCGGCTTTTCCATCGACGAAGCCACCTATCGGGCGGCGCTGGCGCTGGGCGACACGCTGGCGCGGATTGCCCGGGAGCGCATCGGCGTTGAATTTCTCCGGCTTTTGGCCTCGCCCCTTCCCGGCGCAACGCTGGAACGGCTTGCGCCGTTGTTTGGGCAGGTTCTGCCGGGCATCGACGTTCCCTTGGAGCGCCTGCGGCAAACCGACCGTCTGGCGGCCGATCCGATTTTGCGCTTGGCGTTTTTGTTATGCCGGGAAAGGGAGGACGAGCGCTTTTGCGGTCTTTCGCCCGGCGAAAGCCGACGGGAGGACGGCGCTGTTGCCTCGGCGGCTCATTCCCTTCGTCTTTCCGGGGAGCAAAAGCAGCGGCTGGCACGGCTGGCCGACCTGCCCTCGCCCGACCGCCTGGCGGCGGCCGAGGCCCCTGCGGTCCGGCGCTGGATGGCGCAGTACGGCGCCGACTTTCCGGCGGTGCTGTCCGAATCGGCGCTGCTGGGCTGTCCGACCGAGCGGGCGCGCCGACTGTGGGAGCAGGAGGCGCCGAAGCATCCGTGTCTGTCGCTGGCCGATCTGGCCGTCAACGGCCGGGATCTGACAAAGGCCGGTCTTGCTGCCGGGCGGGCGATCGGGCCGATGCTGCACTTTCTTTTGGAGGCGGTTTTGGACGATCCGTCGAAAAACGAAAAGGAAACGCTGTTGAAGCTGGCGGCCTCCTTCTCGGCCGGCCCTTCCTGATCGACGATTTTTCGCGGCCAAAGCGGGTTCCGTCAGATTCACAGCCCCAAGAGCGTGCGGGCTGACCGCCGCTTGGTTTGCCGCTGTGGCCACAGCGAAAGCGGCACTGTGCCTTAGGGCCTTGCCCCCGTTGACAGCGCACGGGAGAAGTGCTATAATAAGGCCATTGGGAAAGAAAAAAAGAAAAGAAATTTTAAGGTTTCGATACAGGATATAAGAGACAAAAAAAGGATAAAACTATGGAATACACCTTTTCAAAGCGGATGAGCGGCCTGCGCGGCTCGGCCATCCGGGAAATTTTCAAATACGCCGCGGATCCCGCCGTCATCTCGCTGGCGGGCGGCAACCCTGCGCCGGAGCTTTTCCCGGCGAAGGAGCTGGCGCTTTTGGCGTCGGAAATTCTTTCTAAGGAGCCGGTGACGGCCCTGCAATACGGCATCACCGAGGGCTATTCCCCCCTGCGCGACGCCGTAAAGGCGCGCCTGCGCACCGCGGAATCCATCGGGCGCGACGAGGACGATCTGATCATCGTGTCGGGCGGCCAGCAGGGCATTGCCCTTTCCGCCAAGGTACTGCTCAACGAGGGGGACACGGTGCTTGTTGAGGAGCCGAGCTTTATCGGCGCCACCAACGCGTTTCGTTCCTATGGCGCACAGCTTGTCGGGATCCCCGTCGAAGCCGACGGCATTGACACCGAGGCGCTGGAAAAGGCCCTGCAAACGCACCCGAACACCAAGCTTCTCTATGTCATTCCCACCTTTCAAAACCCCATGGGCGTCACCATGAGCCTGGCCAAGCGCCGCCGCGTTTACGAGCTGGCAAGGGCCTACAACATCCTGATTCTGGAGGACAACCCTTACGGCGAGCTGACCTTTGACGGCGTAAAAATGCCCACCATCAAGTCCATGGACGAGGACGGCCGCGTGCTTTACAGCGGTTCCTTTTCCAAGATTTTGGCGCCCGGTCTGCGGCTCGGCTTCCTTTGCGCCAATCGGGCGCTTTTGTCCCGCATCGTGATTGCCAAGCAGGTGTCCGACGTGCACACGGCTCTTTTGCCCCAGCTTTTGGCTTATGAATATCTGAAGCAGTACGACATCGACGCGCTGATCGCGCAGATGCGGAAAACCTACGCGCACAAATGCAACACCATGCTAACGGCCATGGAGCGGTATTTCCCCTCGGACGCCGGCATTACCTACACCCGTCCGCGCGGCGGCTTGTTCATTTGGTGCGACCTCGGACACGGCATTGACACGCTGGCGCTGTCGCCGGCCGCCATTGAGAAAAAGGTGGTGTACGTGCCGGGCAACACTTTTATGGTGGATATGGATCGCCCCTGCTCGGCGCTCCGCCTGAATTATTCCACCATGTCCGACGAGAAAATCGTCGAAGGCATCCGCCGTCTCGGCACGGTGTTTGACGAGGCTTTGCGCCGCTGAGCCCCTTTATCGGGCGCGCGGCAAGCGGAGCGGGTGCGACCTCTCTGCAAAAAAATCAAGAGAACCAAGAAACCAAGAAACCAAGAAAGGATAAAAACCATGGCAGAAACAGAACTGAAAGCAAGAAAAGATATGGATCCCTCGTATCAGTGGGATTTTTCCCATATTTTCAAGGATCGGGCGGCCTTTGAGGCGGCCTACAAGGACGCGGAGGCGGCGGTGGAACAAATCGCCGCGGTGCCGGGCACGCTTTGTGCGTCGGCCGACGCCATGGCCAAGGGGCTTGGCACGGTGTATAAGGCCGCGCAAAAGGTGGAGCGCGTATATCTTTACGCCATGCTGCATCAATCGGGCGACAACGGCGATCCCGACTACCAGGAAATGTCCGGCCGCGCCACCAACCTGTACGTGGCCTTTGGCACGGCGGCTTCCTTTGTCGAGCCGGAAATTTTGGAATGTGACGAGCAAACGCTGTTAGGCTACCTGGAAGCGCCGAATCTCAAAACCTACTCGCACATGATCCACAGCATCCTGCGGAGCCGCAGTCACATGCTCCCCAAGGAGCAGGAAAAAATGCTTGCCATGCTGTCGGACGTTTCGGGCAACTGCTCCAACGTGTTCGACATGCTGGAAAGCGTAGACATGACCTTCCCCACCGTGCAGGACGAGAACGGGCAGGACGTCACGCTGACGCACGGCAACTTCGGCGTTTATCGGGAAAGCCGGGACGTTCGGGTGCGCCGGGAGGCCTTTGAAAAATATTTCGGCACCTTCCGTCAGTTCATTCACACATTTGCCGCGCTGTATGCCGGATCGGTCAAAACCGACGCCTATTTTTCCAGAGTGCGCGGCTTCAAGGATCCCTGCGAGGCGGCTCTCTTTGCTTCCAACGTGCCGGTTTCGGTGTACGACAGCCTGATAACGGCCGTGCACAACGGACTTGGCACGATGAAAAAATATTTGGAAATCCGCAAAAAGGCGCTGCAGCTTGAGGAACTGCACATGTACGACCTCTACTGCCCCATTGTGGAAGACGTGGAAATCGACATGCCCCTGGCCGAAGCGGAAAAGCTGGTCAAAAAAGCCACCGAGCCTTTGGGCGAGGTGTATCAGCAGCTTTTGGATCGCGCTTACCGGGAGCGTTGGCTGGACGTTTACGAAAACAAGGGCAAATCCACCGGCGCCTTCTCCTGCGGCGTGTTCGGCGTGCATCCGTATGTGATGCTGAACTACACCGACACGCTGGACGACGCCTTTACGCTGGCGCACGAGCTGGGACATGCGATGCATTCCTATTTCTCGGACACCACGCAGGATTTCGTCAATCACGATTACCGGATCCTGGTAGGCGAGGTCGCCTCCACCGTCAACGAGGTGTTGCTGACAAAGTACCTTCTGCGCACCGAAACCGACAAAAAGCGCCGCGCCTATATCCTCAACCACTTCTTGGAGGGCTTCCGCACCACCATTTTCCGTCAGACGCTCTTTGCCGAATTTGAGCGCGAGGCGCACGATATGTATATGGCCGGCACGCCGCTCACCGCGCAATCGCTCAACGCCCTGTACCGTCGGCTCAACGAGCAGTATTACGAGGGCGCCGTGATTGACGAATTGCAGGACATTGAATGGGCCAGAATCCCGCATTTCTACAATGCCTTCTACGTCTATCAGTATGCCACCGGCTTTTCCTCGGCGGTCGCCATTGCCAGCCGCATTTTGGAAACGGGCGACGCCTCCGACTATCTGCGTTTCCTGTCCACCGGCGGCAGCAATTACCCGATGGAAGAACTGAAAATCGCCGGCGTCGATCTGTCAAAGCCCGACACCGTGGAAAACGCGATGAAGGTCTTTGCCGACGCGCTGACGGAATTTGATCAGTTGCTTTACGAATTGTCAAAATAAGCTCCCCCCATGCCGTTTCTCGGCTTATATTAGAAAAAAGTCTTGATTTGCTTTCATAAATGCGGTATAATAATTGTAATTGATTGGCCCGCGCCCGACGGTCTTTCTCCGAACGGCGCGGCGCAAAGACCGCAATCAGACGATTTTTTGCGTGAAAAATAGAGGCGACTCTAAATTCCCCTTTTCACGCCGCTGTCGGACAGGACAGCCGAAAGGCAAAAACCATGGAACAACAAAAGCTCACAGAGCTGAAAAAAATGGCGGCCAATGTCAGAATCGGCATTCTCGACGCCGTTCATAGCGCAAAATCCGGACATCCGGGCGGCTCACTTTCGGTAGCTGACGCGCTTACATACCTCTATTTTGAGGAATTGAACCTGGATCCGAAAAACCCGAAGTGGGACGACCGCGACCGCTTGGTGCTGTCCAAGGGACACACCTCGCCCGCTCTCTATTCGGTTTTGGCACACCGCGGCTTTTTCCCCGTGGACGATCTGAAAACCTTCCGCCAAATTGACAGTTACCTGCAGGGCCACCCCGACATGAAGGGCGTGCCCGGCGTGGATATGACGACCGGCTCGCTCGGCCTCGGCATTTCCGCCGCCTGCGGCATGGCCAAGGCGGCCAAGATCCGCGGAAAGGATTACCGCACCTACGCCATCATCGGCGACGGCGAAAGCCAGGAGGGACAGGTTTGGGAGGCGTGCATGTTTGCCGCCCACTACAAGCTGGATAACCTTTGCCTATATCTGGATTGGAACGGACTCCAGATCGACGGAAAAATTACCGATGTCATGAACCCCACACCGTACAAGGAAAAGTTTGAAGCGTTCGGCTTCAACGTCCTTTCCATCGACGCGCACGACTTTGAACAGCTGGCCGCCGCCTTTGCCGCCGCCAAGGAATGCAAGGGCAAGCCTACGGTGATCGTGGCCAAGTCCATCAAGGGCAAGGGCGTGTCCTTTATGGAAAATCAAGTCAGCTGGCATGGCAACGCCCCCAGCGACGAGCAGTATGAGCAGGCGGTGGCCGAAATCCGGGCATCCGTCGCCGAATAAGGGGAGGAAACAATCATGGCAGATAAAATTGCAACAAGAGAAGCCTACGGCAACGCGTTGGCTGAATTTGGCGATACCTACGATTTTGTGGTGCTGGACGCAGACCTTGCGGCCGCTACCAAAACCGGCGTTTTCAAGAAAAAATTTCCCGAAAGACATTTTGACTGCGGCATTGCCGAGGGCAATATGATTTCGGTGGCGGCCGGTATGGCGGCTGCAGGACTTGTTCCCTTTGCCTCGACCTTTGCTATGTTTTCGGCCGGCAGAGCCTTTGAACAAATCCGCAACTCCATCGGCTACCCCCACCTGAACGTAAAAATCGGCGCTACGCATGCGGGCATTACCGTGGGCGAGGACGGCGCTACCCACCAATGCTTGGAGGACATTGCCACCATGCGCTCCATTCCCGGCATGGCGATTATCAGCCCGGCGGACGCAACGGAGGCCAGAGCGGCGGTGGAATTTGCCATCAATTACTACGGCCCGGTTTACCTGCGCTTCGGACGCATGGCCGTTCCGGTGCTGTTTGATCGGGACACCTATCAGTTTACCTTCGGCAAGGGCGTTCTGATGGCGGACGGCTCGGATGTGACCATCTTCGCCACCGGCGTCACGGTGGACTTTGCGCTCACAGCCCGTCAGCTGCTGGCAAACGAGGGCATCTCGGCGCGCGTTGTCAACATTCACACGATCAAGCCGCTGGACAAAGAAATCGTTCTGCGGGCGGCGGCCGAAACCGGCGCCATCGTGGTAGCAGAGGAACACAATATCATCGGCGGCCTTGGTTCCGCCGTGGCGGAAACCGTTTGCGAAGCCAATCCCGTTCCCGTCGTCCGCGTGGGCGTAGAGGATGTGTTCGGCCGTTCCGGCAAGGTTCCGGCTCTGCTGGAGGCCTATGGGCTGACGCCTGCCAACATCGCGGCCAAGGCCAAGGTGGCCGTTTCGCTGAAGAAATAAAGCGTCCCCCGGCTTTGGCCGGACGGGCGCCCTTACGGGGCTTTCTCTGATTGACGGAGCAAAGCCCCGTTTTCCTCCGGCGACGGTGCCGCTTACATCATAAAACAGGAAAACAGGAAAAAGGAATCGAATGTTATGGACGAAACGAAAAACGCGCCCGCCCTGTCGGACGCCGAGAAAATCCGAAAGCTGCGCCGGGAGCTGACGCACCATGCAAAGCGTTACTACGTTTACGACGCGCCGGAAATTTCCGATTACGAATACGACCGGATGTATGCCGAGCTTTTGCGCCTGGAGGGCGAACACCCGGAGCTGTACGATCCTTCTTCCCCGACGCAGCGCGTAGGGGGCAAGCCGTTAGACAAATTTGAAAAGGTGTCCCATACGGTTCCGATGAACTCGCTGTCCGACGTTTTTTCCTATGAAGAATTGCGCGATTTTTTGAATCGGACGGCCGAAGCCCTGACCGAAACCGCGCCGGACGGAAAAGAGCCGTTGCCGGCCTATTCGGTGGAGCCGAAGATTGACGGCCTTTCGGTTGCGCTCACCTACGAAAACGGCGTTTTCGTCAAGGGGGCGACGCGAGGCGACGGAAGCGTGGGCGAGGACGTCACGCAAAATATAAAAACGATTTTTTCCATTCCCCTGACGCTCCCGGAGCCGCTTTCGCTTTGTGTGCGCGGCGAGGTTTTTATGCCCCGCCCCGTCTTTGAGCGGCTGAACACTGCGCGGGAAAAGGAAGGCAAGCCGCTCATGGCCAATCCCCGCAACGCGGCCGCCGGCTCGCTCCGTCAGCTGGATCCCCGCGTCACGGCCGCCCGTGCGCTGGACATTTTTGCGTTCAATTTTCAATCGGGCGCGCTTTATGCGGACGGACATCGGCCGGTTTCGCACACCGAAACGCTGAACCGCTTGGCCGAGCTTGGCTTCCACGTGCTGGAAAACCGAATTTGCACGACCGGGGGCTATCCGGCCATCGTGTCGCAGATCGAAACGCTGGGGCGGCTGCGGGACAGCTTAGACTACGACATTGACGGCGTAGTGATCAAGATTGACGATTTGGCCACCCGCCGACTTCTCGGCGAGGGAACCAACACCCCCAAGTGGGCCGTTGCGTACAAATTCCCCCCTGAGAAAAAGCAAACCAAGCTGCTCGACATTACCGTGGCGGTGGGGCGCACCGGGGTGCTGACGCCCACGGCGGTTTTGGAGCCGGTTCGCTTAGCCGGCACCACCGTGTCAAGGGCAACGCTCCACAACATTGACTTTATCCGCGAGCGCGGCATCCGCATCGGGGACATCGTCAGCGTGCAAAAGGCGGGGGACATCATCCCCGAGGTCGTCGGCTCTCACCCCGAAAAGAGGGACGGCCGGGAGCGGGAATTTTTCATGCCGACCGTTTGCCCCTCGTGCGGGGAGCCGGTGTTCCGCGAGGCCGATGAGGCGGCCGTGCGCTGCACCAACAGCGCGTGCCCGGCGCAGCTTTCCCGCGGCATTGAGCATTTTGCCTCCAAGGACGCCATGGACATTGACGGCATCGGCCCGGCCGTGGTAGAGGCTCTGCTGGCCGCCAAGCTGGTCACGGACGTGACCGACCTGTACCGACTGACCGCCACGCAATTGGAAACGATGGATCGGATGGGCAAAAAGTCCGCCGACAACCTGATCCGGGCGATTGCACGTTCCAAGGAGGCCGGGCTGGAGCGCCTGATCTATGCTTTGGGCATCCGCAACATCGGAACGGTGGCAGCCGGCGCGCTGGCCGCGCGGTTCGGGACGCTGGCCGGCTGTATGGCGGCCACACGGGAACAGCTTTGCGAGATCCCCGACTTCGGGGAAATCACGGCCGATTGCGTGGTCAACCATTTCACGCACCCGCAAAACCGCGCCATTTGCGAAAAGCTGACGGAGCTGGGCTTGAAAACCGAATCGGTAAGAAAACCCGTGGGTGACAAGCTGGCGGGGCTGACGTTTGTTCTGACCGGCACGCTGCCAACGCTGTCGCGCGACGAAGCCACCGCACGCATCCGCCAAAACGGCGGCAAGGTGACAGGCTCCGTTTCGGGCAAGACCTCCTACGTGGTGGCCGGCTCGGACGCCGGCTCCAAGCTGACCAAAGCGCAGGCGCTTGGGGTGAAGATCCTCTCGGAGGACGATTTGCTCGCCATGCTCGGAGAATGAATCCGATTTTCAAAGAAAAACGCATAAAAATCCGGCTCCCGGCGCCGCCTTCCGGCGAGGGAACCGGAAACGAAAACGGAAAACGAAGAAAAAAAACGAAAAACGAAAAACGAAAAACGAGAAAAAAACAGCCGGGCGCTTTGCCCCGGGAAAGGAAAGAAGCACGATGCAAACGAAAAAAACAAGCGCCGGCGTCCCCACGGAAAAGGGGCGGATCGTTTTGGATCCCGGCCACGGAAAGACCGGCAACCCCCACACGACGCGGGAGGGGTTTTACGAAGGAACGCAAAATTTCCTTTTGGCAAGCTATCTGCAAAAGGAGCTGACCGCGCGCGGCTATGAGGTTCTTTGCACGCGAAAGACGGTAGACGACGATCCCGATTTGGCCGAGCGCGGCTCGCTGGCCGGAAAAACAGGGGCGATTCTGTTCCTGTCGCTGCACTCCAACGCGCCCGGCACGCCGGCGGACAAGGAGGCCGAGTTGCGCTATCCCACCGTTCGCGGCGTGGAAACCTATTATTCGGTCACCGATCCCGACCGCAACGCGCGTCTGGCCGCCCGGCTCAACGCGGCGGTAGCCAAGGTGATGAACACGCCCGACCGCGGCATCAAAACGCGGCACTACCCCGACCATCCCGATTGGGATTACTACGGCGTCATCCGCAGCAGTGCGCAAAGCGGCTGTCGGTGCGCCCTTCTCGTAGAGCATGGCTTCCACACCAACCCGGAGGACAGCGCCTTTTTACAGGATGAGGCGTCCCTTGCACGGCTGGCGGCGGCCGAGGCCGAGGCCATTGATGCCTTTTTCTCGGCCGAAAAGCAGTAAGCGATGCGGGAAATTCTCAGCGATGCCGAATGGCGGGGGCGCATGCTGTCCGGCAAAGAAGCAAACGGCGTTGGCGGCTTTCTTTTCTTCGGAGAGGAAGATTATCTGAAGCTGCACGCCCTGAAAACGGCGCGCCAAGCCCTTGTCACCGATCCCTCGTTGGCCGTATTTAACGACATGGAGCTTGACGGAAGCGCCCCGGATTTTTCGGCGGAGGCGCTTGCCTCGGCGCTGTCCGCCGCGCCCATGATGGCCGACCGAAAGCTGGTCGTCGTCAGCGGATTGAACCTGAACGACAAAAAAACAGCGGAAATCGACGCGCTCTGCGAGGCGATTTCGCTGTTGGATTCGTATGATTTTAACTGCCTGATCCTTTCCGTCCCCGCGGGGGGCATCGACGAAGGGTATCTCCCGAAGCGCCCGTCGGCGGTGCTGGAAAAGCTTTGCGAACGGTTGACGCCGGTTCGCTTTGCCCGCGTGGGGGACGCGAAGCTCGGCGCATGGGCCTTGCGGCATTTTTCCCATTACGGCGTAACCACGGCCGACGGGGTGGTGCCGTCGCTTTTGCAGCGATGCGGACGGGACATGTTCGTTTTGTCCGGCGAAATTGAAAAGCTCTGCTTTTTTGCGCTGGCCCATGGGAAAACGCAAGTGGATGTGTCCGATGTGGAAAACGTGACGTGCGAAAACGAGGAGCTGTCCGCCTTTGCCCTGAGCAACGCGGTGGCCGCCGGGGACGCGCCCGGCGCGCTGGACGCCCTCGGCATGATGAAGGCGCGGCGCGTGGAGCCTGTGATTGTTCTCGGCGAGCTTTCCCGCACACTCGGAGAAATGCTTTCCGTGCGCCTTTTGGCCGATGCCGGGCAATCGCCCGCCGCGATTGCTTCGACCTTGAAGCTCCATGAATTTCGCGTAAAGAATTACATAAAAACCGTCAAGTCGGTTCCCCTGGCCAAGCTCCGGGCCGCTCTGCACGCCTGCGTGCAGGCGGACAGCGCGCTAAAGCTTTCCCCGACCGGGTATGCCGAAATTGAAAAGCTCATCTGCATGCTGTAAAATGGCGCGGTGGCGCGGTGGAAATAGTGAAAGCGGTGAAAAACCCGTTTTCGGTAGCGAAAAATGCAAGCAAAAAGCAAAAAAACAAAAAGGAGAAAAACGCTATGCCCCCTTTTGACACGGTCTTTTTCGATCTGGACGGAACCCTGACCGATCCGGGCCTCGGCATTACCAATTCCGTGGCTTACGCCTTGCGCTGTCGGGGCATTGAGCCGCCGCCGAGGCAAGAGCTGTACAAATTCATCGGCCCGCCGCTGCGGGAATCGTTTGCCAAATATTTCGGCATTCCCGACGAGGAAACCATGCGCGCGGTCAGCGATTACCGCGTATATTTTGCCGACCGCGGGCTGTTTGAAAATCAAGTCTACCCCGACATTCCCGAAATGCTGGCGGCGCTAAAGGCGCACGGCCTGCGCCTTTGCGTGGCGACCTCCAAGCCCGATGTGTTTTCGGAGAAAATTTTGGTGCATTTCGGCTTGCGGGACTTCTTCGATTTTGTCGCCGGCGCGTCCATGGACGAAACACGCACCGACAAGCACGAGGTCATCGAGCATGCCATCGCCTCGCTGGGGCTAAGCCCGAGGGAGCGCGAGCGGATCCTGATGATCGGGGATCGGGAGCATGACATTCGCGGCGCGGCGCGTTCCGGGCTGGCGTCGGCCGGCGTGACCTACGGGTACGGAAGCGAAGCGGAGCTTGTCAAGGCCGGGGCCAACTATCTGTTCCGCACGCCCTCGGAGATTGCCGCGTTTCTTTTGTCTCAGCCCGCCGCCAAAGGGTTTTCTTCTTAAATCGATTAAGGGAGAGTAAAAACTCAGATTGAGTTTTTTACTCTCCCTTTTTTATATTTTATGCTTTCGCCTCCGCCTTCTCTTTGTATGCCTTTTTCAGCGCAAGAATCAGAGAAAGCGCTTGGGTGGCGGCCACAGTGCGGTTTATTTCTTCGGTTGCGCTTTTGCTTCCGTTTCCACTTTCGCCCCCGCCTCTGCCTTCTCTTTGTGCGCCTTTTTCAGCGCAAGAATCAGAGAAAGCGCTTGGATGGCGGCCACGATGCGGTTTATTTCTTCGGTTGCGCTTTTGCTTCCGCTTCCGTTTCCGCTTCCGCCTCCGCCTTCTCTTTGTATGCCTTTTTCAGCGCAAGAATCAGAGAAAGCGCTTGGGTAGCGGCCACGGTGCGGATGTATTCACGGTCGCGCATCGGGGACAGCGACAGGCGGCGAACGCACGTTCCGTAGCGCGCCGAATCGGCCGCGATGTAAACGGTTCCCACCGGCTCCTTTTCGGTGCCGCCGCCGGGGCCGGCAAAGCCGGTTGCCGCCAAGCCGAAATCCGTTCCCAGCGATTTTCGGATTCCCGCCGCCATCTGCCGCGCCACCGGCTCGGACACGGCGCCATAGGCCTCCAGCACGGAAGGCTCCACGCCGGCCAGCGCCGTTTTCACGGCGCACGCATACGTCACGGCGCCGCCGGGGTAAACCTCGGAAATGCCGGGCAGTGCCGTCAAACGATCGGCAATCCGACCGCCGGTGCAGGATTCGGCCGTGGCCAGCGTTTCATGATCGGCCCGCAGGGCCAAAAACACGGCGTTTTCCACGCTATCCACGTCAATTCCGTAAATATAAGCGCCCACCGCGCTGTTTTTCACCTTTTCCATCAGCGGCTCGCAAAGCGCCGCCGCTTCTTCCTCGGTGCTTCCCCGCGCCGTAATGCGGAGGCGCACCTCCCCGTCCTTGGCATAGGGGGCCAGCGTCGGATTGCAACTTTCCTCCATAAGCGGGCGCAAAAGGCTTTCGACCGCCGATTCTCCGATCCCGATCAAATGCAAATTCCGGCTGACCAAAACGTGCGGACTTCGCTTTTTGAGAAACGGAAAGGCCGACGCTTCAAACATCGCCTTCATTTCCCGCGGCGGACCGGGCAAAAGGATGGCCGTCCGATCGCAAAGCGCCCCCACGTTCCCCGTAAGCGCCAAACCCGGCGCGGTTCCGCAAGTGTTGGGGAAAACCTCGCACCCCTGCGGCAAAAGCGCCTGCTTTTCGTTGTTTTTTGTCATTTCGCGCCCCGTGGCGGCAAAAAACCGTTCCATTTCGCGCAAAGACGCCGCGTCCATTTCCATCGGACGATCAAACAGCGCCGCCACCGTTTCCTTCGTCAAATCGTCGCACGTGGGGCCAAGTCCCCCCGTCAGAACAACCAGATCCGACCGCGCGAAAGCCGCCAAAAGCTCCTCGGTCAATCGTCCGGGGTTGTCCCCGACGACAGCCTGCCGATACACCGGGATGCCGAGATCGGCCAGCCGCCGGGCGATGTACGCCGCGTTGGTATTGATAATGTCGCCAAGCAACAGCTCCGTTCCCACACAAAGAATTTCCGCACGGCCGATTTCTTTGACCGGCTCCCCTGTTGCTCTTTCGTTTTGTGCCATGGCTTGCTCCTCCGTTTTTGCGCTCACACAAATTTTACCGTATGCTCCAGCGGATACCGCTGAAAATGCCGCTCCGACGGCACGCAGTCGTCGGCCGGATACCCGATGGGAAGAAGCATGTACGGAACGATATGGTCGGGCAAATCGAACGCCTTTCGGATCGCGTCGGCGTGAAAGGCGCACACGTAGGTACAGCCAAGCCCCAGCTCATAGACCTCCAGCATCATGTGCGTGGCCACAATGGTGGCGTCGGTTTCGCTCATATTGCGCTCGGTTGTGGGCGAATCGCAGGCCACATCCCGGTCGCCGCAAACAATAAGCACCACCGGCGCGCCAAAGCACGGGTACACGCTCCGCACCTTGGCCAGCGCCTCCGGCGACACAGCGACGAGAATACGCTGCGACTGCAAGTTGCGCGCCGTCGGCGCCAGCCGACCGACCTCCAGAATCTTTTGGAGCTTTTCGTTTTCCACAGGCCGCGCGGAGAATTTTCGCGCCGAATAGCGAGCGGCCGCAAGTTCTGCAAACTGCATTTGGTTTCTCCCCTTTCTTTTGCATGGTTTTTGGTTTTGGTTTTGGTTTTTGTTTTTGTTTTTTATGGCTTTTTGGTGTTGCGCTCGCGCGTTCGCACGGTTGCACGGGGGCGGTGCGTGGGCGCGGTTGCGCGGTTGCACGGGGGCGGTTGCGCGGTTGCACGGGGGCGGTTGCGCGAGACAAACTTTTTATAAAGAGACTTACGCCACGCGCCCTCCGAATGACGGCGCCGATACCGCTCCGCCGCGGGGGCAAGGGTTTTCCTATGGTACGGTTTCCTCTGCGACAAGGCTTCCCCTGCAACAAGGCTTCCCCTGCGCCGGGCCTTTGAGGTATGAAAAAACGCAAAACCCGTCAACGTCAAAACGCCGGGAAAACCCGGCGTTGCAACGAAGTTCCCCCTTAGCCGGGGAGCGCTCTCTTTTTCCTATCTTCGGCGTCTCGTTCCCGTCGCCGCGCTCAGCCTTGCATCGGCCGGACGTCAGTCGCCAAGCGGAACGCCATTGGCGTCGGTGGTGTAGCCTTCACGCCCGGTGAGGTAAAACACGCCTTCCACCAAGCCCCAAATCTGCATCGGCAAAATGCCGATTCCGCAAGTCAGGCAACTGACAAGCAGCTGTGTCAAGCCGCGCTTGTTCTGACCGAGATAAAAATTGTGGATTCCGAGGCCTCCGAGGAAAATGCCCAAAAGACCGGCCGCCAATTTCGATCTCTGTTGCCCGGCGGGCACGGACGCATTGGCGTTTGGATTGGGATTGGGTTTGGCCGCAAGATTCACGCCGCAGTTCGCACAGAAGGTAGCTCCTGCAGGGATCGAAGCGCCGCAGTTCGGGCAGAACGCGGCCTTGGGTGCTTCTTGTTGCTCTTTCATTCCGCAATTCATACAGAATTTCGCGCCATCCTTGAGGGGTGCGCCGCAATTTTGGCAAAACTTGGTTCCCGCTCCCACCGAAGTGCCGCATGCTTCGCACACAGCGTCGGTCGAGCGAACCTCTTTTCCGCAGTTTTTGCAATACATAGTTTTTCCTCCCTTTGTATTTGTTTTCTATTTCATATTTCATATTTCATATTTTATCATAAAGAGATCAGTCGCACGGCATAGCTTATCGCAAACAAGCCGGCCACCGTGCCGATTCCGATTTGGTCGAGGCGCCGATTCCCTGTCGGGGCCAGCTCGGTGAGAAAGCACCAATAGCAATACGGGAGCGCCCAGAACATCGGGTGAAACCGGAACGCGCCGACAAAATCCAGCCGCAGGGCGCACAAAATACTGCGCGTCATGCCGCAAAGCGGGCAGGGGATCCCAAAGAGGCGCAAAAACAGGCACGGAATGTCAAAGGCAATGACAGCCCCTACGGCCGCCAGCATCAGCACCGTCACCATCGCCGCTATCTTCGGGTGGGGGATGCGTCGGCCGTGCTTGGCGCACGCGCCCGGTTCGCGCTCCCTTCCGAGCGGGGTTTCTGTTTCCCTTATTTTTTCGTTTCGCACGGATGCTCACCTCTGCTTTTCGTTGTCGCAGGCTTGCAAAGAGGCTCGGCGCCGCCCTCCGGTCGGCGGCTCTCGCCGAAGCGCCTCCGGCATAAGCAAGTCCGCCTTCCTCTCCCTTGGCAAGCGTCCCCACGGCACGCCCGGTCGTTGTTTTATTCCTCTACCGGGCCGACGATGGCAATGCCAAGCTCCTCCAGCGCCTTGGGATCGGCATAGGTCGGGCATTTGGACATCAGCTCCGAAGCGTTTTGCACCTTCGGGAAAGCAATGACGTCACGAATATCATCAATGCCCAGCACCAGCATGATCAGGCGATCCAAACCGAAGGCCAAGCCGCCGTGCGGGGGCACGCCGTATTTGAAGGCTTCCAGCAAGAAGCCGAATTTCATCTCCGCTTCTTCCTTGGTCATGCCGAGCACGGAGAACATTTTTGCCTGCAGCTCCAAATCGTGAATCCGAATGGATCCGCCGCCAAGCTCCACGCCGTTCAGCACAATGTCGTAGGCCTTGGCTCTCACGCGGCCGGGATCCGAATCAATGTACGGCAAGTCCTCGTCCATCGGGCTGGTGAAGGGGTGGTGCATCGCGTAAAAACGCCCCTCGTCCTCATCATATTCCAACAGCGGGAACTCCGTCACCCACAAGAATTTATAGTCATGGGAATCGAGCAGGCCGAGCCGTTTGGCACACTCGCAGCGCAACGCGCCCAGGGCCGCAAACACGGTTTTGTCCTTATCGGCCACGATCAGGATCAAATCGCCGTTTTCCGCTTCCATGCGTTCCCGCAGGGCGGAAAGCTCTTTGTCCGAAACAAACTTGGCGAACGAGGAGGACATCTCCCCGGCCTCGTTGAGCTTGAGCCAGGCAAGCCCCTTGGCGCGGTAGGTCTTGACGAAGTCCACAAGACCGTCGATCTCCTTGCGGGAGAACTTGGCGCCGCCCTTGACATTGATGCCGCGCACGCTTCGATAGGGGGACGTGTTGTCGGCAAAGACCTTAAATTCGCTGTTTACAAAGAGGTCGGTCAGGTTTTTCAGCTCAAAACCGAAGCGCAAATCGGGCTTATCCGATCCGAAGCGCTCCATGGCCTCGGCCCACGGCATCCGCAAGAAGGCGCCGCCGAGGTCTACGCCGAGAAATTCCTTAAAGAGCCGTTTGACAAAGCCCTCGTGCATATTCATAACGTCGTCGGCCGTCACAAAGGACATTTCGGTGTCGATCTGTGTAAATTCCGGCTGACGGTCGGCGCGCAAGTCCTCGTCGCGGAAGCAACGCGCGATCTGGAAATAGCGGTCGAAGCCCGACACCATCAAAAGCTGCTTATAAAGCTGGGGCGATTGCGGCAGGGCGTAAAATTTCCCGTGATGCACACGGCTGGGAACCAGGTAATCCCGTGCGCCTTCGGGGGTGGGTGCGATCAGGTTCGGCGTTTCGATGTCGATAAAGCCGTTTTCCGCGTAATAATCTCTTGCGATTTTGGTAATCTTGGAGCGTGCGGCGATGGTGCGCTGCATATCGGGGCGCCGCAGATCGAGATAGCGGTGCTTGAGGCGCAACTCGGGCTTTACGTCGCTGTTTTCCACGATTTCAAAGGGCGGGGTTTGCGCCGTCGAAAGAATCTTCATTTCCTCCACGGCCACTTCGATGCGGCCGGTGGGAATGTTTTTGTTGACAGCGGCTTCGCCACGATGCCGCACGGTTCCCTTGGCGCAGATCACAAACTCACTGCGCACGGCAAAGGCGGCCTTAAACAGCTCCGGGTTGGTCTTGTCGTCAAAGGCAAGCTGCACGATCCCCGAACGGTCGCGCAAATCAATAAAAATCAGTGCGCCCAGGTCGCGCTGTCTTTGCGCCCAGCCCATCACGCATACGGTTTCCCCAATATTTTTTTCGGACAGCTCGGCGCAGTAGCAGGTGCGCTTATCCGAAGCATTCAAAAATTGTGCCATGGTCTTTCTTTCTTCCTTTCTTTCTTCTTTGGCCCTTCATTTCCTTGCCAAAGAGACACGCTTCACGCTTCCGTTCGATTCCGCCTGTGCCGGGGCGCGCCTTTTCCAAAGGGGCGCGGGGGGCAAGACGTGCCATCGCGGCGGTCATTCGCTGACAATCTCGCCGCTGGCTTCCCCGAGAATCGACATGGTTCCGTCCTTTTCGCGGCGGAACAGGGGCAGCTTTTCCAGATACAGGAGGTTTTCCCGTTGCTGTGCGTCACCCTCGGCCAGAATGGTCAGTCGGCCGCAAATGTGTCCGCCTGCTTTTTCCACCAAGGTTTCCAACGCCTTCAGCGATTCTCCCGTGGAAACCACATCGTCCACGATCAAAATTCTTTTGCCCTTCATCAGCGCGGCGTCCTCTTTGTCGATGCACAGCATCTGCTCCTTGGCGGTCGTGATAGAATGAACCTTGACCTCCAAAACGTCGGGCATATAGAGCTTATGGGCCTTGCGCGCCAGCATATATTTTTGGTTGCCGGCCAGACGAGCCATTTCATGCACCAGCGGGATTCCCTTTGCCTCGGCCGAGATCATGTAGTCATAAGCCGGCGCACGTTTGAGAAGCTCTTTGGCGCAAGCCGTTGTCAGTTCGGGATCGCCGAAAATGACAAACGCGCCAATGTACAGATCGTCGGTCAGCGGGCACAGCGGGAGCTTGCGCTCGCACCCGGCGATATTCATCTTAAAATACAGCTGTTTATGAGCGGCCGTAGCGGCGCCTTCGTTTTTACTCACAAAATTCACATACCTTTCTTCTTCCCCTTCCTTTTTTTCCTTTTTCGTTCCGATCGGCCGCTCAAAGCGCGGCGCGAAGGGGCAAAAAAGCGGTCGCCCGGACGGATTCTTCCGGACACAGGGGACATATTCACTCATTTTTTATTATACATTTTTTTTAATCGGTTGTCAAGTATCTTCTTATTTTCTCGGCCCTTGCCGCGGATTTTTGGGGGCTTTTTTGCGCGCCACGCGCGGGGCGGTTCGGGCGCGGCGCACAGAAGCGATCGGGCAAACAGCGCAAAAGCCGAGTGTGCAAATGCGATACAAGCCCTGTGCAGGCAAAAACACAGAAGCCGGGCAAAAAACGGCACAAAAGGCGTGCGGGCAAGCAATACAGAACCCGCGCGGGCAAAAATGGCGCAGAACCTGTGCGGGCAAATGCGACACAAACCCTGTGCGGGCAAACAACACAAAACCCGCGCGGCAAAAACACAGAAGCTGTGCAAAAAGCGGCGCAAAAGGCGCGCGGGCAAAAAACGACGAAAAAAAGGAGCGATCCAAGTGCTTCCCGTGGGAAGCGCTGAATCGCTCCTGAAAATTTAAGATTCTTCCGCTAACGAAGGCACGTCCCGTCCAAAGGGACGTCACCGACGCGGGCGGGTGTCTCGGCTTTCGCCTGTCTTACCGTTTTTTCTTCAGAACAAAGAAGGCGGCGGCGGCTCCGGCGGCGACCACCAAAACGACGATCAGAATCACCCAAACAGGCGACTTCTTGGCGACCATCTGTTGTGCAGTCAGCACCTTTTCACAAACCGAGCAATGCGAGCCTTCGGTCAGGCCGGTTTTGAACAACGTCGGCGCCTTGGCTTCATCCTTTACAGGCGTATGGCCGGTAGCGGCAATCGTAAGCTCTGCTTCGGTCTTTTCGGCCTTATCGGCGTCAAACAGCTTGTTGCAAGCCGAGCACTTATAGTGTGCGGCAAAGCCGGATGTCTCGCAGGTTGCCTTTACCTCGGCAATCAGGTCGCCGTAGGTATGGCCGGCAGCGGCAATCGTAAGATCGGCCTCGGTCTTTTCGGCCTTATCGGCGTCAAACAGCTTGTTGCAAGCCGAGCACTTATAGTGTGCGGCAAAGCCGGTCGCCTCGCAGGTGGGTTTCACCTCGGCGATCAGATCGCCGTAGGTATGTCCGGTAGCGGCAATCGTAAGCTCTGCTTCGGTCTTTTCGGCCTTATCGGCGTCAAACAGCTTGTTGCAAGCCGAACACTTATAGTGTGCGGCAAAGCCGGTCGTCTCGCAGGTGGGTTTCACCTCGGCGATCAGATCGCCGTAGGTATGTCCGGTAGCGGGAATTTCTTCCTTATAAATCTGTTTTACAAAAGCGGCATTGGTGAAAGCGGCCGTCGTGTAGCTTCCCTCACCGACTGTCTCGCACTTCGGAGCCGTCGTCACTTGGTAGCTTGCCGTTACGGTTTCTTCTTCCACATGGCTTGCGTCGGTTTTGCAAACGCGCTTAGCCGTGCATTGGGTGTGATCCTCGTTCCACGTGTACGTCGGAACGTCCCACACATGATCCATGACCGGAACGGATTCTGTCTTGGTCTGTGTTTCAAAGGCAGAGTTTGTAAAGACAGCGGTGTAAATTTTGGTTCCGGGGCCTCCGCAGGTCGCGGCCTCATAGGTTACCTGCGCCTGCACTTCTTCACGCTCTACGTGTGTGCTGTCGTTTGCGCAAACACGCTCGGCGGTGCAATGCGTAAAATCATCGCTCCAGGTATAGGTCGAAGCTCCATAAGCATGGCCGGTGGCGGCTACCTCATTGGTAACGACCGTCTGACCGCAGCTTCCGCAGGTGTATGTGGTGCAACCCACCTCGGTACAAGTCGGTGCGCTGACAACGCCTGCATCAAAGTTGTGAATGGCTATGTTCCGGTCGCCTTTCTCCACCGTAACCGGTACCGTTGCCTTCGGATTGCCCGTTGCATCAGCCGCCATTACATATTTCTTGCTGCACTGCACGTTCAGTGTAGTGTTTCCGTCAAACGCTTCCTTAGCGCGGAAAGAAAAGGTGATCAAATGCCCGGTTTCTTCGGAGTTAAAATCACCGATTTTCCATCCATTGTTATAATATACGCTGGAGGTTCCGTCTGCTTGCGTCTGAATTTTAACTTTGGCCGGTGTAGCAAAGACCGAGCCGCTGGTGTAAACGGGCTTTCCGCTTTCGTCCACGACAGGCTCTATGGCCTTGGAATCGTACTGTACATAGAAAGTCAATCCGGCCACGCCGGGGTTGGATGTAACTGCTATACTGACATCAAAGGAATCGCCGGGTTTAATGGCAATAACCGGATCCTTTGAAACAGCAGTGGAGGCCGAGACCTCCACTGCTATATTCAACGGAGCGTCTTCTGCGGCGACGATATAGCCAACCGAGAATACAGTCAGAATAGCAGACAAAAGTATCAATAACGCTGTACGTTTTATCCGCATGTTCTTACCTCGTAACGCTTCTCTATTTTGTTTAAGCGCTGATCATTTCTTCGTACGAAATCTCATGAATAATCAGGCGCTGGAGAGCAACCAGGTCTTCATATGTGATTTCGCCGTCCTTATCAATGTCTGCTTCTGCTTTGTAAGCGGCACCTTCAAAGATGATCAGGTTCATCAGACGGAGGTCGTTGACCGTGATCTGACCGCTAAGATCGCCGGTAAGGCAACCGAGCTTAACAATATTGATCGAATCGATAGCGCCGGAGGCAACAGCGATTTCTGCGCCGTCCTTGTTCTTGCAGATAACAGCTGCCACAGAGAAGTCTGCGGTCGAGGCCGTCGTGCCGGTGCTGTAGGCATCCTTAAGGATCTGGAAACGAATGGTAACATACAATGCCTTTTCGCCGTTGATGGTTGTATCAACCTTCTTGTTGTTCAAAGAGAACACGTCGAACTGACCGTCGTTGCCACCGCCTCTGGTGGTGTCAAACTTCACATCATCGGAAGCTCCGACAAGTCCGACAGGAGCCACCTTGGTCTTATCATAGTTGATGGTCAGCTGGAAGTCAGATACGCCGACCTCGGAAGCTGTCATCATAACCTTAATGTCCACATATCCGGTGTTTACGAAGTTTCCGCCATAGGGGTTCACAACGTCGAAGGAGAGGAACATTCCGGTTGTCTTAGCAATGGTTTCGCGTCTGAGCTCGATGTCGCAACGAGAGCACTTGAAAACATTGACGCCCTCTGTCAGGTAGGTAGCAGCCACGCTGTTTTCCGTATCAAGAACTTCTTCATGGCCGAGAGGATTGCCGTCTGTCTCTGTCTTTTCGTGCTCGCACAGGGTGCACTTGTAGGTCAGAACCTTTGCTTCTGTGCAGGTTGCTGGCAGAGTGTTAACAAGCTCATAGTTGTGAGCGTCGGGATCAATGTCAAGGATCACTTCGTTACGAATTTCGCCGCAATGCGAGCACTTTTCGTAGGTCTTACCGGTTGCGGAGCAGGTAGCTGCTTCGGTAACGGTCTGCCAATCATGATCCGGGTTCTTTTCTGCGTCGATTTCATAGTTTACGATACCGCAACCGTTACATCTGTGAACGTAGAAGTTCCACTCGCCACAGCCTTCCTCAAAGTACTCATCCGTCATGTCTGTGTGCGTGAAGGCAATGGTGTTGCCGCAGTTTGCGCAAACATGCTTGGTGGCATCCAACAGGTCAGCGGCGGTAAAGCCGGCTTCCTTCCATTCTTCGCAGGTGCGTCCTTCCACCAGGGGCTTGCCGTCCACATTGACGTGGCCGATAGCCGGAAGCACTTCCGTATGCTCTTCGCCGTCGATCATTTCCACTTCGTCGCAGTCTACGCAAACGAACTTCTTGAGTCCGTTTTCGGTGCAGGTTGCGGGAGTAACGATAACTTCCTTCGTGAAGTGGTGGCCGGTAGCGGGAGTAAAGGTATCAATGGTAATGCCGAACACGCCGGCAACGTCGTAGCCGAAGTCTACATCAGCGGGATCTTCCGTCCACTTGAGCGTTTCAAGGCAACGCGGGCAAACATGGAGCGTAAAGCCGTAGCTGGTGCAGGTGCCGGGAACCACAATGGTTTCCAGCGGTTCATGGCCGAGAGCGGGAAGGTTTACAAGGGTAGAGTAGTCGCAGTTTTCGCAGGTATCATAAGCGTCCCAACCGGGGGTTGTGCAAGTGGCGGGCTTTGCGTCATGATGTACCAGCGTGTGGCCGGTAGCGGGAGCCAATTCCACGCTGCAAACGGTACAGAACTGTGCCGTTGTGCAGGTAGCGGCTGCGCCGGGTGTATGGCCGAGAGCCGCAAGCACAAGATCGGCTTCCTCAACAGCGGTTACAACGCCGGATGCATCTGCAAGACCGAGTGCTTCGCAAACCGAGCATTTGAAGTGATCTTTAATTCCGGTATCCGTGCAGGTTGCAGGCGTTCCGGCTACCGTCACGGTAAAGGTGTGACCGAGAGCAGCAAGGGTAAGCTCTGCCTCCGTCTTTTCAACGAAAGTTTCATCAAACAGTTTTCCGCAAGCCTCGCACTTATAGTGAGCGGCAAAGCCGGTATCCACGCAGGTTGCGTCAACCTTGGCAATCAATGTGCCGTAGGTGTGGCCGGTAGCGAGGATGTCTTCGGTCTTTGTATCACCGCAGTTGTTGCAGGTGAAGGTTTTTACACCGGTTGCTTCACAGGTAGGAGCCAGGGTTACTTCGCCGGCATTCCACTCATGAGGCAATTTATCATTGCCGGTTACGGTAAAGTCCTTACCGCAATCTGCGCAGTAATAGCGTTTGAGAGAATTATCCTTGCAGGAGGCAGGTCTGAGAACTTCAATCAGAGTTCCGATGGTATGCGATTCATCATCAATCGGGATGATTTCGTCTGCGCCTGCGTCACCGCAAACGGTGCAAGTCAGATGCCGCAAACCGGTTGCAACGCAGGTTGCGGGAAGGGTAACGGTATATTCGGTTCCCCAAACATGGCCAAGAGCCGGAATCGTCTCGGTGTCAACATCGCTGCAACGCGTGCAGGTGCGCTCTCTGGAGCCGGCAACGGTGCAGGTAGCCGGAGTCGTGACGATCCATTCGCCATAGTCATGTCCCAAAGCTTCAATGGGTTCCGTCTCTACGGCAAGGCAAACGGTGCAGGTGTGCTTTTTCAGGCCGGCGGTTGTGCAGGTAGCCGCTGTAACGACTTCCCAATCACCATAGGTATGGCCCGTAGCGGGAATTTCTTCCGTTTCAATATGGCTTGCGTCGTTTTCGCAAATACGCTGACGAGAGCCGTTACCAACGCAAGTAGCGGGAGAGGTTACTGTCCATTCGCCATAGTTGTGGCCGGGGGCACGTTCGCGGGTTTCTTCGTCGTAGCTAACAGCGCCGCAGGGGCAAGTGTGCTTAACCACTTTACCTTCTTCGCAGTTATCCACAAGGGTACCAGCATCCCAAACGTGATTGTTGGGATCCTTGTCGGTCAGGAGGATAATATCCTTGGCATCGCAAAGTGTGCAGTACGTAACGACTTCACCCTTACGCTGGCAGGTAGCCGGTCTTGTTACGGCCGAGATCACAAGGTTATGACCGTTGATGGGATCAATCGGTGTCTCTGTGCCGGGAACCTTGCTTCCGAGCATTTCTTTACATCTGTCGCAGCCCATGTAGTCATAGCCGCCTGCCACGCAGGTAGCGGGCTTTGTCAGCTGAACCAGCTCGGTATGGCCGAGAGCCGGAATTGTCTCGGTGTCAACATCGCCGCAAACCGTGCAGGTGCGGGTCTGAGAACCGTCGAGTGTGCAGGTTGCTTCGGTAACAACCGTCCAAGCGGAGTAGCTGTGTCCCAGAGCCTCCACAACTTCGATCTTGGTATTGCCGCAAGCCGTGCAGGTAAACGTCTTTTCGCCGGCTGTCGTGCAGGTAGCGGGAGTGGTTATTACGCCTTCATTATAAGCATGAGGAAGAACGGGAAGGGTTTCGCCGCCTTCAATCACTTCGCCGCAACGCGGGCAAGCAGATCCTGCGGCACGACCGGGAGCAGAGCAGGTCGGCTCAATCTTGTCGAAAGGCAGCTTGTGCTCTGTATCATGTCCGAGAGCCGGAAGGATTTCTTTAGATTCAACGTAGTCGCACAGACGGCAATATCTGATGTGGTGGCCGTTCAGTGTGCAGGTAGGAGCCTCATAGCTGTCCTCGATGATATGGCCGCCCTCTGTGGTGGGAATGGCGACTTCCTTGGTTTCACCGCAAACGGTGCAGGTGAACAGCTTCACGCCTTCGGTGGAGCAGGTAGGAGCCTGTGTTACAGCGCCTGCATCCCATGTGTGCTCCAGCTTTTCAACTTCCACGGGAGCCACAAGGATGGTGTCGCAAACCGAGCACTTCTTGCCTTCGGTATATCCGACGGAGGTGCAGGTAGCGGGAACGGCGGGGATAATCACCTCGGTATGACCGAGTGCTCCGTAAACCAATTCACCGCAAACGGTGCAGGTCTGAGGATTTGTGCAGGTTGCCGGAGCGCCGGGCGTATGGGGCAGCTTGGCAATTTCCAAAGCAGCCGCCGTAGCAAAGGTTGTGCCGGCCGCATCCAGGAATTTATTTCCGCAAACGGTGCAGAGCCAATGCGCTCTTGTACCGGCTGCGGAGCAGGTCGGAGGAACTTCAGCCACTTCGACAAGGGTGTGTGTGCCCTCTGCCTTGATCTTCACTTTGTAGGAAGCTGTGCAGTGCAGGCACTTATAGACCATCTCGCCGTCTTTGCAAGTACCCTCGGGCAGTACGGTTTCGGGGTTTTCTCTGTCAGCGACATACTCATGTCCTGCAGCGGGAATCGCCTGAACGTCGCCGCAGTTCGAGCACTTCTTGGAGCCATCGACCGTGCAGGTCGGTTCGGTTACCGTTTCGTAATTGTGGCCGGTCGCTGCAATCTCTGTGACTTTTACGTCACCGCAAGCAGAGCAGGTATATGTAACGCTTCCTGCTGTGGTGCAGGTTGCGTCTACACGAGCGGTTTCCTCATAATTGTGACCACTCTCTGCGGCCGCCAGCACATCTCTCTTGGTGGTGTGGCACCACTCGCACTCATAATCCACGTAACCGTCCTCGGTGCAGGTTGCATTCAACCGTCCGGTTTCCACGAAACTGTGCTTGGTGTCATCTTTCGCAGTAATATCCTTCAAGATATGCTTGTTACAATCACTACAATAGTAGGGGGTATAACCGTTCTGCGAACAGGTCGCAGCTACAGGCGCACCCTCCTGTGTTGCATGCTCATGACGGCACTTGTCTACTGCGAAAGCAGGAAGACAGGTTCCGACAATCATGATGATCGTCAGCACCACTGCCATGAGCTTTGTTGAAAACTTTCTCATAATCTCCTCCGCTAATAAAAATTTTGTTCGGGTTTCGTTTCCTTTGCCGAATGGGCCTTTCGGCTCTCCGGAAGCCAAACCGGACTCCGCCTTTTCCGCTTTTGGGCGCAGTGAGGACAGATTCCCAATTTGTATTTTATATTTTATCACAGTCTCCCATGGTTGTCAAGGCTTTATTGAATATTTTTTAAAATATGATGGAACGAAAGGGGCCTGCGAAATCGCTGCCCCTAAGTATAATATTAAAATAGGTAGAAATTACACTTCCCACTTGGCGATCCAGGCCAGATACTTGTCGTACAGGACGTTGTATTCCGCCAAGAGCGCCTCCCCGTTGGTCAGCGTATATTTCAGCTCTCCGCCGCCCACATCGGCCGCCGGCGCCGAGGTATAATTTTTCGCGCGCAGCTCCGCCAGCGCCTTTTGCTCCAGCACCTGTGCCGCCTCCGTCAGCGCCACCAGATCCTCCAGCTTATCCGAGCTGATGCCGCGAATCCGGCGGGCAAGGCCGGGGAAATACTCGGGCGCCGCCTTATCGGCGTATCCGTTGACGCCGGTATCGGCCAGATACCGCTCCACGTCCTTGGGGTAGAGGTAATAGGCGATTTTGCCGTTTTTGTCCTTGACGCAATATTCCGGCCAATTGCAGACAAAGTACACATAATTGAACATATCGTTAATCGCGGTCACCACGCCGTCCGACGCCACCGAATACCAAAGCGCCAGCATTTCGTTCTCGGCGCTGCTCAAATCCACAACCGCGACCTCCGCGTCCACAATCCGGTAATTGTACTTATACCCGTAATTGTCGGTAAAGTCGCCCACTTCTATCCGTCCGGTCACGCGAACGGCCTGATCGGTGAAGGTGAATTTCTTCCCCTTGGGCGCGTACACGGCCATGGTGTTGGTCAGCTCGGTGCTGTTGGGCTTGCAGAAGGGGCAGGATTGGTACGGCAGGTTCATCAGGTACATAAATTCCCCGCTCACGGGCGACAGGGTGGCCATATACCCGACGATAGCAACGGTTTTTCCATTCAGCTTTTTAATGGTATCGAAGGAAACCGCCTCCGAAAAGCTCAGCTTGGTTCCCTCGCCCGCGTCCTTTTTGCCGCAGCCCGAAAAAAGCGTCGGCATGGGAAGCAGAAGGCAAAGGCAAAGAACGAGCGAGAGAAGTGCGGTATGCTTTTTTTTCATGGGAGCACCCTACCTTTCAAGGAAAAAATCGAGAAAAAACACAAGAGGAAAAAGCGAAAAACACAAGTCGGTGCGCGCCGAGGGGCGCTTGCGTCGGAATCAGCTTCGGATTCCGTCCTTGCGCGACATCACCGCGGTGCAAATCAGCGTCGGCAAAACGCTCAAAACTACCACCCCGGCCATGATGGCCAGCTCGGCGGGGTACACCCGGCCGATGCTGAGCACGATGCCCATCGCGGAGGTGATTTTACTGACAAGGCCGAGGCAGAGCCGCGACAAGCCGAGCGCCAGCACGGCGGAAACCAGCCCGGTCAGGGTATTTTGCAGCAGATACAGCAGGCGGATGCGTCCGGTGCTGATGCCGATCAGCCGCATCAGCGCGATGTCCTCCCGCGCGTCGTACATATTCATCACCGTAATGACCGAGATTACAAAAATGTTCATGATCAGGATTACGGCGCACAGCGCGTACACGATCTTTTCGCTGATGTCCACATTGGAAAGCACCTCGCGCAGCACGGTGGAGGGGTTGACAACCAGCAGTGCGGCGTTGTCGCCGTAGTGGCTTTTCAGCGCGGTGTAGTCGTTCACGCTCTTGGATTGCACCAAAATGGCGCAAATCTTGCCCTCCTCTGCGTGAGTTTCCCCTTCGGCGTGGTCGTGGGCGTCCGCTTCGCCGTGGGTGTCGTGTTCGTCATGCTCGTCGTGCTCGTCGTGATCGCCATGATCGTGTACGGCCCACACCGTTTTATAGGAGGTAAACACGGCGTTATCAAAGGCCGAATCCGTGGTGTTCAGGATTCCCACCACCGTCAGCGGCGAGGAAGCATGCTCGGTTCCGATGGTGCCGAGTCCGTGGGACGTGATCAGCTTGTCGCCGACCTTCAATCCGTAATTGGACGCGACGTTCCGGCCGAGAACGCAGGTGAACGTCTCGTCCTCTGCAAACATGGTGCCGGACGAGAGCGTTTTCCCGTTCAAAAAGTACGGCGTGGTGCCGATGATGCGGGCCGATTTATAGCTGTCGCCCATGCTGAACGGAACCACATGGTTGCACCGTCCGCTCTGCTCCAGCTCTTTCACCAGCGAATAGTCGATGGTGCCCAAGGGGGTGTCCGTAAAGAACAGCGTGTTCATCGTCAGTTGTGTGGACGAGCCGGCCGGGCCGAGGATCATATCAAAGTTGGAAGCGCCGGCCACGATGCCGTCCTTGACCTGCGTGGCCACGTTGAAGGCCAGCAGCGCCACGCCGGCCGTAATAATGATGGACAGGGCGACAAAAAGAACCTTGACGCGCTTGATCCACATATCCTTCAAAGCAAACTTAAGCATGCGCCTCGCCCTCCCCTTCTTTTTTGCCGGACGGCTCGCTGCATGCGCTTGCCACGGTATTCATATTCACACATTCGTCGAAAAGGGGAACCAGCCGCTCGTCATGGGAAACCGCGATCAGCGTTTTGCCCCGGCTGGCGTTCAGAAGCGCCTCGATCACCGTTTGGCCGATCTCATAATTGAGATTTCCGGTCGGTTCGTCGGCCAAAATAATGGCCGGGCGCTTGACAAGCGCGCGGGCAATCGCCGTCCTTTGCTTCTCGCCGCCCGAAAGGTGCTTGACTTTTTTCTTCCTTTTATTATGTATCCCCAATTCACGGAGGGTTTGGTCGGCCAAGGACGTATCCACGCCCTCCAGCCGCAGAATGTCGATGTTGTCCCGGACGGTCATCTCGTCAATCAGCTTGAAGTCCTGAAAGACGTAGCCGATGTCGCGGATGCGGAAGGCATCCCGCTCCTTTTGCGACAAGGTATTCATCACGCGGCCGTCCACCGTCACCGTGCCCTCGTCGGGGGTGATGACGCCGGCGATCATGTGAAGAAGGGTGGTTTTGCCGCACCCCGAAGCGCCGAGCAGAATGTACGACTTTCCGGTTTCAAAGGTCAAATCGCGGTAGGCGATGCCCGTGCCGTCCGGGAAGCGCTTGACTAACTGATGAAGCTCAATCATGCTTGTGTTTTTGCCGCAAAAAAAGCACGGCAAAATCTCCTCTCTTTAAAAATGAGGCCGATTTCGCCGTGCGAAAATTCCTTTTTATTGGCGGGCGGGATCAGCCGTTATAGGCCTCCTCATCGCAAAGAACCGTCACGTCGGGATGTACATTCAGCATCGAAGCGGGGCACATCGGATCCAGCTTGCCTTCCAGCATTCTGGTCAGAGCCTCGTGCTTGTTTTTGCCGTTGATGAGGATGATGATTTTTTTAGCCCGCAGAATGGTTCCGATTCCCATGGTAAGGGCGTGCTTCGGCACGTCGTCCTCACTGGCGAAGAAGCGGGCATTGGCGTTGATTGTGTCGGCGGTAAGGCCGGTCACATGGGTGTTGTTGTACAGGAAGGAATCGGGTTCGTTAAAACCGATGTGGCCGTTTCGACCGATGCCGAGCACCTGCAAATCAATGCCGCCGAGCGAAGCGATGAGCGCTTCATAGCGGTTGCCCTCGGCCTCGGTATCCTTGGCCTGTCCGTCGGGCACGTTGGTGTTTTCCTTTTTGATATTGATGTTGTCAAAAAGGTTTTTGTTCATGAAATAGCGATAGCTCTGGTCATTGGCGGGATCAATGGGGTAGTATTCGTCCAGGTTGACCGTTTTCACCTCGGCAAAGTCGATTTTGCCGGCCTGATTCATCTCGGCCAGCTTGTGGTACATGCCCACAGGGGTAGAGCCGGTGGCAAAGCCGAGCAGACAGTTCGGCTTTACGGTGATCTGTGCGGCCACGATGCGGGCCGAGCGCAGCGACATTTCTTCATAATCTTTGCATACGATAACTTTCATGATAATCTTTCTCCTTCGTGAATGTGATGGTTTCGTTTTTCCGTTCCACTGACAGCGGGAAGCCTTCAACTTTCATAGTAAAGTATATCACTCGTCCCGGCCTTTGTCAAGTCCATGGGCGGGAGAAAGAGGGGGTTTTTCGCATTTTGTTGCATGAAATTGCGAAACATTTGCAATTTCATGGGTAAGTATAGCACGTCCGCGCTTCTTTGTCAAGGGATTTGACAAATTTTCCGAGCGTTTGCGTTTGTTTTTTCCTTTTTCCGTCGCGGGGGAACGTGTGGTTCGGTGAAAAAAACAAAAAAGCTAAAGGGAACGTGCCCTCGATGGAAAAAACAAAAAAGCACCGGATGGGTTTCATCCGGCGCTTGCGTGGTGCTCCATCGGAGAGTCGAACTCCGGACACCATGATTAAAAGTCATGTGCTCTACCTACTGAGCTAATGGGGCACGTCCACTGCCCAAATATAATATCACATTCAAACCGCTTTGTCAACCCATAAATGAAAAAAAATCAAAAAAGTGGGAAAGCGCCCCGATTTTTGCGAAAAATCCGGCGGCCTTTCGCACCGCCGGGGCATGCGGGAAAACACAGCCGGCGCGGCGCAGAACAAAAGACAGCCGCCCAAAAACACGGCCGGCGTGGCGAGGGACAAAAGACAGCCGCCCAAACACAGCCGGTGCGGCGAGGGGCGAAAGACAGCCGCCCAAACACAGCCGGCGCGGCGCAAAACGAAAAATCTCGTCCCGGCGCCGCGCCGTAAAATTGGGTTTGATGGCTTTTCCCCGTGCGGACAGGGATCGCCGCCTATCGTTTCTCAGCGGATTTTTACTCGTGCAGGCAGGAATAGCCGGCGGCTTCGTGCGCGTCCAGCAGCTCGTTCACCAAAGACACAATTTCGTCGGTCGAAAGCGTCGCTCCGGTGTGGGGATCCATCAGGGCCGCGTGGCAAAGCGTTTCCCGGCTTCCGGTCACGGCACCCTCAATCGTCAACAACTGCGGGTAAATGTTGGAGGAGTTCATGGCGGCCAGCTGCAACGGCAGTGCGCCGACATACGTCGGGTGAATGCCGTTCTTATCCACCATGCACGGAACCTCCACGCAGGCCTCGTCCGGCAGATTGGAGATCACGCCGTGGTTGATCACGTTGCCGCCGATGCGCAGCGGCACGTCCGTCACGACGGCCTCCATGATCCAGGACGCATACTCGCGGCTCCGGCTCGCATGCGTTGCTTTTCCTCCGGCCATCAGCTCGGCCTTGTCCTTTTCCCATTTGGCGATCTGGTGTATACAGCGGCGGGGGTATTCGTCCAGCGGAATGTTGAATTTTTCAATCAGATCCTCGCGGTTCGGCTTGATGTAAAACGCGTTGTACTCCGCGTTATGCTCGCTCGATTCCGTGCAGAAATACCCGAATTTATCAATGTAGTCAAAGCGCACCATATCATCGTGCTTTTCCTTCGCGTTTTTCTCCTTGGCGCGGCGGCGAATTTCGGGGTAAAGATCGTTGCCGTCCTTGTCGCGCAAGTCCAAAAGCCACGCCATGTGGTTGATGCCGGCAATCGTTTCGCGCCGTCCCTCCATTTTGTCCTCCATGCCCAATTCCTTGAGCAGCCAATACGAGCAGACCTGCACGCTGTGGCAAAGTCCCACGGTGCGGATGGGGCTGTAGCGCTGCATAAAGCCGCTCACGATGGCCATCGGGTTGGTATAATTGAGGAATATCGCGTCGGGGCAGACCTCCTCCATGTCGCGGGCAAAGCCCTTCAGCACCTGAATGGTGCGCGCGCCGCGCATGATGCCGCCGATGCCCAGCGTGTCCGCAATCGTCTGTCTCAGGCCGTATTTTTTCGGAATTTCAAAGTCAATGATCGTGCAGGGATCGTACAGGCCGACCTGGATCGCGTCAATGACAAAGGTGGCGCCGCGCAGCGCTTCCTTGCGGTTTTCCACCCCAAGGTATTTCCGAACCGTTGCCCGCCCCTCGTTGATGTTTTCGTTCAAGGAGGTGATCAGAAGGTAGGATTCCTCCAGCCGCGTTGCGTTGATGTCGTACAACGCGATTTCAATGTCGTGGAAGCTGTCGCACAGCATGGTGTCGCCCAAAACATTCTTGACAAAGACCGTACTGCCGGCACCCATAAATGTAATTTTCATCCTGTTTTCTCCCCTCGTTTTTTGGTTTTGTTATTTTTTCATTTTTCTTCGGGTTTGCCCCGCCTTTGGGGCGTTTTTTTTGTTTTATTATAACACGATTGTTTGGGAAAAGCTATTGCACGGTGTCGCCCGGATATGGTATAATGTAACTATCTTAGAAGGAGACGGCTTCGTGCCGAAGCGCTATGGAAACCTATATTTCTCATATATTAGTGGATCGGGGCTTTTCGGACTTGAATCCTTTGCTGTGCGGGGAGGAAAAATGTGCCCCCCATCATTCCTTCGGGCCGTGCGTGCGCGATTACTACCTTTTGCATTATGTTCTGTCGGGGCGAGGCCATTTGTCGGCGCCGACGGGGGAATACGACCTCTCGGCGGGGCAGTTTTTTCTGATCCGGCCGGACGAAATCAACACCTACCGTGCCGAGCCGAGCGATCCGTGGCACTATTTGTGGATCGGCTTTTCGGGGCGGCTCGCCGCGCGCTTCGACGCGCTTCCCTCGCCCGTCGGAACGCTGTTGCCCGACATTTTTCTGGAATTTCAGGCCGCGATGCACCGCGGCTTTCCCGGCTGGGAAACCATGCGGGAGGAATATCTGGTGACGATTCTGCACCGCATCATGGCCGAGCTTCTGGCGCGGCCACAGCCGCAGGGGCGCTATGCCCGCCGGGCGGAAAACGTCATTCGGACGATGTACATGCAGGAGCTTTCCGTGGAGCAGATTGCGGCGATGCTGTCGGTGGATCGGCGCTATTTGTCCCGCCTGTTCCGTGCGCGCTACGGCATCACCATGCAGGAATTTCTGATTCGGACGCGGCTGGCGGCCGGGGCGACCTTGCTGCGGCAGGGGCGTTCGGTGTCCGAAAGCGCGGCGCTCTGCGGCTATCGGGATCCCTTGAATTTTTCCAAGATGTTTCGTCGGCGCTACGGCTGTTCCCCTCTCGCCTACGCGGCCGGCTCGCCCGCGCCGGACGGGGAAGGGGAAAAGGAAGATCGGCAACGCCCGGCGGCGCGGGCGTAACGAAAAGGAAGCGGCTTCCGGGCGGCCGGTCTTTGGCACCGGGGCGCTTTTTCGGGGCTTGCCCGCTTTTCACCCGCTTTTCGCCCGGCGTGTGGCCGCATTTGCCCCGGCGGCGCGGGCGGAATCCATAGCGTTTTTCCCCCTCCCAAAGCCGAAAAGGCCTTGGGAGGCTTCGTTTTTGGAAAAGATTTTGTGATTTTTCGAATAGCCCTTGATTTTTTTTCTAACTATGGTAGAATATAATTGCTTTACTTTGCGAAAAAGCGCGTTGCCTCGGCGTTTTGTCCGCCGCACCGCGCCTTCTCCGCGTTTCCCGGCCTTCCTGTGCGGCCGGGGACGGCCTCCCCTTCCTCAGGGGGCGCCGGAACGCCCGCCTTCCTCTCCAAAAGGCGGCGCGCGGCCAAAGAAAGCGTCGTCCGCCCTTTTGACTTTCTGTTTTTTAGCAAAGAAGGTGATTTTTCTCTATGCTGTTTGGTAAGCATATCAATCGATATTACCTCAAATACGCCCCCGTTCTCCTGCTCGGCATTTTCGCGCTGCTCCTTGTGGACGTCGCCCAGCTTTGGGTGCCCAGCCTTTACCGCATGGTCATCGACGGAATCAACAACGGAAGCGTCATCGTTGACGGCACCCCCGTCCCCTTTGACATGAACTTCCTTTTGGATCGCGTCTGTCTGCCCTTTCTCTTTATCATTCTGGCTCTGCTGGTCGGCCGCTTTTTGTGGCGCATCTGCTTCTTCGGTTCGGCCATCCGCGTGGAAACCGATATTCGCCGCCGGATGTTCGACCGCTGCAAGCTCCTGTCTCAGCAGTACTATCAGGCGAACAAGGTGGGCAGTCTGATGTCCCTTTTCACCAACGACCTGGAAACGGTGCAGGATTGCTTCGGCTCGGGCATTCTTATGTTTTTCGACGCGCTGTGCCTCGGCGTTCTGGCCATTTTCAACATGTTTCGCATGGATCCGCTGCTCACACTGCTCTCCATGATCCCCATGGCGATCCTGCTGGTGTGCAGCACCCTTTTGGAAAAGGCTTTCTCGGCCCGCTGGGAAAAGCGCCAGGCCGCCTTTTCCCGCTTGTCCGATTTTTCGCAGGAAAGCTTTGCCGGCATTGCCGTGATCAAGGCCTTTGTCAAGGAGGCCAAGGAGCTGCACGCCTTCCGCAAGCTCAACCTCGAAAGCGAAAAAGCCAACGTCAACTTCACAAAGCTCGCCGTCACCTTCGACATCTGCGTTACGCTGTTTGTCGAATCGGTCATCTGCATCATCCTCGGCTACGGCGGCTTTTTGGTTTACAAAGGCTCCTTCTCCGCCGGCCAGCTGATTGAGTTTGTCAGCTATTTCACCGCCGTGGTGTGGCCGATTCTGGCCATTTCCCAGCTGGTGCAAATGCGCTCCGAGGGCAAGGCCTCGCTCAACCGGATTGCAGGCCTTCTGGAAGCGGAAATTCATGTCAAAGACCGCCCCGACGTAACCGATCCCGGCACGCTGCAGGGCAACATTGAATTTCGGCATCTGACCTTCCGCTATCCCGGCGCCGAATACGACGCGCTGTCCGACGTGTCCTTCTCGATCCGAGCCGGCGAAAACGTGGGCATCATCGGAAAGACCGGTTCGGGCAAGACTACGCTGGTCGATCTGATTCTCCGCACCTACAACGTCCCCGACGGCACGCTGTTTTTGGACGGACGGGACGTGAACACGATTCCCATCAGCGCCGTGCGCCGCTCGACCGCCTACGTCCCCCAGGACAACTTTTTGTTCAGCGACACCATTGAAAACAACATTTCCTTTGCCACGGACGGCGGCCGTCATATGGACGTGGAAAGAGCCGCCCGCTTGTCCGACGTGGACGCCAACATCAAGGGCTTTTCGGAAGGCTACGAAACGGTGCTGGGCGAGCGCGGCGTGACGGTATCGGGCGGGCAAAAGCAACGCATTTCCATTGCGCGCGCCTTGATGAAAAACGCGCCGATCCTGATTCTCGACGATTCCGTTTCGGCCGTGGACGTCAAGACCGAAAAGATCATTCTGGAAAACCTGGCGCGGGAACGCTCCGGCAAAACCACGCTTTTGATTGCGCACCGCATCTCCACCGTCAAGCAGATGGACAAAATTCTGTTTGTGGAGGACGGGCGCGTGTGCGCGGTCGGCACGCACGAGACGCTGTACAACACCTGCCCCGAATACCGCATTATGGTCGATTTGCAGCAGTTGGACGAGGCGCCTCACACTGAGCCGGTGTCACACACCGAGCCGGCATCAAGCCAAGCCAACGCCGACGCCTTGCCCTCGGCTCCCGAAGGAAAGGAGGTAGACGTCCATGCGTGAATATTTTCCTTTGATTTTTATCGGCGCGCTGATCGGCTGCTTTTCCGTGGCCTTTCTGATTGCCTATTTTTCCATCAAAAACCGCAAGGAGGCCATCGGCTTTGACCGAAACATGAAGGATTCCGAGATCCTTCGCCGCCTGCTCCGCTATGCAAAGCCCTATTGGAAAAACTTTCTCTTTGTGTTTGTGATTATGGTTTTGTCCATTTCTCACGAGATCGTGTCCCCGCTGATCCTCGGATACGCGGAGGAATTGATCAAGCACGATTTTGAAATGCGGTCGCTTTTGCTGTGCGTGGCCGTTTATGCGGGCGTTTTGGTTGTTTCGATGCTCTGCACCTATGCGGAGGCGGTCGTTTTGCAAAAAACCGGCCAAAAAATCCTGTCGGCCATCCGCGAGGATTTGTTTGCCCACATTGAAAGCCTGTCGCACGCCCAGCTGAACACCATTCCCGTCGGCAAGCTGGTCACGCGCGTGACTAATGACACCAACGCCATCTCCAACATGTTCACCAACATTCTCGTCAGCCTGATCAAAAACAGCTTCATTGTGGCGGGCGTGCTGATTGCCATGCTGTGTCTGAACTACATGCTCACGTTGATGGTTCTTTGCTTTGTACCCTTTATTGTCCTCTTTACGGTGATCTTCCGCAAATTCTCGCGCAAGGCGCACCGCAAGGTCAAGGACGGCACCACCAACATCAACACCTTCCTGTCCGAAAACCTGTCGGGCATGAAAATTATTCAGATTTTCAACCGCGAGGCGCGGAAAACGGACGAATTTGCCGTCAAAAACAACGCGCTCGGCAAGGCCAAGGAAAAATCCATCTTCGTTTTCGGAATTTTCCGGCCGCTGGTCTACTCGCTGTACCTGTCCTCGGTGCTGGCGCTCTTGTATTTGGGCGGCCGCGGCTACATCAAAAACTTTGCGTTCCTCGGCCAAACGATCACAAGCGGCCTGATTGTCTCCTTCTACATGTACATTTCCAAGTTTTTCAACCCGATTCAGGCGCTCGCCGATCAGTTCAACGCCCTGCAATCGGCCATGGCGTCGGCGGAAAAGATCTTCGTCCTGTTTGACATTCAGCCCGACGTGGTGGATGAGCCGGACGCCATCGACCTTCCTCACGTGCAGGGGCACATTGAGTTCCGGCATGTGTGGTTTGCCTATGTCGGGGAGGAATGGGTTTTGCGCGACGTGTCCTTTACGGTTCTTCCGGGGCAAACGGTAGCCTTTGTCGGCTCCACGGGTTCGGGCAAAACGACCATTCTTTCGCTGATCTGCCGCGACTACGACATTCAGAAGGGGCAGATCCTGATTGACGGCATCGACATTAAAAAAATCCGGATCGCTTCCCTGCGCCGCCACTTCGGCCAGATGCTCCAGGACGTTTTCCTCTTTGCCGGCACTATCCGCAGCAACATTCTTCTGCACGAGGAGGGCATCTCCGACGAAGAAGTGATGAAGGTTTGCCGCTACGTCAACGCCGACAAGATCATCGAAAAGTTCTCGCGGGGCCTTGACGAGGAAGTGCGGGAGCGCGGAAACAACTTTTCGGCCGGCCAGCGCCAGCTGATTTCCTTTGCGCGGACGCTGATCCACAAGCCGGAGGTCATGATTCTTGACGAGGCCACGGCCAACATTGACACCGAAACCGAAGTGCTGATTCAGGATTCGCTGGAAAAAATGATGCGCATCGGCACCCTTTTGATCGTGGCGCACCGCCTCTCCACCGTTCAGCATGCGGACAACATCATCATGCTGTCCCACGGGCAGATTATCGAACAAGGCACCCACACCGAGCTTTTGGAGCAGAAGGGGCGCTATTACGGGCTTTACATGCTGCAAAAGGACAAACAGCGCCTGACCGCCAAAGCGTAAAGCCGCCCTGCTTCGTCCTTTCTGCTGACAAATTAAAAATAAAGGAGGGAACCGGCCGCGGCCGGCTCTGAGACTGCATTATGAAATCTCTTTTTTTCCTTGTAAACACCGCTTTGTCGGCTCCGGCTCTGGCGCCGGCCTCCGATCCTACCCTGAGCGAAACCTTTCAGTCCTTTTGGGAGCATCTTTCCAAGGCCTGCGCCGTTTTTCTCCCCAAGCTCATCGGCGCTTTGCTGATTCTCGTTATCGGTCTGCGCCTTTCCAAGTGGGCCATCAAGCGCTTTGCCGATTCCGAGGGCTACAAGAAAATGGACAACACGGTGGCGCATTTTCTGAAAAACGTCATTCGCGTCATTCTGTACACCATAGTGGTGTTCAGCGCGGCCGTTCTGATCGGCATTCCCTCCGCCTCGGTCATCACGCTTCTCGGCTCGGCCGGCGTGGCTCTCGGCCTTGCCCTGCAAGGCTCGTTGAGCAACATCGCCGGCAGTATCATGCTGATGATCTACCGCCCCTTCAGCGTCGGCGACTACATTGAAGGCAACGGCGAGGCCGGCACGGTCAATGACATCAACATGTTTTACACCATCCTCACCACCCCCGACAACAAAACGGTCACCATCCCCAACGGCGCGCTGTCCAACGGCAACATCACCAACTATTCCAAGCAGGACATCCGCCGCGTGGATCTGACCTTTTCGGTGGCCTACGGCACCGACGCTGCCGAGGTCAAGGAGCTTTTGCTGGCCGAAGCCGCGGCACAGCCGCTGGTGCTGAAGGCGCCGGCGCCCTTTACCGCGTTGTCCAAGCAGAATGATAGCTCACTTTCCTTTGTGCTTCGTGTCTGGGCGAAAAAGGAGGATTATTGGACGGTCAATTTTGCGCTGAATGAGCGGATTTATACCGCGCTGGGCGAAAAAGGCATTCAGATTCCCTTCCCGCAGATGGACGTTCACATCAAGTCGTAACAATGCTTCCGGGGCTGTTAAAAAACTCGATGTTTTTAACAGCCCCTTAAATTTGCCGGTCGGAATCCCGACGTTTTTGATGGGATCTTGGTCGGTTTTGCCTTCCGTCTCTTGTTCTTTGTTCGTCCCCCTCGATGCCGAGGGGCCGCTTTGGAAAAAATAAAAAATCCGAACGCTTTCGCTCTGCGAAATCGTTCGGATTTTTTTGTTGAGGGGACGAATCGGAGAGAGTACCCCCGGCCTCACCCTCGCGGGATAGAAAACAGAAAAGGCTACACACCCCCGAAAACCGGGAGCGGCAGCCTGCCATGGGGGAACGTTCGGGAAAACCCCGACTTCCCCCTCGCGGGATAAAAAACAGAAAAGGCTGCACACCCCCGACGATCGGGAGCGGCAGCCTGCCATGGGGGAACGTTCGGGAAAACCCCGACCTCACCCTCGCGGGATAGAAAACAAAAAAGGCTGCACACCCCCGACGATCGGGAGCGGCAGCCTGCCATGGGGAAAAGTTCGGGAAAACCCCGGCCTCCCCCTCGCGGGATAAAAAACAGAAAAGGCTGCACACCCCCGAAAACCGGGAGCGGCAGCCTGCCATGGGGAACATTCGGGAAAACCCCGACCTCACCCTCGCGGGATAGAAAACAGAAAAGGCTGCACACCCCCGACAACCGGGAGCGGCAGCCTGCCATGGGGAAAAGTTCGGGAAAACCCCAACCTCCCCCTCGCGGGATAAAAAACAGAAAAGGCTGCACACCCCCGACGATCGGGAGCGGCAGCCTGCCGCTGGTGACCCCTACGGGAATCGAACCCATGATTACGCCGTGAGAGGGCGTCGTCTTAGCCGCTTGACCAAGGGGCCGAAAGTCACATATCCGCAACGGTGATATTATATCACAGGTTGTCGGCGATTGTCAAGACTTTTTTGAAAATTTGTTTCCTTCGCGTCTTTGCCCGGCCCGGCGCACCGCGGGCAACCGGTATTCTCCGAAAATTTTCGCCGAAAATTTTTGCCGCATGTTTATTTTTTCTCCCTTCCTTGGCAACAATAAAAGCACAGGGACATGTTCCGGGATCCGAACCCTAAAGCAACCGCGACGCCATAGAGCCGTCTGTTGAGCGAAAAGCGAAGATCGAGGCCCGAAGATCGAAGATGGAATCTCGAAGATCAAAAAGCGAAAAGCCAAAAGCGAAAAGCCAAAAGCGAAAAAAAGGAGAGAAAAACATGTATAACATACGTCGGGGCGACATATATTACGCCGATCTCAGCCCCGTTGTCGGCTCGGAGCAGGGCGGCCTGCGCCCCGTTCTGATCATTCAGAACGATGTCGGCAACCGCTACAGCCCCACGGTCATTGCCGCGGCGATCACCAGCCGCATGAGCAAAACCCGCCTGCCCACGCATATTGACGTTTACGCCGACCGGGCGGGGCTGGCCAAAGATTCGGTCATTCTTTTGGAGCAGGTGCGAACGCTGGACAAGCAGCGGCTCCGGGAGCGAATGGGGCATTTGGATGAATCGGTGATGGCCGAGGTCAATGCCGCCATTGCCGTCAGCTTCGGCATTGGGGGCGCGGACGCCCCGACCTCAACAGTCGGCGGGGCGGCCCCGCTTTCCCCGGCCAAGGACGTGCCCGCGCACGCTCTCTCCATGAAAGACATGCCCGCGCAAACGATTTCCATGAAAGACACCCCCGACCGACCGCCGTCGGGCAAAGAAGCGACCATGTAAAGCCGCGCAAAGCCGTTTTTCGCGCAAACAACTTCCATAAAAGGCGTGGCTATGCCCACACTTTCCGAAAACACAAAGGGGGAGTGTAAAAACGCAGGTTGCGTTTTTACACTCCCCATGATAGCAGTCTCGGCGGCGAAGCGCCGCCGTTTTGCTCCGGCCGTTGTCGGCGGCCGCGGTCGGCGCTCGGTTTCCCTTGCGCTTGCCCGCTTAAAATTCGGCATAGATGCCGTCTGTCTCGCTTGGCCGCTTAAATTTCGGTATCGCTGTCGGTTTCCTCGGTGGACGCAAATTCGGTGCCGTCCCCTTCGCTCGGCTCAACGTCCGTATCGTTCCCCTCGGCGGCGCTCTCCTCTGGGGTTTCCTCGGAATCGGCCGGGGCGTTCGGCGCGGCGGTCGTTCCGACCTCCTCAGGCTCCGGCTCGGAGGCCAGCTTTGTCACATTGGCCACGCTTTGTCCCTCCGACAGGCGCATGACGATAACGCCCGATGCGGTTCTGGAATATACGGGGATTCCGGCGGCCGGGGTTCGTACAATCTGCCCCTGGTTGGTGATGATCATAATATCATCGTCCTCGCTCACCGAAACAATGCCCGCCAAAAGGCCGGTCTTTTCCGAAATGTTATGCACGCACACGCCATGACCGCCGCGGTTCTTCATCAGGCGGAAATCCTCAAAGTCCGTGCGCTTGCCGTAGCCGTTTTCCGTGATGGTGAGCAGCTTTTCGCCTTCTGCCACAACGGCCACGCCCGTCACGTAGTCCTCGCCGCGCAGAGCAATGCCGCGAACGCCGCGGGCGGTTCGTCCCATCACGCGGACATTGGATTCGGAGAAGCGAACGGCGTTGCCCTCATGGGTGGCGATGATAATATCACATTCCCCGTGCGTCCGTTTGACAAACAAAAGCTCGTCTCCCTCGTCCAGGTTCAGCGCGATCTTGCCGCCCTTGCGGTGGTATTCGTATTCGGTCAGAAGGGTGCGCTTGATGACGCCCTTCTTGGTAATCATGGTCAGGTATTCGTCCTCGGTAAAGGCGGGGACGCTGACAAGGGAGGTGATCTTTTCGCCGCTTTCCAGCTCCACCAAGTTCACCACGTTGGTGCCCTTGGCCGTCCGGGAGGCCTCCGGGATCTGATACGCCTTGCGCAGATGCACCTTGCCGGTGTTGGTAAAGAGCATCAGGTACGAATGGCTGTTGACCGCCAGCATTTTCTCCACATAGTCTTCTTCCTTTGTCGTCATGCCGATCACGCCCTTGCCGCCGCGGTGCTGGGCGGAATAGGTGTCGGCCGGCAGGCGCTTGATATAGCCGCTGCCCGTCAACGTAATGACACATTCGTGCCGTTCGATCAGATCCTCCAGGATAATGTCGTCCTCTGCCTCCACAATTTCGGTGCGGCGCGCGTCGGAATACTTGTTCTTGATCTCGTTCATCTCGTTGCGGACGATTTCCATAATCTTGTTTTTATCGGCCAGAATGGCGCGCAGCTCGGCGATCAGATTGTGCAGACGGAGCAATTCCTCCTCAATTTTCTGCCGCTCCATACCGGTCAGCTTGCCGAGCGTCATGTCCACAATCGCCTGCGCCTGCGGATCGCTCAACGCATAGCGCTCCATCAACGTGGCCTTGGATTCCGGGATCGACTTTGACGTTTTCATGATCTGCACGATCTCGTCAATGTTATCCAAAGCGACCTTATAGCCCTCAAAGATGTGGGCGCGCGCCAGGGCCTTGTCCAAATCGAACTGCGTGCGGCGCGTAATGACGTTTTCCTGGTGCTCCACATAGCAGTCCAGAATCTGCGGCAGAGAGAGGATTTTCGGCTCGCCGTTCAGCAGAGCCAGCATATTCACCGCGCAGGTGTCCTGCAGCTGTGTATACTTATACAACTGGTTGAGAATAATCTGCCCGTTGGCGTCCCGGCGATACTCGACCACGATCCGCATGCCGTCGCGTCCCGATTCGTCGCGCAGCTCGGTAATGCCTTCAATCTTTTTATCCTTGACCAGCTGGGCGATGTTCTCACAAAGCAGGCTCTTATTGACGCCGTAGGGGATCTCGGTCACGATGATCCGGTGATGCTCCTCCTCCACCTGGGCGCGGGCGCGCACCATAATGCGCCCCTTTCCGGTGGTATAGGCTTCAATGATGCCGTTTTTCCCGTAGATAATGCCGTCGGTCGGGAAGTCGGGGCCTTTGATGAACTGCATCAGCTCCGTCACCGAGCAATCGGGGTTTTCCATGCGGTACACGGCCGCGTCGATCACTTCCCCAAGGTTATGCGGGGGGATGTTGGTTGCCATACCCACGGCGATTCCCATAGAGCCGTTGACAAGAAGGTTCGGGAAGCGGGAGGGCAGCACCGTCGGCTCGTCCAGACGGTTGTCAAAGTTTTTCACCATCGGGACGACGTTCTTTTCCAGATCGCGCAGCATTTCATCGGCAATCTTGGACATTCTCGCTTCGGTATAACGGTACGCGGCAGCGGGATCTCCGTCCACCGAGCCGAAGTTTCCGTGTCCCTCGATCAGGGGATAGCGGAGCGAAAAAGGCTGCGCCATACGAACCATGGTTCCGTACACCGCGGCGTCGCCGTGCGGGTGATAGCGGCCCAGCACGTTACCCACGGTCGTTGCCGACTTCCGGAAGGGCTTGTCGTGCGTCAGGCGATCCTCATACATGGCGTAGAGAATGCGGCGCTGGCCGGGCTTCATTCCGTCGCGGGCATCGGGCAGGGCACGGGAGGTAATGACCGACATGGAATATTCGATGAAGGACTTTTTGACCTCCTTTTCCATGTGGACGTCCACGATCTTTTGGTTTTCAAACAAAATGTCACTGCTGTTGTGTTCCAATTTTTTTGCCTCTCATTTCATTTCGTTGATGGGGTTATCTTACTCAAATTTCTTATTTTTTTTCGCTTTTTTTATCGGTCAACGCTTACCGGGAGCGGCATCGTTTTTTATCGACCGGCGCTTACCGGGAGCGATAGCGGATGACGTTTTCCATCCGTCCGTCGCTTTCAATCACGCGGGCGATGCCGCGGCAAACGGCCTCCAGCGGCCTTTGCGCAAGGGTGACCTTCAAGCCCGTGCGCGCCGAAATGACCTCCGCGATGCCCCCTAAAAGAGCGCCGCCGCCCGCCACGGTGATGCCGTATTCGTAGATGTCGGCCGCCAGCTCCGGCGGGGTGTCCTCCAAGGTTCCCTTGATGGCCGCCACGATTTGCTCAATCGGCGTTCGCATGGCCTGTCGCATTTCGCCCGAAAACACCTCGACCTCCGTGGCCGAATTGTCACGCAGGTTCCGGCCGTACACGCGCATGGAGCCGCGGTCGGCCGACGAATGAACCGAGCCGATGCGGTTTTTCAGCTGCTCGGCCGTAATTTCACCGATTAAAATTCCGTGCACCGTTTTCATGTACTGCACAATGGCATTGTCCATCTCGTCCCCCGCGATCCGCAGAGAGCGGGAGGCCACGATGCCGTCCATACTGATCACGGCCACCTCGGTTGTTCCGCCGCCGATGTCGATGATCATACAGCCGCGGTTGCCCGAAACCCGGAGCTTTGCGCCGATGGCGGCCGCGATAGGCTCCTCCACCAGACACACGTTGCGTGCGCCGGCCTCAAAGGCGGCGTTTTCCACCGCCAGCTTTTCCACCTCGGTCACGCCGTAGGGAATGCTGACAATCACGTTTGGCTTGTTGAAAAAGGACGTTGCCCCGATCCGAACGAAAAATTCATGGAGCATCCGTACCGTTATTTCAAAGTCGGCGATCACGCCGTCCTTAAGCGGGCGGAAGGTGACGATGGAGCCGGGCGTTTTACCGAGCATGCGCTTGGCTCTCGCGCCCACCGCGACGATGTTGCCCGTTCGTTTTTCCAGCGCAACCACCGACGGCTCAAACATGGCAATGCCCTTGCCGCTGACATACAGCAGCGTATTGGCTGTGCCAAGGTCGATTCCGATATTTTTGATCATAGCTCTGCCTTGCTTTTCTACCGGGCAACCGGCTCCTTTCTGTCGTATTTTCGTCTTTTCGTATTTTCGTCTTTTCGTATTTTCGTCTTTTCGTATTTTCATTTTCTGCTTCTGCTTCAGCGCGGAAGCGGTGAAGCTCTTTTGATTTGTGCGGATGGGGCCTGGCTTTCGCTCCCCTTACAAGGGCATTTTAGCAAGCAATTCGGTCGGTGCAAGGCCAAAATCCTTTTCCATCAGCGAAAAGAAGGTTTGCACCGGGAAGCCGACGACGTTGAAGTAATCGCCCTCGATTTCCTTGATAAAAGCGGACGCAAGTCCCTGCACGGCGTAGGCGCCGGCTTTATCGTACACCGAGCCGTGCCGTATATAAAAAGCAATATCCTCCTCGGAAAGCGGCGCAAAGGTGACGTGCGTTTGCCGAACGGCGCCGGCGCTTTTCCGGTCGGAAAAGCGAATCACGTGCAGGCCGCTGAACACCGAATGGGTGCGCCCGGACAGAAGCCGGAGCATTCGTTTGGCGTCCTCCTCGTCCTTCGGCTTGCCGAGAATTTCTCCCTCCACCGCCACCACGGTGTCGCACCCCACGATATAATCCTCGCCGGGATCCTCAAAGGGGTAGATCACGCGTTCCTTTTGCGGAGCGTCGCCGACGGCAAGCGGCTTGTAGGGCACCCGTATGGGCGGATCGTCCGACGATACCTCGTTGCGGGAGGGAAAGGTGTCCATGATAAATTTCCGGAATGCCGTATCAAATTCCCTTTTCGGGACAAAAGCGTTGGCCGCCGCGACCGCCTTGCGCTCCGACAGGAGCAAAACCAAGGAGGCAGGATCTTTTTCGTCACACGTTTCGTCGGTGTCGGCCGTCAGCACGCGAAATCGCACGCCAAGCGAGGCGAGAATTTCCCTCCGGCGCGGCGATTTGGAAGCCAGCAAAATCCGGTTGTCCATAAAAATCGTTGTCTTTTTCCTTTCTTTTTGTTCTTTTCTGTTCTTTTCTTTTGGGTTTTTATTTGTTTTCTTTGTTGCAGGGCGGCCGAAGGGGGCGGGCGTGCTTTTTTGCGCTTCACACTTTAGGCTTTACACTTTACACTTTAGGCTTTGCGCTTCACACCTTACACTTTAGACTTCGCCCTTCGTTTTATACCGGTTGCCGCCGGGTTCCGTTAAATGTTAAATGTTAAATGTTAAAGGTTAAATATCAAGATTTTCGGCGAATTTGGCGTTTTCCTCAATAAAGACGCGGCGCGGTTCGACCTTGTCCCCCATCAAAAGGGAGAACATTTCGTCGGCCGCCACGGCGTCGTCCAGCGTAACGCGCAAAATCGTCCGCTTTTCGGGATCCATGGTGGTTTCCCAAAGTTGCTCGGCGTTCATTTCACCAAGACCTTTGTAGCGGTCGGCTTCGCCTCCGCCCAGCTCCGCCAGATATTTGTCGCGCTCCGCGTCCGAAAAGGCATAGCGCTCCTGCTTGCCCTTATAGACCTTGTAAAGCGGCGGCTGTGCCAAAAAGATGTTTCCGTTTTCAATCAGCTTTCGCATGTGGCGGAAGAAGAAGGTCAAAAGCAAAATCCGAATGTGCGAGCCGTCCACATCGGCATCGGCCATAATGATGATCTTGCCGTACCGCAGCTTGGCCAGGTCAAATTCCTCTCCGATCCCGCAGCCCAGCGCCTGAATAATCGGAATGAGCGATTGGTTGCCGTACACCTTGTCGGCTCTTGTTTTCTCTACGTTAAGCACCTTACCGCGCAGAGGCAGAATGGCCTGAAACCGGGAGTTTCTTCCCTGCTTGGCCGAGCCGCCTGCGGAATCTCCCTCTACCAGATAAAGCTCGGTCAGTTCCGCGCTTCTTTCCTGGCAATCGGCCAGCTTGCCGGGCAGCGTCGAGCCTTCCAAAAGGCCCTTGCGGCGGGTTGCCTCCCGCGCCTTGCGCGCCGCCTCCCGTGCGCGGGAAGCCGAAAGCGCTTTTTCTATGATGTTTTTGCCGACGGCGGGGTTTTCCTCCAGATATTCCGCCAGCTTGGTGGTCACAAGGGTGTACAAAAAGTTGCGCATGTCGCTGTTGCCGAGCTTGGCTTTGGTTTGTCCCTCAAACTGCGCGTCGGTCAGCTTGACCGAAACAATGGCGCAAAGTCCCTCGCGCACGTCCTCGCCGCTCAGGTTCTTTTCGCTTTCTTTAATCAGCTGATATTTCCGTGCGTAATCGTTCAGCACCTTGGTGATGGCCGTCTTGAATCCAACCTCGTGCGTTCCGCCCTCCACCGTGTTGATGTTGTTGGCGAAGGTCAAAAGCACCTCTGTGTAGGATTCGTTATACTGCATGGCCACCTCGGCCGTGGCGTCATCGCGCTCAGCGGACATATAAATGACCTCGGGCGTCACCAGCGCTTCGTGCTTTTGCTTGTTGATGTACTCCACAAAGGAGCGGATGCCGCCGTCGTATTTCAGCACCTTTTCCACCGGCTCCTCGCCGCGCAGATCTCTTAAAATGATGCAAACGCCGGCGTTCAGGAAGGCCTGCTCTCTCATGCGCGTCAGGAGGGTATCAAAACGAAAGACCTTTTCCTCAAAAATGGTATCGTCGGGCAAAAAGCGAACGTACAGGCCGTGCTTTTCCGTCGGCCCTTCGTCCTTAAAGGGGCGTGCGACCTTGCCTCTTTCAAAGCGCTCGGTGTAACGATGTCCCTCGTGGCAGTTTTCGATTTCCAGCCATTCGGAAAGTGCGTTGACGACCGACGCGCCCACACCGTGCAAACCGCCCGAAAACTTATAGCCGTCCCCGCCGAATTTTCCGCCTGCATGGAGAACGGTGTACACCACCTCCAGCGTAGGAATCCCCATTTTGGGATGGATTGCGCTGGGAATCCCGCGGCCGTCGTCCTCCACGGACACGCTGTTGTCGGGGTACAGGGTGACGGTAATCTTGTCGCACTGACCGGCAAGCGCCTCGTCGATGGAGTTATCCACGATCTCATACACCAAGTGGTGCAAGCCTCTTTCCGAGGTCGAGCCGATATACATACCGGGGCGCACCCGGACGGCCTCCAGGCCCTCCAAGACCTGAATCTGACTTTCATCGTAGACGTGCTGCTCTTGTACGTTGTTTTGCATGGTTTCTGTCTTTCCTTTCGTCGCCCGCAAGGGGCTTTTGGTTTCTGTGTTCTTCCTTTTTAACTTTTAACTGTAACGGTAACTTTAACTTTAACTTTTTTGTTTTCGATTTTGTTTTTGTTTCCAATAGAGAATCGGAGCGATTTTTTGCGTTGTTTTTTGTGTTTCTTTTGCCCTGCAAATGCATTATACCGCAAGAGAAATGATTTGAAAGTGACTTTCCGTGCCACCTTGTGCCACAAATTTTTTAACGCGGTCTATCTATAACCAACATTCACTGAATATATGCAGTCTGTTTTAACCCAAATTCACTGCAAATTTATACGCGGTTTGTTTTAACCAACATTCGCAAAAAATTTTTCACGCGGTTTTTTATCCACTAAATCCCGAATTTTTTCTCAGAAAAAATTTTCGCTCACAGCTCCTTATCGCTGATGGTTTTTTCCACGCGGCCGGCCAGCGAGGCCGAGGACAGCTGTGAAAAGCAAACGGAAAAAACGCCGTCCTTTTCTTCATAAAGAATAAACGATTTCGGAATTTCATCGGCCGCCGAGGTCACGTTTCCTTCCTTTTCCTTTCGGATCAGAAACTGCTTGGTCATTTGAGAAACGGTGGCGTTGTCGGTATCAAAAATGCCAAGGATTCGTTTCGTGAGAATGTTTCGGCTGTTGCCGGCATGTAAATACATAATCGGAACCTTCTTTTTGTCTTCTGTTTTTTGTCTTTTGAACTTTCTGTACTTTTTACGCGGTTCGGCGGAGCGTTGCCTTTGGAAGCCGCCGAACGCTATGTTTTTCTGTTTTTTTTTCGGCTTCGGACGCCGGCTCATACTCGTTTTGCGCCTTTCATTCAATAGGAAAAGGTGCCGCCGCTGACGCGGATGATATGGCTTTCTCCCATGGAAATCGGCTCGCACGTTGTCATAATCACCTGCCGGCCGTTCATTTCCTGCTGCAGAAACGTCCGCCGCCGCGTGTCCAGCTCGGAAAGCACGTCGTCCAGCAAAAGCACCGGGTATTCGCCGCTGTCGATATATCCGATTTCCCCCTCGGCCATCTTCATGGCGATGGCAAGGGAGCGCTGTTGCCCCTGTGAGCCGTAAATTCGCGCAGGACGGCCGTTAAGCAGAATTTCCAGATCATCTTTATGCGCGCCGAACAAGGTCGCCCCTTGCGCAATTTCGCGGTCATGGCACCCCATCAAAAGCTCCATATAGCGCTTTTTCGTTTCCTCCACGTCGGCGCACGCCTCGGCCGCCTGTTTGGCTCCGGGGCTGTAGCGAATTTCGGGCAATTCCTTTTCACCCGTCATCCGCAAAAACAGTTTTTTCACGCTTTCGTCGCACAATTCGGCATACCACAGCCGGAATTTTGACAAAACGGCCGCCTCGGTTGCCAATTGCTCCGACCAAAATTCCACCGTTTCATCAAAGGTTTTTCGGTCGTGAAAGGCGTTTTTGATCAGCTGATTGCGCTGACGCAGAATCTGATTGTACCGTTGCAGAGTGCGCAAATAAACCGGGCGCAGCTGACTGATCGCCACGTCCAGATAGGCGCGCCGCTCCGCCGGACCGTCCTTGATCAGGGAAAGATGCTCCGGGCAAAAAATCACTGACCGGAAAGCTCCGATCATATCCGACATCCGCGTGATTTTGCCCCGGTTATGCTCCACCTGCCGGCGCTTGTCGCGCGAAAGATAAACGGAAATATTTTGCGGGCGCAACGCGTCGGAATAGTCCAGCGACACGGCGGTGTAGTCCTCCCCGAAGCGGATCATGTCCGTTTCGTGCGCGCCGCGAAAGCTCCGTCCGAGCGAAATCAGGCACACGGCCTCCAAAAGACTTGTTTTTCCCTGTGCGTTGGCCCCCGAAAGAATGTTGACGCCCGGCGCAAAAGCAACCTCGGCTCCGGCGATATTCCGGAAGTTTTCGACGGTTATGCGATGACAGATCATGCGCCGGGCGTCCTTTCTGAAAAAATTTTTACCAAATCAAATGAAAATAAGAAAAGCGGTATGAGAAGCTTCGTTTAAGCAAAATGCGCCGCTCAGAACTGATCCTTCATGCGCACGGGCAGCAGCATGAAGATGTCCTCGCAGTCCTTTTCATTGACCTCCGGCTCGATATTGATGCTTGTCAGCGCCGAAGACAGCGAAATCCGAATCCGCTCGCCGCGGCAGGCGCGCACCGAATCAATCAGATACCGGTTATTGAAGGCAATGAACATATCCTCGCCCTCGTGGGTGATTTCCACCTCATCATACGTGCTTCCGATGACCGAATTGGCCGAAACGGCCATGATATTGCCCGTAATGTCAAGACGGACGTGCGAACGGGTGTTGCCGGCAATGCGCTCCTCTGTGACGAGCGACGCTCTTTCCAGCGCCGACAGAAATTCCTGCCGGTTCATGCCGATTTTCACGGTGTGCGTTTTGAGAATAATGCGGTCGTAGTTGATATATTCGCCCTCGATCAGACGAGAGAAAAAGACAATGTCCCCGATTTCCATGACCATGTATTTTCTCTTATAATAAATGCGCGTCAGCGCTTCCTCGTCGTCCGAAAGCAAACGGTACAGCTCATTGACCGTTTTATACGGAATAATAAAGTTGTAGCGGATTTTTTCTCCGTCGGTGTTCATGTTGCCGATGTCGGTTTTGCGGACGCACTTGGCCAGCTTGAAGCTGTCGCAGGTGACGAACATCAAAAGGTCGTCAAACACATAAAAATAGGTGCCGTTAAGGATTCCGCGCTGGTCGTTGACGCCCATGGCGTACATGGTTTGAGAAAACATATCCTTGAGAACGCTTTCGCGCACGGTAAAGCTCATCAGACTGCAAAGCTCCGGGATGGCCGGGAAGTCGGACGCAGGCAAAGCGTTCATTTTATAAACGGATTTGCCGGCTTCAATGCAGACGGAGAGCTTAGAATCCACCGTCAGAACGATTTCATCGCTGTTCATGACCTTAAGCGTCTGCGAAAATTTCTGTGCATTGATGATGTAGATGCCTTCTTCCAGCACCGTTGCTTCGGTTTTGATGCGCACGCCCTTTTCCAAGTCGTACGTCGTCATAATGCAGGTGTCGGGCTTTTTGGCTTCAATCAAAATGCCTTCTATGGCGGTAAGGGTGGCCTTGCCGGAAACGGCACACATCAAGGGCGTAATATCGTTGGCCATTTTTTGTCTGTCGAATATAATTTTCATGATACGTTTTCCTTTCTCTTATCACTGTTCTCTTGTATGTTTTATTTTTTATTTTTCTTTTTCGTTTTCTTTTTTGTTTGGTTGGCTCGGCGCGCGGGCCGGACGGTTTGCTTTCGCTTTTTTTCTTTCTTCTTTCTTCCGTCTTCCGTCCGCCCACGACTTTTCGTTTCTCGTTTCTCACTTTTCTCTTTTCACTTTTTACTTTTTTTCGGGCCGCCTGCGGCCAAGAGAGAAACGAAAGAAAAGAATGAATATAAGGTAGTCGTATTTTTATTAGACCTTGGGGAAAGTGTGGAAAAGCCGTTTTTTCCTTATCAAATAAGGCGTCTGCACTCGGTTCCTCTTGGGACAACCGACAGAAAACCGCGGGAAAAAACACTCACAAAATGTGGAAAACCGATTTTCGGGGTGCTTTCGGCCGGGCAAAGCGCCGCCGACCGGGGGCGTTGGAGGGACAAAATCCGGGGGAAAAGCTCTTTTTTGATTTGAAAAAACAAAGGCGCTCTGCAAGGCTGTGGAAAACCGGCGCCCGGAAGGGATTTTTTCGATCGGTTTCCGAAAACCCGGCCGTTTTCCGAAAGCCTTCGGAAAACAGCTTTCGACAAGTCCGCGCACCGGGCGCCACCGGGCGCCCTTTATCTGTCGCCCGAAATTTTAAGAAATACGGGGCTTTTTCGGCGGGGTTTTGTTTTTCGGCTGACCGAACGAAAGGGGCAGGGGGAAAATCTTTGGGGAAAATCCGTGCCTTTTCCACACACTTTTCCACAACGGTGTGGAAAAGTGTTGAAAAGCTGTTGAAAACGTGGGGAAAGGGAAAGTAAAAAGTAAAAGTGAAAAGTGAAAAGTGAAAAGTGCAAAGTGAAAAACGAAAGAAATTTTCACAGCGTTTCAAAATTTTCCTTTTCCTTTTCCTTTCCCTTTCCTTTTCCCTTCCCGCTCCCGGACTTTCACTTTTAATTCTGTCCTGTCACTTCTTTGATCATATCGTGGATTTCCACATTGAGAAGGGCATCGTTGCGGAGCCGCTTTTCGACCGTTTCCACCGAGGACATGACGGTGGAATGGTCACGGTTGAAGATTTTTCCGATATTGGGCAGGGACATTTCGGTGACGGTGCGGACAAGATAAATGGCGATATGCCGCGCGGCGGCAACCTCCTTTGTCCGGCGGGAACCGATAATTTCCTCTTTTTTGATGTTGTATTTTTTGTAGACGGCGCCGAAAATTTTTTCCACGGTCACCGAGGTCGGCTCGGCTCCGCCAAGCAGCTCGGAAATGCAGCTTTTGGTCAGCTCCATGGTGATTTTCTGCCCCGAAAGGAAGCTCAAAGCGCCGAGCTTTTTGATAGCGCCCTCAATTTGGCGAATGTTGGAGCGGAGGTTTTCCGCCAAAAAGGTCAGCACGTCGTCGGGCAGCTCCACATTGACCTGCTCGGCCTTTTTCTTGATGATGGCAATGCGAAGCTCCAGATCCGGCGGCTGGATGTCGGCAATCAGGCCCCATTCAAACCGTGTTTTCAGTCGCTCCTCCAGCGTTTTGATGTCGCGCGGCGGGCGGTCGGAGGTCAGAATGATTTGCTTGCGATCTTCAAACAAGGCGTTGAAGGTGTGGAAAAACTCCTCCTGTGTGGAAACCTTGCCGGCGATAAACTGAATATCGTCGATCAGAAGCACATCGCACGAGCGGTATTTGTCCCGGAAATTGGGCATGGCCTGCTGCGAGAGGCTTTCGATCAGCTGGTTGGTGAAATCCTCACCCTTGATGTAAATGATTTTGACGTCGGGATTTTTCTTTTTGATTTCGTTGGTGATGGCGTAAAGCAGATGCGTTTTGCCAAGGCCGCTCGGCCCGTAGATGAACAGCGGGTTGTAGTCCTGCGCGGGGCGGTTGGCCACGGCCCAGCAGGCGGCGTGCGCGAATTTATTGGAATCCCCGACGATAAAGTTGTCAAAGGTGTATTCAAAATTGTAGGGAGGGAGCGTTCCGCCGATGGAAAGCGGCTCGCGCTTTTTCGGAGGTTCTTCGGGGGGCAGCCCGCGAACCTGGCGGAGAATTTTTTCCTTGACCTCCTGCTCGGAAATCTCGCTGTTGAACACAAGCTCAATCTCATAGCCGAGGAACAGCCGAAAATACTCCTGCAATTTGTCCATAAGCTGTTTGGTGATCAGTTGGCATTTCAGAGGGGAGGGGGAGAGAAACACGGCCTTCTTGCCGTCAAAGGACTCCACCGTAAGATCTCCCAGGAGAAAATTGACCTGATCATCGGGCAAATCGTTTTTTAATTTATCCTTGACGGCTTCAAGGATAAAGTTCATTTCATTTATGTAAGACATAAGGTAGAGAGCATTCCTTTCCGGCGAGAAATCGCACTTCGCTTATTATAATACTACTATATGTTATAACATTATATATTATATCATATAACTCTTAAAATTACAATACAATTTTTAAACATTCAGAAAAGACAGGGGGCTTTCTTTTGCAAGGCGGTTTCGGCCGTTTTATTAAACAAAGAGAAAGAGAAAGAGATAGAGCGAAAAACTCAAAATGAGTTTTTCGCTCTATCTTTGCAATATGGAAGGGGGGGAATCAGTTCTGCTTTTTGAGTTTTTCCAGACATTCACGGCAGATCCGCTTGTTGCCGAAATAAATCACGTTGTCGGCATTTCCGCAAAAAATGCAGGCCGGCTGATATTTTCTCAGCACGATGGCGTCCTCATCCGTAAAAATTTCCACGGGATCCTTGACATTGATTTCCAAAACCTTGCGAATTTCCATGGGAAGAACAATGCGTCCCAGCTCGTCTACGCGTCTCACCACTCCGGTTGATTTCATGATTTTTACCCTCGCTTATTTTCATTTTTTTATGTATGAAAAGGCTCTTTCATGAAAAATTTTTCTTTTTCTTGCGTTTTTCTGCCGGCCTCGTTATCAGGCGGGCAAAGGCAAGTAATAATTTGTCAATTCAAGAAGCATTTTCATCGTGCTCTAATTATACACTGTAAAATCCTGTATGTCAAGAGGTTAACGTGGAATTTTTTGGAGATTTTTTATTTTTCTTTCCAGCCGTCACGATTCGACCGATTTTTTGGCCAAAAAAAGGGAAAATCGGGCAGAAAGAAGTCGAACGGCGTCGAAAAAAGTCAATCGAAACTTTTTGTGTTTTTTGCGTTTTGGGTGTTTTCGGAACCGATGCAACGATGCAAGCCGATTCCGCCCGATGAAAAGTTGAAAAGATGAAAAGAAAAGATAAAAATATGAAAATATGAAAAATGGAAAAAAGTGAATGATTTTTTCTCGGGGCGGCCATAATGGAAGCAGAGAAGCCGAGAAGCAGAAAAACAGAAAAACAGGGGCGACGGGCGGCGTGGCCGTCGGGGCGCGGTGTACGGGGCAATCGGACGCCGCCGAGCGAGGGCGGCGCGGGGAAAGAAAAACGATGGAAGCCGAAAGCCGAAAACCGAAAGTCAAAAGCCAAAAGTCAAAAGCCAAAAGTCAAAAGTCAAAAGCCAAAAGTTAAAAGCCGAAAGCCGAAAGCCAAAAGCCGAAAGCCAAAAGTCGAAAGTTAAAAGCCAAAAGTTAAAAGCCGAAAGCCGAAAGCCAAAAGCCGAAAGCCAAAAGTCGAAAGTTAAAAGCCAAAAGTCAAAAGCCAAAATAGGAGGCAGTGCTACTATGAAATTGAAGGAAAACAAACGGGGCGGCCGTTGCGAGGGACTGCGCGGCGTGCAGCGGAAAATGGTGATGATTCCCGGCAAGGAGGGCAGCTTGTTTGAAACGGCCTTTTTTCTGATGCGGAACACGCCCGAATGTAACAGCATGGGCGAAAACGAGCTGTTGCGCGAGGCGGATCGGATGATCTGCGAAAATCGGAAGGGCGCGCCGGAGGGAAGCCGGAGCCTTTGGGAGGGCGGCGCGGACGTGCCGCGGCGCCGCCCGAGGCGGCTTTTGGGGCTTTTGACGGCGTTTGTCCTCGGCATGAGCGCCGGCGCCGGCCTTTTTTGGTGGCTTTCTACTCTTTTATAAAAAGGGTAGGCAGAGGATTTCCCCCCCTTTTTTGTAAAAAGGCATTTGTAAAAAGGCTTTTTACAAAAAGCATTTGTAAAAAGGCATTTGTAAAAAAGCATTTGTAAAAAGGGGCCGGTGGCGGGCACCTTTTTCCCTTTCGGATTTTTTCCGTGCGGTGGGGTTGACAAGCGGAGGGGAATCGTGTATAATAATTCGTAGAATTTTCCGGCCGGGTTTTTCCTTCGCCTGCCCGTTGCAGTCGAAGCGCCGGAAAAGTGAGATCGGACTTTCGGAGCTTTCCCGGATTTCTGCGGGCGTACCCCACGGGTGGCCGGAGGAAAACTCCGTTGGAAAAAGTGAATCTGTCGGCTCGAAATCCTCCACGGGGGCGTGTGCGTGGAGAGGCTCGGCCGGTTTTGTTGCGTTTTTCATTGTCATGGCCGGGGCCATGGCCATTGTCAGTGTCAGTGCCAAGGCCATTGCCTTTGTCTTTGTCACGGCCTTTGCCTTTGCCAAGGCCATAGCCGTTGTCATTGTCAAGACCATTGCCATTGCCATTGCGCTCGCATGGGCTTTTTGGCACCCCGTTTTGTGCCGGCCGATGGCGTGCTTTTTTCGCGTTATCTGCTTCCCTGTTTCCCTGCCTTTGCGCCTTCGCACGTTTGCACGTTCCCTTTTTCCGACAAAAAACAAAAAAGCCAACCGATCTGTCAAAATTCCACCAATCCGAAAAACAAACATACGAAAACAAACCATTTTGAAACGGCAAAAGCAAAAAGAAAAAACAAAAAACAAAAACACGAAAACGAAAATTTGAAGGGAAAGGCTCGCCCCCCTCGCGCAAACCGCAAGAGCGGCGCAAGAGCGGCGGCCGATCCACCAAAGAAAGGAATCCAAACAAACAATGCCAAGAAAAACAAAAAATAAACTCCGTGTCATTCCCCTCGGCGGCGTAACGGAAATCGGCGAAAACATGACGGCGCTGGAATACGGAAACGACATCCTCGTGATTGATTGCGGCCTTGGCTTTCCCGATGAGGAAATGCCCGGCATCGATCTGGTGATTCCCGACATAAGCTACCTCGAAGCCAATAAGGAAAAAATCCGCGGCATCGTGCTCACGCACGGCCACGAAGACCACATCGGCGCCGTTCCCTACGTGCTGCGCTCGATCAATCCCCCCATTTACGGCACCAAGCTTACCCTCGGAATCATTCGCAACAAGCTGCAGGAGCTGAAACCCCCGAACGAACCGAGCCTGCATTGCGTGAAGGCCGGCGACACCGTGCGCCTCGGCGTATTCGGCGTCGAATTTATCCGCGTCAACCACTCCATTGCCGACGCCTGCTGCCTGGCCGTCAGCACCCCGGTCGGCACGGTCATTCACACCGGCGACTTCAAGCTCGACACCTCCCCCATCGAAGGTGAAATGATGAACATTACCCGCCTCGGGGAGCTGGGACAAAAGGGCGTGACGCTCTTGCTGTGCGAATCCACCAACGCGGAACGCCCCGGCTTTTCCATGTCGGAAAAGAAGGTGGGCGGCTCCTTGGAGCGGATTTTCCGCGACAACGTCGATAAGCGCGTGATCATCGCCACCTTTTCCTCCAACGTGCACCGTGTGCAGCAGATCATCGACATCAGCGCCAAGCACGGGCGCAAGGTCGCCGTGACCGGCCGCAGCATGATCAGCGTGCTGGGGGCCGCCACCGAGCTTGGGTACATGAAGCTGCCCGAAAAAACGCTCATTGACATCAATGACATAAAAAAATACCGCCCCGAACAGCTGACGCTGATTACCACCGGCAGCCAGGGCGAGCCGATGTCCGCGCTCTACCGCATGGCCTTTTCCGACCACTCGCAGGTCAAGCTCGGCCCGCAGGATCTGGTTGTCCTCTCGGCCAGCGCCATCCCCGGCAACGAAAAGCTGGTGGATCGCGTGATCAACGAAATGCTCCGCAGCGGGGTAACGGTACTGCACGACGCCGTGGCGGAGGTGCATGTGTCCGGCCACGCCTGCCAGGAGGAGCTGAAGCTCATGCAGGCGCTCACAAAGCCCAAATACTTTATGCCCGTGCACGGCGAATATCGCCATCTGTCGGCCAACATCTCGCTGGCGAAGTATATGGGAATGGACAGCGAGCACATTTTCATGCCCGAACCGGGCAAAGTGCTGGAAATCGACAAGCGGGGCGCCAAATGGGGCGAAACGGTCACGGCCGGCAAGGTGCTGGTGGACGGCTACGGCGTCGGCGACGTGGGCAACATTGTCCTGCGCGACCGCAAGCACCTCTCGCAGGACGGCCTTGTGATCGTGGTGGCCACCATCGACATCCACGACCGGGTGATCCTTTCCGGGCCGGACATCGTGTCCCGCGGCTTCGTCTATGTCCGCGAATCGGAGGAGCTGTTTGAGCAGGTTCGCAAGCTGGCGCTGAACACCATGCTTTCCTCCATGGAAAACCCCAGAGCCGACCGCTCCCAGATCAAGCAAAAGGTCAAGGACGAGCTTTCCAAGTTCCTCTACAGCAAGACCAAACGGCGCCCCATGGTGCTGCCGATCGTGATGTACGTGTGAGAACCCGTGCGCTCGTTCATCAAAATTTTATACCGAATTAACAATGTGTTAAAAAAACGGGGGCGCTGTCGATATATAATATAGACATTGCCCTGATGGGGGAAGCGCTTTTCCGTCGCCAATCGGTGAAAGGCGCATTTCCCGCGGTAAACCTCCCTCTTTTCCCCGCCGACCGTCACAGACGGAGCGACGGGAACAAGGCAGGATTTCGCGTGAAAAATAGATTCCTCGGATCTAAATACACTTTTTCACGCCGTCGCTTGCGTCTCCTTTCGGAAATTTTTCGCGCAAGCTGTCGAGAAAGGCATACGCTTACAATGGCAAACGCAAACAGAAAAACCGCGCCGAGCAACGGTGCGAACATTTGGATGAAGGTAATGCTGGTTGTGGTGTCACTGATCCTCGTGGCTTCCATCGTGTTTATTTTCATTCAATCCACCGGCGTTGTAAAACGCTCCACCAAGGCTTTCAAATCCGACAATTATGCATACTCCACCACCATGATGCAGTATGTATTTATGAAACAATATGAAACATATTACACCTACGCATCGGCCCTCGGTATCAACGTGTATACCTCCCTCAAATCGCAAAAGGTCAACAACAACAACTCGTACGTAAAGTATTTGATCGGCTCCTTTGACGGAACCTGGTTCGAGTTCTTCTGGAAAAGAGCCTCCGACAACGCCAAGCAGACGTTAGCCCTTTTGGAAGCGGCTAAGGCGGCCGGCGTGACGCTGAACGAGGAGGAAAAGCAGGAAATCAAGGACGCAATCAAGGAGCTGGACAAGGCCGCCTCCAAGGCCGGCTACCCCTCCACCTCGTCCTACCTCTCCACCGCTTATGGCGACGGCGTGAAAAAGAGCGACATCCGCACCGTGCTGGAATACAGCGCGCTTGCCTCCAAATTCTACAATCAGCAGGATGAAAGCATCAAAAATGCAATCACCGACGCCGATGTGGACAGCTACTATAACAATCATAAGAGCGATTACTTCAAGGCCGACTACCTGAAGATCACCTTCGACGCCAAGCTCACAAAGAAGGGCGATCAGGCGTCCGAGGAGGAAAAGAAGCAGTATGAGGCCGACGTGGCCAAGGCAAAGGAAAATGCCGAAAAGCTGGCCGCCTGCAAGACCGAGGAAGAATTCCGTACCTTTATGATCAACTTCTGGTTTGAGGATCAGTACGATTCGACCTACACCAGCACCATCGAAAAGCTCAAGGGCGGCGACAAGCCCACGCTGAAGGATTCCGACATCCCCGACAAAGAGGAGCTGGCCAAGAGAAAGGAAGCCATCCGCAAGCTGATTTTGGATGCCATCCTGAACGACAAAACCACCGACGATTTTGAAAAGAGCGGAAACACCGCCTTCGACGGCGCCATCGACGCGATCCGCAACGCCGTGTTTACCTCCGTGAAAAAGTCGTATGACGGCATTCTCCAAAAGAGAGCCTCGTATTCCGATTCCAAGGATGAAATGATCTGGGTGTTCGACGAAGCCCGTAAGGTCGGCGACACAAAGATTTTCAACAGCGACGAAAAGAAGGACGACAAAAAGGACGAAGACAAGACCGAGGAAAAGGCCGCAACGACGACGACCACCACCGGAGAAACCTTCACCTCGCAGGTGTTCTACATCGTAAAGCCGAGATACACCGAAACCACCAAGTCGGTGGAATTTGGCCACATTCTCAGAAAGTTTGCGACGAGCGGCACCGATGAGGAAAAGAAGAAGGCCAATGAGGAAGCCAAGGCCAAGGCCGAGGCGCTGATGAAGGAGTTTTTGGCCGGCGAAAAGACGAAGGAAGCCTTTGAAGCGCTGGCGAAAAAGGACAACAACAACCAGGATTCCAAGGCATTCTACAGCGACGTTTGCCCCGGCGACATGGTCAAGGCCGTGGAAAATTGGCTGTTTGACGAAAACCGCAAGGTCGGCGACGTGGAAGTGGTGGAATCCACCTACGGTTACCATGTCATGTACTACGTGGCACAGGGTGCCGAGGCTTGGCGCGTACACTGCAAAGAGGACTTGTACAAAGACAACCTGAAAAAGTGGAGCGACGGCGTGGTTGCGAAATACACCGTGACCGTCAACGACAAGGCCATCAATCAGATGGACTTCTGATAAACGCAAAAACAAATCAACAAACCGGGCTGCTCCCAAATCCGAAAGGGTTTTGGAGCGGCCTTTTGCGTTGGGGAAAAGCATTTATTTGGGCGCGCCTGCTCGCTGAGGGCGGGGGCGTGCCTTTTTTTCTTGGGCGGGGCGATCTTTTTTCTTGGGCGGGAAGGTCTTTTTTGGGGAAAAGCCCCCCGCGTGGAGCGACGCCTCGCGCGGACTTTCCGTGAAACCGGGTTTGCCCTCCAACCGCCGCCCCAAAGCGATGCGGCACGGGGGAGGGCGATCTTTTTTCTTGGGCGGGGGCGCTCTTTTTCTTTTGGCCGGACGGACGGCGAAAAACCGGCGCGTTTTCACAAAAAAGCAGTGGTATTTCAAAAGGAAGTATGATATAATATACGCAGTATGGGCGCCCTTGCGCGCCGCGCCAGCTTGGGTTGTGCCTTTGTGCCGCCCGCCTTGGGCAGCGCTCTTGCGCGCCGTTCACCTTGGGTTGTGCCCTTGTGCCGCCCGACAGAGCCAACCGAAAGAAAAAAAGCAAAGCCCATCGGCCGCCCGGCCGAGCAAGAAAGGGGGAAACACGGTGTTTGGATACATCCGGCCGAAAAATGCAGAGCTGAAGGTGCGGGAATCGGAATATTACCGCGCGGTGTATTGCGGCCTCTGCCATGCCATGCGCCACGTGACCGGGGCGTTTTCCCGTGTGACCTTGAGCTATGATTTTGTGTTTCTCGCCATCGTCCGTATGGGCTTGATCGGAGAAGTGCCCGCGTTTGAGCAAAAGCGGTGCTTTGTGCATCCGACGCGCAAGCGCCCGACGGCCTGCGAAAACGAAACGCTTCGCTATTGCGCCGGCGCGGCGGCTTTGCTTTCCTATGGAAAGTGCCGCGACGATTTGCACGACGAAACCGGACTGCGCCGCCTTGGCGCATGGCTGCTCCTTCCCTTTTTGGCGCATGCCCGCCGCCGCGCTTTGAAAAAAATCGCGGGAATTTCGGCGCTGGAGGAGCAGATCGCGGCCTGCCTTGCCGAAATCGCCGCCATCGAAGCGGCGATGGAGGAAAACCGGCGCCCCAAGGGTACCCGCCCATCCCCCGACACGCCGAGCGGAACCCCTCATGAAACCGCCGCGCCGTCCCCCGACGCGCCGAGCGGAACCCCTTATGAATCCGCTACGCCTTCGCCCGACACGCCGAGCGGAACCCCTCATGAAACCGCTACGCCGTCCCCTGACGCACCGAGCGGAACCCCTCATGAACCCGCCGCGCCCTCGCCCGACGCACCGAGCGGAACCCCTCATGAACCCGCCGCGCCCTCGCCCGACGCACCGAGCGGAACCCCTCATGAACCCACCATGTCGTCGCCTGACGATCTCCCCTCGGCGGATCGCCCGGCCGCGGTTTGCGGCCGCCTGCTTGGCGCGGTGCTTTCTTTCGGCCTGCCCGAAAAGGAGCGGCGCATCGCCGCGCCGATCGGCCGCGCCATCGGACATTGGATTTATTTGGCCGACGCCGCCGACGATTTTGACGAGGACGCGCGACGGGGGCGCTTTAACGCCTTGCGCGCGGTTTACGGCGACGATTTTGACAAGGCGTGCCGGGAGCAGGTGCGTGTGGCGATGATCGCCACGCTCATGGAGGCGGAGCCGGCCCTGGCGCTCGTTCCGTTTGACGAGGATCCCGACGCGGCGGGCATCGTCCGCAACACCTTCTTTTTGGGACTGCCGGCGGTGGCCGAGCACATTCTTTTCCCTCGCGGTAAGGGCAAAGGCAAAGGCAAAAGCAAGGGGAAAGCCAAAGCCCCAAGCGGAAAAACAAGCGAAAACCAGCAGAAAAAGTGAGATAGAAAGGCAGAAAACCGAACCATGAACGATCCCTACAAGGTTCTCGGCGTCCCCCCCACGGCGACGGATGAGGAAGTGAAAACGGCCTACCGCGCGCTGGTGCGGAAGTACCACCCGGACAAATACGCGGACACGGATCTTGCCGATTTGGCCAACGAAAAAATGAAAGAGATCAATGCCGCCTATGAGGAAATCCAGCAACGGCGCTCCGGGCGCGGGCAGGCGGGAAGCTCGTCCGGCCGCGGCGCCCCCTACGGAAGCGATTTCCGCGCGGACGGCGCCTCGCCCGGCGACATCTACATGCAAACGCGCCGTCTGATCAATCTCGGCCGCACGGCGGACGCGCAGGCGCTGCTGTTTACGATCCCCGAGGCGGATCGTTCGGCCGAGTGGAACTTCCTGTACGGCTGTATTCTGATTCGCCACGGCTATTTTGTGGACGCACAGCGCTATTTTGAAACGGCCTGCCGACAAAATCCGCAGAACGAGGAATATGCCCGCGCGCGGGACGCGCTCAAGGAGCGCACCGACGGCTTTGATTCCGGCTATTCCACCACGTCGGGCAGTGCCTGCTCGATTTGCGATCTTTGCTCCACGCTGATGTGCGCCAACTGCTGTTGCCAATGTCTGGGCGGCCGATGAGCGCAGGCGCAAACGCGAAAGCGCGGCCGCGTGACCGCGGTTGCGTACAAGAAACCACGAACGGAAGCGCGAAAGAGAGAAAGTGCGAAAACGCAAGCGCAACCGCATTTGCGCACGAACGAATAAAAAATCCCATAACCCCCCTGAAAAATGACAAGAAAGAGAAAGAGAGACAAAGACAGTGAAATCGAAAAATACTCGCGCCGCAAGAGAACAAAACCGACAGCGCACCACGCGCATTGCCGCCTCGGGCATGATGATCGCACTCGGTGTGATCTTTCTTTACATCGGCTCGCTGATTGACACGCTGAACATCATCATGGCCGCTGGGGCTTCCCTGCTTTGCGTGATGGCCGTGGTGGATTACGGCCCCGGCTATGCCTTTATGCTTTACGCCGGGACGGGGCTGGCCGCGCTGTTGCTCTTGCCCGAAAAGTTCACCCCGGCGGTGTACCTGCTGCTGATCGGCTATTACCCGATGGTAAAAGAGCGGCTGGAGCGCCTTGCGAAGCGCGGGACGGAACCCGCAGACGCCAAAAAGGCAAAGCACGTGCGCCGACTGCGCGCGGTCGGCATTTTTGCGTTAAAGCTGTGCATCGGGAACGCGGCGATCATCGCCCTCTTTTTGCTGGCGCGGTACGTGCTTTTGTTGCCCCCGTCGGACAAGCTTTTGCTTTTGGCGCTGTGGGGCATGGCCAACGTGACCTTTGTTCTCTATGATTTGGCGCTGACGCAGTTGATTTCGCTCTATCTTCGCAAGCGGCACAAGCGGTTTCACCTGCCCGGCAGCGGGCGCAGAGAGGCCAAAAAGCCGCTCATAACCCCGCAAATGCCGACGGAATCAGCCAACGGAACGGAATCGGCCAACGGAACGCAAGCGGCATGCGACACGGCGACCGAACCGAAATCTACCCCCGAAGCGGAACCTGAATCGAAACCGGCACCCGAAGCGGACACGCCGAACCCGGCCGACCGCGCGGAGTAATTTTGTAATCAAAGCGCACGCATGGGGCGTTCTTGCCCCAAAGTGGCTGCACGGAAGGCTTTCCTGTTCAAAAGCGCACGCACCGAGGATTCCCCTGCTCAAAAGCGCACGTGCCGGGGAATCCCCTGCTCAAAAGCGCACGCATGGGGGGCGCCCGGCATAGAATGGAACGGAGAAATTGCGAAACTGCGAAACTGCGTTTGAAACGGCCGCGCCGTCGGTGGCGGGGCGGCGGAAAGGAGAAACGATGGAGCAAAACGAAAACGAAAACGAAATCAAAACCGAAATCGAAAAGAAAGCCGAAGCCGAAACCGAAAAGAAACCCGGAAACGAACCCCAAAAAGCGGAGAAACAAGCCGCATCGGCCGCCGGCGCCGGCAAGGATCGGTGTCTTGCGCCGGACAGCGCGATGGTGGCCGTGCCGCCGGAACAGCTTCCCAATGTTTTTGACGAAATCGGACGGAAATGGATGCTGATTTGCACGAACGATCCAAACCCCGACACGAAGGCAGCCGCCCATGCCAACGCCATGACGGCCAGCTGGGGCGGCATGGGGGTGCTTTGGAACAAGCCGGTCTGCGCCGTTTTTATCCGGCCGCAGCGCTATTCCTTCGGGCTGGCCGAGCAGGGGGATCGCTTTTCGCTGAATTTTTTTGACAGCGAGGCGTTCCGCGAACCGCTCCGCTATTTCGGCCGCACGAGTGGCCGCGACGAGGACAAAATGACGGTGGCGGGGCTGACCGTCGGCCGTTCGGAGAAGCAGACGCCGTACGTGGCGGAGGCCGACACGGTGCTGCTCTGCCGCAAGCTTTACGCGGACGATCTGAAGGAGGACCGCTTTTTCGACCGCACGCTGCTGTCCAACTATCCGACCAAGGATTTTCATCGGATGTATATCGGCGAGATTGAACGCGTCTATCGGCGTGCCGATTCGGCCTGCTGCAAGGCGGCTTTGACGGCGGCTTCCGAGGAAAAAAAGGCAAGCAAACGGTGAAAACGGCAAATGATAACTTTTTTTAAATTTATCCCCGAAAACCGAAAAAACCCTTGACAAAAACCGTTTTTCCTATTATAATAGATACTGTCGCTTTTTTGACGACGCTCTATGCCCGCATTTTGCCGCGGCGAGGCTTGCGATTTGATTTTCAAAGGAGGTGCCGGCAGTGACTCTCGATTTACGACCAATGCTTCGGGGGGAAACAAACCGGATCGCCATTTCCTATGATCTGACGCCCGAGCCAATGCCCGGCGTAGCCTTCGGAAACGCGGAAATCCGCGGCGAGGTCGTGGATTCGGCCGGATATATCCGCCTGACGCTTTCGGCGTCGGTGACGTATCGCGCCGAGTGCGCCCGTTGCCTTGCGCCCGTGGAGGGACAGTTTGCCATGGATTTTGAGCGAACGGTGGCGGATCGGAAAACGCTGAGCGCCGAGGCCATTGAAGAAGACGATGGCGAGTATGCCCTGATGGAAGACGGCCGGCTTTCGGTAGACGACCAAATTCTGGAGGAAATGGTGCTTCGCTTTCCGACGAAGATCCTCTGCTCCGAGACGTGCGAGGGCCTGTGCCCGAAGTGCGGCAAACCCCGCCGGGAAGGCGCTTGCGGCTGTGCGACCAAGGAAATGGATCCGCGGCTGGCGGTGTTGAAGGAGTATTCCTTCCCCGATGCGGAAAAGGACGACGGTTGAGCGCTGAGCGCTGATCGCTGATCGCTGAGCGCGAAAGTGCAAAGGCGCAAACGTGAAAGCGTGAAGCAAAAACGCCCAACGCCTAACGCCTAACGCCTAACGCAGAAAACGCGTTCGCGTTCCGTTAAAAAAGAAAAAGAAAAAGAAAAATAAAACATAGAAAAAGCTGTGCGCTCCGGCGCATATCTTAAGGAGGTGTAATTATGGCAGTACCGAAGAGAAAGGTATCCAAAGCACGCAGAGACAAGAGACGTTCCAGCACATGGAAACTGCTCCTCCCCGGCATGGTGAAGTGTCCGAAATGCGGAGAATATGTTCTTTCGCACCGCGTATGCAAAGCCTGCGGTTTTTACGGTGGTAAGGAAGTCGTTAAAATCAGCGACGAGAAAAACAAATAATTTGCAAGTAAATATTTGTAAGAGTGGAACGCTCTGAAAAAGCTCCGGACTGCGCGTGTTTTTACCGTTGCCGTTCCGGGGCTTTTTCACAAAATTGTTTTTCCCTCACCGGGCGGCTTTCGGTCGGCGCAATGTTCCCGCGGTGATTTTCCCCGCCGGGCGGCGCCCCCTCGAAAAAACTCGTGCAGAAAGCCATGCAACGCAAACCTATGCAACGCGCAATGCAAAACCACGAAAAACGACGCAAAACCAACCCAAACAACGAAAAATAAAAAAGCCAACAAAAATACAGAATAGAAATGGAAAAAGCAAATGAAAAACAGGAGCCGTACATTTATATCGGCGCTGTTGCTCGGTGCGCTCACCCTTGCACTGCTGCTGACAAGCGTCGGCTGTAAAAAAGAAGAACCGTCGGACCCCACCCCGTCGCCGTCCGCGTCCTCGACGCCCGCCGCGACCGAAAGCGAATTTAAGATGCCCGACGCGCCCTCCTTTGACTTTATGGGAACCGATTTGACGCAATACATTACCCTCGGCCAATACAAGGGGCTTACGTTTGAGATCCCGCCCATGAAAAAGGTCACCGATCAGGACGTGCTGAATCAGATCAACAACGAGTTGATTTCCAAGAAATATTATACCAAAGTGACCGACCGTGCCGTGACCAAAAACGACGTTGTTTCCATTTCCTACAAGGGACTGATGGAGGGCAAGGAATTTGAAGGCGGCACCGGGAAAAAGGATCTCTTTACCATTTACAACGGCGGCGGCTTCATTGAGGGCTTTGCCGATGGGATTGTCGGCATGATGCCGGGCGTTGAAAAGGCGCTGGAGCTGACCTTCCCGGAGAAGTACCACGACAATTTGGCCGGAAAGCCCGTGACCTTTATGGTGACGGTGGAATATATCTACCAGCCGTCCACGCTGACCGACGACCTGGCCGGCGGATTTTCCGAGGGAAAATTCACGACGGCAGAGGCGATCCTTGCCGACCGTCGCACCCAGCTGGAGGAAGCGGTCAAAAAGGCTTACGACGAAGCCAAAGTGGACATGGTATGGTCGAAAATTTTCTCCGGCGCAACGGAAATCGGCCTGCCGAAGGATCTTGTGAAAAGCTATTACGAGTACGACGTGGCGTACTACACCCTGTACGCCAAGGCCTACGGCGTGTCGTATGAAACGCTGCTCAGCTATGCGGGGCTGACCGATGACGCGCTGGCCACCCGCGCCCATGACAACGTGCGGACGGATATGATCGTGTATTCGGTCATCAAGGCCGAGAATTTTGTGCTGGACGACGCGACGTATGAGCAGATGCTGAAGGACTTCGTCCAATCGTCGGGCAAGACCGAGAAGGAAATTTTGGAGCGGTACGAGAAAAAAGAGCTGTCCGAGATGTTTGCCTACTCCAAAATTTACGAGCAGGTCGTATCGTGGCAGACCTTTACGGAGGTTGCCGAATCCGAAAGCTAAAAGGCGGCGGAGCCGCGGGCGGAGCCGCTTTTATAAAACCGAGGGGGTAAAACATTTGTTTTACCCCCTCGGTTAAAAACACCGGTGGGAATCGAAACCCACCGGACTTTTGTTTTTGCAAGATTTATGTGTTTCCGCGTGCGCGAAGGCGTGTTGGCGCCTTTCGCTTTGCACGTGTCTCGTGCAGAGGTTTTCGCCCCAGCCGGGCGCCTTCCCTTTTCGGGTTATTCCAAATACAGCGCGTCGGTATTGAGAAAGGCGTGCGCGGCCAAAAGGCTGTCCGTGGGGATCAGCCGGGACGCGCCGCAGCGCGTACAGCGGACGAAAATTCCGTCTTCTGTGATCTCAACGTCGTAGTTTCCTTCGGCGTGCGCGTGGTCGCCGCTTTCGCCGCCCTCGGCACTGCCTTCGGCGGCGTTCTCCCCTTTGGCGTGCGCGTGGTCGCCGCTTTCGCCGCCCTCGGCACTGCCTTCGCTTTCGTGGGCGATTTCCCCTTCGGCGTGGTTGTCGGCACCACCGTTTTCGGAGGAAGCTTCGCCGCTTTCACCGCCCTCGCGGGCGTTCTCCCCTTCGGCGTGCGCATTGTCGGTGTTTTCACCGCCCTCGGCGGTGCTTTCGCCTTCGGCGGTGTTTTCGCTTCCGGGCGCAGGACGGCAACGGCAGTAAATCTTCCCCTCGGCGTCCAGATCGCGGATGACGAACAGCACAATCTCCAAAATCTGCGGATCGGTCAGCATGCCCGGCTCCCCGTGCAGGGCGGCAAAGCTGTCGATCCCGTTGTCCTCCAAAATCTGCAAAAGCTCCAGCTCCGTGCGCGCCAGCTCGGCTTTGACCTTGTTCTCGTCCCCCATAAAGCAGATGTTAATATCCGAGCAGGGGCAGGGCAAAACAAACAAATCGCGGCCGAAAAAGAGGTTTTTGCTCACGGTGTACATGTGGCCGGACGAGCAAAGCATGCACGGCACCTTGAGCCGCACCTTGCCGTCCGGGCGATTGATGACCTCAAGCTCGCTTTGCCCGCACGAGCATTTGAGCTTTATCATGTCGGCCGACAGCGAAAAAATGTCTACGACGCTGATGACGCCGCACCCGCAGTGGGGGCAGCGGTATGCGACCGTTGCCTTCTTCGTTTCAAGTACCATCTTATGTTCTCCAATCAAGATTTGCAAGATTTGCAAAGGGGGCGAATGATTTTTGTGCCGAAATCCGGAGGCCGAAGGCGGCCGCCGAACCTCGGCACAGGGAAAAGGAACGTCTCTCTGTTTGCCAAAGCCGAAACGAATCAGGCTTCCTTGCAAAGTATATGCCGATTCGCCGGCAAAGGTGAGCCAAAGGTTCCCTCTGTCAAGGCTTCTCTCCCGCCGCGGGGGCGGAGGCCGAAGCCCTTTTAATACTTGCCCGTAGCGTCAATTTTTTCGTTGCGCAGAACGGCGCGGGACGAATTGACGATTTTATCAATGAAAGAGCGCAAAACGAAGAAATCTCCGTCGCCGTTGAGCGTGATATAGGAGCGGCGCTCGCTGTATTGATAGGTGCGGTAGACGTAGGTGCTGCCGGTGCGGGTGTGAATGGTCAGCTTCATCTGGCAGGCGCTGTCGTCCGAGTTGCGGAACGCTTCCATTTGCTCCTTGGGAATGTCGCACAGCCCTTCATAGGAGGCCCAAAGCAGGGTGGAATAGAAATTGCTGAAGGAGGAAGTGCCCGTCGAGCGGATATAGCGGACTTCGGTGCCGTCCGCCTTTTTGACCGTAACCAGATAGTCGGTCACGGTGACGGTATAATCCCCCTCGCCCAGCGAGCCGTCGGGCACCAGGGTGTTGCCGCCGTCGCTTTGCGGCAGGATCAGCCGGACGTTGGACGCCTTGAAGGTATACGGCAAATCGGTGATCTTTTGATAGCCGCCGTTGGCCGTGGCGGGATCGTCCATATCGTAAAACCGCACCCAGGTGCTGCCAACGCCGAGCAAATCGCCGTTGCCGACGTCAAAGAAGATCTTTTGGTTGCGCCCCAGGGCGTAGTCGGTCACCACGGTGCCGTCCGCTTCGGTGCGGACGATTTTGTTGTTGGTGTAGATGGAGCTGACGCCGTCGGAGGTCTTGGCGAGAATCTTTTCAAAATCAAACTGTGCGTTGGCGGAAATTTTGCTCGACAGATAGAAGTTGAAGGCTTCCTGCCGCTCGGCCTCGGAAAGGGCGTCGGCGTACATGATCTTTTCATAGTTCATGTAGGCGTTCAGGCTGAACACCTGGCAGGGCGTTTCGTCGTTGACCTTGGCTACGGCCACAATTTCCCCGTTGGAATAATAGTAGAAGTAAACGCCGACCTCCACCACGCCGCCCTGATAGGACAGCGAGAGCGCGTGCAGAGAGAGCGCCGAGCCGTCCTTGTTTTCCTCGTGCTGGTAGATCGTCTTTCGGAAGGCCTCCAGCGCCTTTTGATCGGCCTCGGAAAGCGTTTCGCCGTGACCGGTGACGGAATTATAATAATGCTTCAGGGTATCAAAGCTCACGGTAATCAGCGAGGCGGAGCCGGAGCTTTGGGAGGACAGGTTGGCATTGATGTTGGCCGTGATGTTCAGCGAGCGGTTGGTGCGGCTGCTGTCGCAGGTCACGATCTGCGTGAAGTTGGAGGAGCCGGAGGTGCGGATCTTTGTGGTCAGCGTATGGCTCATAAAAATATCGAACTGCGCTTTATATTTGCCCGATTCCACCGTGATGTCCTTGCAGAAACCGATGGAGGTGTCGTACAAATCGGAGGCCACCCAATCCGTGCGCTTCCACGACAAAAACTGCAGGGCGGTGGCTTCCACCTCCACAATCATGTCGTAATGCTCCGAATAAACGTAATAGGTGTTGTTGGGCGTCTGCTTGCTGATCATCAAAATCTGATCCAAGCCGGTGGACGCCATTTTGTAATACAGCACATACTGCGCCACGTCCAAGCCGAACTTGGCCATATCGGCGTCGCTCACGCCGATTTTGCGGACGGCGGTCGGTTTCAGATCCCGCAACGCGCCCAGCACCGTGTCCGCGCTGAACGAATTGAGCGTGTAGCCGAGAAGCTCACAGGTGGACATGATGTAGGGCTGGGAAGAATAGACGGTGTTGCGGCGCTCCTCAATATCCGAATAGGAAAAGCGAACCAAAATGTCGTAATAGTCCGAATCGTTGTCGGGGTTGTCGTCCAAAAGGTTGTCACGCGACTTTTTCTCGTTATAGACCATCAGCGTGAAGTCCTTGACGTTGAAATAGTCGTTGGTTGTTGTCGGGTAGACCGCCATGGGCGTGACCAGGCGTTCGACCGGCGCCAGCAGCGTGTCGGAAATGGAGTGATACTCAAAGGTTGCGTAGCTTTGCGTAAAGCCGGTGTTGAGGTTGTCGAGCAGGATGTAAACCGCCTGCCGGTCGGTGAAGGAGCCGTCCGCCTCGCTCTTGGAATATTTGACGTAATAGCCCGCGCCCGAAACGATTTTGTCGCCGATGGTGATCTTATGCACGTTGCCCGACAAATCCTTGAGAATATAATAAGCGGGGGTGTAGTGGTATTCCTTGCCGGTCGCGTCGGTGCGGGTGGCCTCGCAAAGGCCGTAGGCCGAAAAATCCACGGTGCCGTCCGAAAGACGGAGGGGCTGAGCCAGCTTACCGCCGGCGGCCGTGATGGTATAACCGCCCGAAACCATCAGCGCGGCAAACAGCGAAGGATCGTATTCGACCGTTTCGTTGCCGGCGATGACAAAATCGCCCTGCGCCTTGGCGTTGACGGTGGCGTTGAGGTATTTGGATTCGGTTTCCTTATATTCGGTTCCCGTAAAGGAGAGGGTGGAAAAGCTGCCCGATGCGCTGTCAAAGAAGATGTACGTGCCGTCGGGCATGGGAACGTAGCCGGCGCCGTTGGTGGCGCAGGGGGTTCCCTTGTGGTAAAAGGTGTAGGTTCCCTTGACATCGGGAATCAGATAGTAATCCTTGCGAACCCGCACGTTGTAGCGCCCGTTGTCGGTGTTGAAGGCAATGTAGGCGTTGTTGGTGGTGCGGTAATAGTGTTCGTCGTCAATGGCTGTGTAAGGGATGGGCTTGCCATCCGCGCCGCACAGCACATAGTCGCCGTTCCGGTACAGGAAATAGAAGGTGTAGTAGCTCTTGTGCGCGGCGTCGTATTCCTGGACAGACCACACCGAGAGCGTGCCGTAGGTGGGATCCAGCTGCATCAGCGTTCCGTGCGCCGAAACGAGGTAGCGATAGACCGTGCCCTCATAGGGCTTGCCGTCCTTGTCGGTCAGCGTGCCGGTTTTTTCCACCGTTTCGGTGACCTCACGCCCCTGCGCGTCGTACAGCCGATATTCGCCGTCTTGATTTTTGCGGGGATAATAGTTTGCCCCGTCAAAGTCGGTATATACGGCCGTGTGGAGCGCGCCGGTGTTTTTGTCCACGGCGAGCTTGGTGCCCGACTTTAAGGTGAACAGGTCGTCGGCGCCGCGGGTGTACTCGGTGCCGTCCCCGGCGACCAGCCGATATTCGCCCTCGTGCAGCATGCACATGTAGGTTACCTTATCGACGTCCTCATAAATCCGCATCCGGTAGAAGGAGAACGTGCCGTTGCTGTTGTGCACTTCCAGGGATTGGATGTTCTTTTTTTCCGTGTGAGGGAAAATCAGAATCCGGTCGTTGATGCCGACCGCTTCGTTGCCCTCGGTTTCCACGCGGGCGTACAGGGAGGGCAGGCCGGTTTTCGCGTTGATGGCGACAAGGTTGCCCGTCTTTGTGATAAAATAGCCGTCGGAGGTGGTGTCCAGCGCATTTTTCTGCTTGTCCACCAAAATATAGGAAGTCTTGCCCTCCTTGTCCGTTTGCTTGCGGACGTAGTAGACTTCCCCGCCGTCTTCAAAGCGGCGGAAGGAGGTGACGTAATTCACCACCAAAAGAGAGGCGACCAGCGCCAGAAGGACTGCGCCGAGAACGATCAGAGCGATCGTTTGGCGCGCCAGGGAGCTGCGAAGCTTTTTGGTTTTTACAGGCGTCATGAATATTTTCTCCTAACAAGTACGAAAATTCCGAGACCGATGACAACGGCGGCCGGCACGATGGCCAGAAGGGCGGTGTCACGGTTTTTGTCCTGTGTGCTCATTTCGGAAATCTTAGTAGAGGCAAACGGCTTCAGCTCCAGATCCACGGGGATAAATTCCTTGCCCATACCGCGGGCGGCGGCAAGAATTACGTCGTTGTTGCCGTATACGGCGGAGGAGAGCATAGGCTCGGTGGCAAAATCGGTGGATGCGCACACCATCACGGTGGCGTAATCGGTGTTTGTATTGTCAATCTGCCGGGACTCTCGTGTAATGGTCATGAGCTTGAACAAATCTTCACCGGCGCGGGCTACTTCGCTTCCGTTGGCCATGGCCACGGCGCCGCTGGTCGATGTGAACACATCGTAAATGCGGCGGGAAACGCCGTTGCTGTAGTAGTAGCCGTACCAATACTCGTCGGTTTTATCGTCCTTGTCTTCTTCGTTGACGAAGAACTTTTTCTCATACAGATCCGAGTAGGACAGCGCGCCGCTGTTCTTGAACACGATTTTGGGCGGGTAAGCGGACTCGGTCAGGCTCTTGTAGATGCTGGCGCCTGCACCCTTGGCCACATAAGAGCCGGAAAAGGTGAAGCCGTCGTTGGAAAGGCTGGCGCCGGAGGATTCCTTAATGGTGTAGTTGTAGGAATCGCCCAAAGCGTCGGTAAAGCGATTGACGGATACGCCCCACTCCTCCAGGTATTCCTCCAGGTTCGGGAGCCTTGGCGTTTCGGGATTGATAAACACCATCATCGAACAGCTGAGCGTGTCGAGGTATTTGTCGAGCTTTTCAATTTCCGAAATTTCCGAAATGCCGTCTTTTACCATGAAGTCCTCTTTCGGGTTGTAAACGACGACGAGGCGGCAGTCATCGGGAATGTCCTGATAAGCAAGGTCAATGGTCTGTACCTTGTAGCCGGCCATTTGCAGCGTGGCAAGCAGCTCGTAATCCGTGAAGGTTTCGGCATGGTTGATGGTGACGCAGGCAATGGGCGACTCGGCCTGCGAAACGGCCAGAATGTTGGCGGCAAAGGTCTGCTCGCCGCGGTACGCCCAGGGGGTGGAATCCGAGGTCGAGTTGAACACGAAGAAGGCGCGCAGCGTGCAGATGCGAAATTCCGAGCCGCTGGAGATGATCACGTTGGTGGAATTGATGGTGCTCATCGAGGTGGTTTTGTACTTCTGCACGGCGGTGGCGTTTGTCCAGATGTCGATGTATTGCAGACGAATGTAGTTCGGGAAGCGCTCGGCCAGATCCTTGGCCGATTCATGCACGAGCCGCTGGCTTTCGTTGGCGTTGAGGTTGTCGGGCAGGTCGCAGAAAATAATGTCGATCTTGACATCGGTTTCGTAAAGTCCCTTTTCCTCGTTAAAGGTAGCGGTTTTGAGAATGGATTGATAAGCGTTCGGCTCGGTGAAGTTGGGAATGGTTTTGTAGCTTTCGTAGTCGAACAGCTTGTGGTAGGCAGAAAGCTCGGTGTAGCCGTTGTCGCCTTTGATTACGCCGGCGGTTTTGTTCTTTTCCGCCGTGCTCTTGTTGCTCTCGGCTACAGTGACGTTGTCCTGCGCCAGGGCAAGGTTCTGACGGGCAAGGGCCAGGTTGCGCTCGGCCACGGCGACGTTTTCAAATTCCGTCTGCGCGGTCATGGCAACGCCGAACAGCGCTTGGATTCTTTCGTTATCGGCAAAAGTCTCGTAGGCAGCCAGCGGCGTGGTGTCCTTTTGCGGACGATACCCGGTGTCGCCCGGCTTCAATTCGTTCTTTTTGTTGTACGCGTCGTTTTCGGCGTTTTCAAGGGCAATGGCTTCGTTTTTCGCCGCGAGCACGAGGTTTTTGTCGGCCGTCTCCTTGTTTTTCTGCGCCAGCGCGAGCGCGGCGGCGGCACATTTTTCTTCCTCGGTTCTCTCACTTTCGGGCACAATCTGTCCCTCGGTGCGACCGGCTTTTTCGGCGGCGATTTTGACCAGCTCCTTGGCCAATTCCAGGTTGGAGTCGGCAATGCCGGCGTTGGAGCGCGCTTTGATTACGTTTTGATCAAAGGCCTTCTTGTTGGCTTCGGCAATCGTGACGTTTTTCTCCGCCGTGGCAACCGCCGCAGCGGCCACCGAGACGTTCTTTTCGGCGGTGGACACGTTGTCCTCCGCAATGCCGAAGTTGGTTGTCGGCAGGTCTGCGTTCAGCTCCTGTCTCTTTTTCATGATGTCCACAAAGGACTTTTCCAGCAGATTGATGCAATCCTTGGACAGGGTGTAGAGCTTTTCGCTTGTCATATCAAGGTACATCCACGAGTACCGGGCGGACAGAGCCGAGGCAATCACGTTGACAAGGACAACGGCGGCGATAATCAGCACCGTCAAAGCCACGGAAAGGCTTCCGTGCCGGAATTTGCGGCTGTGAATAAAATCTTTTTTCATGTTCTTGTGTATTCCTTTCTTGATTCCCCGGAATTAACCCCAGCGGCGCTTTTCGTAGACGCGGACGGTGAGAAACAGAAACACACCCGCCAGCGACAGATAATAAATCAGCGCCGAAAAGTCAAACAGCCCGCGCGTGAAGGAGCCGAAGCGGCTGAACACCGAAATCCAGTCGATCACAAAGCGAACCGCGTAATTGGAAACCAGGCGCGTTCCCTCCGAATCGCTGCCGATCTGATTGACAAAGCCCATCACCACCATCAAAAGGATCACGGCGATGGTGATTACGGCGGCCGAAAGCTGATTTTCGGTCAGGGAGGAGATGAAAAGGCCGATGGCGACGAAGGCGGCGCCCACAAGGAAAACGGCAATGAGGCTGCCCACGATTTCCGCGGTGACGGGGCCGATGTGCGTGATGGAGTAGGGATCGCCCTTTCTCTCGGCGGTGGCCACGACGTAAAGCGGAATGAAATTGACGCAGGAGAAAAGGACGCAGCTGAGGAACATCGTCAAGGAGGCGAGGTATTTGCCGATCACCATGGACGTGATCGAAACGGGGGAGGTGAGCAAAAGCTGCTCCGTCCGCATTTTACGTTCCTCGGAAAAGGAGCGCATGGTCAACAGCGGAATCAAAATAACCAGCGCGAAAAGCATCACCGTGAAATAGGAGGCGGTGCTGTAGCTGTTGGATTGAATGGTGGTATAGCAGCAAAGCAGGGCTGCCAGCGAGAGGAAAATTCCGACAAACACATACCCGATGGGGTTGATGAAGTAGGAACGCATTTCTTTTTTGTAAATGGCAAACATCTTATTTTTCCAATCCTTTCCGCTCGGAATTTTCGTTGGTTTCGACCGAGGCTTCGTCGGTTGCCTCGTCGGCCGCTTCCGCCGGGCGATTGGCTACGCCGGCCATGATCTGCCGTGCGATTTCCCGCTCCTCCTCGGCCTTGCGCGATTCGTAATCGTATTTTCTCCGGGAAGCGCCGGACGGCTTTTTGGCGCCCGACGAATCCGAGGCGGCTTTGCCTCCTTCGCCCTCGCCCTTTCGCGCGGCTTTTCCGGCTTCGGCGGGCGACGCGTCGGGACCGCTTTCGACAATGTTGATGAAAACGTCCTCAAGGCTCATGCCCACGGATTCCAAGCCCACCAGCGGCCAGCCTTTTTCGGCCAGCACGGCAAAGAGCTTTTTGCGGATGTCAATGCCGACCTCGCTTTCCAGCGCGTACACGCAGGCGTCGCCGTCCTTTTCGGGAAGCAGCTCGGCGTACAGCATGCCGGGAATGGCTTTCAGCGCGGCAAGCACATCGCGGCTCGCTCCGCAAATTTTCGCGGTGAAGCGGCGGTTGCTCTGTACGGCGCGGTTGATGTTTTCGGTCTTTTCGTCGGCCACAAGGCGCCCCTTGTTGATAATCAGAATGCGGTCGCAAACGGCCTGCACCTCTTGCAGAATGTGCGTGGAAAGAATGATGGTGTGATCGCGGCCGAGGGTTCGGATCAGGTTGCGGATCTCAATAATCTGCTTGGGATCCAGGCCGACCGTCGGCTCGTCGAAGATAATGACCTCGGGGTTTCCGATGAGCGCCTGCGCGATCCCCACGCGCTGGCGATAGCCTTTGGAAAGGTTTCGGATCACGCGCTTGTACACGTCCGAAATCTTGGCCACCTCGCAGATCTCTCGCAGGTGCGCGTTCTTTTGGAGCTTGCACTCCTTGAGATCGTAGCAGAAGGACAGATATTCCGCCACGGTCATGTCGAGGTAGAGAGGGGGCTGCTCGGGCAGGTAGCCGATCTTCTTTTTGGCTTCCCGCGGGTTTTCCAGAACCTCAAAGCCATCAATGCGGATGGTGCCGGAGGTGGAGGAAAGATACCCGGTGAGCATGTTCATCGTGGTGCTTTTCCCCGCCCCGTTTGGCCCCAAAAAGCCGACAATCTCGCCCTTCGCCACCGAAAAGCTGATGTCGTCCACGGCGCAGATGCTACCGTAATTTTTTACAAGATGTTCGATATTGATCATATAAACGTCCTTTCTGCCGTGAGGCAGTAGATTGTTTGAAGCAAAGCCCGGCGCGAGGGCGGCGCGGCACGTCCGAAACGGCGGCGCGGCATCGGCCGAGGGGCACGGTATTTGAGTGATACAGAACCAATGATCATTGTATCATATTTTTATTAACATACCATGAACACAGGTCGATTTTATCTAAAAAAAGATCGGGCTTTGCGGCTTTTTTGCTGAATTTTATCCGAAAAAAAGCGCCGTCGGCCCCGGTTCCGCGCAAGAGAAAAAGGGGGCCGGCACTTGTCAAAGTGTCGGCCCCAAGGGGGATTATAAAATGATAGCAAAGGAAGGATCCGGCATCAATAAAAGATGTCGATTTCCGCAAAGATCGGGTAGTGGTCGGACGAGGTTTCGCTGTATTCATGATCGTCGATGATCTTGAAGAATTTGGCCTTCGTCAAATAGCCCGATGCGAAGATAAAGTCGATCTGTGACGTGCCGCCGGGCATGGTTCCGCCGCCCTTGGTGGATTCCGATTTTTCCGCGGTAACGGTGGTATCCAGCAATCCGGCCGATTGCAGGGCGTTGTAGCCTTTCGTTCCTACGAAGGTGTTCCAATCGGCGGTATAGACGGAAGGCAGCAATCTTTGAGAGGGCGTCAGCTCCAAGAGGCGAGCGATCTGCTTGGCGTTGACGGCGTCTACGTAGTCAATGTGGGTGTTGACGTGCGTGAAGCGCGCGCCGGTTTCCTTGTTTTCCAGAATGACATACGTGAAAATCCGCAAATAATCGGTGCCGGGGTAGCCGGACATCTTATCCGGGGTGTCGGAGAGCCAATAGGAGCCGCTTTCAATCAGGTTGAATTTCAGCTTGTTATAGAAGATCGGCGTTGCCTCGCGGCTGGACGAGTCTCGCGGCATGATGACATAGTCGTATTTGTCACCCAGCCGTTTTTTCAGGTTCGTCATTGTCAGGGGCTGCACTTCCTGGAAGCCGATGACATCGGGATCGTAGTCGTTGATGATCGAAACAATCTTGCCGAGGCGCAGGCCGGTGGCGCCGGTCAGCACGTTGTAGGACATGACCTTCAGGCGCTCGGTCTTGACAGTCACGTCGAGCGAGGGATCCAGCGTGATCTCCCGTTCTTTTTCGGTGTTGCCTGCCGGCAAAAGCGAACCGGCCAGCTGCAGGAAGGCTTTGCCAAGCCCGCCCTTGTCGTCGCCGCAAATCGCAATATATTTGTCGTTGGCGCGAACGGTGCCCACGCCTTCGGCGGGCTGGAAGCCGGCCATCAGCGAAGCGGCGGCGCCGCCCTCTTTGGTGCGGTCGGTGTTACCGATCAGAATTTCCCGATCGGTCGAAGATGCCCGTCCGTCGGCCGTGATCGGCACGGCGATACCGGTTTTTTGCAGAATGGCTTGGCGAAGCAGCTTTGCCATCGTCTCGGCGTTGGCGTTGCCGCTTTCGTAAACTATGGTGTAGAAACGGATGGAGGCCCCGTTCAGATTCAGCTTGGTGATTGCGTAGTCCGTGTAGCGATACTCAAAGTAGCCGTTCTCGTTTGTCAGAGAAACGGTAGGCGAATCTTTGGCTGCCAAGGTCAGATTGTCGCCCAACTTGGCAACCACATCGGACATCAGCGCATTCAGACCGCAGCAAAGGATCAACCGCTGATCGCGCACGGCATAGAGGTAGTCCTTGTCGAGAAGCGTGTTGACAAGCTCTGCCACTTCGGGGCGGTTTTTGAAGTTGCCCACGGTGATTTCTTTTTTGCCCGTCGAATCCTCGTTTTCGTTGTCCTTCTCCACCGGAATGACATAGCCGGTTTTTTCGGCCAGGAAAGCGGCCAGCTCTTTGGCGGCGGTAAGGTCGCTGGAGCTGGAGATGAGGGGGGTTACAATGCGGAAGTCCTTGATGGACGAGCCGTTGATGAGAATGTCGGCAATGTCATACGTTGCCGAGGTGGTTTTGCAGTTTTCGGGGGAGAAGGTCAGGGTGCCGGAAAAATCGGCGGTGATGGGATCAATGTAAGTAGAAATGAAGTACTGAATCGCCTCGTCGGCCTGCACGTCGTTGTAGGCGAGGAAAAGCAGCTTATCCTCGGCGATGTCCACGCTCCAATCCTTGTACTTCAGATTTTTCAGAGCCTGTGCGGTTTCCGGGCGGTCAACATTGCCGACAAGGATCTCGTATTGGCCGGCGGTTTCGCCTGTGAATTTGTTAAGCCAATCTTCCTTGATGGCGACTTTGTTGGCGCCGACCAGCTTTTCGAGAGCCTTCCGCAGCGTCAACGTGGAGGCAACCAGCTCGGCGCTTGCGTTTTCGGGACGAATGATGGTGTATTGGGTGGCGCCGTTTTCAATGAGCTTCAGCACATTTTTCACCACAGGCGGTGTATCGGTGGGCTGAGGCGACGCGCTCGGCGTAGAATCGGGCGATGCGCTCGGCGTAGCGGAGGGCGTGGTGTCCTTGGGCTTGTCGCCCGGACAGCCGGCCAGAACCGGGCAAAGAAGGACGGCCGCAAGCAGGAAAGCGGCCACACGCAACCATTTTGTTTGCACAAGAGAATGTTTCATGTTTTTCACTTGCCTTTCTGAGTATGATATTCCGGGAATCGGTGAAAGAGGGATATAAAAAAAGTCCGGCAGGCAGAGAGCGTCGGCGCCGGAGCCCTTAAAAAGAGGGGCAAAGCGCGCCCTTGTCCGCCAATTCTACAACGAAAAACCCGTTCCAAAGGGTGGAACCCATTATAACAGAATGGACGAAGTATTGCAAGGGAAAACATACTATTTTTACATATTCGTCAATAAAAAGATTCACTTTGAGCAGGTTTAACAAACCCCACCGCCGCTTTTTGGGCAAGATAACAATAGAAAAAGGGAGAAGATAAAGGATAAAAGAAAAAGGACAAAAGAAAAAGCCTTCTCCCGTGGGAGAAGGTGTCAGCCAAAGGCTGACGGATGAGGCGGCACTAACGCCTATCCCCACCTCCCTCGGCCTTCTCCCGTGGGAGAAGGTGTCAGCCGAAAGGCTGACAGATGAGGCGGTTCTAACGCCACCCCTCCCCCGCCTT
>CAKSIP010000001.1 GCA_934462825.1 uncultured Eubacteriales bacterium | reverse complement strand
GGGCATGGTCGTCGGAGGTGAGAAGAAAATCCGCCTGGCGGAATTGATTTTGCGCAGGCTTGGGGATCACACTCTCCAGCATGCTGTACGGATAGATCATGTGGATGGCGGCCGGCGTATTCCGGCTGATAAAGAACGGAGCCTCCTCAATGGTTTTCTCGGAGCGCAGGGAATAGTGCCCGAAGGATTCCTCATAGGGCAGCTCGATGATGTCCTTTTCGTCGCCCTCTTTTTGATAGATCACGATTTCCTTGCCGTTTTCGTCGATCCGGCTCTCTATTCGGCGATAGCCTTCGATTTCCACATAATAAAAGCCTTCAATCACACAGTCGTTTCCCCGAAGCGTGTCCAAAGTGACATACTTTCCCGCCAGCCGATCCAGCTGTAGATTGTTGTCAAGAGCAAGCCCCAGGGGGCTTTCCCGGTTGTAATAATCCGTCTCTTTCAGATTGTACTTTTTCAGCAGCTTGTTGAACTCGGCGTCGGCAACAAAGTGGATATATCCGGAGATGCCGAGCTTATCCGAATCCGGATCCGAGTCGAAATAGGCAAAGCGGTTGACATACGTATCGGTTACATATTTGCGGTCGATGTCGCCCTGCAAAAACTGCTTTTTGACATACGTTCCGCCGGTGACGTTTTTATCGGAGAACAGCAGATTCAGCACCTTCTCGGACGTCGGGGCGTCCGGGACGTCCGTTTCCGTTGCGTAAACCAGGTCAAACCTTTCGACGCCCAGCCCGCCCTCGGCGGATTCCGTCAGATAGTCGGTAAAAGCCGCCGCCGAAACAAAGAGGACGATGCTCATAAAGAGGCTGCCGACCGTCGTTCGGTACTTTTTCCGGTTGCGCTTGTAATGCTTGCCGGCCAGCACGCCGGGCAGACCGAACAGCTTATAGGTGAGCTTTGAGGTTTTGACCGGCTTGCTTCCCGCCTTGATGTCCTTGGTTTGACGGATCGCCTCCACGGCGGACACCTTGGTGGCTCGTTTCGAGGGGATCCATGCCGAAATGAGGACTGTAATCAGCGCAATGACGGCGGCAATCACCACCGCTTTCCACGACACGCAGATCCGCATGGGGATGTCCGCGCGGATGAGGGAGGAGAACTTATCCCCGATCAGAAACAGCGTGATGCCGATGCCGCCGATTCCCACAAGGATGCCCAGCGGAATACCGATGGCGCTGACGGTCAGGGCCTCAAACAGCACCATGCGGCGAAGCTGTTTTTTGGTGGCGCCCACCGAGGCAAGCAGTCCGAACTGCCGGGTTCTTTCCGACACGGAGATGGAGAAGGCATTGTAGATGAGCGATATGGAGCCGAACATGATCAGACCGATGAGGATGGCGGCAAGACTGTAGAAGGATGCGCGGACGGAGGTAAGCGATGAAACGCCGGAATACAGCAGTACCTTTGTGTTGAAGGCGTTGGCGTAGGCTCCTTTATAGCCCATCTCCTGCATAAAGTCGTAGACCGCCGAGGGATTTTTCATTTTGAAGTAGCAATGAAGGGGCAATCGGCTGTCCGAGCCTTTGTCCGCTACGGTAAGCGCCGTGTAGCCGGGAGCGTCCCAGCTTTCAAACGTGGGGCGTTCGTAAATGCCGACGACGGTGTACGTCCTTGTTTGGACGTTTTCAATCGTTTCATTGTTTTTGACCTCGACGAAAAGCGTTTCGTCGTAAGTAAAACACGGATTGCTTTGCCCCAACTTGCGGCCGTCAAGGGTTCTGTCCCCCACCGCAAGGGTAACGGTGTCGCCGACTTTGTAATTCACCTTCCCGTTGGTCGAAAGATGCTCCGGCAGAAGAATCTCCGAAGAATTTTTCGGCAGTGTGCCCGAAAGAAGATGCACCGGCATCGTGTCAAAATAGCCGGAGGCAAGGTCGCCGCCCAGCACATACAGATAGGGCTTGCGCTCATTGGCGCTGTCGATCTTGGCATATCCGAGAACCTGCGCATAGGTGGAGGAAGCCACCTTGCCGGAGGCGCGGATGTCTTCATAGTCCTTGTAGGCGGCGTCATAGATGGCCCCGTGCCAATCGCCGACGTTGTAGATCTCGCACCGCAGAATGAAATTCTGCATGCTGGAAACAAAGGTCGTCGATGCGCAGATCATCGCCGCGGAAAGCATAATCCCGATGATCGTGACGATGGTTCTTGTCCGGTTCTTTTTCAGCGATTCCCATGTCACCTTAGCGAAAATATTCATCGGCGGATCACCTCGTCCCTTGTGATCTTTCCGTCGTCAATGGAGAGAATGCGGTCTGCCTGCAGGGCGATGCTTTCATCATGCGTGATGACAAGCAGCGTCTGCCCGTATTTTTCGTTGGAGAGCTTCAAAAGGTCAACAATGTCCTGGCTGTTTTGGGAGTCCAGATTCCCGGTCGGTTCGTCGGCCAGCACCACGGCGGGGGCGTTCATCAAAGCCCGACCGATGGAAACTCTCTGCTGCTGACCGCCGGAAAGCTGGTTCGGCAGGTGGTTTTCCCGCCCGGTGAGCTTGAGGGTGGAGAGAAGCTCGGCCAGCCGTTCCCGATTGACCTTCTGCCCGTCCATCAGGACAGGAAGGGTAATGTTTTCCGTCACGTTCAACACCGGAATGAGGTTGTAGAATTGATAGATCAGCCCCACCTGACGGCGGCGGAAGATGGCAAGCTGTTCCTCGCTTTGCGCGTAGACGTCCTTGCCGTCCATAAAGACCTTGCCGCCGGTCGGGCGGTCTACCCCGCCGAGGATGTGAAGCAGGGTGGATTTTCCCGAGCCGGAGGGGCCGATCACGGCGACAAACTCGCCTTTCTTTACCGAAAAGGATACCCCGTCCAGCGCGCGGACTTCGTTTTCACCCTTTCCATATACTTTTGTTAGGTTTTCAACCCGCAAGATTTCCATTCAAAATGTACTCCTTTCGCTTTGTACACCCTTATTTTACCTTGAACAAATGACAGGGCGGTGACTTCCAAGTGAGCGATCCGTCACTTATCATAAAAGGGAGCCGCCCATCAAACGGTTCCCTTATAAAAGCGAAGGGTGAACATGGCCCCCGCCGGCTTGCGGTTTTCGGCCTTCACGGTTCCGCCCTGCCCGGTTATGATCATGCGGGACAGAGCAAGCCCGATCCCGAAGCTCTTGCCGTCGGAGCCCTTTCCCTTGTAGAAGCGCTCAAAAATGTGCGGCAGATCCTCCGGGGCAATGCCGGTGCCGTTGTCGCGGATCACGATTTCGGCATAGAGGGGCGTTTCGACGGCGTCGATTTCGATTTGGCCGCCCTTCGGCGTGTGCTCCATGCAATTTTTTACGATGTTGCCGATGGCCTCGCACGTCCAGGCCGTATCGCCGGTGAAATCGCCCTGCGCACGGACAAGCAATGCCTGCTCTCGCAGCTCGATGGGAATGAGCAAGGGCATACAGGCTCTCTCGATCAGCGCTTCAAGACGGAGCGTGTCACGCTTGAACTCGACCGTGCCGGCATCCAGCTTGGAAATTTTCAACAGCGTGGTGATCAGCCAATCAATGCGGGCAAGAAGCTCATAAAGCTCGTTTGTCAGCGCATGCCTGTCCTCGTCGGAAAGGCCCGGCGCCGAGAGCCGTTCGACCAACAAATTGATGGAGGTCAGCGGCGTGCGGATCTGATGCGAGATGTCCGCAATGGAATCGGCCAGATACGTCTTGTCCCTCGTCAGCGTCTGCTGTTGCTCGCGCAGACGAACGGTCATTTTGTAGATTTCGCTGTGGAGGATGCTCAATTCGCCCTCCGAATAATTATCAAAATCAATCGCGCTGTCGCCGTGCAGAACCCGATTGATATTTTCCGCAAGGGCGGCAAGCTTTCTATAGCGCTTATAAGTGCTGATGCCGTAGATCAGCATCAGAAGCAGGGAAAGGACGGCGGCCGTCAGACCGGCGCGAAGGTCGAAATAAAAGCAGATGCCGCAGGCGACGGCAGAGAGCAAAAGCTGCCACAGCAGGGAAACCCGCACCTCTTTGTTTTTCAACAGCTTCATCATGCGTCCACCTTATATCCGATTCCGCGCACCGTCAGAAGGATCTTCGGATTGGAGGGATCGTCCTCGATCTTCTCCCGCAGGCGTTTGATATATACCGTCAGGGTGTTGTCGTTGACATAAGCACCGGCCGCATCCCATAGAGAGTCCAAAAGCTGTTCCCGCGTGAGGAGCCGGCCGCGATTGTTGATGAAAACCAGCAAAAGGCGGTATTCAAGTGCCGAGAGAAACAAATCCTTGTTGTTTTTCATCGCGGTGCCTTTTTCGGTATCTACCACCACATCGCCGAGCTTGACGGTCTTTCCCGTACTGCCGGTGAGCCGGAGAACATTTTTGATGCGTGACAAAAGCTCTCGCGGGCGAAACGGCTTGGGGATGTAATCGTCAGCCCCAAGGTCAAAGCCCGTAACGGTGCTGAACTCATCGCCCGATGCGGTGAGAAAAATCACGGGGATGCCAAATTCGGCCTTGATCGCCTTGCAGGCCGCAAAGCCGTTGCCCTCCGTCAAAGACACGTCCAGCAGCACCAGATCCGCCCGCTCCTTTGCCAAAAGCTGCAGAGCGGCGGATTGCCCGGACACGCTTCGGACGAGATACCCCTCGCTGTTCAGATATTCGGTCAGGTTGGCGACGATGGTTGCATCGTCCTCCACCAAAAGTATTTTGATCATGATCGCACCTCTGCTTATATAAAAATTCAATGGGCGGGAAACGCGGCGGCCGCCTTACAATTTCAGGACAAAATGATTTTTGCGAAAGGTAAGCAGTCCGTCCCGCTGCATTTTTCCAAGCTCAAGCGAAAGCCCGCTGCGCTCCACCGCGAGATAATCCGCCAGCTGTTGCCGGGAAAAGGGAATGTCAAATTCATACCGCCCGAGCCGCTGTGCTTCCGCCGAAAGATAGGACATCAGCTTGTTTCGGGTTGTCCGTTGCCCCATGTGGGTGAGCTTTTCGTTCTGAAGCAGATTTTTTTCGGCCAGCTCGGCCAGCAGATTCCGTATGATGCGGTTGTGATGCTCACAAGCGGAAGAACAGACGGTAAGAATCCGCCGGACATTCAGGAGCATGACCGTGGCCGGCGTTTCCGTCATGACGCTGACATTCAGTACCGCGCCGGGCGCGCAGGCGAAGGCGGCGGCGTAGACCTGCCCCGGACCCACTTTGGAAAGGATATTCCGGTTCCCCCAAAGATCCTCCTGCAGGATAAGGACGCTTCCGGATAAAACCACTCCGATGGATTCCGCCGTGTCCCCGACGCGAAGCAGAAAGGCTTCTTTGGGAAAGGCTTCCGTTCTTGCCCCAAGGCAAGAGAGCATCGGGGCAAGCTCCTCCTCCGAAATGCCCGAAAACAGCCGGGAAGAACTGAGAATGTGCAAAAATTCTTTCATAAAAATTCTTCTTTCGTTGAAAATTCAATCGACTTGTTGATTCTATTATACTATAATACAGGCAGAAAAGCAAGGAGGTTTTTTATGAAAAGAAGAATTATTGCCATTGACAGAGAACAATGCAACGGTTGCGGTGCCTGCGCCGCCGCTTGTCATGAGGGTGCCATCGCCATGGTGGACGGAAAAGCAAAGTTGATGCGGGACGATTACTGCGACGGCCTCGGCGACTGCCTGCCCGCCTGTCCCACCGGCGCCATTTCGTTTGTGGAGCGCGAAGCCGCCGCCTACGATGAGGCCGCGGTCATGGCAAATAAGCAAAAAATGATGCAGGAAAAGCAGGAAAAGATGAGAAAAGAAGGGATGACACTGCCGTGCGGTTGCCCCGGAACCAGGTCAAGAAGAATTGAGCATGCCGAAAGCGAAAGCCCTGCGGCGGTGTCTGCCGAGCCGGTCAGCCGCCTTGCGCAGTGGCCGGTACAAATCAAGCTCGTCCCCGTGAACGCTCCGTATTTTGACGGCGCCAAGCTGCTGATCGCCGCCGATTGCACCGCTTACGCATACGCGGCATTTCATGAGCGGTTCATTAAGGGACACATCACGCTTGTGGGTTGCCCGAAGCTGGATGGGGTGGACTATGCTGAGAAGCTGACGGCAATCATCCGCGAAAACGACATAAAAAGCGTCACCGTTGTCCGAATGGAGGTTCCCTGCTGCGGAGGACTTGCCCAGGCGGCGACCACGGCGCTGAAAAACAGCGGCAAATTTATCCCGTGGCAGATCGTCACGATCTCCACGGACGGTCAAGTGCTTTCTTGACCGCCGATGCCCCTTGCTTGCAAACGGCGCGTCGCCGCCTGCTACACGTGGCACCTGCCTGCCTATACGCAAAAGCCAAACGCTCGGTTGCCGAGCGTTTGGCTTTTGTATATCAATGGAAAAGGGGAGGGGATCCGTGCGTTATCTCTCGGCCGCGATCAATATGGCTCTGCAGGGCGAACCGTCCGCCCCGGACAGCTTCAATGGCGCTGCATTTAAGAAATAAGCCCCGTCCGCAACCTCGGCCAACCGGATTCCTTCCAGCAGTACGATCCCGGCTCCCAGCAGGGCGAGGTGCACTTCCATCGGGGCGTCTTCAGGCCCGACCGTTTGGGATTCGTTGCCGAGCAGTAGGATTCCCGAGGCGGAAAATACGTTGGCCGCTTCCAACGAAATCTCGGCGTTTCCCTTGATAAGAATCCGCTTTCCTGCTTCCGGGTTCTGCTTTTTGGCTTTTTCAAGGATTTGGGCGGCGTCGTCGCCGGAGACGATTCCCTGATGCTCTGCCACATAGGCCATGCCGACAAAGGTAGCTAAGTTGATGGAATCGACCGCTTTTCCGTCTTTGATAAAATGAAACGGCGCGTCGATATGCGTGCCGTTGTGTGCGCACATGCTAAAAGCCGTCAGGTTACACGGATCGCCTTGTTCTATGGAACAAAGTCGCCTTTTTTCGGGTACCGGATCGCCGGGATATACCTGACAGCCGAAAACCTCCTGGGAAATGTCATAGATTTTCATTTCGTTTTTCTCCTTTTTCTCCTTTGCAAATTCCGATGGGTGCTATCTAATTATGCCACAATCTCGGCGCAAAATCAAGAACCGGTTTGCGTGGCACCCTGCAATTTTTTTTGCAAGGATTTTTCAAAAAAGCCTTGACACAGAGGGAGAAAGGTGCTATACTATCTAAGTAATAAGTGACGTCTCGCAGGCCGGAATGGCGGAATAGGTAGACGCCCGGGACTTAAAATCCCGTGATACGTGAGTATCGTACGGGTTCGATTCCCGTTTCCGGCACCAATTTTCATACCGCGGAGTAGAGCAGCCTGGTAGCTCGTCGGGCTCATAACCCGGAGGTCGTGAGGTTCAAATCCCACCTCCGCAACCAAATTAAAAAGCCTTGAAATCGCTTGATTTCAGGGCTTTTTCTTTGCTTTTTTCGCTTTTGTTTTTTCCATCGCTATTTTGCCGTATGGGCAGGCGTTGTATCTCTATCATCCATGGATGGGTTGAGCGGCAGAAGCCCATGAAGCCTATGAATGACGAAACGTTTGGCGATATTCTTTCGGCGCAATGCCGTAGGTTTTCTTAAATAATTTGCTAAAGTATAGGGAATCATGGATTCCTACCGAACTGCTGATTTCATGGATCGTAAAGGCGGTTTCAATGAGTTTATCGGCCGCCATGGATAATCGATAGCTGTTTAGAAAAGCAATCGGAGAAATTCCTTTGTGCTTCTTAAAAACGGCATAAAAATTCGATTCGGACATATTCGCAATATTCGCCAAATCTTGAATTGTGATTGGCTTTTGGTAATGTTCTGCCATATATGCAATGGCGCGCTGTACGCCTGTGTTCGTTTCCTTGGGGATCGGCGTGGCCGTTTGCAACAACTGTTCTGTCAAGGCATACAAATCGCTATAATTTCTCCATATATTGTTTGTTTCAAACAACCGGTCAAACAGCCGATGGAGCTCGATTTTTCGATCATCGTTGATAACAACGGGAAATTGATACAGCGAATCTAAGGGAACGGACTTGTTTACTTCCATATCAATAAAAATCCAGCGGCAATTCATTTGTCCGCTTTTTTTATTGACATGATGCACAATCGTTTGCTTGACGTTTGCGGGCGCGATAAAAAAGCCGCCATCCCCGGTTTGTTGTGTCGGGCCGGAACCTATGGCAATGTCATAGCTTCCTTCCACGGATTGTACGATGGACAGGTATGGCAAGATTTTTATGTGCTGGACATTTTCGTTGTGCGCAGAAAAAAATCCGCCTTTTTTAAACTGCTTTATTTGTGCGCTTGTTATTTTCAAAAGCCTCACCTCAATAGTATTGTACATAGAAATCGTATTATTGTCAATTGAATTTGATAATTTTGTTCTGTATAATAATATTATCCGGAGGTGATACTATGGATTTTTATTCGCAAAACGGAAAACAAAGGCCGATTCGGCTGTCCGAAGAAACAAGGCGCTTTGCCTATGAATCTCTGAATCGGAAATACGGCTTGGATACGCTTAGGGTTATGGCGGTGCCTCTCGATTCGGTTGAAAATTTTTCCGAGCTTTCAAGCCTTGAAAAATATGATATTGCCATACAAACGATTTGCAAGGAGGCTCCGATCCGCATTTGCAAGGGGGAAAAGATCAGTGGCGCCGCGACGCTCGGCTACGCCATCCGCCATGCGATTCCCGCTACCTATCAAGGCAAGAAGATAGACGAAAGCGTCAGCCATTTGACCGTTGATTTTGAAACTGTGCTGAAAAAGGGAATCAACTACATAAGAACCGTCGCCGAAGACGCCTATGAGAAATATCGCGGTACAGAAAAGGAGGCTTTCGCAAAGAGCTGTCTGAATTGCCTGGATGCTTTTGCTCTCTGGCACAGACGTTATTTGGATGCGCTGGGCAAGTCCTGTCAGTATAAGGCAAATTATGAAAACCTGAAACGCGTTCCTTTTGAACCCGCCGAAAGCTTTTATGAAGCGGTACAAAGTCTTTGGTTTGCCTTTGCCTTTATCCGACTTTGCGGCAATTGGCCGGGGATCGGACGGCTGGATTGGTTGCTTGGCGATTATCTTGAAAAGGACTTGCAAAACGGCAAAATCACCCTTGATGAGGCTCGTGAGATATTGGCGCATTTCTTTATAAAAGGCTGCGAATGGGTAAACGGTCAGTTTATCGGCAGCGGAGACGCACAGCACTATCAGAACATTTTGCTTGGCGGTATCGACCGAAACAGGAAAGAGGTAACCAATGAAGTTACCTTCCTCGTCCTGGATATACTCGAAGAACTCGGCATCAGTGATTTTCCCACGACGGTGCGAATCAATTCAAATACGGATGAAAAACTTTTACGCCGAGTGGCCGAGGTTATGAGATATGGGGGAGGCATCCTTGCCGTTTATAATGAGGATTTGGTGCTTTCCGCCCTTGGGAAGGATGGGTATGACGAGCGGGAGGCCCGGGCCTTTGCCAACGACGGCTGCTGGGAAGTACAAATACCCGGAAAAACCTTTTTCTCGTACACCCCGTTTGATTCGTTACAGGTCTTGCAACAACAAACCCTTCGCAACTATGACGGGGCGGCCGATTTTGAGAGCTTTGAAGAACTGTACGCCGCGTATATCTCCGACCTTCGCAAGTGCATAAAGGGGATCTTTGATGATACCGAAAAACGCTTTGATAAAAACAGTCTGCCGACAAAGAATTGGAAATGGTTAAGGCGCAGACCCTGCACCGTCGTTTCTTTGTTTGAAGGGGACTGTATAGAAAAGGGACTTTCCTATCTGGAGGGAGGGCCTGTCTATAATATAAACTCTCCCCACATCGGCGGGCTTGCCGATACGGTCAACTCTCTTTATGCCATCCAAAAGCTGGTTTATGAGGAAAAGAAAATCACGCTGGCCGAGCTTTTGGCCATTTTGCGCAAAAATTGGGAGGGAGAAGAAGCGCTCCGCAGATACGTGCTGAATCAATACGTGTATTTTGGCAATGACGAGGATGAGGTCGATGCAATCGCCGCCCGCTTGCTTTCGGATTTTGCGGACATCTGCGTTTCCTTTAACGGGAAATGCGGTTACCGTTTCCCTGCAGGTGTCAGCACCTTTGGCCGTCAGCTTGAGTGGTCGAAAGAGCGTCTTGCGGCGCCCCACGGAAGGAAATCGGGGGAGGTGCTCGCCGCCAATTGCTCGCCCACACCGGGAACCGACAAGGAGGGGGCAACGGCCGTCATTCGCTCCTATTGCAAGGCCGATCTTTCAAAGCTTGCCACCGGGGCGGCGCTTGATATTAAACTCTTACCCTCCCATGTGGAGGGGGAGGATGGCTTGCAGGCGCTTATGGCATTGCTGCGAGGCTTTGTCGCCCTTGGCGGGTTCTTTATGCAACTTGATGTGGTAGACGCCGCCTTGCTTCGAGAGGCACAGGAGCATCCCGAGAACTATCAAACCCTTTCGGTGCGTGTTTCCGGCTGGAACGCAAGGTTCGTAACGCTTGACAGAGAATGGCAGGATATGGTGATCGAGCAAAATGAGCACTGATATAAAATTAAAAGTGACAGAGATCCAACGCTTTTGTATGCACGACGGCCCCGGCGTCCGCACCACGGTGTTTTTGAAAGGCTGTCCCTTGCGTTGCGCATGGTGTCATAATCCCGAGACGCAAAAAGGGACTTCCGAGCTTCTTTTCTATCCTGACAAATGTATTCGCTGTCATGCTTGCGTAAGCGTTTGCCCGCAAAAAGCCCATACCATAGAGAAAGTACACCGCATTGACCGGACAAAATGCGTTTTGTGCCGGGCCTGCGCCAAGGTTTGCCCAACAAAGGCAATAGAAATCTGCGGCACGGAAATGTCTATGGAAACGATATTGGCGGTTGTGGAAAAAGACCGTGCGTTTTATGGAGAACTTGGCGGCGTAACGCTTTCCGGCGGCGAACCGTTTGCACAAAACGAAAGGACGGTTGCCTTATTAAAAGCCTGTAAAGAGCGAGGCATTTCCACGGCGGTAGAAACCTGCGGGTATGCCAATTCGGATATTTTGCGCGCAGCGGTTCCTTTTGTGGATCTGTTTCTGTTTGATGTCAAAGACACGGATTGCTTGCGCCATAAGCAATATACGGGGGTATCGAACGAAAGCATCCTGAACAATTTAACTCTTATCAATCGGATGAAAGCAAGGATTCGATTCCGCTGTATTTTGGTAAAGGGAATCAATACGAAGGACACCCATTACGCCAACGTGGCAAAGCTTGCAAAAAGCATGCAAAATTTTGATGGCGTGGAATGGATTCCGTACCACGCCTACGGAGGAAAAAAGGCAACCTTTCTCGGCGGAGAAGATAACGGAAAGAAGGAATGGATCCCCACTCCGGAGGAGATAGAACGAGCAAAGCTCGTCTTGAAAAATTATGGCGTTCGCTCCTTTTAAGCCGAACCTCTGTTGCGGAATTTCTTGATTTTATCGCAAAATTTTCGATCGGTGTAGCTTTTTTTATACAATAAACTCAGCGCAGAGGTTTTTGAACCTCTGCGCTGAAACACTTATTCATTCAAATAATCCAATGATAATGCAGCAAACCATGAATCGCCCCAAACCTTCGGGTTGCACCGGACTTCTACAAGCAACTCATCGTAAATGAACATAATACTGCTTCTGTTATCTGCTTTATATTCACATATCAAAGCTGTCACTTCACGGTTGAGAAGACGCAGGCGCTGATTATAAATCTCTTTGTGCTGTTCGCCAAGGTTGCCAATATTGGGCGAATTGGGCGACAATTCCTTTATCGCTTCCGAAGCAGTCAAAAGGGTTTGCTGGGGTGTAACATGGTTTGGCAAACGTGTTATTTTGATATAAAAGTTTTCCCCTGTAGAGACAAAGGGGTAATAATACACCCACGGGAGTCCGTATGCTTCTGAAATAAATAGCGAAATATTCGGCAAACCGTCTTTGTTCCGAAGCTCTGTTGCCTTGCCGTTTAGACAAGGAACAATCACTCCTTGCGCTTGTATTTTTCTTACATTTTCTTTTAGTTCGTTTGCCTTTTCCGGGGGAAGTTCGGCTGTCGAAGCATGTGCATACAATTGTTCTATATTTTCTTGGCTTATAGCCTTTTTCAGTTCGTTAACGGAATTATAATGCAAGGGGTCGCTGGTATAATACGGCGCATCCGTCTTAGGGGAAGAACCGGTAGCGCTTCCGGTTTTATCACTTTCATCGGGTTTATTTAATCTGGATTGAACAAACAAAACAGAGATTAGCAGCGAAAGGGCTAAGCAGCAAGAAAAACATAATGTCAACACTCTCCGTGTAACAAATTTCCTATGCATTTTTTCAATTCTTGCCTTTTCATAAATTTCTTTCAAATATTGTTCGTGAGATTTCATCTAAGGCACCTCCGTATTTAATAGGGAAGAAAGTCTTAGTTTTCCATTGTAAAGCATATCGGATACTTTTTTGGGGGAGCATTTCAGCAAGGCTGCGATTTCTTTCGTCGATAAGTTATCAAAATATCGAAGATACAGCACTTTGCGATAATTCTCATTGATTTGAGATAGCGCTCTGTATAAGGTTTCCTTTTCCTGATTGTCAATCATTTCCGATAAATAATCGAAATCCATTCGCATTGCATAGCCATCGTCCGGGTTGAAACAAGGTTTTTGCTTTTTTATATGATTAAGAGCCTCTCGCTTTGCAATGGTGTAAAGCCATGTTTTAAACGACGCTTTCGGTGTATAATGAGGCTTCTTAATATATAATTTGACAAATACTTCTTGTGAAATGTCTTCGGCTGATTCATACGACATTCCGTATTGTTGAATAAAGAGAATCAAGCTGTTTCGGTAATGCTTTACAATATTTTCAAATGCGAGGGCGTTTCCGGAAAGAAACAATTGATAATTGCTATAACCATAGTCTTTCAAAAGAAGCCTCCCCCTTTCTTCCTTTCTTCACCTATTAAACAACGAAAATCTTAAAATTTCGAACTTCAAAAATGAAAAAGATTCATAAGAGCCGAGGGCATTGGCGGTAGGGAAATGAGCGAACACGTTGATTGCGCGTCTTCACCCAAGGCGGCCCTCTGTCTTTCATCCCCATCTATGATCAAAAAAGAGCACCCAAAGGGGTGCTCTTTTTTTGGCTGCGGCACTAGGATTCGAACCTAGGTAATGACGGAGTCAGAGTCCGTTGCCTTACCGCTTGGCGATGCCGCAATATTCGTAACATCGTATATTATATCATTTTTTTCGCGTTTGTCAAGAGCTATTGCAACATTTTCGGGATTTTCCCATGAAATTTTTGCAGATTGCAACGACGGTCGATGCCGCAGATTTTTCCCCATTTCCGCCCGCTGTAAAAAAACATCGGAAAAATAAAAAAAACATCAAAAATCTCTTGACAAAAGGGAAGATGCGTGGTATGATATTCAAGTACCCAAAAGCGCCCTTAGCTCAGCGGATAGAGTGCCCGGCTACGAACCGGTAGGTCGGAGGTTCGAATCCTCTAGGGCGCGCCATAAGATGGTCTGTAAGTTTTTCTTGCAGACCGTCTTTTTCGTTTTCCGGGAAATTTTCGCCCTTTTTTCGGTGCTTTCCGGCTAAAACCGTTGCCGGGGCAATTCCAAAATCGCAATCATTGCCCGGAGGTTTTCTCAAAAACGCAACGCACGTAACCCCCCTGTGCCAAAAGTACGGCGCGGCGCGAGGAGGCAAAGCGGAGGCCCATGGTAGGATCGGGGGCGCATCGCGCATCCGAGGAAAGACCACTGCAAAGACGTAAGGGAAGCGACTTGATTTCCGGGGAATTTTGTGATATACTGAAGGCAATCCGATTGACCAAAGCATCAAGCATCAAGCATCAAAACAGGAACGCTTCAAAGCCAAAAGCGATGAAGCTCCATGGGAAGGGAGCCGGATCCATGAAGGAAACAAGTCGGAAAGATAAGCCATCCTGCGAAAAAACAGAAAATACAGACAGAGCCGGCCGGAAAACGGCCTCGGCCGCCGACTTGCTGACGACGATCCGCCGCCCCAAGGCCGGCTTGAACGCCAACGCTCTCAAGCTGATCGCCATTTTGGCCATGACGGCGGATCATTTGGCGTGGGCGCTGTTTCCCGGTTATCCGCGGCAACCGCTTCCTCTGCTGCTGCATTTGATCGGCCGGATTACCTGCCCGATCATGTGTTATTTTATTGCGGAGGGCTTTCACTACACCCGCAATGTCAACAAATACACGGCGCGGCTGGCCGTGATGGCGGTAATTTCTCACTTTGCGTATATTTTCGGCTCCTATCAGTATGTGGATGCGTTCAGCTTCATTCCGTTTTATTACGGTAGTTTTTTGAATCAGACCAGCGTGATCTGGTCGCTGCTCGGCGGCTTGCTTTTGCTTCGCATTGACGCCTCCGAGCGCCTGTCGCCGCTTGCCAAAAGTCTGCTGACGGCGCTTGTGTGCATCGTTACGTTCCCCAGCGATTGGAGTTGCATTGCCGCGCTTTGCATTTTTGCGATAGGCACCAATCGGGGCGAGCCGAAAAAACAGCTTGGCTGGAGCTTGTTTTTCGTGTCGTTTTATGTGCTGGTGTATTGCGTTGCCATGGATGTGGTCTACGGCCTGCTTCAATTCGGGGTTTTGCTTGCCGTGCCGTTTTTGCATTTGTACAACGGAAGCCGCGGCCGGAGCGTGCGGGGCAACCGTATCATGAAGTGGCTGTTTTACCTGTATTATCCGCTCCATTTGTTTGTCATTGGCCTGATGATACAGCTGCTTGCGCGGAAATAGGCCGAAAAACCGTGCAAGGCGAGCGGCCGCGGGGAAGGGGGGGCTGTGGCTTTTCCTTTGGTGCCTGGGGCTTTTGAGGGCGCACGGGGCCTACCTTTTTCCGATGAAAAAAATCTGCCGAAAGTACTTTACTTTTTGCGCAAAATGTGATAGAATAAATGCGTTGTCCGAAAAGGGGGCTCTTTTTTCGGAAACGATCCGAAAATCTACCCGTAGCCCAGCTGGATAGAGCGATGGACTCCGACTCCATAGGTCGCAGGTTCAAATCCTGTCGGGTAGGCCAAAAACGAGGTACAGGCTTTTGCCTGTGCCTCGTTTTTCTATCCCGATGGGGGAGAACCTCGAAGTGTTCGCACCGCGAACTGCTTCGCCGATGTGAGAATCCTGTCGGAGTAGGCAATGAAAGCCGTCTGGCCGGACGGGATATATGCGTTTCCCTAATCGCGGCGGGTAGAAATAACCGTACGACCTACGTCCAATTGTGTTTGACGCCCGACTTCCGACTTGTTACTTGACAAAATAAACAAAGTGTGTCATAATTATTATAACATTACAGACGAAGGATGGAAAGTTTATGGCGAAATACGTATATACAGGTAAAATCAAACATTACTGCGCTTGCTGCGGCGAACTTCTGGAAACAGAATGGAATGGTCGCTACGAAAGCGTTCTGGACTCGACGATTCGGGTCGACTCCGACGGTTTTGCGATCGTCCATGACCGTTTGTGCGGAAAATGTCAGCACGAAGAAAACGCTGTAGCAATTAAAAAGGCCGGCAAAGTCTTTAAGTTTTTGGCGATTGCCGTCATTGCGATACTTTTGATAACCGGCATAGTTCTTGCCGCAGGTTACTTTTTGAACAATGCGGTTTTCGGAAACTCCGACCTGTTGAAAAAAAGTTTTGACAAAAAGCTTGAACAGTTTGAAAAAGATGAACGAAAAAAAGAATATACCGACAGTTGCGAAGCAGTAGCCACCGCTATCAAAAAGTGCTTTTCCGCAAACGACTATACCATGTATTATTACGGCGAAAACGGAAAGGTCGAGATTACTAAATACACCGTAGCAAACACGACTTTGTACTCTTTAAAGTTTGATAAAGACTACAGCGAATATGCAAACAAGACTTATGTCATCAAAGACAACGTAATCTACGAAAACGGCGACGAAAAGTTCGCTTACCATGCCACAAGTGAAGGCTACTCCGATCTGAAAGCGACGCTTGAATCCTATCTGCCCGACTATTCTTTCAAAACGGATATTTTTTCCTCTCGCGCAAGCATAAGCGATGAAACCAATGTGATTACGGACGTTCTCTATTCCTCTTTGACCACCGTTTACTGCAACTACGACGAAAGCAAATTGTACTTCAAGAGCTCAAAAGAGTTTTACTACGCTTCTTTCGACGAAGCAGGCAAAGGCCAAGCGATTTCATTCCCGAAAGAAAGCGAGTACTCCGTAAAATAAATATTTTTCGGGGTGAAATTGTTAAATCGGTTCCAATCCCATAGACGCCTGCCCTGTTTTCACGTTTACAAAGACAAAGCCTATCGCCGGCCGGCGATAGGCTTTGTTTGTGGTTTGCGGGGGCATTGTGCCCCCGCTTTTATGCTATATGTATATATGTATTATGTTGCGCGAGAATTTTGTTTTTATTTTGCAATATCACCGTCGCTGCAGTGAATCGTGTAATCGCTGGTGGAGTAGTTCCACATCTCACCTTTTTCTATCGCATTCCACCACTGCTCTTTGGTGCCGTTAAAGGTAATCGAGATTAAACTGCTACAATAGGAAAACGCCCTTTCGCCAATGCTCGTTACACTGTTTGGAATCGTGATGGAGGTTAAACTACTACACTCGTAGAACGCATATTCGCCAATGCTCGTTACACTGTCGGGAATCGTAATCGAGGTCAAACCGCTGCAACAGAAGAACGTCTCCTTGCCAATGCTCGTTACACTGTTCGGAATCGTGATGGAGGTCAAACCGCTGCAATGGGCGAACGCCCCATCGCCAATACTCGTTACACTGTCGGGAATCGGGATCGAGGTCAAACCTTTGCAACGGGAGAACGCATCATTCCCAATGCTTGTTACGCTACCGTCAGTTGGAATAATGCTTGCCTTGCAACCCAAAACCAAGACTTTGTTTTGGGTGTCGATAAGGCAGTTGTCTTGGCTGTGGTAGACGGTGTTTCCGTTACTTACTGTGATACGTGTCAATCCGCTGCAACCGGAGAACGCCCACTTGCCAATACTTGTTACACTGTTTGGAATCGTGACGGAGGTTAACCCGCTGCAAAATTCAAACGCACCCTCTCCAATACTCGTTACACTGTCGGGAATCGTAATCGAGGTCAACCCGCTACAATTGAAGAACGCATTATCACAAATGCTTGTTACACTGTTTGGAATCGTGATGGAGGTCAACCCGCTACAGCCGGAGAACGCCCAATCGCCAATGCTCGTCACACTGTCGGGAATCGTGATGGAGGTCAACCCGCTACAATCGAAGAACGCCCAATTGCCAATACTTGTTACACTGTTTGGAATCGTGATGGAGGTCAAACCGCTGCAATGGGAGAATGCCATTGCGCCAATGCTTGTTACGCTACCGTCGGCCGGAATAATACTTGTCTTGCACCCCAAAATCAATGTTTTGTTTTGGGGGTCGATAAGGCAGTTGTCTTGGCTGCGGTAGACGGGGTTTCCTTTCCTCACTGTGATACGTGTCAATCCACTACAACCGGAGAACGCATACTCGCCAATACTTGTTACACTTTTTGGAATCGTGATGGAGGTCAACCCGCTACAATCGGAGAACGCACCTCTGCCAATGCTTGTTACACTTTTTGGAATCGTGATGGAGGTCAACCCGCTACAATCGGAGAACGCATTATCGCCAATGCTTGTTACACTGTTCGGAATCGTAATGGAGGTCAATCCGCTACAATTTTGGAATGCCCAATCGCCAATGCTCGTTACACTGTTGGAGAACGTAACGGAGGTCAAGTTGCTGCAGCCGAGGAACGCAGAATCCCCTATCGCCGTAACGCGATAGCCATCGGGATTTTTCTTGGGGATTACAATGTCCGTGTCGGTACAGCTTCCAAGTCCCGAAACGGAGCAGGTCTTGCCGTCCTCGTTGACGATATAATCCAGCCCAGCCGAACCTTTGCCACAGGACGAAAGCGCCGGCACCGTCAGCACCAGCACAAGAATCAGGATCCATAAAGAGAGTTTTTTCATAATGCACCTCACAAATGTTGTTATTTTAATAAGTATAACACAATTTAGAAACAAATGCAATACTTTTGTGTTCTTTTTGACATATTTTTTTCACAAGCCCATGGTTATGAAGAAACGAAGAAACACAAGAAACGCAAGAAAACGTGGCTGCTAAAAACTCGATGTTTTTAACAGCCACGTTGGGCGATTGTCGGAAAAAGGGAGTGTTAAAAAACTCAGGATGAGTTTTTTAACACTCCGGCGACGTTGGTCTCGGCGGCAAATCGCCGCCGTTTTGCCACGAAAGAAAATCAAAAAAACAAGATATGAAAGGCAAAAACGACCAAGAATCGCTCAAAAATGCCGGGATCCCGACCGGCATTTTTGAGGGGCTGTTAAAAACATCAAGTTTTTTAACAGCCCCGTTGAAAAGGCTCGCCGCCTTATTCGGCGGAAATAATATAATAGTAAACGGGCTGCCCGCCGGGAACCAGCACCACGTTTTCATCGCCGAAGGTTCGGATGAAAACCGCCGCGGCTTCCTCCGCGTCCTCCTCGGTGACCTCGTCGCCATAGTAGATCGTGATCATTTCCTTGCCTTTGGTTTTGGCTTTCTTCGCCAGGGTGGCAAGCAAAGCGGCAAGGTCGCTTCCGCTGCCCGACAGCTTGCCGTCGTACAGAGCCAGGTAGTCGCCGCAAGCAATGTGCAATCCGTCAAATTCCGAATCGCGTGCGGCATAGGTGACAGACATGGTGTCCGCCGAAGCGGCGCCTTCTTTCATCCCCTCGGCAATTTCTTCCGCACTCAGATTGACGTCAAACCGCTGCATGGCGGCCACGCCCTCCGGAACGGACTTTGTGGGAATGACGACAACGCGGCACTTGGAGAGCTTTGCCGCCTGCTCGGCCGCCATGATAATGTTCTTGTTGTTGGGCAGAACAAAGACGGTTTCGGCCGATGCGGCCTCGATGGCTTTGAGAATGTCATCGGTGGAGGGGTTCATCGTTTGTCCGCCGGAAATCGTTTCGGCGGTGCCGAGCGATTGGAAAACCTCGGCAATTCCGTCTCCGGGGCATACGGCAACCGTTGCGTAGGTTTCTTTATAACGGGGGGCTTCTTTTTTTGAAGCGGAAGCGGAAGGGGAGGCTGTCGGCTTTTCGGTCAGCTTGGAGGTGTGCTGCCGCTTCATGTTTTCCACTTTAACAGAGATAAAATCGCCGTATTCCAAAGCCTTTTGCATGGCGGTGCCCGGTTCGTTGGTGTGAACGTGCACCTTGATGATTTCCTCGTCGGCTACGAAAACAAGACTGTCGCCAAGCTCGGAAAGAAAATTCTTCAGCGGTGCGGGATCCCGGTCGTCCTTGCGATTGACAATAAATTCGGTGCAGTAAGTGAACACAATGTTTTCTGTGTCGAAGTCGGAGAAATCCGCGCCGGATTCCGGCGAGCGGAGCATTTCCTCTGCATTGTCGGCGCCGTCCAGCGCGCCTTCCTGCACGTTGCCGTGCAGAGCATCCAGCATGGCCTGCAGCGTCAGCATCCAACCCATACCGCCGGCATCGACCACGCCGGCCTTGCGGAGAACGGGGTTTTGGTTGACGGTTTCGGCCAAAGCTTGCGCAGAGGCTTCATAGGCGGCGTCCATCACGTATTCAAAACTGTTAATTTCTTCGGACGCTTTCAGCGCATTTTCGGCGGCCATCCGGGCAACGGTGAGGATCGTTCCTTCGGCGGGACAGGAAACCGCGCTGTAGGCGGCGTCAACGCCGGCCTTGAGCGCGTTGGCCCACTGCATGCCGTCGCAAACGGTTACTCCGCGCAACGCCTTGGAGATACCGCGGAACAGCAGGCTGAGAATTACGCCGGAGTTTCCTCTTGCACCGCGCAGCATGGCGGAGGCGGTCAGAGCCGCTGCATCCCCCACCGTGTCGATGTCGGAGGTCATCAGGTCATTGACGGCACTGCAAATCGTCATGGACATATTTGATCCGGTGTCCCCGTCAGGGACGGGAAAAACATTCAGGTCGTTGATCGTTTGCAGATTGTTTTTGATAGAGGCGCCGGCGTTGATTACCATTTGGCGGAACTGTACGCCGTTGATGCCGGTTTCGGTCATTATGCTTTGCGTAATCATGATAATTCGTTTTTTCCTTTCCATTCCATCTTCCCATGAGGCTTCATGGGATTGCTACGGGGACGTTTTCAGTCCACGCGTGTCTGTCCGACGAAAAACAAGGCGACAGTGCCGGGGCCGGAGTGACTTCCGATCACGGTTCCGATGTTGTTGATCAGAACCTTTCCATTCATTTTAGGGAAACGGGCTTCTACCAGATCGGCTACCGCTCTCGCATCCTCATAGCAAGCGGAGTGGCACAGAAAACATTTTCCGGTATAATTTTCGCCGCCGTCGGCCAAAAGAGCCATCTTTTCGACAATTTCCTTGATGACGCGCGGTTTTGTGCGAACTTTCTCTCTGGGAACCAGCTTGCCGTCATGGCTCATGTTCAGCAGGGGGCAAATTTTGAGTACGGTTCCGAACCATCCGGCCGCTTTCGACACCCGGCCGCCTTTGATGTAAAAAGTCAGATCGGTGGAGAAAAACCAGTGGTGGATTTTCAAGCGGTTGTCAAGCAACCATTGATAAATGAAATCAATGCTCTTGCCCTCGTCCCGCAGATCGGCCGCCATGTCCACCAAAAGGCCATAGCCGGAGGAAGCGCCCAGCGAATCCACAACCAGCAGCTTGCGCTCCGGGTATTTTTCACGCAGGGCGGCGGCGGCAATGGTGGCGGATTGATAAGTGCCGGAAATGCCGGAGGACAGGGAAATGTGAAGGACATCCTTGCCTTCCTTCAAAAAGCTTTCAAAATAATTCTCAAATTCGGCGGCGTTCACCTGAGAAGTTTTGGTTTCGGCGCCGTTTGCCATGGCGGCGTAAAACTGATCAAAGGGAATGCTTTGACCGAGATCGTCGGGATAATCCTTTCCATCCAATGTGAAATGAAAGCATATATAGGGAATGTTACGACTCTCAAAGTGTTCTTTGGACAGATCCGCGGTGGAGCAGCAGCTCAACACGAAATCGTTTTTGGTTTGTTCGGTGTTTACAGTCATAAAAAACCGTCCTTTCGTTTTGATCTTTTTATATGAAATATTGAAAGACAAAATAGGTGAGCGCCGTTGGCGCTGAAAGAAAAGAACAAGTTCGGGCGGCGCCGGAACTTGACGCACTTATTCTACCATGTTTGCCTTCAAAAAACAACCTACCGCTGAAAATTGCGGTTATACACCAAAAAAGACGTCGGTAGAGTTCCCGCGGCGGGATTCTACGTGGAAAAAAGCAACTCTACCGTGGGTAGAGTTGCTTAAAACAGGCCATTTTCGGCATTTTTTCTTCATCGGAGCATATCCGGCATGGAGGAAAGCATGTTTTCAATGAAAATGCCGTACCCGGCTGTGGGATCGTTGATCAGAACATGCGTGACGGCTCCGACTAATTTTCCGTTTTGAATAATGGGGGATCCGCTCATTCCTTGGACGATGCCGCCGGTTTTTTCAATGAGCTTTTTGTCTGTGACGGTGATGGAAAAGCATTTGTTGCCGGTGGCGGAGCGATTGATGGAAGAAATGCGCACGGCGTATTGGCAGGGGCCGTCTGCGTCGAGCGTGCAATAGATCCATGCGTCGCCCTCCTGCAGGTTTTCACGCGTGCCGAGGGGAAGTGCCGCTTCGGGCAGGCCGCTTGGCAAATCGTTGTACACACCGTACACGCCGCAAGAGGTGTTTCCGATGAGCGTTCCGATTTTGCCGGAGCTGAAATATCCTTGGATCTCGCCGGGCGTTCCGGGCACGCCTTTGTTTACGCCGCTGATGGTTACGTCGAGGACGCTCCCTTTTTCCATGGGGATGAGAGCGCCTGTGTCCGTGTCGCAAATGCCGTGGCCGAGGCCGCCGAAGGAGAGCGTTTTCGGTTGAATGAAGGTAACCGTGCCAATGCCGGCTCCGCTGTCGCGGATCCACAGGCCGGTTTTGTATCGGTTTTCCGCCGGGGAATATTTGGGCGTGATGTGCGCCGTAAATTCCTTGCCGGCACGTGTGCAGGTGAGCGTCAGCGATTTGCCGTCTGATTGATCAACGGCCTCTGTGAACTGAGCGGCATTTTTTAAGGGGAGTCCGTTGATCTTTTTGATGATGTCCTTTTCCCGCAGCCCCGCGTCGAAGCCGGGATTTTCACGACCGCGTTCGGTGTCAATATCGGACAGACCGATGACCACGATGCCGTCCGTGTAAAATTTCACCCCGAAGGGGATGCCGCCCGGAAAAAGCTTCATATCTTTATAAGACGCGGGAAGCGAGGCGGGCAGGGCGTTTGTCGGTTCGTCGGCTTCGGAGGAGGAAAAGCCGGTGACAACCGCTTTGTCTGTCGCTTGAGGGGCCGGGACGCCGAACGACGCGACAGCCGAGGCGACGCCGAAGCCGTCAGGGCGTGACGATGAGAGAAAATGCGGGGAAAATGAGGAGAAATACGAGACAATCAAAGAGAGGATCAGCATGGAAATTCGTATTCCCCGTGATAATTTGATTTTTTTGATTTGCATAACAATACCTTGGTTTCTGCACCGCAGCGCAGACAAAATCAATTTTATATGGCTCGGCCAAAGACGTTTCCGGCGGTGCTTTGAAAACGTATCGAGCCGAAAAGGGAGCGCAAGCGTTGTATAAAAAGGAAGGTAAATTGGGGAGGATTTTGATTTTGCGCGGAGCGACCGCGTTTTTTTGATCGCTCAATGATAATGTTTGCTTCTTGCGCACAAATCATGTGTAGAAATATTATTTGTTTCGACCAATATTTTTTCTTTCGGGCAATTCATGTTTTATTTTTAAAAAAATATGGAAAAGTACTTGCAATTATGAAAAAAAGTGATATAATTAGTTAGTAAACTAACTAATTGGGAGGGTTTGCGGAGCATGAAGAACGAAAACGAAAACGAAAACGATTCATTGCTTGACAATGAAAAAACGAAAAAGATTCCTGTCGATCCGCCGAAAGACTGTATACGGACTCCTCTTATGGTGATCAATGAGATTTCCCGCATGTTTCTGACGGCTATGAACGGCGGCACGCTCGGCGAGCCGCCGAATCGAGTACAGCACAGCTGTCGGCTGATCCTTATGTATTTGGCGCGCAATAACGGCGCCACGCAACGGGATCTGGTACACTTTTCCAAGATGAAAGCGCCCACCATCAGCATCGCGCTGAAAAATATGGAGGCAGAGGGCCTTGTGGAGCGTCGGGCGGACGCTAAGGATCAAAGAAAAACCTGCGTTTTTTTGACGGAGAAGGGGAGAGAAGTCGATCGCGCCAATCTGGAGAGAGTGCATCGGTTGGATCATATCGTTTTGAACGAAATTGATGCGAACGAGCAGGCAGCGCTGCTGTCGGTATTGGAAAAAATGAGAGAAAATCTGACAAAGGAGCTGAACATTTCGGATGAAATTGAGTAAATATCTGAAGCCCTATTGGCTTTTGGCGATTCTTTCCCCTTTGCTGATGATCGGGGAAGTTGTGGTGGACTTGTTCCAACCCAAGCTCATGGGCAAAATTGTGGACGAGGGCGTTTTGGGGGAAAACATGGACGTCGTTGTTCAAACAGGCCTGCTTATGCTGGGCCTTGTGCTGATCGGCGGCTTTTTCGGCACGCTGTGCGCCTATACGGCCTCCAAAGCGGCGCAGGGGTTTGCTCACGATCTGCGTTGCGATGCTTTTAACAAAGTGATGTCGCTGTCGATTGAGCAAACCGATAAATTTACGGTCGGCTCCTTGGTTACGCGGTTGACCAATGACATCAGCATGGTACAGCAATTGGTGCAGATGCTGCTGCGAATGTTTGTCCGCGCCCCGATTTTTCTGATTGGCGGAAGCATCATGATGCTGACGCTCAACGTCAAGTTCAGCCTGGTGGCGCTGGCAGGCCTTCCGATCCTTTTGGTGCTTGTCGTTTTGTTTTTGCGCAAGGTGACGCCATTGTTCGGACAGGTTCAGAAAAAGCTGGATCGCGTCAATTCCGTGGTGCAGGAAAACGTCGGGGGCGCCCGCGTTATCAAGGCCTATGTCCGTGAGGATTATGAAAATGATCGGTTTGAGCAAGCCAACCGGGATTTCTACCAGGTCAATTACAAAGTGATGTCGATCATGTGCTTCTTAAGTCCGCTGTTGATGATTGTGATGAATTTGGCCGTTGTGGTTATTATCTATATCGGCGGCCTTGAGGCGCAGGCACAGAATATCAAGCCCGGCGAAATCATGGCGGCCGTGACCTACCTTACCCAAATTTTCCATTCGGTCATGATGGTCAATATGATGTTTCAAAGCCTTTCCCGCTCGGCCGCTTCGGCCAAGCGCATCAACGAGGTTTTGGATTCCGATCCTGTGATCGTTTCGGGAACGGAAACTACGGGGACGGAAACCGATTGCTGTATTTCGTTCCGCCATGTGGATTTCTTTTACCCCGGAGCCGCAGGGCGTCCGGTGCTGAATGACATCAATTTGGAGGTTCGCCGCGGAGAAACGCTGGCTGTCATTGGAGCAACCGGTTCGGGAAAATCCTCTCTTGTCAAGCTGATCCCCCGCTTTTATGATGTGACGGGCGGCGAGGTGTGTATTGACGGCGTGCCCGTACAAGAGTACGATCTGGACGCGCTTCGGCATAAAATCAGCTACGTGATGCAAAAGAGCGAGCTGTTTTCCGACACCATCGCCAATAACATCCGCTGGGGCAAGGAGGATGCGACGGAGGCCGAAATCCGTGACGCGGCCGAAACGGCACAGGCGGATGCGTTTGTGCGCGGCTTCCAGGATGACTACAATACCTTTATTGCGGAAAAAGGCGCTTCCTTGTCGGGCGGTCAGAAGCAGCGGATTTCCATTGCGAGAGCCTTGGTGCGCAAGCCTGAGATCTTAATTCTGGATGACAGCACTTCCGCTTTGGATCTGGCCACCGAATCCAAGCTCCGGGGCGCTTTGCGGCAAAAAATGAAAGGAACGACCGTTGTAATGATCGCCCAGCGCATTGCCAGCGTTCGGGAGGCGGGTCGGATTGCCGTCATGGACGGGGGAACGATCGTTGCCTGTGATACCCATGAAAACTTGCTGAAAACCTGCGCGGCCTACCGCGAAATCTATGATTCGCAAATGAAGTCGGGCGCTTATGCGGAGGGAGGCGCAGATCTATGAAAAACGAACAAGAAAGACAAAACAGACAAGAAAGAAATGAACGAGACGGACGGGAGATGATCCGTCCGATGGGAGGCCCTCCGCCTCGCGGCAGTCATCTGCATGCCGAAAAGCCGAAGGACGCCAAGAAAACGCTGGGACGGTTGGTGCGATACATCGGGAGCAGCCGCGGGGTTCTGATTGCCATTTTGGTGATCATGGCTTTGACCGCGGTGTTGGATCTTGCTACGCCGTGGATTCAAGGCGAAGCGATCAATACGATTCTCTTTAACAAAGAAACCGGCCGCTTTACCGTTCGGTTTTACAGCGACGGGGAGGGGCGAGGACTGCTCTTTTATCTGGTGGCCCTGATCGTTTTGTATGTGGTTTCGGCTTTGACAACCTTTTTTGCCAATCGGTTGGCCGTTCGCCTTTCCCTGAATACGGTGTACAGGCTTCGGCGCGACTTGTTCCGCAAAATCACAACATTGCCGATCCGTTACACCGACACGCACCGGCATGGGGACATCATGAGCCGCATGACAAACGACGTGGAAAATGTGTCCACCACCATTTCCCAATCCATCTCCTCGCTGTTCTCCAGCCTGATTACCTTGATCGGCACCCTTGTCATTATGATCGTCATCAGTCCTGTGATGACGCTGATCGCGCTTTTGGCGATTCCGCTTACGCTTTTCGTTTCGTCTGTGCTGACAAAAGCCATGCGGCGCTATTATGTCAATCAGCAAAAGCTGCTCGGCACGTTGAACGGTCACATTGAGGAAATGGTGACGGGCTACGACACGGTGGTGGCTTACAGCAAGGAACGGGCCGAGGAGGAAACCTTTGCCGGAATCAGTGAAGATCTCCGCAAAACGGCCATCAAGGCGAACGTATGGGGCGGAATCATGGGGCCTTGTATGAATATTATCGGCAATTTGCAATACCTTTTGATTGCCGGCTTTGGCGGGTTCTTCGCTATCGGGGGCGGCCGTTTGGCCATTACCGTAGGCGATATTCAGAAAATGCTCGGTTATTCCAAGAAATTTACCCGGCCTATCAACGAGCTGGCCAATCAGTACAGCTCCATTCTGACGGCGTTGGCCGGTGCGGAGCGCATTTTTGAGATCATGGACAACAGTGAAGAAATTGATGAAGGACATAAGACGACCGATATAAGCGCCATCCGCGGCGCCATTCGGTTTTCGCATGTGGATTTCTCCTACACAGAGGGCGAGCCGGTTTTGCGCGATTTCAATTTGACCGTAGAGCCGGGGCAAAAAATCGCCATAGTGGGCGCCACCGGATCGGGAAAAACGACCATCGTCAACCTTTTGACACGGTTTTACGAGGTGGATTCCGGCAGTATCAGCATTGACGGCGTGGATATTCGCTCTGTGCCGAAAAAGGATCTGCGCCAAAGCATCGGTATCGTTTTGCAGGATACGGTGTTGTTCAGCGACAGCATCCGAAAAAACATCATGTATGGCAATTTTGACGCCACGGAGGAACAAATGGAAAAGGCCGCCGCTACGGCCAATGCGTCGGAATTTATCGAGCGATTGCCCGAGGGGTACGACACCACACTGACGGAGGCGGGCGGCAATCTCAGCCAGGGGCAAAGACAGCTTTTGTCCATTGCGCGCGCGGTGCTGAAGGATCCGAAAATTCTGATCCTTGACGAGGCGACCTCCAGCGTGGACACAAGAACCGAGATGAACATTCAATCGGCGATGGTGTCGTTAATGAAAAACCGAACGAGCCTGATTATTGCGCACCGCCTTTCCACCATCCGTGACGCGGATAAGATCGTTGTGATTCAAGGCGGACGGGTAGCGGAAACGGGCAATCACGAGGAATTGCTGGCGGCGCACGGCGAGTACTATAAGCTGTACAGCAGTCAGTTTGCCGGAGTGGAAACATGATGGCGCCGGAGGAACGGGCGCGGTTTTCCGACGCCTGCGCTTACATAGCGGAACAAGAGCGAAACGAGGAGGGCATCGGAACGCTGTCGGAAAAAAGCCTTCATAAAATATTGAAGCGCTTTTACGGAGGGGATGCGGACACTTGTGAAGTGCGTATCAGCCCCGACGGCAGCGCGCGCCTCCCAAGCGAGGCCGGGGAGGAACCGCGGCGCGCCGAATCGGGACGAGGCGGCTATATTGCCGACATCTGCCGGGAGGGGCGCATTTATGAAATTCAAACCGGAAGCTTTTTGGCCCTGAAACGGAAGCTTGAATTTTATCTTTTGCATACCGATTTTTCGGTGACGGTGGTTTATCCGGTGGCGGCCGTGAAGTGGTTGTGCTGGATTTCGCCGGAGGACGGCAACGTGAGCGGACATCGGCGCTCTCCGAAACGGGGGAGCGGACGGGAAATTTTGCCGGAAATGTTTTGGATTTCGAAATTTTTGGAGCATCCCCGCCTTACGTTTGAGGTGCCGCTTTTGGAGCTTTGCGAATATCGGCTTCTGGACGGTTGGAGCGGCGACAAAAAGAAAGGCTCCCACCGGTATGAAAGGATCCCGGCGTCGCTTTCGGAGATTCTCCGCGGAAACGCAAGGGCGCTGGCCGAGGAGCTGATGCCGGAAAGCCTGCCTGCTAAGTTTACGGCAAGCGAGGCGTCAAAAACCCTGAAAATGCGCGGCAAAAAGCTGTACGCGGCCCTCAAAACGCTCTGTACTTTGGGGCTTTTGACGCGCAGTGAACAAAGAGAAGGGCGAAGCTACGTGTTTTACCAAACGAAATTTCTGTGAAAGCCCCCGAAAAGGATAAAAAACACGGCATTTTGCCAAGAAAAAGCAGGGTAGACACGCATATTTCAAAAAAAACTTGCAAGATGCCGCTCCCTGTGGTATCATATTGTCAAGCCGCCACGGCATTCGGCCGCGGCGGCTTTTTACCAATTTTGCTTAGGAAAGGAACAAAGCTATGACCTTTCTCTCCCCCTCCTTTATGTTTATCTTCATGCCGCTGGCCATGGCGGTTTATGTGTTGGTTCCCCCTTATAAGCGTGTGAGCGTGTTGCCTGTGATTTCCTTGGCGTTTCTGATTTGCGTGAATCTGAATCGCCCCTACAGCCTTCTTTTTGCGGCGGTGATCTTTTGGGCTACCGTTCTCTCGGTGCATTTTTATCGGAACACCAAAAACGTCCGGATTCTTGCTATTTTGCAAGGGGCGGCCGGCGTGGCGGCCGTGGCGGTGCTGGTGCTTCGCCTGACCGCATGGGGCTCGAAATTTATCGGAACCGGCCTTCTGATCCTTCTGGCGGCCGTGATTTCTCTTTGCTCCGACATTCGGAACAAAGAGGGAAGAACGCCCGACAGTCCGTGGGACGCGCTGACTTACGTCAGCTTTTTCCCGGTTTTGTTGGTTGGCCCGATCCTTCGGTACGGCGATTTTGTGAAAATGGCCGATCATGCCAAGCCCACGATGGCCTTTTCGGTGAAAGGCTTGCTTCGCTTTTTCCTCGGCTTTGCCAAGTGTCTGATGATTGGCGCTGTCTTGAAGCAGGGAAGCGATTTGATTTTGGCGGAAGCCGAAAATCAGATCGGCCTGTGCACCGTGCTTTTGCTGATGCTGGTCGGCGGGGTGTGCGCCTACAGCTTTTTCTCGGGGTATTCCGATATGGCCGTGGGAATCTGCCATTTGCTCGGCTTCCCCGTGGGCGAGGACTTTAACGCGCCTCTGGCCGCGATTACCCCTTTTCACTATATCAAACGATCTTTTATCAGCTTTTATGGCTTCTTCGTTCAGTACGTGGCGCGCCCCCTTCTGACGCGAACCAAAGGCTCAACGGCAGGAAGACTGCTGACGGGGCTTGTGGTGGGCGCCTGCCATGCGTTTCTGTTTGCCCATTCGCTTTCCGCGGCGCTTGTGCTTTGGCCTTTTCTTTCGATAATGGCTTTGTGCTTTTTGTTTGGCGCAAAGCATAAGGGCGAAAAGAAAGCGGAGGCGGGCGATAATACGACCGTGGACGGGATGAAAAAAAGGCATACAGAGCCGAAAATCGCCGGGCGTGTGATCGGATGGACGGGCACTTTGCTGCTCTTTTCACTCTTTTGGTTCTTCGTGATTCTGAATACGCCTGCCAATTTTGCCGCTTTGCTGAAAAAGGCGTTTTCGGCGGACATCTTTGCGCTGTCTTATAAGGCCCGCGCCGTGCTGAGCAACGCAAAGTACGTGCTGATTCCCCTGCTGTCCGCTCTCTTTATCGGAGGAGCCAGACGGGCTTTTGCCTTGAAATCCGTGGGGCAAGGGCTTTGCTATGACAGCGACGAACCCATAGTTTACGTCATATGGCGGATCGCCTGCGTTGTTCTGACAACGGCGCTTTACGTGATGGCGTTGGTGCTGTTTCTGCCGCAGTTCCCGGAGCTGACGACAGAGGCCTTCGGCTTCCTCTTTGTGTGAGCGTGTTAACCGCGAGAGGGAGGCGGCGAACCCCGTCGCAAAAATAAATTTGGATGAAGGAGAGGTTCTTTTATGGGCTATGAATCCGAAATGGATAGAGACAAAGAAAACGAAAATAAAAAAGTAAGCGAAAGCGAAAGCGAAAGCGAAAGCGAAAGAGAAAACGAAAACGCAAGCGAAAAAGAGGGAAAGCTGAGCCGGGAACGCGTGGTGAATACTATCCTGGCGGTTCTCATTGTCGGCGTGATCGCCACCCTGGCCGTTTCCTTTGCGCTCTCTTTGCTGCTGGATCCGAGCGGCACGATGAACCGAAAATACTTCGACGATGCCAAGGTCAAGCGCAGCGTGTTTTCGTCGTTCGACGATGCGTGCCTGAAAAACAAAACCTTTGCCTCGAAAATTTATGTGGCGGAATACCGGATTTTCGGAAATACGTTCGGCAACCGGGTGATTGGGGGAAAGAACGGATTTTTGTTTATGGCGGGGAAAAACAAATTCGGCTATGATTATACGGCGGATTATGTGGGGGAAAATTTACTCTCGCAAAGCACGCTGGAGTCCTTTTATCAGCATTTGGAAATGCGGCGCCTGGCGTATCAAAACAATGGATGTACGTATCTTTTGGCCGTGATTCCCAATGCACAAACGGTTTACAGTGAAAACATGCCGGATTGCTATGGAAGCATCAGCCAAAACACCATGCTTTTGCAATTGCAGGCTTATTTGGAATATAAGGGGTTTGACGCCTTTCTGAACCTCTCCGAGCCTTTGCAAGCGGTCAAGTCGCATGGTTTGCTTTACAACAACACGGAAAATACGCTCAACGCCCTCGGCGCCTATTACGCCTATGCCGCCGCGGTCAGGGCCATTCCGGGCAACCCGGTACCCCCGGAGCGGATTTCCGACGTGTCGGAGTACAGCATGTACACGCACTACACCATGGGAAAAACGGCGGCCGCTCTGGCGCATATTGAGGCCACCTTGCCGAACGAAACCATCTCTCTGTCCGAGTTCAATAAATACAAATATACCACGCTGGAGCTTTTCGGGGATCTGGAAACCACGTATACCAAGCTGGAATATCGCAAAGAAATTCCCTTAGAGCCTTCGGTCTTGCTGGAGGTTACGCAGGAGTGGGACAAAATCCAATTGATGCCCTATTTTTCCAACACGTTTGGAGTGACCTCTTACCGTACCAGCCATGTGTTTAACCGCGCCGTCTTTGAAAACGCCGATCCTGATATTGTGATTCAGTTTATCCATGAGGATGAATTGTATTCGCTGATTCGGGATCCGATGGCAAGCTCTTACGACGAGGGGCTGAATCCGGGGCAAAACCCCTACTCAACCGCAACGCCGCGCGACGTGCTTTGCACGCAGATGACCGAGAACACCGTTTGTGTGACGGGTATCGTGGAAAGCGGCGCCGAGGTCACGCTTTTCGGAGAAAGCATCAAAAATTTGTCGGTGAAAGAATTTGATGGGCGCTTTTTTGCCGTGGTGACTGTGGAGGATGGCATAACGGATGTGGAAATTGCCGTCAGCGCCAAAGCGGAAGGGAAAAACAGGAGCGGCCTTGTGACGCTGCAAACGAAAATGGTGCCGAACGTTTCGGAAAAAACGGCGCTTGTCGGGGAAAATTCGATTTTGTATCGTTCTTCCTACTTCCAAACCCGGATTCCCGACGCCGCGCAGATTCAGTATTTCAACCGGCGCTTGGCGGATCAAACGGCGTTCTTGATGAAAAGCTCCTCCAACGAAAAAACAAGAGTGATTCATTGCATCTTCCCGGAAAAGCTGTCGGTGTATCGGAACGGATTGCCGCAGACGTTGACCGAGCAATTGCAGGATCTGGAAACCATCCGATCTCTTTACAGGCTCAGCGTGGCCGGCGCCGGCGCTACGGTGCTTGACTTTACCAACAAGTTGCGCGAATGTTCGGCGGACTACAAATTGTTCATGCAGACCTCGGATTTGTACACGGATGCAGCCTATTATTTCATCTACGCCGGGCTGATGGCGGAAATCCAAAAGGATTTCCCGGAGCTGACCGTGCAACCCATTGAAAAATACAAAACGCAGATTTTCAATACGTCCGGCGGTGCGCTGTCCACAGCCGTTGGATTCCCGAGCGGAAGCGTGGCCGAAAAGAACGTCCGTTTCTCGGCGCTGGACGGCTTGCTGAGCTATTACGATAAAACGCTGGGTGCCTTGATTCGTTCCAAGCAGTTTGTGACGCATAGCGATCCCGATTTGCCGGTGGCTGTGGTGGTTCGGGATGCCGGCCTTACACGGACGCTGGATCTGATGGCACGCCATTTCAGCACGATGTATGTGCTGGAGGAAGGGCAAACCGAAATCCCCGCCGAGGTTCTCCAAACGCTGTCGCCGGACTATATCATTTATCTGACAATGGAAAGCTCTATCAACTATTTTGGCGAGTAAACGAGGGAAAAACAAGGGGAAAAACCCGTTTTTGACGTCGAGTAAGATACAGGAAAAGAACAGTAAAAGAAAAGTGGGAAATCTCTTGACATTTTGGAAATCAAATGTTAAAATGTAAGCAATGAAATGCCTTTCGTGCGGATCCTTGCGGGAGCGCCCGAAAGCGTCCCCAAAAGGCAATCATTGAAAAATGCAAGAAAGGAATTTTGCTTGACAAAACCCGTGATGAAAATGAAAAAAATCATTCTGTTGTTTCTTTCGACGGTTATGCTTCTCAGTTGCGTGACTTCTTGTAAACCAAAGAACCCCCAACCTTCGGGATCGGAAACCCCCATTGTTTCCGGAGAACCTACCTCTTCGGCTTCTCAGACCGAAAACGCAGGCGCTTCCTCTACGCCTGAGGCGACACCGTCGGAGACACTGCCGGATACGAAGACGGAGTTTGAAAAAATCGGAATCCCCAATGTGAATTACCAAGAGTCGACCATTTACGTATTTCACTGGGACGCCGGATACCCGGAATATGAAGTAAATCGCTTGGAAAACGACGGCGATCCGATTCTGGACGCTATTTATAAAAGAAATCTTTATACCGAGCAGCTTCTTAACGTTGAATTGGACTTCACGAGAGAGCTGGGCGACGGAAGCAAGCAAAAGGAATTTGCGGATGCTTTGAGCCGCCGCATTGAAAATCCCGATACACCGGTTGACATCGTTTCGGCGTACGGCCGTACTATGGGCGTTGTCACGCTGAGCGGCCTTCTGACCGACTTGTACGAGTACGAAAACCTGGATTTCAGCAAGGAGTGGTGGCCGAAGGATATGCAAAGTGAGTACAAGATTAAAGACCGCTTGTACTTCATTTCCGGAGATATTTCCACCAACCTGCTTCATATGATGTATGCCATCTACTACAACCTGGATTTGGCGGAAAGGTTTGGCGTGGGCGATCTTGTAGCCAAAGTAAACAACAAGGATTGGACGCTGGACGATCTGATCCGTTGCTCCAGCGGCGTATATCAGGATATGAGCGGAGACGGCAAGTCCGACGACGATTTCTTCGGAGCCGCTTTTGCTTTCTTCCATATGGACGCCTTGGTTTTGGGCTGTAATTTCCGTTTGGCAGAGCCGTCCGAGAAAGAGGGAGAAGCCATCCGCTTTACCGATGAATTTTTCGGAGAAACCTTCGGAGAATTTATTGACAAAATGATTGCGTGGGTACATTCCAATGACGTTTTGAATGACACTACCTACAGCAACAGTGCTGATCCGGCTTTCCTTGACTCCCGTGCGATTTTCCGTATTTCTACGGCAGGGTACGGCGCAAGTCTGAAGAAAAGCGATGTGAAATTCGGCATCCTTCCTTCGCCTATGCTGAATAAAGAGCAGGGAAGATACTATACCTGCATTGCCAACGGATTTTCCGCTTACGGTATTTGCCGCAAATCGCCCGATGGCGACCGCGCCGCAACCGTTATGCAGACGATGGGATATTACGGAAAAACGCTGACAACGCCTGCGATCTTTGAAGTAACGTATCAGGGCAAGCTCTCTGTAACCGGCGAGTATATGGGTATGTTTGAAATCATTCGGGATTCGATCTCCTTTGACATCGGACGGATTTACCATTTGCAGCTGAACGTGCTGGCCGACTACCCGACTAACGAGGCTATTTCCAAGGGACGTCCTTGGTCGGTGGTGATGGGGCCTTTCACCAAAAACAATCTGAACAATCTGATGAGAAAGCTGAACATATCGTTGCTGGCATTGGATTGATCCGAGCGATCCGGCCATAAGGGGTGTTGACACCCCCAAACGGCATGGATTGCAAAAAGGGCGTGTTAAAAAACTCAAAATGAGTTTTTTAACACGCCTTTTGTCATATGCAAAAGCGTTTCGGCGATTCTTGATTCTTGATTATTGAATAAATTCAAATTCAAAATCGTAAATGTTTACCGTGTCGCCGTCCGTGCAGCCTTTTTCTTCCAAAAGACGGATAACGCCGCCGTTGATCAGGGCTTTTTGGAAGAAATTCAGCGATTCGTAATCGTCGAAATTGACCTGTCCCATCAGGTTGATCAGCCACTCTCCCTCCACATAGAAGGTGTTGTTTTCGCGCCTTACGGTGGTTTCCCGTGCCGACAGGGCGGTGGGGGCAGGCTCTGCCCATTCGCTTTCGTAAACGGTTATCGGCGGCAAAAGCTTGAGCCTCTCGCCCACGGCATGCACCAAGCCGTCCAAGTTCTCGCCGGTGGCGGCGGAGACATAGATCAAATCCAAATCGTGATTGTCGGCATAGCTTTCCAACGCGGTCAAATCCGTGTCGGACGAGGCCAGCATGTCGCACTTGTTGGCCACCAGGATTTGCGGGCGCTTGGCAAGCTCCGGGCTGTATTTTGCCAGCTCGGCGTTGATTTTGATAATATCCTCCACCGGATCGCGCCCCTCGCTGCCCGACACGTCCACGACGTGAAGCAAAAGACGGCAGCGCTCCACATGGCGGAGAAAGGCATGGCCAAGTCCCGCGCCATCCGCCGCGCCTTCGATCAGGCCGGGGATGTCGGCCACCACAAATCCGCTGCCCTCGTCGCCGCAATTGACAACGCCCAGCATGGGGGAAAGCGTGGTGAAGTGATAGTTGGCGATCTTGGGGCGCGCCGCGCTGATGTGTGACAAAAGGGAGGACTTGCCTACGTTCGGAAAGCCGATCAGACCCACGTCGGCAATCATTTTCAGTTCGAGAATTACCTCGCGCTCCTCGCCCTTGGTTCCGCTTTTGGCGAACATGGGAACCTGCCGTGTGGGCGTGGCAAAATGACGGTTGCCCCAGCCGCCGCGCCCGCCGCGACAGCAGATAAAAGGCTCCTTGTCGGACATATCCTTGATGATTTTTCCGGTAGACGCATCACGGATCAGCGTGCCGGCCGGAACAAGGATGGTCAGATCATCGGCCGTAGCGCCGTGAAACTTTGCGCCGCTGCCGTTGCCGCCGTTGCCGGCGATAAATTTTCGCTTGTAGCGGAAGGCCAAAAGGGTGTTGCACCCCTCGTCAATCCGAAAAACAATGTTTCCGCCGTTGCCGCCGTCCCCGCCGTCGGGGCCGCCGTGCGAAACGTATTTTTCCCGCCGGAAGGAAACGGCACCGTTGCCGCCGTCCCCGGCTTTGATGTAAATTTTAACATTATCGACAAACATGAATGAATCCGTCCTTTCCGTTAACGTCTGTCAGACGCTTTCATCGCCTTTCATACGGATGATCAGCCGAATGGGAGTGCCCTTGAAGCCGAAGGTGTTTCGTAAGCAGTTTTCAATATAACGCTGATACGAAAAATGAAACAGCTCGGTGTTGTTGCAGAAAATGACAAAGGTAGGAGGCGCATTCTGAATCTGCGTCATATAGTAAATTTTCAGACGCTTTCCCTTGTCCGAAGGCGGTTGAACGCGCATGGTGGCTTCGCCGAGCACATCGTTGAGCATGCCGGTAGTGACTCGCATCAAGCGCTGTCCCTGGACATAATTGATCAAATCGTACAGCGTGTCCACCCGCTGACCGGTTTTGGCGGAAACAAAAGCAATCGGGGCGTAGGTCATGTAGGACAGAGCCTTATAGACGTCATCCGACATCTTTTTGAAGGTGGAATTGTCCTTTTCCACGGCGTCCCACTTGTTCATGACGATGATGCAGGCTGTGCCGGCTTCGTGTGCAATGCCGGCAATTTTTTCATCCTGCTCGGTGACGCCTTCGTTTGCGTCCACCATAATCAGGCAGACATCGGCGCGTTCCACGGCCATGTGTGCGCGCAGTACGCTGTATTTTTCGATTTTATCATCAATTTTGGAGGAACGGCGAATCCCGGCCGTGTCGATAAACGTGTACTTGCCGTGGCTGTTTTCCACATAGGTGTCCACCGCATCGCGGGTGGTGCCGGGCACGTCGGATACGATCACGCGGTTTTCGCCCACCATGCGGTTGATGATCGAGGATTTGCCGGCATTGGGCTTTCCGATCACGGCGACTTTGATGCTGTCGTCGTCCTCCTCCGTTTCGCTTGCTTCGGGCAGCACCTTCAGGACGGCGTCCAACAAATCGCCGCTGCCCGTTCCATGCAAGGAAGACAGAGGGATCGGTTCTTTCTCAAACCCCAGCTCGTAAAATTCGTAAAAGGCCATCGGCGCAGAGCCTATGCTGTCGCATTTGTTCACGCAGAGAACCACAGGCTTTCCGCTCCGTTTGAGCATGATGGCAATATCCCGGTCATCGGCCAAAAGCCCGGCCTTGACATCGCACATAAAAACAATGACGTCGGCCGTTTGGATGGCAATTTCGGCCTGCGTTTTCATTTGAGAGAGAATGACATCCTCGCTTTTCGGCTCAATGCCGCCGGTATCAATGATAATCAGCTTTTGCCCTCTCCATTCGGTTTCCCCGTAGATACGGTCGCGCGTTACGCCGGGGACGTCCTCCACGATCGAGCGACGTTCTCCGATCAATTTATTAAAAAGCGTACTTTTTCCTACATTCGGACGCCCTACAATAGCGATTACAGGCTTTCCCATGGTTTTGATGCCTCCTTTGTGTGTCAATGGACAACTTATATTATGCAAGTAATTTTCGGATAAATTCCGCTCCGTCCGAGCCGCAAGGGACGACGGGAAGGCGGAGCTTTTCCGAAAGCTCGTTCAGCGTCATGCCGCAGAGAAACAGATCCTCGTCGGCCTTCAACGTGGCGGCCGGAATCAACAGCTCTTGCCCCAGCGGTTTGTCCTGCAGCTGTGCATACAGGTCGTGCCCGGTTAAAAGCCCGGCGACGGTAATGGTTTCTCCGAAGAAATCGTTTCGGATTTTGTAAACATGAACGGTAAGGCCCGGAACGCGGGCGCAGAGCGTGTCACACATGCGGCGGATCAGCGCATAAGCCGCTTCTCCGGTCGCTATGGACTTGGTTTTGGGGACAAAGCCCTCGGTGTATTCGTCAAGATAGGCAAGCTCCGTTTCAAATTCCGTCCAAAGCGAGGTGATCATCCCTACTCCGTTTTCAATCTGCGGGTAGCCCTCATAGAAGTCGTCGGAGGGAAGCGGACGTCCCGCCTTGAGATAAAACTCGTCGGAGCAGAAGAAGATGCGGGAGCCGTAATAGGCAAGGCACTGCTCGGCAAAGGTTTCCACCTGCGCGAGAACCTTGCGGCTGTCCTCCTTGGAAAAGGGCTCCAACGGATAGAGTCCCTCACGATATTTCGTCATGCCGGCCGGGACAATCGACACGCTTTGCACCGAGGGGTGGAGCGTGGCCAGATCGTGCATGGTGCGTGTAAGCTCGGCGCCGTCGTTCAGCCCCTTGCAAAGAACGATCTGCCCGCATACAGTGATGCCGGCATCGCACAGCCGTTTGATATAATCGAGAACCAGCCCGGCGCGCTTGTTCTTCATCATTTGACAGCGGAGCGCGGGGTTGGTGGTGTGAACCGAGATGTTGACGGGGGAGATGTGCATTTTGATAATTCTGTCAATGTCCGCGTCGCTCATATTTGTCAGCGTGACATAATTGCCGTGCAGAAACGAAAGACGGGAATCGTCGTCCTTGAAATAGAGCGAGGGGCGCAGTCCTTTGGGAAGCTGATCAATGAAGCAGAACACACAGCCGTTGCGGCAGGAATGTTTTTTGTCCATCAAAGGCGTTTCAAAGGAAAGACCAATGTCGTCATGCTCCCCTTTGAGGATGACGCCCGTGTTCCGCTCGCCGTTCCGGTCGATTTCGATTTCCAGACGGCTTTCGGTCAGATAAAAACGATAATCTAAAACGTCGTTGATTTCATTGCCGTTGATTCGCAGCAGCTTGTCGCCGGCTTCCAGCCCCATGCGATAAGCGCGGGAGCCTCGCTCCACATGCGTGATAGTGACCATTCGCTTTCATCCTTCCATTCTTTTTGACGCTTGGTTTCTGACAATCATTTATTATATCATATTTTAAGGAATTTGTCAAAAAATATTTATGAATCCGATGAAGGGGTTTCCGCCGCGGTTGTCGGCGCAAAGCGCGCGGCGTAAAAAAGATACTGCTGCGCAAGGCCGGCATAAGGGCCGAGCGAGCTTGGCTGAAAGCTCGGAGGAAAGTGATTTTTGAGAACGCGCGCAATCCAAACGTCAATCGGAAAGGCGTTGTAAAATCCGAAGCCGAACAAAAGCGTGCAGGCAGACACCTTCGCTCCGACGCCGCGAATCGTGCGCAGGCAGGCATCGGCTTGTTCCATGGGCGCTTCGGCTAAAGAGAAAAACAAGTCGGGGCTTTCGGCGACCTTGCAGGCCGTGTCGTAAAGATAACCGGCCCGGAATCCGGCTCGCAGCGGCTCAAGCGCCTTAGCGCCCGCGGAAGCCATGCGACAGGCCGGGGGGAACGTATAGGCTACGCCCGAAGGGAACCCGTGCGCTTCCATGCCGCGCGCGTCTATCGGATCGCCCAGCGTATGGCACAGGGCCGCAATGATTTTTTTGATGCGCGGAATGTTGTTGTTTTGCGAGAGAATAAAAGAGCAGAGCGTTTCCCACGGATCCTGCCGCAGAAGGTACAGGCCGCGGCTGACGTCGGCCGCTTTTTGAAGATACGGCAGATCCGTCCGGTCGGCAAAGGAGCGCCATATGGACGGGTAATCCTCTTCCATGCCGAGATAGCGTCGGTAGGTGGAAGAAAAGGCGTCGGCCGTTATGTTGTAGAGAAAAAGGTGGGTGCCGTCGCGTGCCACCGAAAAAGCGCGTCCATAAGCGACACCGGCATATTCGCAGGCGTGACGGCTGTTTTCCACTTTTTCAAAGCGGAAGCATTGCCCGCAGCGAAAGGTCTTTTCCACATCGGGCAGCTCGTCGCCCGTGACGACCGTGACGGGAACTTCCCCTTCCCGGCTCTGCTGAATCGCCGACGGGGAGGCGGCCGTTTGGCTCGGTAAAAAAGGATAAAAAATTAACATAATCGCCCTCAGTTAATTGAAAAATACACTTGAAAGCATGACGCCGGAATGTTATAATACTAACAGAGAGATGAAAAACATCTTTAGTATAACATAAATTCCGCCGGAAAGCAAGCGAGCGGAAAGGGAAAAGAAAAAGGAGTGTGCGCACCGTGGAACAGATTTACACCATTCCTATCAATGAAGCCTTTGAGGCCGGTGTTGCCGATAAAAAATGCGGCTGCCCCATGTGCGCTTTGTATCGCCGTCTGGAGGAAACCGAGCTGGATACCGTGCTGGGCGGAGCGATGATGGAGCCTTCGGTTCGTATTCGGATGAACGAGGAAGGCTTTTGCAAAACCCATTATGATATGCTTTTGCAAATGAAAAACCGCTTAAGTATGGCGCTGACGCTGGAGAGCCATCTCAACGAATTGCAGGAAAAGCTTTCCCCGAAGGGCTGGAACGCTTTGCTGTCCAATCCGCCTTCTCGCGTGGAAAAGCTGGAAAATTCCTGCTATGTTTGCCGGCGCGTGGAATATCATTTCAGCCGCATGAACAGCATTACCGTTTCCTTGTGGCAGGGAACGGAGGAATTTGCGGAAAAATTCCGCGCCCAGCCCTATTTTTGCCTGCCGCATTATCGGCTGCTTGTGGAGTATGCGCGCAAGGAGCTGAGCAAAAAAGAGGCGGCTCGCTTTGAAAAGGAGATTGGCGCCGTTGTTTTTGCTTATCTGGCCGAATTGTCGAGCGATGTGAGCTGGTTTTGCAAAAAATTTGACTATCGTTATGAAAACGAACCGTGGAACAACGCGAAGGACGCGGTGGAGCGCGCCGTGATTTTCCTGCGCTCCGATTTGCACCGCTCCCAAAAGGATAAAAATCGCAATCTCGGCGGCTTGTCCTGAGGCAGAGCGCGGGATAAAAAACAAAAAACCAAAAGGAAAACGGAGAGCCTTTCGTCCGCCGGAGATGACCGCCGGATATACAGACGAGGGCAAGAAAGGACGCTTTCTGACCGAAAGCGCGTGTGATAAAAAATGATTGATTTGCTTGCATTGCAAAAGCATTTTATTTGCGAACATTTGCATCCGGGCGATGTGGCGGTGGATTTTACCATGGGAAACGGGCATGATACCGAGTTCCTTTCCAAAACGGTGGGCGAAAACGGCCGCGTGTTTGCTTTCGATATACAAGAGCAGGCGCTGGAATCGACGTCCGAGCATCTGAAACGATCGGATTGCCCCGATAACTATACATTGATTCTGGATTCGCATCATAACGTAAAAAATTATGTGAACACGCCCATAAAGGCCGGGATGTTTAATCTCGGCTACCTGCCCGGCAGCGATAAAAAAATTACAACCATGCGAAAGACCACCATGCCGGCGATTGAAGCGGCCGTGTCTCTTTTGGACAGGGACGGAATCCTCCTGGTGGCGGTTTACCCCGGCCATGCCGAGGGCGATGCGGAGGGAAAAATGGTGTGCGAATATTTTGCCACCCTGCCGAGAACGCAGTATTGCGCTACGCGCATCCAGATTCTCAACTCGCCAACCTCCCCCTATTTTATTGTGATAGAGAAAAAAGCCTGATTGGCCGAAGAAAGGAAAGAAAAACATATGAATCAAGAAAGACCGACGGAAAAACGTCAAAGCCCTTCTTCGGCGGGGGCCAATCGTCGTATGCCATCGGAGCGTGCCCCCGGAACCAATCCGCGCCCCTCGGGGGGAAGACCGCAGGCGCGCCCGGCTGCCCCAAATCCTTCGCAAAAAAACGCTCCGCGCGGAGCGCAACGCCCGGCAGAGCGTACCCGGGAAGCTCGTTTCGTTTCGACCGGAAAGAAAGCCGCTCCTCCTCCGAAACGTGTCAATGAGGAAAGCTATCAGTTCAGCCGCTCCCTCAGTGAAACCCGCAAAAGGATTCTCACCGAGAGAAAGGAACGGCTCGACGATGCCAAGCAGTTTCGCAAGGAGGATGTCCGGCAAAAGATCAAGGTGGGTGCCATTGTTTTTGCTTCCACCTTGGCGGTTATTCTGCTTGTGACCTCGGTGATTGTAGCCGTGGTGCTGTCCGGTGCCGGAGTGAAGAAAAGCAAAGGGGAATATGTGTACTCTGTCGGCAAGAGCCAAGCCAAGGCCGCTTATTCCGATGCCGTGCAGAAGGGCCTGATTTATATCAGCATGAATTCGGTGGCGGAGCTTTGCAACATGACGATGACCGGAGGGCCGGGAGAGCTGAGCTTTGTTGTGCCGGGTGGGGATCGCATTACCTTTTATCCCGACACGGCCGAGGCTAAAATCAATGGCTACGGGATGATTATGCCGGGGCCGGCCAAAATCAAAAACACGACCGAGTGCGCCGTCCCGCTGAAATTTCTTGAAACGGTGCTCGGCGGTGTCTATATTACCGTGGATGAATCGGCGCGAAAGGTTACGGTCGCCCGCTTGGAATATACCGACAGCACCCCGCAGGAGCCGCATTATGTGGATGTTTCCTTTCAGTTGAAAGCAGATTCCGCCATGTCCTCGCTGGATGAAAACAAATATTTTGCCGGACAGCCGATCTTTTCCTTTAAGACCGATGTCAGCGCGTATGATTCGTATCTGAACCCGACCGGGGACCGGCGGGACGCCTATCTGTTCCTTGCGAACAAGCAAAACCCCGTGGCAACCAATTATGAGCCGGACAACCTGATTCAGGTGACGGGCGTGAAAAAATCCTATTGGATTCAGGCCGATGTGGCGAAGGCGCTGGAGGCCATGCTGGCGGAAATGTACGCCGAGGGCTTTACCGATATTTTTGTGACGAGCGGCTACCGTTCCTATAATTATCAAAAAACGCTTTACGAACGGTATATTGAGGAGGAAATGAGCAAAAACAGCGCTCTTTCTTACGAGGAAGCGGAGCGGATCGTGCAAACATATGCGTCCGTGCCCGGCCAAAGCGAACACCATACGGGACTTTGCGTGGATCTGATGAGTACGAGCATGAGCGATCTGGACGAGAGCTTTGCCAAGACTAAGGCATACGAATGGCTGTGCGCCAACGCGTGGAAGTTCGGCTTTGTTTTGCGCTATTCTCAGGAAAAAGAAAGCGCCACGGGGTACAGCTATGAGCCGTGGCATTGGAGATTCGTCGGGCGCTACCATGCGCTGGAAATGCTTCGGAGCGGTCAGTGCCTGGAGGAATATCTGGCCTCTCGGAATGCGTAATCGGTCAACTTATAATTCATAATAAAGGAGAGGGTTTGATTTGAAACCTGCCGAGTATTCTGAAAAAAACATTGCTTCCTTGCTGCCCGAACGGCCGGCGCGTTCCAACAAAGGAACGTATGGGAAAATTTTGTGCGCCGCCGGTTCTTACGGGATGAGCGGCGCGGCGTATCTGTCTGCCAAAGCGGCTTATCGTACCGGTGCCGGCCTTGTGCGGATTTTGACGCCGGAGGAAAACCGTGTGATTCTGCAAAGCACTCTGCCGGAGGCGGTGCTGTCCGTGTATGATGCGGAGGCGCCCGACGCATTCTTTTTGCGTCAAAACGCCGAATGGGCCGATGTTTTGGTCATCGGGCCGGGACTTGGACGCTCGGAGGGCGCCAAGGCCGTTCTCGTCGGCCTTTTGCAAAGCTTTGGCAAGACGTCAAATCGCCCGGTGATTTTGGACGCGGACGCGTTGAATCTGATTGCGGAAGAGCCTTCTCTCTGGACGCTGGTTCCGCCGAAAACGATTATTACGCCGCATCCGGGGGAAATGTCGCGGCTTTGCGGACGGACGATTCCCGAAATTTTATCCGATATTCCCGGCACATGTCGGCGCTTTGCCAAAGAACACGACGTGATCTGCGTTCTGAAGGATCACGAAACCGCCGTGGCCGACAGCCGCGCCGGAAGCACCGAGGAGGTTTATATCAATCATACCGGGAACAGCGGGATGGCCACGGCCGGTGTGGGGGATGTCCTGACCGGCATGATTGCGTCCCTGTGTGCGCAGGGAATGCCCGCTTGGGCGGCCGCTGTGCTGGGCGTGCGCCTGCATGGCATGGCAGGAGATCGCGCCGCCTCGATATTGGGGGAATATTCGGTTATGGCCTCCGATATTGTGGACAGTATTCCTTACGTTATGCGCTGAAATCGAAATCATGGGGCGCGCACCAAAGCTCTCGACGGGCTTTGGTGCGCCCCCTTTGTCTTGCCTGCCTAGGAGGACAAAAGAGAGAAAAGGGAATAAAAATCCGGCTTGCCGCATAGAATCTACCGTAAAAAGCTACAACTACAAATCAAAGGAGAAACGGTGGTTATGGAGATCAAGGAAAACACAAACGGAACGGCAAATACAGGAACCTATCGCGGCAACGTGGGAGCCATTCTGAACCCGGAAAGCCGATACGGAGGAAAAGTCCAGCGGTCATTGTGCAAAGAGCCTGTGATAACCGAGCTGGTCGAAGAACTGATCCTCCCGGAGTATCTGCCCGAAATCTTGAAGCTGCTTAAGGGCGACGTGACACTTGCGCCCGCTTCCAAGTTTGTATCCGGCGGTTCGGCTCAATTCAACGGAACCCTTACGTACCACATTTTGTATGTGGGGACGGACGGAAAGGCGCACACGGCGGAATTTCCCAAGGAATATGCCTTTCAGGCGCCCTTTGATACCAACGTGGATTATGACGGAAGCGAAGGCATCGCGGTCAGCGTCGATACCTGCGCGGAATCGCTGGTTAGCCGCGTGTCGGGCGCCCGAAAGATCAGCGTGCGCTTGCAGCTTTCGTCGCGCGTGAGCGCATTGGCTTATGCCGGGATCGACGGGGGACGGGAGATTGCCGGCGACGACGTGCAAAAGCTGGAAAAGAGCGTGTCGTATGTGCGGGAAATGAGCGGAAGCCATGAAGAAATGGAACTTTCGGATGTCTGGGAGCTTCCGTGGCTCCATGCCGAGTATCTTGGGGGCGAAGCTGAGATTTTCATGGAAGAAGTGCGCGCGGCCGAGGGATATGCGGAGTGTCGGGGAACGGTGTATGGCAAGTTCCTGTTTGCTCCCGGCGAGGGAGAAAACCTGCCGCAGGTCGTCACGCGGAAGCAGAGCTTTTCGGAAGCCGTGGAGGTCGATGGGCTTTTGCCGGGCGACAAATGTTGCGCCTTCGGATGGTGTACGGCCATGCAAGTGACCGTGCCCGGACGAGAGGGGGCAACAGACGGCGAGGAGGGCGGCGGATCGTCGGATTCGGCGACCGAAAGTGCAGAGGCCTCCTGCCGGATGCGGTTTTGCTTGCAGGTCAGAGCCTTTCACGAGGACGAAATGACCTATGTGGCGGATGCGTATTCTACGGAGGGCGAAACGACATGCGAAATGCGAGAGGAAACGCTTCCGACGCTTCTTGCGGTCGGGAACGGGAACCGAACGGTGGACAGCACCGTGTCGTTTGCGGACATTCCGGGCTTCCCGGCGGACGGACGGGTGCGAATGTTGGACGTTTCGGGAAGCGTGAACATCGACGGAATCTTGCGAGAGGATGAAAAAGGGCGGTGCGTCATCGGCGGCACGTGTCACTTTAGTCTTTTGTGGAGCCCCGAAAATCTTTCCGATCCACCGGAGCTTTTCCTGACGGAAATTCCGGTTCCGATTCGGTTTGATCCGCCGGAAATTACGGAGCTGCCCGACACGTTCCGCAGTCGTGCGGTGTTGATTGCGCCCCATGTGCACCTGGAGGAAAATCAGATGAAGCTCAGCGGGGAGCTGGTGCTTTCCTATGATGCCGTGAAGAACCATTCTGTTTCGGAGGCGCTGGCGCTGACAGTGCAGGAACCCGAGGAGAGCAAGACGAAAAAGGCGCGGCACGGTTATACGATCTGCTACCCCGACGGCGGGGATACCCTTTGGAGCATCTCAAAAAAGTACCGGGTGCCGGTGAATGAAACGGCGCGAGAAAACGGTATGGATCCGGGTATGGCAGCGGATGCCTCCGAAAGCTTGCAGGGAGTCCGTTATATGATAGTGTAAGAACAGCAGGGGGCGACCGCCTTCGTTCGGGAAGATGGTTGCCCCTTTTGCATATCGCAGGGAGCGACGGAAAAAGTGAAAAGTGAAAAGTGAAAAGTGAAAAGTGAAAAGTGAAAAGTGAAAAAGCAGAAAAACAGACGCCCCTTGGACAAGCTCTTTGAGCCGAGCGGGGCCTCGGATAGGGGACTGCGCCAATCGCCGGCGTGTTGGTTGGCGGCCGAAAGCACGCCTGAAAGACAAACACTCCGAGAAGAAGGGAAGGCCTCACGGCCGGAAAACAAATTTGCGGCAAACATTTTGTATATAAGATAAATTATGGAATAAATGACAAAAAGAGAGACAAACTTGGCAGGCGATGTGGAGAAAATGAATTTTTGCGGTGAAAAAATCGAGAAAAAACGTATGTGGATGGTGTAGAATTTTTGCTCGCTTTTTTGTGCATAAATCACAAAACAATCACCGGATTGTCAAAATGGGAAAATGCGGAAGCGAAAAAAGCAAGTAAAAACAATTTACTTATGCGAATAACCCGAAAAAAGAGTGCAAAAAAATACGAAAAAAACAACGGAATTATTGACGGGGGAATCCGCTCAAAACGCCCATTGCGGTAAAATATATTTACCACAAAAGAATTGCCAAAACGGCAAAAAGCAAAAAATGAATGGAATTTAAAATTTTCAAGAAAACACACCATCCTCCGCCCTCGCCCTTTTTTTCACGTTTTATATTATATATAAAAGAATCGGCCAATTGTTTTTCTTGACAATCCCGCGGTTTTTGTGGTATGATAAGGTCATCCTGAAACGTCCATTCAGCGGAATTGGCTGATCCTCACAGTGTAATCCCCGTTTTCCGAAGATGCTTTGACGATCTTTGGCAGAAACGGGGCTTTGTGCCCGTTAGGTGAAAAATGTGAAGAATCACATCCGTCGGCCGTCCGCAGCGGGGCTATTGTGCGGTTCCTTGTGCACAACACAGCCGGCTGTCGGCTTTTTGCTTTTTTCTTTGACGATGAAAGCGTGAAGCGGAAAAGGCAGAAAGACCAAGCGACAGAATGGAAGGAATCACAAAGGCAATGCCTCGGAATGAAAAAAATTATGTAGGAGGGAATTTCATGAAGAAAACAAGATTCCAAAGGACTACGGCACTTTTGCTTACCTTTGCGATGCTTGTCGGTGGAGCGGTGACCGCCTCAGCGGCCGGTTCCAACAGTTCCGTCACAGATTCTACGATCGCATCCATGAAGGATCTGCTCGGAACGATCTCGTATGAGGAATACTGCAGCAAGCATTACAAAAAGGATAAAGACGGCAACAACGTGCTGGACGAAAATAACAACCCCATCTGGACGGTAGACCGTGCAACCAGTGACATCGTAGTGGATTGTCTGAAGCACGATGCGGCCGGTACTACGGCAGAGGGCGTGGAAGTCCGGGAATATGACGGACAAAAAGGCTTGTACCTGCCCGAATCCGGCTCGGTTTCGTGGAAGGTTCAGGTTCCGACATCCGCCAGATACACCATTCAGATTGAATATTATCCTGTGGAAGCCAAAAACACGGCGATCCAGCGGATTTTTAAGATTAACAATGAGGTGCTTTTCACAGAGGCAAGATACCTCACCATGACCAAGGTGTACAAAAGCTCCGTGACGGAAAAGTACACTACGGAAGACGGTATGGAAAGATACTTCAAAAAGGACGCCTACGGCAACGAGCTTCGTCCCAACATGACGCAATCGCCCGAATGGCGCACCTATACCTTCCGGGATTCCGACGGCTTTAACAGCACGCCGTTTGAATTTGCAATGCCTTCCGGCGAAGTGATGCTTACGCTGGATGCTGTGAGCGAACCGGTTGTCATCAAGTCCATTACGCTTTGCGCTCCCAGAGAAAATGCTTCCTATGAGGAAGTTCGCAAGAACTATGAGGGACTTTCCAAGGGAACCGATACGGTTATCATTCAGGCGGAAACACCTGCGGCTACTTCCTCGCAGACCATTTACCCGGTAGAGGATCGTTCTTCCGCTTTGACGCAGCCCTGCAGCACCAAGGTTCAGCTGCTGAATACCATCGGCGGCGAAAAGTGGGCTGTGGCAGGACAATGGATCCGGTATGAGTTCACCGTGAACAACAGCGGACTCTATGAAATCGCAGCACGCTTCCGTCAGAACGTGTTGGATGGCATCTATTCGTCGCGTGCGCTGTATATTTACAGCGGGGAAGGCGTTTCTGAGGGCGAAGTCGGTTATTATAACGGACTGCCTTTCGCAGAGGCTACGCAGATTCGCTTCGGCTATGATGATAAATGGCAGACCGACCGCTTCTTCTACATGGATGACGATGGAACGCGGCACGATTTGGAGTTCTATTTCAAGGAAGGCGTGACCTACACCATTGAAATGGAAGTTACGCTGGGCGATATGGGTGACATCGTCAGCCGTGTGCAGGATTCCTTGAGCAAAATCAACAATGCCTACCTTAATATTATTAAGCTGACCGGTACATCCCCTGACGCTTATCGTGACTATGGTTTCTATCGCGTTATGCCCGAAACCATGATTCAGATGATCGTGCAGTCCCGCAACCTTTACAAGATTTCCAAGGAGCTGACCACGCTGACCGGCGAGAAAAGCTCCAACGCCGCCACGCTGGATAAAGTGGCCTGGCTGCTCAACGAAATGGGTACCAGCGAGGACAATGTGGCGAGAAACCTTGACCGCTTGAAGAGTTATATCGGTACTCTCGGTACGTGGGTGAGCGATGCAAAAACACAGCCGCTTCAGCTTGACTATCTTGTGATTCAGGGTGCGCAGGAGCAGCTTCCGAAAGCCAATGCAAGCTTCTGGCAGTCCTTCGTGCATGAGGTGTCCAGCTTTATTCAGAGCTTCTTCCGTGACTACAACCACATGGGCGCAGTCGCTGACAGCGCAGCTTCTGAAAAATCCCTGGAGGTTTGGCTGGCCTACGGTCGTGACCAATCGCAGGTAATCCGAAACCTTATCAACAACTACTTTACCCCCTCTACCGGCATCACCGTAGACCTTAAGCTGGTTGCAGGCGGCACTCTGCTGCCTTCCATCCTGGCAAAGCGAGGCCCCGATGTTTATATCGGTATCGGTCAAGGTGATATTATCAACTATGCGATTCGCGGCGCTTTGGACAGCATCGAAGGACACGATGACTTTTACGACATTGCGTTGAATCCTGCTACGCGCGAGTTCAACGATGCCGCCATGCTGGTTCTCGGTATCGAGGACGCACAGGGACAAAGACATTATTACGGCTTGCCCGAAACGCAAGACTTCCCGATGATGTTCGTTCGTACCGACATTTTGGCTAACCTGAATATTGAAATTCCCAAAACATGGGATGACGTTTTGGAGGCCCTTCCGAAATTGCAGGCCAATAACATGGAAATCGGCTTGAGCGCCGACGCCAACGTGTACCTCTACCAAATGGGCGGAACCCTCTTTGCCGATGACGGCATGCGGATCAATTTGGATTCCAATGTGGGCCTTGAAGCCTTCACCATGATGTGCGATATGTACACCATGTATTCCTTCCCCTACAGCTACAACTTCTCCAACCGTTTCAGAACCGGTGAAATGCCGATCGGTATCGGTTCTTATACGGGAACCTACAATACGCTCGTGGTTTTCGCAACGGAAATTCGCGGTTTGTGGCAGTTCTTCCCGTTGCCCGGTATTCAGGATGAAAACGGCAACATCAACAACGCTTCGGTTTCCTCTTGCTCGGCTGTATGTATGATCGCAGGCACCGACATGGCCAAGGAAGCGTGGGAATTTATGAAATGGCAGACCGGCGCCGATTGCCAGGCGAAGTACTCCAACGAAATGATTGCCATTCTCGGAGATTCCGCTAAGCATCCGACCGCCAATATGAAAGCGTTTGACAGCTTAACATGGACGCAGAGCGAGCTGACTGAAATTAAAAAGCAGTTTGCCAACCTTGCTTCCGTTCCGAACTATCCCGGCGCTTACATCGTTTCCCGTTATACAAGCTTTGCTTTCCTCGCTGCCTATAACGACATGGCGGATCCTTCCAATGAGCTGCTGAGTTACATTGATACGATCAATAAGGAAATCACAAGAAAACGTAAAGAATTTGGCCTCGAAGTGCTGGAGGGCAGCGATACAACGCTGGCCGCCAAGAGATTGCGTGAGGCGCAGGAGCTTCTGGAAGCCACCGGCGATTCCAACGCCGCTGTGACGGAAGCCTTGCAGGTGATCGCGGATGCTCCCGCCGGCATCAAGTCAGGCGTGGAAACGGAATATTTGGATCGCATCAAAAATGCAACTACGGCGTTGCAGAATACCGATGCCGCCAAATATCAGACCATCATCGGTAAATTGACCGATGCGATCAATGCTATGATTTCCTACAATATTTATTATTAAGGAAGATTCCAAACCAAAACGAATTAAGGAGAAAAACAATGTCACAGAATACGGCAGCAAAAAAAGCGGTTTCGCGCAAGGATATGACGATGCTGCAGTGGACATGGAAGGAAATGAAGCGCAACCGTGTGGGCTATTTCATGGTTGCCCCCTTCATGATCCTGTTTACGATATTCACTGTGTTGCCCGTCGTGCTTTCTATCGTGATCAGCTTTACTGACTTTAACTTGCTTCAGTGGCCGAACTGGATTTGGTTTGAAAATTATACGAGATTGTTCCTTGATGACGACATTTTCATGATCGCCGTTCAGAACACTTTCATTTTCGCCGCCATCGTCGGTCCGACCTCCTACATTATGTCTTTCCTGGTTGCATGGTTTATCAACGAGCTTTCCCCGCGCGTTCGTGCCGTGGTAACGCTGATCTTCTATGCTCCGTCCATTTCCGGACAGATCTATACGATCTGGGGAACCATGTTCTCCGGTGACGCATACGGATGGGTAAACGCCTGGCTTTTGAAATTGGGCTTTATCAGTGAGGAAATTCTGTTCTTCCAGGATGCCGATTACGTTATGCCGCTTTGTATCGTGGTGGCTCTTTGGATGTCGCTCGGTACAGCATTCCTTTCCTTCATCGCAGGCTTGCAGGGAATTGACCGTTCCCTCTACGAAGCGGCAGCGGTGGACGGAATCAAAAACCGCTGGCAGGAGCTTTGGTATGTAACGCTTCCGAGCATGAGGCCGCAGCTGATGTTCGGTGCTATCCTTTCAATCACCGGATCCTTCGGCTTCGGTGACGTGGTTACCGCACTTTGCGGATACCCCTCGGTGGAGTATAAAGCACATACCATTATGCATCACCTTTCCGACTATTACGGTACCCGCTTTGAAGTCGGGTACGCATCGGCCATCGCCGTGGTTCTGTTCGTGATCATGATCGGAGCCAACGTGTTGGTCAAGAAAGCATTGACAAAGGTGGGACAGTGATATGGCAAAATTAAGAACAAGAAAACACAGAGTCATATTGAACCGCTCAGGCGGAGGCGACGCCGGTATCACATTTATTTTGGTGATTCTCGGAGCATTCATGTTCCTTCCGATGCTGTACGCGATCATGCAGTCGCTCAAGCCGTTGGATGAACTGTTTATGTTCCCGCCGAGATTTTTTGTAAGAAAGCCAACGCTGACAAACTATAGGGATCTGTTCTCGTTGATGAATACCTCGTGGGTGCCTTTCTCCCGCTACATATTCAACACGGTGTTCATTTCCATTGTGGGAACAACAGGAAACCTGTTCTTCTCCTCTTTGGCTGCTTACGCTTTTGCAAAAATCAAATTCCCCGGTGGAAAGGGAATGTTCAAGCTGGTGCAAACATCCCTTATGTTTAACGCAACGGTAACATCCACCACAAACTTCATCATCATGAGTGCCTTTAAGATGGTGGATACCTATTGGGCTATCATCGTTCCCGCGTTCTGTACCACACTCGGACTCTACCTGATGAAGCAGTTTATGGATACCAACGTTACGGATGCTGTGCTGGAAAGCGCAAGATTGGATGGCGCAAGAGAGCTGAAGATTTTCTGGGTCATTGCAATGCCGATGGTAAAACCGGCATGGCTGACACTGATCATTTACTCGTTCCAAGGCCTTTGGAACTCCGGCTCCTCGGTTTACATTCATTCCGAGCAGCTCAAATCGTTCAACTATGCAATCGGTCAGATTCTGGCCGGTGGTATCAAGCGTTCCGGCGCCGGCGCGGCTTCTTCCATCGTTATGATGATGGTGCCTCTGATCGTATTTGTAGTTTCGCAATCTAACATTATCGAAACTATGGGATCCAGCGGTATGAAAGATTAAAGGAGGAGAAGAACTATGAAAAAGCTAATTCAAATCGTCTGTGCAGCTTTTGCCGTTCTTCTGCTGGCAACTCTGCCGCTCGCCGCAGCCGAGCCTTATCAGACCTACACCTATTCCATTAAGGGAACACCCCTCTTTTCCCCCGCTGTTTACAGCCCGCTTCCGACGGTCATTGATTACAAGTACATGGGACTTGATGCCCCTCTGTCGAACCCGCGTGACCTGGAAGTGGACGAGGATTTGAACGTATATATCGCAGATTCCAAAGCCAATCGCGTGATTTGCTTGGATCGCTATTATAAAGTGAGAAACGATCCGAAAAACAACGGTGTTTCTTCCAACGGAAACGACTACGGCTATATTTCCCAATTTGTCAATGAAAACGGAGTGAGAGACTCTCTCCAAACGCCCAGCGGCGTGTTTATTACCAAAGACAAGATCGTTTCCGGCGAGAAAGTGGAAGGCTTGATTTACGTCTGCGATACCGATAAAAACCGTATCGTGGTGTTTAACAAGAGAGGACAGTTTGTTCGCATTATCAAGCAGCCGGAAAGCGAGCTGTTTGATGAAGGCTCCCTGTATAAGCCGGTTGCCCTGGCTGTGGACAGCTATGACCGACTGTTCGTCGTGTCGGAATCGACAACCCAAGGTATCATCGTTATGACCTCTGAGGGCGAGTTTACCAAATTTATCGGCGCGCAGAAGGTTGCGATCTCGGCTATTCAGATTATCATGAGACGCTTCCAGACAAAGGAGCAAAGAGAGCAAACGCAGGCATACGTGTCTACGGAGTACAACAACATCGCTATCACGGACGACGGCTTCATTTATGCTACGACATCCAGCCTGGATGCCTCGAAGCAGATGAGCGCTATTACCAGCAAGTCTACTTCGGGCGATTACGCTCCCGCTAAATTCCTGAACGCTTCGGGCGACGAAATCATGAGACGTAACGGCTTTTGGCCGCCGGCAGGAGAAATTCAGATTTCCAACTCCGCTACGGCCAAGTATAAAGGCCCCTCCAAGGTGACCGACGTGGCTTGCGGCCCGGCGAAAACCTGGACAATCATTGATGAAAACCGTCAGAAGGTGTTTACCTATGACTTTGACGGAAACCTGCTCTTCGCTTTTGGCGATAAGGGCGATCAGGTCGGTAACATGCAAACCATTCGAGCCGTCGTGTATCAGGGCGATAAAATGTTGCTTTTGGATGCCGGCGACAGTAAGAGCTTCACTGTGTTTGTCCGAACCGATTATGGCGAAACCCTGATCCAAGCCCTGGAGCATCAGAACAATCGTCAGTACGACAAGGCCATTGACGACTGGCGCAATATTCTGAAAAGTAACTCCAACTTCGATGCCGCATACGTTGGTATCGGTAAAGCGCTCTATCGGAATAAGCAGTACGAGGAATCGCTGAACTATTATAAGTCCGCTTATGATACCAAAAACTATTCCTTGTCTTTCAAAGAGATCCGTAAAAATTGGATTGGAAACTTCATTATTCTGATTCCCATTGGCATTTTCCTGATTTGCTGGCTGTGGACGCGCTTGACAAAATACGCAAAGAAAGTGAACCACGCAGCCGCCTTGCGAAAAGGCAAGAAAACCTTTAAGGAAGAACTGCTGTATGTGTTCCATGTGATGTTCCATCCGTTTGACGGATTCTGGGACTTGAAGCACGAAAAGCGAGGTTCTGTGCGAGCGTCGATTGTGTTCATTGCCTTAACCATTTTGTCTTACTTCTATAAGGCCATCGGGGAAGGCTATCTTTTGAACACACAGCAAACCGCCTCCTCGATCACCCCGTGGATCATCAGCGTGCTGGTCACCGTGTTCCTTTGGACAATTGCCAACTGGTGCCTGACAACCTTGTTTGACGGAGAAGGAAGCTTCAAGGACATCTTCATTGCCGTGTCCTATTCGCTTTTGCCGGTGCCGTTGACGGTGATTCCGATGACCATTCTTTCCAACTTCATTATCGAAAGTGAAGTAGCCCTGATTTCGTTTGTTGAAACAATCGGACTTTTGTACATGTGCCTGCTCGTCTTCATCGGTATGATGGTAACACACGACTACACCATGGGCAAGAATATTGTAACTACCATCGGTACGGTCGTCGGCGTCGTGTTCATTATGTTCATCGCTGCCCTGTTCTCAACATTGCTTTTGAAGATCATTAGCTTGATTTCCAACATCGTGATAGAGTTACGGTATCGAATGTAAGGCCGCAGAAAGAGAGGAACCAAATGAAAATGAAAAAAATAATATCCGCTTTCCTTGCGATCGTGACGCTGTCGGGTGCTTTGGCTGTGCAGGCAAGTGCCACGCTCCCTCCGATCAATGCGACGGAGCAGGGCAAGGAATTGGATTATATCGACTACGCGGAAACTGTTAAACAGTATTTGACATCGAAAAATGAATTTAAGACCGATGCCGAAAAGCTGGCAACGATGACGCTCCGCTATGAAAAGGACGGTTATCAGCTCTGGGCCGATGAATTTACCGGCGAGGTAGCTACAGTCAATCTTGCCAGCGGTCAGGTTATGTTTACCAACCCGAGGGACATCGCGTCCAGCTCGGCCGCTCACTCCAATACGACAAGATATGAGCTGATGTCTCAGCTGGTTGTCAAATATTCGGATAACGGTACGGAAAAGTATTTCTATAGCTTTGAACAGGCCGCTATGAACGGTCAGATCTCCGTTACCAACATTAAAAACGGTTTGCGCGTCGATTATACCATCGGCCGTGAGGAAACAAAATACCTCGTGCCCCGTATGATCGAAAAGAAAAGAATGGAAGACAACATTCTCAGCATTGTGGCGGCCGAAGTGGCCGAAGCCAACAATGCAACACCGGAGGACGTTGTTCCGGGCTTGAACTATGGCAATATTCCGAAGCCGAACCCGAAATTCTTTGACTACGTTAAAGTCAGATCGTACTACACGCTGAAGGATCCGAATGCAACGACCACCCAGCGTGAGCTTGCCGAAATGCAGGCACAGTTTGAAATCACGAAGAAAGAATACAACGGTGCGTTGATGGCCGTTTACGTCTGCTCGGCCGAATCGGGCAACGAGCTTCGTGAAGTGGAAACCCGTATTAAAACCTACTGCCCGGCGTATACCTACGAGCAGTTGGAATACGACCACGAGTTGACCGAATACAGCAAGCAGGAACGCCCGCCGGCACTTTTCAAAATGGCGCTGGAGTATAAGCTGGATTCCTTCGGACTTTCTGTCCGCTTGCCCGCTAACGGTATCCGTTTCAACGAAGCGGAATATCAGTTGACGGATATTACGGTTCTTCCGTGGATGGGAGCCGGCTCCAATGACAATACCGGTTATACGTTCTTCCCGGACGGTTCCGGCGCACTTTTCCGCTTTGAGGATCTGAACAATAAGAAAACCCATACGATTTCCGGTAGTATTTACGGCCAGGACTACGCGTACCATACCGTGTCCGGCACACACCAGGAAATCATCCGTTACCCTGTGTACGGTATTGTGGAAAATCGCACCTTGACGGTGAAAACGCCCGAGGATGAAACCGGAGGCACCACAACAACGGGTAGCGGCAGCGGAAGCAGCAGCGGAAGCGGTAGCACGACGACACCGAAAACTCCGGCAGAAACAACCAAAAAAGAAAGCCGCGGATTTGTTGCCATCGTAGAAGAAGGCGACGCGCTGACAAAGCTTACCCTTAAGCATTACGGCGCCGTAAGTAAGTACAACACCATTCAGGTTGTGGTGAATCCGCGCCCGAGAGATGAATACATCCTTTCGGATGCGATCTCTGTCGGCTCCAACAGCTCCGTTACCGTTGTTTCCAAGCGGAAATACGTTGGAAACTATAAGATCCGTTACATTATGCTGACGGATGAAACCATTGCCAAGGAGAAAAACCTGACCGATACGTATGAAGCCACCTGGCTCGGTATGGCAACCGCCTATCGTGCTTACCTGACTTCTCCTTACTCCACCGGAACACAGGATTTGCCGGCCGATCAGCAGACGGTGATTTTGAAGCGTCTGACCGAGAAGGATGTAAAAACCAATGTTCCGCTGTATCTCGAAACCTTCGGCGCGGTGGAAACCGTGAAAAAGGTGCTGTCTGTGCCGGTCAATGTCAAGGTGGCTCTCGCTTCCTTTGACAACATCCAGCAGATGTACACCGATTTGAAGGAAAAAGGCATTGACAACGTAAACTTCAAGCTGACCGGTTACTATAACGGCGGTATGTATTCCTCCGTGCCCTACCGACTGAAATTTGAAAAGTCCGTGGGCGGCAGCGACGGCTTTAAGAAGCTGATTGAGGATGCTAAAAACCGTGATTACGGCGTGTTTGTGGACTTTGATTTCGCCTATGCGAACGCGAAGGCTACCAAAATGTTTGACGGACTTTCCAAATCCAAGGATTTGGTCAAATCCATCGACGACCGTTATACCAGCAAGCAGTATTACAGCGTAACCCGTCAATCCTATACCAGCTATTTCGAGCTGGCCATCTCCCCCTCTCGTTTTAGCCACTTCTATGATAAGCTGAATGAGAAATATCAGACGTACAACCCCATCGGAATCTCGCTTTCCACGCTGGCGTCTTCGCTGAACTCCGACTTTGACGAGGACGATCCGTACAACCGGGAAGACGCGAAGGAATTTACGGTGGATTTGTTCAAACGCATCCGCAACGATTACTCAAACGTGCTGGTAAGCAGCGCTAACGCTTTTACCTGGGGCTATATCGACCACATGGTGAATGCCGCTGTTGACTCCAGCCGGTATGTCAAATCCAGCAACGCAGTGCCGTTCCTCGGCGTTGTGCTTCATGGCTTTGTACAGTTTGCCGGTACGCCTATGAACATGGAGGGTGACGTTGGTCACGCCATGCTGAAGGCCATTGAAAACGGAAGCGGACTTTACTTCATTCTCTCTTATCAGAACACTGAGCTTCTGAAAGAGGATGAAAAGCTCAGCCAATACTATTCGGTTCGCTATGACATTTGGTTTGACGAGTTGGTGGAAAGATATACCACAGTCAACGAAGCTCTGAAGGATCTTCAGACCAAACTGATCATTGATCATGAATTTTTGATTGGTGAGCGTATTCCTGACGACGATGAGGCGAAGGCCGATGCCGAAGCCGAAAAGAAGCGTCAGGAGGAGGAAGAAAAGGCAAAGGCCGAAGCGGAGCGGATTGAATTTATCAATACGGTTCGTAAAGGCAGATATGACGCCCTTACAACCTCTAAAACCGCGTTTGAAAGCGCTCAGCGCTTCTACAAGGCTGTCTTTGAAGGCGAAAACGCTTACATGGCGAAGCTGAAAGCGGCCATTCAGGCCATCCGCGATGCCAATCTGATTGAAGAATTGGCTACCAAGAGCGTGGAAGTCGCAGAAGCTAAGAAGGCTTACGATGACGCAGTGCTGGAAGCCGGTGATGAGCCTACGGATGAGCAGAAGGCCAACCTGAAAGCTCTTAAGAAGACGTATGACGATTTGAACCGAGCCTACGTGTCGCTGAAAAACAGCAAGCTGATTAAGAACCTGAAGGATGCCAATACCCCCTTGCAGCAGATTGAAAGACTGCCGAGCTATCAGAAAAACACCAAAGCCGCTCTCGCCAACGCTAAAGTCGCTTATGACGAGCTGACCAACGGCAAGCACGCGCAGGCCGTGGCCGATGAGATGGTGGCAAAGTATAATCAAGTTGTGATCTATGATCATGATATTGATGCTATGGTGAATGCGATTGTAGAGGCATACAAAGAATACCGTGAGGAGATTTTGGCACTTTTGCCGGATCAGGATTATCTGAAACCCTTCGATACCCCGGATTCCTCTACCCCCGGCACTCCATCCGAGGACGAAGACAAACCCGAAGAAGATCCGTCGTATGTTTATACCAAGTATACCAACGATGACGGAAATATTGTCGCTGTGACCTACGGCGGTAAAAACGGCAACGACAATGAGGCTTACAGAACCTTTATTCTGAACTACAACTTCTTCGATGTGAAAACGACCTATAACGGTGTTACCTATACCATTCCCGCATTCGGATTTATCCGGATTGACTATTAAGAAAGGAGGGAGAATCAATGACATCTACCGTTGATACAAAAATCAAAAAGAAAAAAGGAGTTTCGTTGGAACGTCATAAAGCCCGTGCGGGTTGGATGTTCGTGCTTCCCTTTATTATCGGATTTGTTCTTATCTACCTTCCTATTGTGTTTGATTCCATCAAATCGAGCTTTTGCGAGATTCATGTAATCAAAGGCACAACGTTTGTCGGCTGGTCTAACTACACCAAGGCCTTGCTGGAATATGCAACCTCGGACGGTACCACATTCCCGATGATTCTTTTGACCGGATTGCAACAGCTGGTGCTGGACACCCCCGCAATTCTGATTTTCTCCCTGTTTATGGCTGTGCTTCTCAACCAAAAGATGGCAGGCCGTGCCGTGTTCCGTGCAATTTTCTTCGTCCCTGTTATCCTGTCCACCGGTATCATGGAAACCATTGAAAAGTCCAACATTCTCGGTGACTACATGGATGGCGGCGGTGTGAACGCAGGTGATGCGGAAAACACAACCGATCAGATTGTGTCGATTATGGACGTGGAAAAGCTCTTTGAAAATCTGATGGTCGGTCAGGGACTTGCCGTTTATGTAACTTCGTTGATCAACAACATTTTCGGAATTGTCAACCGCTCCGGCGTACAAATGCTGATTTTCCTTGCCGGATTGCAATCCATCTCGCCCTCGATTTACGAGTCCTGTCAGATTGACGGCGCTACCACATGGGAAACCTTCTGGAAAATTACTTTCCCGATGATCAGCCCGATGATTTTGGTCAATGCCGTGTATACCATTATCGACTCGTTTACTTCAAAGTCCAACAAGGTTATGGCCTTTATTGAGGACTATTTGAAAAAGGGAACCGAAAAAGAAGTCGGTGTGGCGATGTATTGGATGTACCTGCTCGTTGTTATCGGTATTCTTGCGGCCGTGGCCGGTTTGATTTCCGCATTCGTCTTTTATCAGAGACGGGATTAAGGAGGTTGCAGAATGAATAATACACAGAATATGCAAAGCCCTGCAATCAAAAAGGAAACCAAAAACAAGATCCGTGTGGAATTTGATCGTACACCTTTGAAGGAAAGACTGAAAGCAAGATTTCTGTCCGCGTATTTTTGGCAGAGAGTTGTTTGGTATATCTTCCGTTTGGTGCTTTTGGTCGGTATCTCTTACGTGGTGCTGTTCCCGTTCATTTCCAAAATCATGGCTTCGTTTATGGCGCCTGAGGACTTTATTGACGCAACCGTTATCCTGATCCCCAAGCATTGGACATTGGATATGTATAAGTACATCTTTTTGGAATTGGACTACATGACAGGCTTTTTGAACACGATGATGCTGGCCGGATCGACCGCCGTGCTTCAGACATTTGCCTGCGCCGTGATCGCATATGGTCTGGCGAAGTTCAAGTTCAAGGGCGGAAAGTATGTATTCTTGGCCGTCATTCTTACGATGGTTATCCCGCATCCGGTGATTCAAAACTCCATGTTCCGGTACTTTGGATCATTTGATATTCTCGGAATCTTCCGGTTCCTCGGAGGCGGCGGATTTAGTTTTGCCGGCTTCGATTTCACCAACGATTTCCTGGCCGGAATCAACCTGGCTCCGCATACCATTGCCAAAAACGGATCGGTCATTTATTCCTCGATTTGGACAAATACCGGCTTGAACCTCAACAATACTTATTGGCCTTTGGTTCTCTTGTCTATTACGGGACTTGGCTTTAAGAACGGTTTGTATGTATTCCTGCTCAGACAGTTCTTCAAGGGTGTCCCGGATGAGCTTGAAGAATCCGCCTACATGGACGGTTCGGGCACCCTGCGCACCTTCATCAAGGTTATCCTTCCGCTTTCGGTGCCGATGTTGATTACCGTATTCCTGTTTGCCTTCTCGTGGCAGTGGAATGACGACTTCTATACCAAGCTGTTCTTTACCAACCAAAAGATCATTCTTCTGAATAAGATCGTAAGTAATGCGCCGCCGGCTTCGCTGAAAACCGATTATGCCGGACAATCGCTGTACTATGCGGCTATCAGAAACACGTGTGGTCTTATGATCATTGCTCCGCTGGTGATCCTGTACGTATTCTGCCAGAACTTCTTGGTTCAGGGTATTGAGCGTTCCGGTTTGACAGCCGATTGATGATGCTTTTCCAACAGAGGGAACGCCCTTTGTTGCCGATCGTTTTATAAACAGCTGCGGCTGTGACAGTCCGGGGAGTCGGGCGGAGATTCGCCCGACTCCCCGGACACATTTTTGATAGGGGAATCCCTCCAGCCTCGTTCAAACGGAAAAAGAGCGAAGGGTTCCCGTAACTTGTGATAGAAAGGATAGGAAGGCAAACGATGAGTGCAAAAGAAAACGAAGCAAGAGAAAACACCAAGGCCTGTGCCAATGAAAAGGCCAAGGCCGAGGCCAAAGTCAAAGCAAAGAATCAAATTGTCCTTGTCGTGGCCATTGTGTTGGCGCTTCTTATCCTTGCGGCCATTCTATGGGCCGTGTTGTTGCCCGGCATCCGGGCACGCCGGGAAAAAAGTCGATGGCAGGCGATGCTGTCGGATCCCGATCAAGCCTGTCGGGTGGTGCTGACCGATCTCAAGGCGGATAATGCCTTTGGCACTGTCGCCGGGGAGGTTTTGCTGGAGGACGAGGCGGCGGCCGCTATGCTTCGTCAATTGGCCAATCTTTTTCCTAAAACGCACTATACCGGGGAGGCCTCCGGCCTCAGCGGCACATGGAGCTTGCGGTTGCGGGTTCTCGCCCCGGACGGCTCGTATGAATTGTACCTCACCGAAGACGCGATACAGCTGACGCATGGCGCAACCCGCTTTGTCTTTGCCTACAGCGACGAAAGCGGAAAGAGCGAGGGACGCGCTTTTTATCAATCGGTCGAAAGCGCTTTGGCCGGGAACAAAACGTCGGACGCGAAGACCTAAGGTTGCCGAGCCGCTTTTGGCTCCGAAGCCGACGTGCGGCAAAGCTCTAAGGGGCGGCGCCGCTTTACTACCGTCCGTCTTACATCGGAATATTTCGGCGACACCGGTTTCGTGTCGCCTTCTATCAATAAAAAAATCCGTCCTTGCCCTCAGAGGTCTGTTCCGCCGAAAAATGGCGGAAGACCGAAAGCAAGCCGGAGAAAGAGGCAGATACAGATGATCAGCAATGGATTTTTGCCCATCAATCGCAAAGAAATGGAGGCGTTTGGCTGGGATCGCCCTGATTTCGTGTACGTGACCGGAGACGCCTATGTGGATCATCCGAGCTTTGGCGTTTCCATCATTTCCCGTGTTTTGGAGCACGCCGGTTTCCGCGTGGCCATCCTGTCCCAGCCGGATTATAAAAGCTGTGAGAGGTTTCGGGAATTTGGCCGACCTCGGCTCGGCTTTCTTGTCACATCGGGAAATATTGACTCCATGGTGGCGCACTATACGGTGTCCAAAAAGAAGCGGAATTACGACTATTATTCCCCCGGCGGTAAGACCGGCCTTCGGCCGGATCGCGCGGTTATTGTTTATTGCAACCGAATCCGGGAGGCATACGGCGATGTTCCGATCATTCTCGGCGGTCTTGAGGCATCGTTGCGCCGTTTCGCTCATTATGATTATTGGTCAAATCAAGTGCGGCGCTCCATTTTGGTGGATGCAAGGGCCGATATTTTAACCTATGGAATGGGCGAGAAGATCCTTGTGCGCTTGGCGCAGCTGCTGGACAAGGGCGTTCCTGTGAAAAAGATCCGGGATGTACGCGGCTGTGTGTATATGGCTCAGCCGGACGATAAAATTCATTTCGACGTGGCGGAAACCTTTGACTATAACGAACTGAAAAACGATAAAAGAAAATACGCCGAGGCGTTTGGCGTACAGTATCGGAATCAGGATTCGATCAGCGGCAAGGCCATTGTGGAGCTGTATGATGGAAAAGCGTTGGTGCAAACCCCGCCGATGCCCCCCTTGGAAAGAGAAGAGCTGGACGCGGTTTACGCGCTGCCTTATATGCGGACGTATCATCCGTCCTATGAGGCGGCCGGCGGCGTGCCTGCCATTGAGGAGGTACGGTTTTCCATCACGCATAACCGCGGTTGTTTCGGGGCCTGCAATTTCTGCGCGTTGGCGTTTCACCAGGGAAGAACGGTGCGTTCTCGCAGTGAGCAGAGCGTTTTGGAAGAAGCCAAAAAAATTGTTGCCCTGCCGGATTTCAAGGGGTACATTCATGATGTGGGCGGGCCTACGGCCAATTTCCGTTACCCGGCCTGTGAGCAACAGCTGAAAAACGGTGTTTGTACGGGCCGAAAATGCTTGGTTCCTACGCCGTGCAAAAATCTTCGCGTCGATCACAGCGAATATCAAAGGCTGATTGAACAGATTGAGGCAATTCCCGGCGTGAAAAAAGTGTTTATCCGTTCCGGGATTCGCTTCGATTATCTGATGCAGGATCCGAACGACAGCTTTTTCAAAAAGCTGGTGCGTGACAATGTGAGCGGACAGCTGAAGGTGGCGCCCGAGCACTGCTCGGCCAACGTGCTTTTCTATATGGGAAAGCCGGACTTTTCGGTGTATCAGGGCTTTCGTCGTCGTTTCTTTGAAATTACGAAAAGCATGGGGAAGGAGCAATACCTTGTACCGTATCTGATGTCCAGCCACCCCGGCTCTACGTTGGCCGATGCCTTGGAGCTGGCGCTTTGCCTGAAACGGGATCATTATGCGCCGGAGCAGGTGCAGGACTTTTATCCCACGCCCGGTACGGCTTCAACTGTCATGTTTTACACGGGGCTTGATCCGTTTACCATGAAGCCGGTGTTTGTAGCGACCGATTATCATGAAAAGCAATTACAACGAGCGCTCTTGCAGTTCAACCGTCCGCAAAACGCAGAGCTTGTCCGGGAAGCGCTCCGAAGGCTGGGGCGAGAGGATTTGATCGGGACAGCGCCGAATTGTCTTGTCAAGCCGGAAAGCGGACGAAAACCGGCGGCGAAAGCCGGCAAAGCCGGAACGGCGCATAGCAACCATGCCGCGCCTAAAAAGGGGAAGCGCCCAAGCAACGGAGCTTCCTTTCATAGCGAAAGAAACAAAACAAAAGCAAAGAAAAAACGATAAAACGATAAAGCGCTAAAGCGATTTCTTCTTGAAAAGGGGAGGGGCTGTTAAAAACGTGATGTTTTTAACAGCCCCTAAAAACGGCCGGACGGGATCCTGACCTTTTGGATGCGATTCTTTTGGTCGGGCTTGCCGCTCATGCCTTGCTTTTTCGATTCTTGGCCGACAAAGCGCCGCCGCTTTGCCACCGAGAGGAACGTCAATGGGAGAGCGGAAAAACTCATTTTGAGTTTTCCGCTCTCCCGTTTTTTATCAATCGGGGAAGCCCGGTTCGGCCCGCTGAGCCAGCGCACTGTTTTTGAAGTCGGGGCGCTCGGTGACGTCCTCTCCGAACCACCGGGGCGGCTGAAAGGCTTCGGCCTCTTCCACCGAGGGAAATTCCACTTCCACCGTGACAAGTCCTTCCAAAAAGTCCCGGTAAATGTCCAACTCCGCTGTGTAGCCACCGGCCAGCGGAACCCGGTAACGGATTTTGCAGACCGAACGTCCGACGACTTGCTTGCGTAGCGCTTGGTATTCCGCAAGGGAAAGGCTTCGTTCTTCCTCCCGGCGCATCCGTAGCCCGGAGCCTTTTTCGGTGTAGATGTAGCTTTCCTGTCCGCTTGCGTCCCGCAAAAGGCGCAGGCGCCGAAGGGGCGCTACGTTCTTTTCCGCGCCGTCGCCGTCGTCACGGTTGCTTTGATCTTGATCGGTTTCCTCTTTGAGGTAAACCTGCTCGATGAAATGCCACGGAAAAGAGGAAAGCTCGTCGGGAAGCTTTGTTACTTTGAATTTTCTTTCAATTTCAAGACTCATGCCTTGTCATATCCTCCAGCTTTTGCTTGATGGCTTTCATGTCGATAAGCATTTCCTCTTTGCGGCGAGGATCCCGCAACAATAAAGCCGGGTGATATACCGCGGTCATCAAAAAGTTTCCCTTTTCAAACCAAACGCCGTGCTCCTTGGTAATCATAAAATCGGGTTTGATCAGGCGCATAGCCGCAATCCGCCCAAGGCAGACGATGATACGCGGACGAATCAGGCGAACCTGTTCGCGCAAAAAGCCTATGCAGGCATCTTCTTCCTTCGGCAGCGGATCCCGGTTTTTGGGCGGCCGGCATTTGAGGATGTTGGCAATGTAAACGTCATTGCGATCCAGCTCCACGGCATACAAAAACTTGTCAAGCAGCTGTCCGGCACGTCCGACAAAGGGAACGCCGGAAAGATCCTCCTGCTCGCCGGGGGCTTCTCCCACAAACATTAAAGATGCCTCCCGGTTGCCCGTGCCGAACACGCATTGGGTACGACTTGCGCCCAAAGCGCATTTCTGACATGCGGCACATTCGCTTTGCAGGCTTTCCCATTTCTTTTGGATGTCGTTTGGCTCTTGCGTCGATGCCCCTTTCGGTGCTTGCTCTTGGATCGCGTCACTCATGCTTTGGCCCCTCCTGTGATTTCGGATCGGTCATAGCGCCCTTGCCGGCGCTACCCGCTGTTTTTATTATTATATCATAGGGGCCGGATTTCTTCAAGAGGAAGAACCGGTTTTTTTACAGCATTTTCTAAAGCCGTGCGAACGCCGCCACGGTGTTTTTTCGGCACAGGCAAGTGCCGTGCTCCTCTAACAGAAGGAGAGCCGATTCGGCGTTTTCCTTGGTGCCGTATTCACAAAGAAATGTCAATTCGCTAAGCGGTATGTAAAGGTTTTCTTCGCGCTCCGACAAAAGCAGAAGATATTGGCCGTCATCCCGTTTCCAAGCTGAGCATGGCTCGGAAAAGCCCAAGGCGTTCAGCCGTCGGCAAACACTGAGAAGCACCTCCAAAGAGGGAAACGCATAAAGAATGTCCGTGTGACGCAAAGGCGTAAGACAATGACATCCCAGCGGAGCGGATTCCATCGGCTCCGGCGATTCCGAAGGCTCGACGGGAAGGGGAGGGGAACCCAGCTTTGTGACGAACATTTCGCAACCGCCTTCTTTGGAGGGATACAGCTGTACAAACACCCTTTGGCTGGCCGCGTCAAACCCGGTTTGATGTTTGGCTTCGTCCAAGATGCTCCAGAAAGCACGACGTGTTTCAGTATTGTCATAATCCAAAGAGGCACAATCAATCGCATATTGCTTCATGTCCCCCTCGGAAAGCATGATTTTCAGTTTGTTTTCGTTAATCCGGATCAGTTCCATAAAAATCGAAACCCACCTTTCTTTTGGATTGTTTCCGCCATCGGCGCCAAGCGCTGTTTTTTGAAAGCTCTGTTATTACACATTATAATCCAAAAGAGCGAGAAAAGTAACCCCAAAATTTATGGAAAAAGAGAAAAGATGTGGAGCGCACACACGCAGAATTGAAAGAGAAATGCTTGACTTTGGAATACAGATGTGATATTATATAATGAATAGTTGTTTGCCGACTGATCATTTTCCGAAAGGAGCGATGCGCAATGAAGTATGAGATCAATCGAAGCGCCATGGTTCTTTCCGTGGAAGAATTGTGTCGGTTGGCGCATCGCAGCGGCGATATTGGAGGACGGCGCTCGGCTTACAACACGGAAAACGCAGTGCCGGGTTTTTCCCCCTGTCCGCTCCCCCCGTCCGAGCTGAAAAAAAGCGCGGGACTTGCCTGTCAAGCGGATGCGGCCATCACGCATACCATGCTGTTTGGCGGGATTTGCTATGAGGTTTTCGGTACCGTTTCCGGCATTTTCGGTACGGGAGACGATACCGTGGTGGAAGTGATCAAGCGCGCTTTCGGGTATGAAATGGCGGCGCCGCCGTCGGAGGAGTCCCTTTCCCGGCTGACCTGCTATGCCTATTTTGTTTGTGCAGAGAGGGAGCTTCCCTGTGTGCGTGCTCGTTTGACCTACCTTAATCCCGAAAGCGGCCGGGAGCGGCATTTTGACCGCCGAATAACGGCCGAAGAAGGGAAGATCGCCTATCAGGCGCTGTTGGCGTCTGTGGAAACATGGGCCGTGCTGGAACGGATTCGCGCCACGCAGGTGCTTCCGTCTTTGAAGCATGCGGTGTTTCCTTATTCTGCCGTGCGGGACGGCCAGCAGGAACTGATGACCGAAGCGTATGAAACGATTCGGCGGCATCGGCGTTTGTTCGCGCAGGCCCCGACAGGAACGGGCAAAACGATTTCCGTTTTGTATCCGGCCGTGCGCGCCCTGGGCGCGGGGCTGTGCGATAAAATCTTTTATTTGACCGCCAAATCCAGCACCGGGCGCGAGGCTTACCATGCGGTTGGCAAGCTGTTTGAGGCGGGGGCCAAGCTGCGCGTCGTGATGCTCGGCGCCAAGGAGCAGGTCTGCCTTTGCGAAAAAGCCAAAGCGGCCAAAGGGCAGGGGCGTAATTTTTGCAACCCCGAGGATTGTGAGTATGCTCGCGGCTACTATGACCGTGTAGGCTCCGCGATCTTGTCCCTTTTGTCCCGACAAAACGGGTATGGGCTTTCCGTTCTTTCCGAAACGGCCAAGACCTTTTGCGTTTGCCCCTATGAGCTTTCGCTGGATCTCTCGGAATTTTGCGATGTGGTGGTCTGCGACTATAATTATCTGTTTAGCCCCTCGGTTTATCTGCGACGGTATTTTTCGCCGGGCGCGGTTCCGGGAAACTATTTGTTCCTGATTGACGAGGCGCATAACCTGCCTTCGCGCGCACGAAATATGTATTCGTGCGAAATTTCCGCCGGCGAGCTCCGCCGGGGCATGGAACGGATGGATCCTGCGGACGATGCGAGGCTGTTTGACGCCTTGGATCAATATCTGACCGCCCTGACCGCTTTGCGCCGCCTTTGCCGGGACACGCTCGTTCGGGAGGAAGACGGGAGCGAAAGCGGATTCTATCTCAGCCGCGATCCTTTGCATCGCTTTTCCGCCGAAACGGAGAACTTTGCCAAGGCCTGCGAGGGGTGGCTGCGGGAAAATCGGGAACATCCGTTGTACGGAGAAATAGCCGGCGTGTATGCTTCCGTGAAAGAGTATCGCATGGTGCTCGGCTATTACGATGATAAATTTTTGACCTATGTGATGATCTGGCACGGGGACGTGCGAGTGCGGCTCTATTGCCTGGATCCTTCGGATATTCTGAACCGTTGCATGAGGAAAGGCGTAGCGTCGATTTTGTTTTCCGCGACCTTTACCCCTTTGGATTACTTTACCGATGTGCTGGGGGGAGGGAAGCTGGCCGACACCTTAACGCTGCCCACGCCCTTTCGTCAGGAAAATTTGTTTGTGGCGGCGGTGGATTCCGTCAGCACCCGTTTTGAGGACAGAAACGAAAAAACGTATCGGCGCATTGCCACAATGATCGCGGCTTCGGTCAGCGCGCGGCCGGGGAACTATATGGTGTACTTCCCATCGTATTCCTTTATGGAGGAGGTGCGGAAATGCTTTGAAAAAAAGTACCCTGCGGTACGCCTGATCGTTCAAAGACGCGGGATGGGACGCATGGAAAAGGAGGCGTTTCTGTCAGCCTTCAAGGAAGATGAGGGACGGCTTCGGATCGGCTTTTGCGTGCTGGGCGGCTCGTTCTCGGAGGGGGTAGATCTGCCGGGAAAACAGCTGATCGGAACGGTTGTGGTGGGCGTTGGCCTGCCCGGCATTTCCAATGAAAACAATATTATTAAGGAATACTATGATATTAAGAGCGAATGCGGCTATGATTACGCCTATACCTACCCCGGCATGAATCAGGTGCTTCAAGCGGCCGGGCGCGTGATTCGCCGGGATTCCGATTGCGGCATTGTTGTGCTGATTGATGACCGCTACGCCGATCCCAAATATCAGGCGCTGTTTCCTCCGCAGTGGTCACATATGGTTTTCACCGGCAACGCTGCGTCGCTGGCTAAGGCCGTGGGGGATTTTTGGCGAAGCGTCGATGGACAAGCCAAAGCCGAAAATAAAAAATGATTTTTTCAAAAAAACTCTTGCATTTTTGATTGAAACATGGTAGAATATACCCGTTGTTCTCAGCCAAATATGCAATTTTTCAAATAAAAATTTCAAAAAAGCACAAATTCCCCTTTTTTTGCCGAAAAAATTCAATGGCTTATTAAAATTTGAAAGGATAGATCATAAAATGGAAAGAACAACAATCAAGCAGATTTTTCAGGATATGGCGGCCTTTGACGGGCGCCGGGTGACGATAGCAGGCTGGGTTCGTACCATCCGTGCCAGCAACGCCTTCGGCTTTATCGAGCTGAACGACGGAAGCTATTTCACCAATCTCCAGGTTGTGTTTGAAGAAGAAAAGCTGGAAAACTATAAGCTGATTGCCAAGCAGAACGTGGGCTGCTCTCTTGTGATTGAGGGCACCGTGACGCTTACCCCCGAAGCAAAGCAGCCGCTGGAGCTGAAAGCCGAAAGGATTGAAATCGAAGGGGCCTCCTCGCCCGATTTTCCGTTGCAGAAAAAGAAACACAGCATGGAGTTTTTGCGCTCCATTGCGCATCTCCGTCCGAGAGCCAATACGTTCAACGCGGTGTTTCGCGTCCGTTCGGTAGCGGCCTTTGCCCTTCACAAATTCTTTAACGAGCAGGGCTTTGTTTATGTGCACACTCCTCTGATTACAGGCTCCGACTGCGAGGGCGCCGGGGAGATGTTCCAAGTGACAACCCTGGATCTTAACCAAGTGCCGAAAACCGAAAGCGGAGAAGTGGACTACACGCAGGACTTTTTCGGAAAAAAGACCGGCCTTACCGTTTCGGGACAGCTGAATGCGGAAACCTTTGCCATGGCTTTTGCCAAGGTGTACACGTTCGGCCCGACCTTCCGTGCGGAGAAATCCAATACACAGCGTCATGCCGCTGAATTTTGGATGGTGGAACCGGAAATTGCTTTTTCCGATCTTTCGGATGATATGAATTTGGCGGAGGCTATGCTTAAATACGTACTCCGCTATGTGATGCAGGAGTGCCCGAAGGAGCTGGAATTTTTCAACAAATTTTACGATACTACACTTTTGGAACGGCTTTCGGCGCTGGTGAACAGTGATTTCGGTCGCGTAACTTATACCGAGGCTGTGAAATTGCTGGAGGAAAGCGGCCATGCGTTTGAATATCCGGTGTTCTGGGGCATGGATATGCAGACCGAGCACGAAAGATATTTGACCGAGCAGATCTTTAAGAAGCCGGTATTTGTGACCGATTATCCAAAGGAAATCAAGGCCTTCTATATGCGCCGCAACGACGACGGAAAGACCGTGGCGGCCATGGATATGTTGGTGCCCGGCGTGGGCGAGTTGATTGGCGGTTCTCAGCGTGAAGAACGGCTGGAGGTGCTTCTTGACGCCATGAAAAGCTGCGGGCTGAAGGAAGAAGATTATTGGTGGTATATTGAACTTCGTAAATACGGCGGAACCAAGCATGCCGGCTTTGGCCTCGGCTTTGAACGCCTGATCATGTATATAACCGGTATATCCAACATCAGGGATGTGGAGGCATTCCCGAGAACAACGGGCAACGCTGAATTCTGATATGGCCTTTTCCAAAGTCTCCCCTTTTGTCGGATCCGGTTGATTCCGAAAGGGGAGATTTTTTTGAATTATAATTACAATGCCATGAGTAACGAAGCGCTGTTGGCGGAGAAGGAAGCCTTGCTGGCGCGGTATGAACAATACCGCCAAATGCACTTGCATTTGGATCTTTCGCGCGGAAAGCCCGGACAGAAGCAGTTGGATATGGTGAGCGGAATGCTGGATGTCATTGCAACGCCGGAGGACTGCCAATCCGAATCGGGCTTGGACTGCCGCAACTATGGCCTCTTGGACGGAATCCCCGAAGCCAAACGGCTTTTTTCGGAGCTGCTCGGCATTCCGGCCGGCCGGATCTTGGTGGCCGGAAACTCCTCACTGAACCTGATGTATGACACGGTGGCGCGCGCCATGCTGTACGGCGTGTACGGAAGCCCCCGTCCGTGGTGCCGGGAGAGCCGGATCAAGTTTCTTTGCCCCGCGCCGGGGTATGATCGCCATTTCGCCATCTGTGAGTCGCTGGGCATTGAAATGATTACTGTGGATATGACGCCGGAAGGGCCGGATATGGAAGCCGTGGAGGCCCTGTGCCAAAACGACGCTTCGATTAAGGGCATCTGGTGCTGTCCCAAGTACTCTAATCCGGACGGATTTACCTATTCGGATGAAACGGTGCGGCGTTTTGCCCGCCTGCGCCCGGCAGCGCCGGATTTTCGGATTTTTTGGGACAATGCGTATGCCGTGCATGATCTGTACCCCGACCGGCGGGATGTGCTGTTGGATATTTTCCGGGAGTCGTCGAAATACGGCACGGAGGATCGGATCTTTTACTATGCTTCCACATCGAAAATTTCCTTCCCGGGTTCGGGCGTGGCCATTTTTGCGGCCAGCGAGAAAAACTTGGATCAAATTAAGCCGATTATGAACGTGCAGACCATCGGCTTTGATAAAATCAATCAGATCCGCCATGTAAAATATTTTCAAAATGCCGAAAATCTTCGTCGGCACATGGAAAAAATGGCCGATATTATCCGTCCGAAATTTGAATTGGCGGAAAATATTTTGGAACAGGAGCTTTCGGATACGGGGTGCGGCTGGTGGACACATCCCCTCGGCGGCTACTTTATCAGCCTTTATACATTGGACGGTTGCGCCCGCCACGCGTACAATCTGGCCGCCTCTGCGGGGGTGATGCTGACCAAGGTCGGCGCGACGTACCCCTACGGCAACGACTTGCGCGACAGCAATATCCGCATTGCGCCGACCTTCCCCTCGGATGAGGAGCTGACCTTGGCCATGCAGGTGCTGACCGTTTGTGTGCGGCTGGCCGCCATTGATAAAATTTTGTTCTGCCGTCATTGACGCAAGCGAAGGCGCGGCATAGGGCGCATGCGTACATGCGTACGGGTACACATGCACACGTGCGCACACGAAAAAAGGAGAAAGAGATGTCCCCTCAAAAAAACCAGCGGGAAAGCAACCCTTTCCCTTATAGTGACAGTAATAAACGATATTATACGTATGACTATTATTTGCGGCATACGTTTGGCGGCAAGTGCGCAAAAATTCCGTTGGATGCCGGCTTTACCTGCCCGAACCTTGACGGCCGCTGTGGCTACGGAGGGTGCATTTATTGCTCCAGCCGCGGGAGCGGCGACTTCGCTTTGCCGGCCACGCTCCCCTTGGAACAGCAGTATGAGGAAGAAAAAAAGAGGCTCGGTACCAAGTGGGATACCGGGCGTTGTATTCCGTATTTTCAGGCGCATACCAATACCTATGCGCCTCTTTCCGTTTTGCGGGAAAAGTTTGAGCAGGCCTTGCGCTTTCCGGGGGCGGTCGGGCTGAATATTGCCACCCGCGCGGACTGCTTGCCGCCGGACGTGACGGCGTATCTGGCTTCTTTGGCGGAGCGAACCGTGCTGACGGTAGAGCTTGGATTGCAAACGTCAAACGATGCGTCCGCCGCCCGCATCCGCCGCGGCCATACCTTTGAAGCTTTTGTCAAGGGCTATGAGAGCTTGCGTCGCGCTTCGGATCGGATCGGAATTTGCGTGCATCTGATCTTCGGCTTGCCGGGCGAGGATCATGAAACCATGATGAAAACCGTGGAAGAAACGGCCAAGCTCCGGCCCGATCAGGTCAAGCTCCATCTTTTGCACGTGTTGCGCGACACGCCGCTGGCCGATCTGTACGAGACGGGCGCTTACGTTCCGATGGAGAAGGAGGCTTATGTGGCCACGGTCTGCGACGCATTGGAGCGCTTGCCGGCCGAAACCGTGATCGCACGGCTGACCGGCGATGGCATGGCCGACAGCTTGCTTGCCCCTCTTTGGAGCCGAAAAAAGGTGTCGGTCATCAACGATATTGATAAAATGCTTTTTGCCCGGCAAAGCTGGCAGGGCAAGCTATGCTGATATTTAAAAAGATCGTTCCATACCGACGTTTTCCTCGGTATGGAACGTGATTTTCATAGTCGGAACAATCAAACCGGCGCAGGGGCGCCCGTGCGTTCTTCGATGGCTTGGCGCAGGATGGCGCGCTCGGAAAAGAGAAGCTTTTGCCCGCCGATGAGCTGATAGGTTTCGTGGCCTTTGCCTGCCAGCAAAATAATATCACCGGATTTGGCGATGTTGACCACATAGCGGATGGCTTCCCCTCGGTCGGCAATGCGGATATAGGGACAGCTTTCCGTTGAGAAGGAGCTTGCAATGCTGTCAATAATCTGCTCCGGCGGCTCTAAGTCGGGATTGTCGGACGTGATAATGCACAGGTCGGCCAAAGCGGACGCTACGTTGCCAAGCTCCCGTCGGCGCTCAAAGGTGCGTCCCCCGACCGATCCGAACAGGCAAATCAGGCGACGCGGCGCATAGGCGCGAAGCGTTTTGAGTGTGGCTTCCAGGCTGGTGCCGTTGTGGGAATAATCAATCAAAAAGGTAATGTCCTTCCACGGCGACGGGACGTATTCGAAGCGTCCTTTTATCGAAACGTCGGCCATGTGATGGATTGCTTCGGGTAGGGAAAGGCCAACGCGCAGGCAGATCGAGAGAGCCTCCAGCGCATTCATGGCGCTGAACGTGCCGGGCAGACGGAGGGTGGCCGGCCAGGCGCGTCCGTTCTGCATAACGACCTGAAAACCGATTCCGTAAACGCCGTCGGTGGTGATTCTTTCTATGTTTTTCGCGGATAGAAAGGCGGCCTTTCCCGGTGTGCAGGAGCAGGCGTACCGGGCTTCGGTACAGCCCTCCAGCATAAAGTCGGCTTCTTTGTCGTCGGCGTTGTAAATGATGGCTTTCGGTGCATAATCATAGAAAAGCCGACGCTTGCACGCTTTGTAGTGTTCCATCGTGGGATGCTCGGAGCCGCCGATGTGATCCCGGTATAAATTGGTATAGACACAGGTGTCAAAGACGATGCCCTGCACGCGCTCCTGGTACAGCGCTTGCGAGGACACCTCCAAGACCAGCACGTGAATGCCGTTTTTGACCATGCGGTGCATATAATATTGCAGCTCGCAGCTTTCCGGCGTTGTGTTGGCGGTGGGATAGAAAAAGGAGCCAAAGCGAACTCCGTTGGAGCCGATGTAGCCGGTAGGAATCCCGGCGGCGTTCAGCACTTCAAACGCCAGCAGAGCCGTGGTCGTTTTTCCCTTGGTGCCGGTAATACCGATGACGGAAAGCGAACGGGAGGGATGTCCGAAAAATGCGTCGGACAGCAAAGCCAGCGCTTTTCTCGTGCTGTCCACCGGGATGACAATCGCATCGTCGGGCAAAAGAAGCGGCTTTTCCGCAACAAAGCAACGACAGCCTTTATCATAAACTTGTTTCGCATAGTTGTGCCCATCAAAGGACGTGCCGGTGATGCAGACAAACAAATCGTTCGCTTCGACTCGGCGGGAGTCCCGCTGCACCGATTGAATTTCTTGCGGATTGGCTTGCAATTCCTTTTGAAGCTCCGGCGTCATGGCGAGGCCGGCTTGGCTGACAAGATCAAATAGTTTCATTTCCATTCCTTTCGTGGAGATACATTTTCACATCCTTTTCCCCAATGCAAGGCGCAGACGTTGTTCGGCGTTTTCAGGACGAAGCGACTTTCCAGCCGACTGCGGTTTCTCTTGACAAACGCCTCGGATTCCGGGGTGCAGGGAACGAGCACAAAGATCCGGTCGCGCTCCTCCTCGGCAATATACCGCTCTAGCGTCATAAAGATGAAGTCATCGGCCGATCCGTCCGGCAGGGGAAAGAAGCGGGAAATCCATCGCGGATGCGAAAAAAGAGTCTTTTTGCGGGCAAACACAACCGAAAAAAGTCCGTGACGAAAAAAAAGACGCAGAGCGGTACGGTATGCGACGGGCCCGCCTCCCAGCAAAAACGGGAGAACGGCAGTGGCAATGGTGGTGTTCAATACGTACAGCTCCTTTCCCCGGATTGATTTCCTTTTTCATTATTCATTACCTTAAGTATATCACATTTTACTCAAAAAATAAAGCGCTTTGTGAACCTTCGCGGAAAAAATGAAAAAAACTCTTGCAAAAGGAAGCAGGATATATTACAATATACACCATCCGGTTCTGCATTTTGGCGAATCGGCGGAAAGAGGTCGGTCAGCATGAAAAGAGAAGAAATTTATCATATATTTTCCCACATCCCCACCCTGCAAACGTCGCATCTGACATTGCGGAAAATGATGGTGTCGGATGCGATGGATATGTTTGCCTACGCGCAAAACGAAGAAGTGACAAAATATCTGACATGGAAAGCGCATACCGACGTGATGTACACGCGGGAATACCTGCAATATATCGGAACCCACTATGCTATCGGGGATTTCTTTGATTGGGCCGTGGTGTTGACCGAGGAGGATCGGATGATCGGCACCTGCGGCTTTACTCGCTTTGACTACGCGAACAATATCGGAGAGGTCGGGTATGTTTTGAATCCGGAGTATTGGGGGCGCGGAATTGCGGTGGAAGCGGTGCGCGAAGTGATGCGGTTTGGCTTTGAAACCCTGCAGCTTCATCGGATTGAGGCGAAATTTATAGAAGGCAACACCGCTTCTTTGCGCGTGATGGAGAAAACGGGCATGCGGTTTGAGGGGTATCATAGAGACTCTATGCTCATCAAGGGTACGTACCGAACCATTGGCGTTTGCGGGATCTTGCGAGAGGAATATGAATATCAAGCCGAAACTTGCAGGGCAAGCGCTTTCTAATCAAGCGAAAATGGGGGCTGTGAAAAACGTGATGTTTTTCACAGCCCCTCAAACATACCGGCCGGGATTCCGGCGGTTTTCGTGATTCGTGGGTAAAAAGCTTATTTTTCGACGGAATCCGTTTCCGGCTTTCTCTTTTTGGAGAGAAGGACGTTTGTGAGGATGCCGAGGATCAGTGCGCAGGCAACCGAGGTGATGGTGATTTTGCCGAAGGACAGCACCATGCCGCCGACACCGGCAATCAGAATGATGGATACGACAAACAGGTTGTGGTTTTCACCGAGGTCTACGCTTTGGATCATTTTCAAACCGGATACGGCGATGAAACCGTACAGCGCAATGCAAACGCCGCCCATGACGCAGGGAGGAATGGTGGCAAGGAACGTCACGAAGGGAGCGACAAAGGAAGCGGCAATGGCAAGGAGCGCGGTTGCGAAGATGGTGACAACGGAGGCGTTACCGGAAATGGCTACACAGCCGACGCTTTCTCCATAAGTGGTGTTGGGGCAGCCGCCGAAAAAGGCGCCTGCGATGGAGCCTACACCATCACCCAGCAGAGTGTTGGAAAGTCCGGGATTTTCAAGCAAATCCTGGCCGATGATGGAAGAAAGGTTTTTGTGGTCGGCGATGTGCTCGGCGAATACGACAAAGGCAACCGGCACGTACGCCACGGCGATGGTGGCAATGTAGGAGGCGTTGAGATCGCCAAAGCCCTTGAAGGCGGTGACAAAGGTGAAGTCGGGAACCCACTGCATGTTTTCAAAAGCAGAGAAGTTGATAATCTTCATAGTATCAATCGAAGCGACGTTGCCGATGACGGTGAAAATTGCAGCCAAGGCGTAGCCGGAGAGGATACCGATGATGAAGGGGATCATCTTAAGCATTTTCTTACCGTAGACCGAGCAGATCATGGTGACGGCCAACGTAACAAGTCCGCAGAGAATGCAAAGGTAAACGGAAGCGTCCTGCACAGCGCTTGTGAAAGGCTGAGCCAGCAGATGACCGTTGATTTCGCTGACCAGGACATCATGGGTAACGCTGCCTTTTTGGAGGTCGCCGATGGCGTTACCTGCCAGCGACAGACCGATGATGGCCACGGTAGGGCCGATGACAACCGCGGGCATCAGCTTGTTGATCCAGCGGACACCGGCAAATTTAACGACGATGGCGAGGACTACATAAACAAGACCTGCCATAACAGCGCCGATAATCAATCCGAGATAACCGAGTGCGGCCGTTGCGGCACCGGCAAAGGCGGTGGCCATAGAACCGAGGAAGGCGAACGAAGAGCCAAGGAACACGGGGCTGCGGAAGCGGGTGAACAGAAGATACACGATGGTACCGACGCCGGCACCGAACAAAGCGGCCGATTGCGACATTCCGTTGCCGATAATAGCAGGAACCGCAATGGTAGCAGCCAGAATTGCCAGAAGCTGCTGGAATGCAAACACGAGAACCTGTCCGAATTTTGGCTTGTCCTTGACATTGTAAATGAGATTCATATTGACCTGCCTTTCTTTGCGACGGCCGTTTTCACGGTCGTCCGGCCCAAGTATGAGATTACGCCGAGGCGCTACATTGGGCAGATCCGTCTTTTTGGTTGGCACGGCACACACGCCGTCCCCAAAGTTTCGGATCCTTTTTTTATTTATCATCGGTTTTGTTCTTCCGGGGCTTGAATATGCCTCTTTCTGCAGACATAAAAAAACACCGGAAAACCGAAAATAAAACAATATCACGGCTCCGGATGCAACAAAAAACGGTGCTATTCAAAACTACAAGCACTAATCGCAACCTGCCGACATAGTGACATGATCTTTTTTGATCGAAAGCATTATACCACACTTTTTTCGATTTGTAAATGTTTCTTCCGCATTTTTTTGCGTGGAAATATCGGCAAATTTCCCCCTCTGCTTTTGGTGACTTTGACGAATTTTGACGAGGAAAACGACGGAAACGCGGAAGAACCCGCCCGCTCAAAAATTATCATTGACAAGCGGAGAAAAAGAATATATAATAAAAATAAGTTTGTTTTAATGGAGGCAAAGAGCATGGAACGGGATTTGCTGAAAAAAATAGAAGGGACCCGCCCGTCTTTTTCCAAAGGACAAAGGGCTATTGCGGATTATATCCTGCAGCACTACGATAAGGCCGCCTACATGACCGCCGCCGGACTTGGCGAAAAGGCCAAGGTGTCGGAATCCACGGTGGTGCGCTTTGCCGCAGAGCTTGGCTTTGAAGGCTACCCGGAATTGCAAAAGGCCCTGCAGGAAATGGTGCGGATCCGACTGAATGCCGTACAGCGCGTGGAATTGACCAATTCCATTATCGGAGAGGGAGACGTGCTGACGAAGGTGTTGGACGCCGACATCGCACGGATTCGGCAGACGTTAGAGGGGATTGACCGAAAGGCGTTTGACCGCGCCATCTCCCATATTCTCGGCGCCGGGAATATTTACATTATCGGTGTGCGTTCCTCGGCGTTTTTGGCGGGCTTTTTGAATTATAATTTCCGCATGATTTTTGATAATGTTCGCTTCGTTCAGACTACCTCCGGCAGTGAGATGTTTGAGCAGCTTTTGAATCTAAATGAAAAAGACGTGATGATTGCCATCAGCTTCCCGCGCTATTCCAAACGGATTATCAACGCGGTGGAGTTTGCCCGGCAAAAGAAAACCCGCGTGATTGCCCTGACCGACGGGGAGCAGTCCCCGATTGCCGGCTATGCGGATGAATTGCTGGTGGCGCACAGCGATATGGTGTCCTTTGTGGATTCGTTGGCAGCGCCGCTGAGCATTATCAATGCCATGATTGCCGAGGTTGTGCGGAGAAAGCAGGGAGAATTCTCGAAAAAGCTGCATGAGCTGGAGGAGATTTGGGACAAATATGATGTGTACGACAAAGCCTGAGGCGCCAAAGCGCGTGGCTGTCGTCGGTGGCGGTGCCGCCGGAATGATGGCCGCGGTGACGGCTGCACGCGCCGGCGCGCTCGTTACGGTGTTTGAAAAAAAGGATCGGCCGGGAAAAAAACTGCGCATCACCGGAAAAGGCCGCTGCAATGTTACCAATGATTGTACGCGGGAAGCGTTTCTTTCCCAAGTGCCGCGCAACCCGCGGTTTCTTTACGCGGCGCTCAGTCGCTTCTCAACGGAAGATACGAAACGCTTTTTTGAGGAGGCCGGCGTGGCTCTCAAAGTGGAGCGGGGCAATCGGGTGTTCCCGGTCTCCGATAAAGCGTCCGATATTGTGGCGGCTATGGTCAATGCCTGCCGGAGCGCGGGCGTGGTCTTTGCTTTTCGCAAGGTGGATTCCTTGTGGATCGAAGCCGGTCGGCTGGCCGGCGTCCGGCTGGCGGACGGAACGAGGGCTCCCGCCGATGCCGTGATCGTGGCCACGGGCGGAAAATCCTATCCGCTGACCGGATCGGACGGAGATGGCTATCGCTTGGCCGAGCAAGCCGGGCATACGATTGCGGAGCTAAGCCCCTCGCTGGTTCCGATTGTAGAAAAGGGAACCGTTTGCCGAAGCATGCAGGGGCTTTCCTTGAAAAACGTCGGCCTGACCGTTTGCCGGGCGACAGACAATCGGGTGGTATATGAAGATTTTGGGGAAATGATGTTTACGCACTTTGGCGTCACCGGTCCGATGATTCTTTCCGCGTCGGCGTATCTTTCCGATCTCGGACGGCAAGCCTATTACGCTTGCATCGACCTGAAACCGGCGCTGGAGGATAAAAAGCTGGATGCCCGCCTTTTGTCGGACTTTTCCAAATATGCCAACCGGGATTTTATTAACGCGTTGGGCGACCTCCTCCCCCAGAAAATCATCGCCCCGGTTGTAGAGAAAAGCGGGATTGACGCGCGGAAGAAGGTCAATTCCGTAACCCGTGAAGAACGACGCCGCCTTTGCGAAACAATCAAGAATTTCCGCATTGAGCTGTCGCATTTTCGCCCCATTGAGGAAGCCATTATTACGCGCGGAGGCGTAAAGGTGACGGAGATTGATCCGAAAACCATGGCGTCCAAGCGGTTGCCCGGTCTTTATTTCGCCGGCGAGGTGCTGGATGTGGATGCCTATACCGGCGGCTTCAATCTGCAAATCGCTTTCTCTACCGGCTTTTGTGCCGGAGAAAGCGCGGCCACCCTTGATGCGGTGGAGCACGAAAAAGCAGAGACAGAGGTACAAAAATAAAAATAAAAGGCAGAAAGAACGGAGGACGCCCCCTTGCCCTCTCGGCGGGGAAAGGTCTCTTGTACGCTTACAAAGGAGAAAAACTATGATCAGAGTTGCTTTGGATGGGCCAAGCGGCGCGGGAAAAAGTACGGTAGCGAAAGCGCTGTCCGCCCGGCTGGGACTTGTTTATGTAGACACCGGTGCCCTTTACCGTACGGTTGGGTACTATGTGCGTCAAAAGGGCGCCGATCCGAAATCAGAGGCGGAGGTCACCCGGTTGCTGCCGGAGATGCAAGTGGAGCTTTGCTACCGGAACGGAGAACAGCATGTGATGCTGAACGGAGAGGATCTCGGCCAAAAAATCCGGGAGCCGGAAATCTCCATGTATGCCTCCGCTGTTTCAGCCCTGCCTTCCGTGCGCGCCTTCCTTTTGGATATGCAACGCAATATTGCCCGGCATCAAAGTGTCGTTATGGACGGACGGGACATCGGCACGGTCATCTTGCCGGATGCTGAAATTAAAATTTTCCTTTCGGCTTCCTCCGAAGCGCGCGCCCAGCGCCGTTATCGGGAGCTGACGGAAAAAGGAATCTCCACGACCTACGAGGACGTGCTCCGCGACATGGAAGAGCGCGACCGGAATGACGCCGGCCGTACCGTGGCGCCTGCGATTCCGGCGGCCGATGCGGTAAAAATGGACAACTCACATATGACCGTGGAGGAAAACGTGGAGGCGATCTTGCAACTGATTCGGGAAAGAGGATTGTCGGTATGAATCGATTTTATACATGGGTGCGCTGGATCGTGATGTGGTTTATTCGGTTCTTTTATAATATTCGCGTGGTGGGACGGGAAAACGAACCGAAAAAAGGCGAGGGGCCGTTTATCGTTTGCGCCAACCACATTTCGGCGGGCGATCCGATTGCGATTGGCGTAACGCTGCGATACTGCCAGCCGCATTATATGGCGAAAAAAGAATTGTTTAATAAGAAACCTCTTGCATGGTTTTTCCGAAATCTCGGCATGGTTCCGGTCAATCGTGACGGCAATGACGTGAGTGCCCTTCGCACGGTGATCGGCCTTTTGCGCGACGGAAAAAGCGTCGGAATCTTTCCGCAGGGAACGCGGCATAAAGGGGAGGATCCCCGGCAAACCGAGATCAAAGGCGGCCTCGGCATGATCTGGGCGCACACCCAGGTGCCGGTGCTTCCGATTTATATACAAACCAAGGATCATGAGGCAAAGCTCTTTCGCCGCAGAACGCTGATTATCGGAAAGCCGATCCTGCCGGAGGAGCTGGACTACCATCCGAGAACTCCCGGCGAATACGAGCGCATCAGCCGCTTGATTTTTGACCGGATCTGCCTTTTGGGGGAAGAATTTGAGTCGGCGCAAAAGCAGAAGAAAAAACGCCCGGAGGCAAGGTCATGATGCAGGCGAAAGGCAAGAACGAAAGAGCAAGCAAACCCTCGGAAACCCTCTTGGTGGCCCACAATGCCGGCTTCTGCTTTGGCGTTCGCCGCGCGACGGAGCAAGTGGAAAAATGTATCGAAGAAAATGTGCCCGGCGGACGGATTTTTACCTTGGGAAAGCTGATTCACAATGACGTGTATTGTCAACGCCTGAAGGACAGAGGCGTTGCCGTTGTCGGAGAGGAGGAGCTTGGCGCGCTGGCCGCTGCGGCGACGGAAACACAGCCTGTGACCGTGTTTGTTCGCGCCCACGGCGTGCCGGAGGTTTGTGAAAACGATCTGATGCGATGGCAGGCGGAGAACCCCTTCTTTCATGTGGAGGACTGCACCTGCCCGAATGTGAAAAAAATCCATCGGATTGTGCGGGAAAACGATCGCCCGGAAAACGTGCTGATCCTTCTCGGCCATCCCGAACACCCGGAAACACGGGGCATTGTCAGTCGGTTCCATGGCCCGGTGTTCGTTTTTACAACGGCGGAGGAAGTGGCCGAGGCGATTCGTTGCAATAAATTGGAAATTTTGAAGGAAAAAGTTCCGGTCGTGGTTGCACAGACTACCCAAAGCATGTCGGAATGGAAAAAAACCGAAAAAATTTTCAAATACCTATATACAAATCCGAAAATTTTTGATACAATATGTAATGTTACTGATTTGCGCCAGAAGGAAGCGGAAAAGCTTTCGGCGGAATGTGAACGGATGATTGTGATTGGCGGCCGGGAAAGCTCCAACACGGAAAAGCTGTATGCAATTTGCAAAAAGAATTGCGACAATGTTCTTCGGATCGAAAATGCAGCTTCTTTGGCATCGTTCTTTTCTGCCGCGGGGAAATCGGCCGGCTGGCAAAAAACAGGGATCGTGGCAGGAGCATCAACTCCCCGCGATGTAATAGAGGAGGTATATAAAACCATGAGCGCAATCCAAGAATCCAAAGAAAATTTTGCCCAAATGCTTGAGGAGACGCCCCTCAAGACTTTAAATACAGGAGACATAGTTACCGGAACCGTTGTGTATGTGGCTGATACCGAGTTGCAGTTAGACCTCGGCGCCGGCGTGACCGGCTTGATCAAGGCTGAGCAGATCACAGATGATCCTTCTGTAAAGTTGAAGGAGACCTACAAGCCGGGCGACGTCATCGAGGCGTTTGTTATCCGCGTGAGCGATGTTGAAGGTTATGCAGAGCTTTCCAAAAAGCGCGTGGACGCGGACAAAAACCGCTCCAAGGTGCTGGAAGCCAAGGAAACCGGAGAGATCCTTCAGGGGAAAGTCATTGAAGCCGTTAAGGGCGGCGTGGTTGTCAGCGTGGACGCCGTGAAGGTGTTTGTCCCCGCTTCCCAAACCGGTGTGCCGAAGGACGGCGACCTTTCCACTCTCGTAGGCACAACCGTAAAGCTTCACATCATTGATGTGAAGGAAAACGGCAGAGCCGTCGGCTCTATCCGTGCCGTACAGCGCGAGGAGCGCCGTGCGGTAGAGGATGCTTTCTGGGCATCCATTGAAGAAGGCAAGCAGTACACAGGTAAGGTCAAGAGCATGACGGCCTACGGCGCGTTTGTTGACCTTGGCGGTGTGGACGGTATGGTTCACTCCAGCGAGCTGTCGTGGAAACGAATCAAAACGCCGGCCGATGTAGTTTCGATCGGTCAGGAGATTACCGTGTTTGTCAAGAGCTTTGATCCGGAAAAGAAGCGGATTTCTCTTGGCTACAAGACCGAAGATACCAATCCGTGGTACATATTCACCCATCAGTATGCTGAGGGCGATGTGGCTCCGGTGAAGATTGTCAGCCTCACCCCCTTCGGCGCATTTGCCGAAATCGTTGACGGCGTTGACGGCTTGATTCACGTTTCGCAGATTGCCGACAGAAGAATTGCACAGCCCTCGGATGTCCTTGAGGTAGGCCAGGTGGTTGATGCAAAGATTATCGGCATCGACAATGAAAACAAGAAGGTCAGCCTTTCCATTCGTGCTTTGTTGCAGCCTGAGGAACAGCCTGAGGAGGCAGAGGAAGCCGTTGCAGAGGAAGCAACCTCGACCGACGCAGAGTAATGCGATAAGGCGCGCGGCTTCTTTCCGAAAATAAGAAACCTGCGGTGCTTTTCATACTTCTAAAGGGAGAGCTGAGAACTCAGAAAGAGTTTTCAGCTCTCCCTTTTTTTGCGACCGAAAGGAGCGGCTTTTGGCTTGTAAAGGCCCGGAGAGCTTTGCTTGAAACGCGAAAAGAAAATTTGATGAAACGGTAGACAGCACACAAAGAAAGTGATATAATAAAATAGATATAATGGAAATTGCTTGCTTTAGGGCTTGCTTTCTTTGGCGGGAGGGACAAGCCCTTGCGCGAAAAATCCCATCTGCCAAAACGGGAAAGCAAAAGTCAACGGAAAAGCAAAAAGCCAAAAGCAAAAAAATAAGAAAGAGAGCCTGTCGGGATGTCGGATGCTGCGATTCAAGTGGAGCTTTTGTGTCGGGGAATGTTGGACTCTTGCTGTTATGCAATCCTGGTCGGACGCCGTGCTTTGATTGTGGATCCGGGGGCCGGCGGGGAAAAACTGCTGCCGATTTTGCGAGAAAGAAACCTGTGCGTGGAGGGAATCCTTTTGACGCACGGTCACTTCGATCATATTTACGGATTGCCGGCCTTGAAAAAAGAATGGGACGTTCCCGTATATGTGCATGCGGAGGATGCCCCCCTCTTGACGGATGGACAGAAAAATGCCTACACGACCTTTTTCGGTCGCCCCTTTTCCGTGCCGTCGGCAGATGTTTTTCTGCAGGACGGGGATACAATTCCCTTGGGCGGGGAGAAGGTTTGCGTCCTGCATACGCCCGGGCATACGCAAGGCTCGGTTTGCTATCTTTGCGGCCATGCCGTTTGCAGCGGAGATACGCTGTTTGCCTGTGGCGTGGGCCGTTGCGACCTTTACGGCGGCAATGAAAAGCAAATGGCGGCTTCTTTGCAAAAGCTGGCGAAGCTTCCCGGCAACCTGAGGCTGTATCCCGGCCATGGCGCGCCGGCGCTCTTGAAGGAAGCGCTTCTTTACGGCTTTGACGACGACTTTTGAAGCAAGCGGCCTTTCAAGGAGCTTTGAAACGGGAAAAGCCGTTCCGTTGGGACGGTTTGTTGAAAGCGCGGCAATCGTGCCGAGCAAAGCAGATCAAAATCAATTTATCTTCATCAGGAAAGGTGATTCACATATGGATTGGAATCGTTTGGCGGAGCTTCTTTTTCCGCAAGTGACAGAAACACCGGAGGATATGGAAAACAAATACCCTCCGCGCAAATTGCCCGAAGGGGCCAAGGTAACTCGTTTTGCCCCCAGCCCGACCGGCTTTGTCCATTTCGGCGGTCTTTTTCCCACGACAGTCGGAGAAAGATTGGCTCACCAAAGCGGCGGCGTTTTTTACTTGCGCATTGAAGATACCGACGCAAAGCGCGAAATTCCCGGCGCGGCCGAAGCGCTGATTACCACGCTGGCCGACTACGGGATTCACTTTGATGAGGGCGCTATCCTTGGCCCGGACGGCAAGGTGTCCGATCAGGGCGACTACGGCCCCTATAAGCAAAGCCTGCGGGCGCCGATCTATCATGTTTATGCCAAGCAGTTGGTGCGGGAAGGGAAGGCCTACCCCTGTTTCTCGACCGAAGAAGAATTGGAAATGCTGGCGAAAACCGATAAAAAAGCGGAGATCCAAAGCCGCGATTGGCATGTCGATGCCTCGGCTTCAATGAAAGCCGAGCAGGAAAAGCGGCGCGCTATTTCGTTGGAGCAGGCAGAGGCCGAGCTACAGGCCGGGCATCCGTTTGTGTTGCGGCTGCTTTCGGACGGCGATCCGAACCGGAAGCTTCGCGTAACGGATCTTTGCAAAGGGAATCTTGAAATCCCCGAAAATGACGAGGATTTTGTGCTCCTGAAAAGCGACGGAATCCCCACGTACCATTTTGCTCATGCCGTGGACGACCATTTGATGGGAACCACCCATGTGATCCGCGGCGAGGAGTGGCTGCCCAGCCTTGCCAAGCATATCCAGCTGTTCCGTTATCTTGGCTTCAAGGCACCGAAATACATGCATATCGCACAGATTATGCGCTTGGACGAAAACGGAAACAAGAAAAAATTGTCCAAGCGGGATATGGGCGCCAATTTGGAGGACTACAAGCGAATGGGGTACGCGCCCGAATGTGTTTGCGAATATATCATGACGTTGCTCAACTCCAACTTTGAGGAGTGGCACGCGCAAAACCCCGAAAAGCCCTATACGGATTTCCCCTTCAGCATCAAAAAAATGTCGGCCTCCGGCTGCTTGTTTGATTTTAACAAGCTGAACGATGTTTCCAAAAATGTTCTTTCCAAAATGACCGCCGAGCAGGTTTACGACAAGCTGACCGCCTACGCGCGGCAGTTTGATCCCCCCTTTGCCGCAGAGCTGGAAAGAGAGCCGGCGATGACGAAGGCCATTCTTCAAATCGGCCGCGGCGGGAAAAAGCCGCGGAAGGATTTTGCTGTGTGGAGCGAGGTCAAGGGGTATATGGGCTTCTTCTTCGACCGTTATTTTGTGATTGAAGATGCCTATCCTGAAAATTTTGATCCGAAAGACATTCAAGCCGCGCTGGATCAATGTGCGGCTGTGTATGACGAAAACGCGGATCAGAACGCATGGTTTGATACCATCAAGGCGGTGTCGGAAGACCTCGGCTTTGCGCCCGATGTAAAGCTATACAAGCAGGAGCCGGAAAAATACAAGGGCAGCGTGGCGGACGTTTGCATGTTTTTGCGCGTGGCCGTGACGGGGAAATTGAACTCCCCCGATATGTATGCGGTTATGCAGGTGCTCGGGCGGGACAAGGTGATCGCCCGGCTGCAGGCGATGAGCGCACGGCTGGCGAACGGCCAATGAGAAATTGAGAAAGGAATCAGGAACAAGAACGCCATGGAAATGGAACGAAACTTTATTCAGGATATTATTGACGAGGATTTGAAAAACAATCCGGGCATGAAGGTACACACCCGGTTCCCCCCCGAGCCGAACGGCTATTTGCATATCGGCCACTGCAAGGCCCTGTGCGTCGATTTCGGCACGGCACGGAAATATAACGGCGTTTGCAATTTGCGGATGGACGATACAAACCCTGCCAAGGAGGACGTCGAGTATGTGGACGCCATCAAAGAGGACATTCATTGGCTCGGCTTTGATTGGGAAGATCGGTTCTTTTACGGCTCGGACTATTTTGAAACCGACTATGCGCTGGCCTGCCAGCTGATTCGCAAGGGCTTGGCTTATGTTTGTGAGCTGTCGGCGGAGGAATTTCGGGATCCGAAGTATTGCGGCGATTTGACGCATCCGGCCGTGTCCCCCTACCGCGACCGTCCGGCAGAGGAGAGCCTTGCGCTTTTTGAACGGATGAAAAACGGGGAATTTCCCGAGGGAAAATATACGCTTCGCGCCAAAATTGATCTGGCCTCAGGAAACTTCTGCATGCGCGATCCCGTTATTTACCGCATCAAATACGTGGAGCATCATCGTCAGGGAACCAAGTGGTGTATTTTCCCGATGTACGATTTTGCCCATCCGATTCAGGACGCCCTGGAGGGCATCACCCATTCACTGTGCTCTCTTGAATATGAAATTCATCGCCCGCTTTACAATTGGGTGCGGGATCATGTGGAGCTGCCCGGCAATCCCGCCGGATTTCCCCGTCAGATTGAATTTGCCCGCCTGAATATTACCTACACCGTGCTTTCCAAGCGCTTTTTGCGCACCTTGGTGGAAAGCGGCGCGGTGGACGGTTGGGACGATCCTCGTATGCCCACGCTGTGCGGCCTGCGTCGTCGCGGCTATACCGCTTCTTCCATTTTGGATTTTATCAACCGAACCGGCGTGGCAAAATCCGACAGCCTTGTGGATATTCGGCAGCTGGAGGCGTGCCTGCGTGAGGAATTGAATCTTACGGCGCCTCGCCGCATTGCCGTTGTTCACCCCATCAAAGTCGTTGTTACCAATTATCCGAGCGATAAGAAGGAATATTTTGAAGTCCCCAACAATCCGCAAGATTCCGAAGCCGGCACGCGCCGCGTGGCCTTTACCCGGGAGCTGTATATTGATGCGGACGACTTCGCCGAAGTGCCGCCTCCCAAGTTCTTCCGCATGAAGCCGGAGGGCGAGGTTCGCTTGATGGGCGCCTATATCGTTCGTTGCGACGAGGTGGTGAAAAATGATGACGGAACCCTTCGTGAAATCCGCTGTACGGCCGATCTTGCCACCGGAAACGGAAACCCCGTGGACGGACGTAAGATCAAGGGAACCATTCATTGGCTCTCCGCACAGGAATCGGAGGAGGTCACGTTGCATCTTTACGACAATTTAACCACCCTGGAAAATCCCTCCGACAAACCGGATGATAAGGATTATACCGATTTTATCAATCCGAACTCGCTGACGGTGGTGGAGCACGCGCGGATTGAGCCGGCCTTGACCGAGGCGGCGCCCGGAGAGAAATTTCAGTTTGTCAGAACCGGGTACTTCTGCAAGGACACCAAGAAGGCTGGCGTCTTTAACCGGATTGTGGGCTTGAAGGACAGCTTCCCGAAAAAGTAATGGATGTTCTTTTGTCAAAATGGCCGTGGATTTATCTGATTTTTATTTCGGTGCTGTCTGCGGTGGTAACGTGCTATGATAAATATGCGTCTAAAGCATTGACGCAGTGGCGCACGCGGGAACGCACGCTGTTGCTTTTGGCCGCGGCCGGCGGATCGCTCGCCATGTATTTGACGATGCTGCTGATCCGTCATAAAACGCTGCATCTGAAATTTATGCTGGGAATCCCGGTAATCCTCCTGTGCCAGGTGATTGCTGTCTGGCTGTGGCTGCATTTCAATGTCGGCGATCGGATTTTATCTGTGTTCGGCTTAGCTTGACGGTGGGACGGGAACCGTGCTTTTCGGAACGTCCCATTGCTCAGGGCTTTTGCGAAAAAAGGTCAAAACCGATTCTTTGTATCGTTTTTTTCGCAAAAACCTTGCAAAATAAGGAGATTGTGATATAATATAAGTGCTTTTTACTCTTTACTGACTCTTTTTTGCAAAGAATTTGTCTGTCCGGCGCAGAAGCGCGGAACAAGCAAAGCGCAGACGCAGAAAAGAGAAACCATGTCAAAGTGAAACAATGAAAAGGCTGAGAACAAGTCGGCTTGCATTCGGATGTCACGACAGAGAACGGCGCCTATGGCTGAAAGCGCCGTGTGACGGGATGCCGGCCCTTCGCTTGGGAGCCGCAAAAGGGAAATCCGCAGGCTTTTTTTGTCGGTGGACGATAGCTTTTGGCCGGAGAGGCCCCGTTAAAAGCCTTAAAGTGTCGGTTGCGTTCGATGTATCGCCGCCGAAAATCGGGTGGTACCGCGGAGCTTTGCCCCGTCCCTTGTGTAAGAATGAGGGACGGTTTTTTTTATTGAAAATGAATTTTATAAAAATAAAACATTCGGAAAGGAAACATGATTTTATGAGAGAAGTATTAGCCCGCATTAAAGCCGAAGCGCTGAAAAAGCTGAATGAATCGGGCGCGGATCTGGAGCAAATCCGGATTCAATATCTCGGAAAAAAAGGAGAACTGACGTCGGTTTTGCGCGGCATGGGTTCTCTGTCTGCCGAGGAACGCCCGGTCATTGGTCAGCTGGCCAATGACGTCAGAGTTTACATTGAAAAAGCCATTGCCGAAAAGAGCGCGGAGCTGAATAAGCAGAAATTGGAAATGAAGCTGAAAAGCGAGCGACTTGACGTGACGATGCCCGGAACGCTGCCGGCGGCCGGACACGTTCATCCGTTGACCAAAGTGCAGCGGGAGCTGGAGGACATTTTTATCGGTATGGGCTTCAGCATTGTGGAAGGCCCGGAGGTGGAGTACGATTACTATAACTTCCAGGCGTTGAACATTCCGGAAAATCATCCGGCCCGTGATACGCAAGATACGTTTTATATCACCGACAAGATCCTTTTGCGTTCTCAGACCTCGCCTGTGCAGGTGCGCACCATGGAAAAGCAAAAGCCGCCCATTCGGATCATATCCCCCGGCCGCGTTTATCGTTCGGATGCGGTGGATGCCACCCATTCGCCGCTTTTCCATCAGCTGGAGGGGCTTGTGGTGGATCAGGGGATTACCATGGGCGACCTGAAAGGGATGCTGGAAATGTTCGCCAAAAAGATGTTCGGCGACGATACCCGGATCCGGTTCCGCCCGCACCATTTCCCGTTCACGGAGCCGTCGGCCGAGGTGGACGTTTCTTGCTTCGTTTGCGGCGGCAAGGGCTGTCGGCTTTGCAAGGGAGAGGGCTGGATTGAAATTCTCGGCGCCGGTATGGTGCATCCCAACGTGTTGCGCGGATGCGGAATTGATCCCGATGTTTACAGCGGTTTTGCTTTCGGTCTTGGAATTGAGAGAATCGTGATGAGAAAGTACAACATTGACGATATGCGCCTGCTATATGAAAACGACGTTCGTTTTCTCTCGCAATTCTGAATAGGAAAACGCGGAAAACGGAAAGGAGAATGAATTTATGAAGTTGTCTATGAATTGGCTGTCCGATTTCGTGGATCTGAAGGGAATCGGCCTGAAGGAATACTGCGATAAAATGACAGATACCGGCTCCAAGGTGGAGGGCTATGAGCTTTTCGGAGAGGATATAGAAAACGTGGTGGTCGGACGGATCACAAAACTTGCAAAGCATGAAAACAGTGATCATCTGCAGATTTGCACCCTGGATCTCGGCCATGAAACACGCCAAATCGTGACCGGCGCGCAAAATGTGTTTGAAGGCGCCATTGTCCCCGTGGCCAAGGCTGTGGCCAAACTGCCGGGCGGCGTAGTCATCAAGCCCGGAAAGCTGCGCGGCGTGGAGTCCGACGGCATGCTTTGCTCCATCAGCGAACTGAACCTGACTACACATGATATGCCGGGGGCCGCCGAGGATGGAATTTTGATTTTGGACGAGAGCTTTGGCGACAAATTGGGCATGGATATTCGGGAGGCGCTGCTGCTTCGGGATGCGTGCGTGGAGTTTGAAATTACGTCCAACCGCCCCGATTGTCTGTCGGTGATCGGTCTTGCACGCGAAAGCGCCGTCAGCTTCGGGCGCCCGTTCCACCCGCACACCCCGAAAGTGACCTTTACTTCCGATGGCGATACGATTGCGAACTATCTCTCGGTGAAAATCAGCGATCCGGAGCTTTGCTCTCGCTACACCGCGCGCGTAGTGAAAAATGTGAAAATCGCCCCCTCGCCTCTGTGGCTTCGCATGAGACTGCGGGCGAGCGGTATTCGCCCCATCAATAACATTGTGGATATTACCAATTATGTGATGCTGGAATATGGTCAACCCATGCACGCCTTTGACTATAAATGCCTGGATGGAGCGGCCATTGACGTCCGACGCGCCACGCCCAAGGAAAGCTTCAAATCGCTGGATGACAAGGATCACGTGCTGGAAGATTCCATGCTTGTGATTGCCGACCGGAAAAAGGCGGTTGCTTTGGCCGGCGTCATGGGAGGCGCCAACAGCGAAATTACCGACGCAACAACCACGGTTGTCTTTGAAAGTGCCTGCTTCCTCGGCGCTTCGGTTCGGATCACGGCCAAAAAGCTCGGCATGCGAACGGATTCGTCGGCTCGCTTTGAAAAAGGGCTGGACTGCGAAAATACGCTCGGTGCCATTGATCGCGCCTGTGAACTGATCACCCTGCTCGGCGCCGGTGAAACGGTGGAGGGAACGATTGACGTTTACCCGGTGAAGAAAAAAGTCACGGTGTTGCCGCTGGAGGCAGATCGGATCAACCGCTTCCTCGGCGTTTCGCTGACCGAGGACTATATGGCGGACATTCTCCGTTCGCTGGACTTTAAGGTGGAGGACGGCAAGGTGTACGCGCCCTCCTTCCGCGACGATATTGGCTGCATGAACGACATTGCCGAGGAGATTTTGCGGATCTACGGCTACAATACGATCCGCTCTTCCATGATTCGCGGCGGAATGACGCAGGGGGGACGCACCCGTCGTCAAGGCTTTGAGGTGGAATGTTCCCGCGCGCTTTGCGGAATGGGACTTTCGGAGATTCAGACCTTCTCGTTTATCAGCCCTAAATATTATGATAAGATTCGTCTGCCCGCGGACAGCCCGTTGCGCCAATCCATTGTGATTTCCAATCCGCTCGGAGAGGACACCAGCGTGATGCGAACCACGGCGATTCCGTCCATGCTGGAAACGCTGGCGCGGAATAATAATTTCAACAATGAAAACGTAGCGCTTTATGAAATGGCTACCGTATATATCCCCAATGCCGATGCCGGTAAGCTGCCGGAGGAAAAAAAGGTGATTACGCTGGGCATGTACGGCGATTGCGACTTCTATAAACTGAAGGGCGTGTGCGAAAATCTGTTCGCGCTGTCCGGCCTTCCCCCTGTGCGATTTGAAGCTCTGACCGAGAATCCCACCTTCCATCCCGGCCGCACCGCGACGGCGACGACGCAAGAGGGCAAAACTCTGGCCGTGCTCGGTCAGGTTCATCCCGAAACCGCGGACAACTACGGTATGAGCCTGCCGGTGTATGTCGCAACGATCGACTTCGATTTGCTGTTCTCACTGTCGAAGGCAGAGCCGGAGTACAGACCGCTGCCGAAATTCCCGGCTTCCACGCGGGATTACTCCTTTGTTTGCGAGGATGAATTGGAAGTGGGACATATCGAGGAGGCTATGGCGACGGCCGGCGGAAAGCTGGTGGAATCCATCAAGCTGTTCGATGTTTATCGCGGGCCGCAGGTCGGAGTCGGCAAAAAGAGCGTTTCCATGCGTGTGATTCTGCGGGCGCCCGACCGCACCTTGACGGTGGAGGAGGCCGACAAGGTCAGTGCCAAAATTGTCAAAGCACTTTCCGATACGTTTGGCATTTCTTTGCGTGCTTGAGTTTTTTCTTGCGGCGAAGGTTCAGGCCGACAGGCACCCCTTCGCCGCACTTTGATAAATCCATGAAAGGAAAAGAAATCATGAATTTTCGTTTTGACTTTCACAAATCGCTTGCGTCCCTTCATGTGGGCTGTGAAAAGCCGCATGCTTATTTGATTCCTTACAGCGCAGAGGCGTTGGCGAAGCGAGAGATACGGGGCGAGAGTGATCGATTTGTATCGCTTTGCGGGGATTGGGATTTTCACTATTATTCCAATGAATCCGAGCTGCCCGATTTTACAGCGCCCGGTTTTACATCGGCCGGGTTTGACAAGCTGAGCGTTCCGCAAAGCTGGCAAACCAAGCTGGGGCGCGGATATGACAGCCCGCAATATACCAATGTAAACTATCCTTTCCCTGTGGATCCTCCGCATGTGCCGGTCGATAATCCGTGCGGGCTTTATGTTCGCACCCTGTGGCTTTCGGAAAAAGAGCTGGCGCAGAAATCGGTGCATATTCACTTTGAAGGCGTGGATTCCTGCTTCTATCTTTTTGTGAATGATCGCTTTGCGGCTTACAGCCAGGTCAGCCACATGACAAGCGAAATGGATTTGACCGAGTTTTTGCATGCGGGAGAAAACACGCTGAAGGTGCTGGTGTTCAAGTGGTGCGACGGATCGTATCTGGAGGATCAGGATAAATTTCGGTTTTCCGGTATTTTTCGTGAGGTGTATCTGCTTTTCCGCGATCCTGTCCATGTCAGCGATATAGAAATTCGGCAGTATATCAATCCGACCTTCACGCAGGCTATGATTACGGCGGATGTCGTCATGAGCCAACCCGAGAAGGTGGAGGCGGATTTCCTTTTGTATGCGCCGGACGGCCTGCTGGTGGATACGGGGCGCCTTGGCATTGCTGGCTCCGGGCAAATGGAGTTTATTGTCAATGATCCCTGCCTTTGGTCGGATGAAACGCCCCTTCTCTATACGCTGATACTTCATGTCGGCGGCGAGTATATTTGCCAAAAAATCGGCCTCCGCTCGCTGAAAATTGAAGATCGTATCGTTTACATTAACGGGAAAAAAGTCAAGGCCAAAGGCGTCAATCGACACGACAGCCATCCGATTCTCGGTTCAACTACGCCGATGGATCATATGCTGGCCGATTTGTATTTGCTCAAGCGCCATAACGTGAACATGATTCGCACCAGCCACTACCCCAACGATCCCCGCTTTCCGGGCCTTTGTGATCGCCTCGGCTTTTATCTTTGCGAGGAAGCCGATATTGAAACGCACGGTATGAAGCGAGTCGAGGCTTGGAGCGGCCTGACGGACAGTGCGGCGTGGACGCAGGCTTATCTTGACCGTGCCGAGAGGATGTATGAAAGAGATAAAAACCATGCTTCCATCATTCTTTGGTCGCTCGGAAACGAATCGGGCGTTGGTCAAAATCAGCGCCACATGGCCGAATATCTGCGTGGGCGTCGGCTCGGCAATCTCATTCATTGCGAGGACATTTCCCGCAGAATGCACGACAGCGCTTTTGAATCGGAACGGGAAAAATATAATGCCTACGACGACGTGACGGACATAGAGAGCTTTATGTACCACAGCCCCGAACGCTGTCTGTCGTATCTGAAAAACCCGTCGAAGCATAAACCGCTGTTTTTGTGTGAGTATGCCCATGCGATGGGCAACGGGCCGGGCGATTTGAAGGACTATTGGGACGTGATTTTCGGCGATGACCGCTTTTTCGGCGGTTGCGTGTGGGAAATGCTGGATCATTCGGTGGCAACGGGGAAAAATCCCTATACCGCTCCGCACTATACGTACGGCGGCGACTTCGGCGATGTGCCGAACGACGGCAACTTTTGCGTGGACGGCCTTGTGTACCCTGACCGCCGCCCCCATTACGGCCTTTTGGAATACAAACAGATCATCGCCCCTTTTCAGGCTTCGCTGAAGGGAAATCGACTGAAAATACGCAATCGTCGGTATTTTACCGATCTTTCGGATACGGATTTGTTCTGGTCGGTGGAAAAGAACGGGGCGGTTGTCCGTTCCGGTCGTATCCCCGGTTTGAACATCAAGCCGCAGGCGAGCAAATCATACCCGATAGAGCTTGGAGACATCGGAGAGGATGCCTTTTACTACCTGAACGTATCTCTGCGCACCAACGCGCCGACGGAATGGGCGGATGCCGGGTATGAATTGGGCTTTGCACAGTTTTCGCTTTGCGAGCCAAAGCCGCAAGCCTCGCAGATCGGTGCGGACAGAGCTTTGGCCGTGGAAGAACGCCCCTACGGGCTGACGGTTCGTGACGGGGAAACGGTTTATACGTTTGATACCCTGCACGGAACCCTGACCTCTCTTTGCGACAACGGACGGGAAATGCTGAAGGCACCGATGATGCCTACCGTGTGGCGCGCACCGATTGATAACGACCGCAAAATTCGTGTGGAGTGGGAAAGGGCTGGCTATGATAAAGCAAAGCTTTCCTGCGCCTCTGTAACCATGGAGCCGGGGGCAAACCGCGTGACACTACACGCGCGCCTGTCGTTGGCAAGCGATTCGTACCGCCCCTTCCTGACCGCCGATACAACGTATCAAATCGTGGCCGGTGCCGGACTTACCGTGACGACGAAGGCGACCGTGGCAGAGGACGCACCGGAGCTTCCGCGCTTCGGCTTCCAACTCCTGATGACCGAGGATCACGAAAATCTCACTTACTTTGGCCGCGGCCCGGCCGAAAGCTATGTCGATAAGCGCTGGGCTTCTCGGATGGGCGTTTGGCAGACCACAGTGAGCGAAAACTTTGAGCATTACATTCGCCCGCAGGAAAACATGGCGCATACCGACACCAAGTGGGTTCGCGTTTCTGCGCTTTCGGGGCACGGCTTGATTTTCGAGCGGGTGTCGGGCGATTTCAGCTTCAACGGCTCGCACTTTACGCCTGCCATGCTGACCGAGACGGCGCATGATTTTTCGCTGGTTCCGCTGAAGGAAACCGTTGTCAACATAGACTACAAACAGGCCGGCATTGGTTCCGCTTCCTGCGGCCCCACGTTGGCAGAGCCTTATTGCTTTAAGGAAAAGCAATTTGAGTTTTCTTTTCGGATGAGAGCGGCTTTCGTCCATGACGTGCCGCTGTTTGGCGGCCGATAACGCGCCGGTTTCAACGGAAAAATCAAACAGGGCTGTTAAAACCGGATGGTTCTAACAGCCCTTCAAAAACGCCGGGTTGGGATCCCGGCGTTTTTTTGCGATTCTTGATCGGTTTTGCCTTTCATATCTTGTGTTCCGATTTCCTTGGCGGCAAAACGGCGGCGCTTGGCCGCCGGGAATCCGTGTCGTAGGAGTGTTCAAAAACGCATGTTGAGTTTTTGAACACTCCCCTTGTGCTTTTTATTTCCGAAGCTCCCGCAATACGGCGATCAGCCGATCCAGCTCTCGCTTTCGGTTGAACAAGCTGAAACTCACGCGCACAGCGCCGTCCGGCGGCGTTCCTAACGTGCGATGCCCCAGCGCCGAGCAGTGAAAGCCGCTTCGGACGCAAATCCCTTTTTGAGCAAGCGCTTGCCCTACCGCTTCCGAGGCCATGCCGCGCAGAGAAAACAAAAGAACCGAACCGGGATATTCCGGGAGATAAACCGTTGCACCCAGCGTAGGATCGGATTGCAGACGATCATACAGCGCGTTGAACAAGGCAATTTCGTGGGTGTGGACTTCCCACGGCGTTAAAGCGGAAAGAAATTGCAGTCCCTTGCACAGCCCCGCAATGGCAGGCGTTGGCAAGGTGCCGGCTTCCAGCCGTTCGGGCAGCAACTCGCCCATGTCGGGAGAAAGGGAATCCACCCCGTTTCCCCCTTCGATCAACGTCCGAGGACAAACCCGCTTGGACAGGAGAAGAAACCCACAGCCCTGCACCCCGAACAGTCCCTTGTGACCGGGGGCGCAGATCACGTCCGCACCGCTGGCCGAAAGGCTGAGAGGCAGATGGCCGGCGGATTGCGAGGCATCCAACAGAAAGAGGATTCCGTTTTGCCGGCAGAGCCGTCCGATGCGATCTATCGGTAGGGCGCGGGAGCAAAGATTGGACTGATGACAGCAGATCAGCAGAGAGGGACGCTCTGCCAGCATCCGCGCGTGAATTTCGGCGCAGATTTCGTCGTCGCTCAGCGCCCTTCCTTCCAAAACGGTGGGAAAAGTCTGCCATGTGACGCCCTGGCTTTTCAGCGTTTCCAGCGGGCGCAGAACGGCATTGTGTTCCATGTCGCTGATCAATACGTGGTCGCCTGGGGCAATCAACCCTTTGATGGCCATGTTCAGCGCATAGGTTGCGTTTAAGGTGAAGATCACATTTTCGGGATTGCTCTGACCGAAAAAGGCGGCGAGCTGTTCCCGACAGGCAAAAATCTTTTCCGCGGCGGCCATGGCCAGCGCGTGAGAGGAACGGCCGGGATTGCCGCAAGCGTGTTTTATACATTGCTCCACCTCGGTGACAACGGAACGTGGCTTCGGAAAGGTTGTGGCAGCGTTATCAAAATAGATGATGGATTCCATGAATTAAAAGTCCCCCGGTGATGAAAAGTTTTTGGGCCGGAAGCCGGCTTCCCGAAGGATCAAACGCACACGCTCCGCTTGCGGGCAGGGAAAGGCCAGCCCGTAGACGCAGCCCTTTCCGTGACGACCGATGTCGGTTTTGATTACCTCGGTATAGATGGCCGCCGCGGTCAGCGCTCGTTGCGCTTTCATGGCATATGTGACCGATCCTATATCGACGGTACATGGGTTTTTCATGCAGCCGCACCTCCTTTCAGTGTCAGCGTATGCCGATGAGGCGGGCAAAGTGACATTTTGCATCAAAAAAGGACGATTTCTGTCATGGAGAGGGCTTAGCTCTGTGGGCAAAGAGCAGGCACAAGCAAAAGGAAGCGGAAATGGCGATGGCAAAAATCCTTTCGGGGGAGGGGAGAAACCCGCTTCCGGTCGGCAGTGCCACGACAGGGGGGATTTCCAAAGGCTGAAGCCTGAGCCAAAGAATCAAAAGCAGGGGAGAGAGGCAGGCCTGAAAGATTTTTGAAACCCAATATGGGCGGAAGGACACGCCCGGTACCGCTTGGCAAGTCGTGCAGATCTGCATAAAAACCGCCATGCCGGAGAAAGAGCAGATCGCGCATGCGCAGAGGGCGCCAAGCTCCCGATCCGACAAAAGAGCGGCCGACGCACAGCCCCCCGAAATTTCGATAAAGCCGGACACAAGCACCGTGATCCACTCGGGTTGGCGGAATGGCCTCCAAACCATGATTTGGCGCCCCAGGGTGAGAAGGCACTCCCCGAAGGCGGAGAAAAAAACGACCGAAGCGCATACGTTCAGCATCGCGCCGGCGGAGCGCGTGAGTGCGCCGCTCAGATTGACAAAAACGGAAGACGCGGGAGCAGAGGCAGAAAGCGGGGAGCGCGCGGAGGCAAGGGATGTCTTTTGACTGCTCTGCGTGAGGGCTTCCGGTACCGTTGAATGAGAGAAAAGCGGAAAAAGAAAGCGGCTGAGAAGCCCCGCCATCGCCGAGGACAGCACCACGCAAAAATAAATGCGACGACCGAGGGGCAAGGAGGAAAACAGGGCGCCGCCCAACGCCCGTATGACAAAGGCAGGACTCGGATTGTTGACAAAGCAAAGCAGGCGGGAAAGCTCGGCGGCGTCGAGCGCGCCTTTTTCGTACAGCCGAACCGCGCAGAGCGCCCCCGAAGGAAACCCGCCCATCCAGCCCATGGCTACAACAAAAGCGCCGGCATCGGAAACGCCGAACAAAAGCTGCAAAAGGGGATGCAGCGCCCTTGCGATCCAGCGCCCGGCCTTTCCGTCGCAAAGCACCGCGGTCATGACCATGAAAGGAAAGACGGAGGGAATGAGCGAAAAGGCGCATACCGACAGCGCCGTGCGAATACGGTCGGCCAAATGCCCCGAAAAAAGATACAATGCCGCTGTCAAAATCAGAAAAAAGCAGGCCTGCACATTCTCGGAAAGGCCGGCTTTGGGGCTTTTTGGCGTCGATGCGGGGCGGATTTTTACGCGGCGCGGTGACAGAGCTTGCTTGCTGGGATTTTGCATTTTACGGACACCTCCGGCATAGGATAATATATCATTTTATCGTACGAGAGCGGCCGGGAAAATATGCAAGGTTTGTCATGGCCACGCCGCGGAAAGGAACGGGCAGAGAGTACAATGAGCGCAAGCAGGCGAAAATCCGGCAAATCCGGCAAAGAAAAAAGGCGTCTTGGGGAAAGGCTGGCCTGTGATTTGGACATTCCCCCCGAACTGCTGTCGGGCGGGTGCTTTATTGAAATACGAGGAAGAAACAGCGTGACGGTTTACGGCTGTCGCCGCATTTTGCGGTATACGGAAATGCAAATTCTTTTGAAAATGAAGAAAAACATTGTTACCGTGACAGGCCAACGGCTGACCTGCCTTTCCTATTTGGCGGGAGCTGTGACGGTGGAGGGGTGGATTGACGGCGTGCATTTTTCTTCGGAAGAAACGGAGAAGGGCGGTGGCGACGGTGCGTCCGGTTGATATACTTTTGTTTTTCACAGGCCAGCGACGGTTTCGCATCAAGCTGTCCGATGCCGCGGCTGTGCTCAATTTGTGCCGTCAATACGGTTTGGTGTATCGAAACTTCCGGCAGGACGGCACGGCGCATGTTACCTTTTCCTGCACGGAATCGGCGGCCTTGGCCGTGCTTTCACTTTGCCGCCAAAAAAACATTCCGGTGGAAGAAAAGACGCATTGGGGCCTTCCCGCCTTGCTTTGGCATATGCGAAAACGAATCGGATTGCTTGTCGGCGCCCTTTTGGCTGTGGGGCTGGTGTCGCTGTCGGGAAGGTATCTTTGGAGCATTCACGTCAGCGGCAATGAAACCGTGTCGTATGGGGAAATCGTGTCGGCGCTGGCGGAATACAGCATTCAAGTGGGGGAACGGATTGACCGATTGGATGTGGACAAAACGGAAACCTTGGTGATGCTGCATTCGGAAAAAATTGCATGGATGAGCGTCAATATCATCGGAACGACCGCCGAGGTGCAAATCCGCGAGGCCGTTTCTCCCCCGAAGTCTCCGCCCAAAAGCAAGAATCCCGCCAATTTGGTGGCCACGCGGGACGGTCAAATTGATCATCTGGAGATCTTTGCCGGCGAGGCGGCCGTGCGGGAAGGGGACACGGTGCGCCGGGGGGATGTCCTTGTGAGCGGAATCCGAGACAGCAATTCCTCCGGCTTTATGATTACACGGGCGGCCGGAAGCGTTTGGGCGGAAACGCTGCGCGATTTTCAAGTGGAGATTCCTTTGGTTTACCCCGTCCGACGGGCCGTGAAAAGCGTCAAAACGGAAGCTTCTTTGATTTTTTTCTCGAAAGAAATAAAATTTTTCAAAGAAGTCATCAAAAATGAGGGGACTTGTGATACAATAGAAGTAATAAGGGAAGAAGTCTTTCGTTTGCCGGACGGAACCGCTTTGCCGCTGAGCCGCCGCGAGATACAAACGGTTTTTTATGAAACCGAAATGGCAGAGCGAACCGCCAAGGAGGCTATGGAGCTGGCTTATTATGAATTGGAGCGAAAAATCCGCGCGGAAATTCCCGAAGCCGAGCTGCTGTGCAAGCAAACGGAAGGCGAACTGACGGACACTTCGTACATCCTGCGTTGCCGATTGCGCTGTTTGGAAAACATTGCCGAACAGCAGGATTTTGTATTTGAAGTGGGGGATGCGTCGGACTAAGCCCCGGTAAAAAGAAAAGAGGGTGTGTATGGAACAGAAAACAGTGAAAATCGGCAGTCCCGATAAAACGTCAATCCTTTTCGGAAGCTGTGATGAGAACATGAAAATTGTAGAGGCGCGTTTTTCCGTGAATGTGCAAAACTGTGAAACGGATGACGGGGATGCCGTGCTGGTTTCGGGGGAGAAGGCCGTCGATGTGGAACGCGCTACAGCCGCGTTGACGTATTTGGTCAATGTGGCCTCTTATAACGACAACCTTTCCGACAGCCTTGTGAATTATGTTTGCGATATGGTGGAGGACGGCAAGACCGAGGAGCTGACCGATCTCGGAGATGATTGCATTTGCGTGACCTGCCGCGGCAAGCCTGTAAAGGCCAAGACGGTGGGACAAAAATACTATGTGGATGCGATCCGCAAAAACACGGTGATTCTCGGCGTCGGGCCGGCCGGCACGGGCAAGACTTTTTTGGCGGTGGCGATGGCCGTCAAGGCGCTGAGGGAAAAGCAGGTCAGCCGGATCATTCTTTCCCGCCCTGCCATTGAGGCCGGAGAAAAGCTGGGCTTTCTGCCCGGCGATTTGCAAAGTAAAATTGATCCTTACCTGCGGCCGCTGTACGATGCCCTTTACGAAATGATGGGGCCGGAAAATTATCAAAGGCATGTGGAAAAGCAGACGATAGAAATTGCGCCGTTGGCCTATATGCGCGGACGCACCTTGGATGATTCCTTTATTATTTTGGACGAGGCGCAAAACGCAACGCCCGAACAGATGAAGATGTTTCTCACCCGCCTCGGCTTTAATTCCAAGGCCGTGGTGACCGGCGATTTGACGCAAACCGATCTGCCGAGCGGGCAGAGCAGCGGACTTGCCACCGCAGTGAAAATTTTGGATCATATTGACGGCATTGCCATTCATCGGTTTACGGATCGTGACGTGGTGCGGAACAAGCTGGTGCAGAAAATCATTCTTGCTTATGAAAAATATGACCGCGAAAATGCCGCCAAGCATGCCGGCGGACACGGAACGAAATTTCGCTATACCAGCGCCGGCCGCGGCTATACGTCCGGCAAAGGGAAAGACGAGGCTTGAGGCTTGTCTCAAAAATGCCAAATAAGACGGAGAGGGAAAGAGGGAAAAATGAAATCGGAATTGAAGCTGAAGATTTATTTTGAAAATGAGCAGGAAAAAGAAACGGTTACGTATAAGCTGAAAATGCTGATCCGCCGTGCGATTTTGACCACCCTGCAATCGGAGCATATTCATCGCCCGTGCGAGGTGTCGCTGACGTTTACGGATAATGAGGGGATTCATGCGCTGAACCGCCGCTATCGGCAGGTCGATCGTGCCACCGATGTTCTGTCCTTTCCGCAGATTGACTACGATAACGGTGAGAATATTGATACCGAGGAAAAGGAAGCCATGCTGGGCGACATCGTGCTTTCCCTGGAACGCGCGAGGGAACAGGCCAACGAATTTGGCCACAGCTTTGCACGAGAGTGCGCGTTTTTGTGCGTTCATTCGACTTTGCATCTTCTGGGCTATGATCATGAGCGCTCGGACGTTGATGACGCCGATATGCGTGCCCGCCAGCGCCATGTGATGGAATTGCTGGGGCTTGCGGTGGAATCTTGAAATTTCGTCAAAAACAAAGACAAAGACAGAAACAGAAAAAGAAAAGAAAAAAGGAAAAAGAACAAATACTATGAAAAAAGCAGGTTATATTGCAATCGTGGGACGGCCGAATGTGGGGAAATCGACCTTGCTCAACGCGATCCTCGGAGAAAAAGTGGCCATTGTGTCCAATAAGCCGCAGACCACGCGCAATCGCATTATCGGAATCCACACACAGGGGGAAAGTCAGTTTGTATTCCTTGATACCCCCGGGATTCATACCCCCAAAAACCGACTGGGGGATTTTATGGTGAAGGCGGCCAATACCACCATGCAGGACGCCGACGCGGTGATTCTTGTCGTGGAAGCCGGAAAAGAGATCACCAACGTGGAGCGTAATGTGATTGATTATTTGGAAAGATCGGGCGTGCCGGCCATTTTGGCTGTCAATAAAGTCGATTTGGCGGACGCTACCCAGGTGGCCGAAACGATTCTGACGTATAGCCGGCGGCATGCGTTTGAAGCGGTGGTTCCGATTTGCGCCCGAAACGGCGGAAAGGTGGACGAGCTGTTGAAGGAATGTGAGCAATTCCTCTCGGAGGAGGATTGGATGTTCCCGGAGGATATGATTACGGATCAACCGGAGCGTCAGATCGCCGCGGAAGTGATTCGTGAAAAGCTGCTTCGCACGCTGAACAAGGAAGTCCCGCACGGAACGGCCGTTGTGATTGAGGAATTTACCGAGGAGGAAGGCCTGATCCGTATCCGAGCCGAAATTTTTTGCGAAAAGGCCTCGCATAAAGGCATTATCGTCGGAAAGGGCGGTGCCGGCTTGAAATTGGTGGGCACCTATGCCCGCGAGGATCTTGAAAGGATTTTCGGAACCAAGGTGTATCTGAACCTTTGGGTGAAGGTCAAGGAAAATTGGCGTGAGAGCGTGGGCAACGTAAAGAATTTCGGCTATTATGAGGACTGACACGCGGTAAGCCGACCGGCCGGGCCGGCGATTTTTTCAGAAAGGAGAGGCGGGCATGCAATTTACGACCGATGGCTTGGTGATCCGCGAGGTGAACGTCGGGGACAACGATAAGATGCTGACCATTCTGACGCCTGAGCGGGGACGCATGGGCGTGATGGCGAAAGGCTCCCGTTCCTTGAAAAGTCAGACGCTTGCGACAGCACAGCTATATACCTACGGCAACTATGAAATATACGAAAAAGGCGATTTTCATTGGCTGCGGGGCGGCAGTGTGATCGAAGGCTTTTTCGGCTTGCGCGGGGACATTGAAAAAATCGCGCTGGCCGCTTACCTTGCCGATTTGGCTTACGAATTTACGGGCGAAGAGCTTCCGTCCGTGGAAATTTTGCGCATGACCTTGAACGCCTTTTATGTGCTGGCCGGCGGTTTGAAGCCTTTGGCCATCGTTAAGGGGGTGTACGAGCTGCGCGGCGCAGGCTTTTCGGGCTTCATGCCGGAGCTTTCGCACTGTGTAAAATGTCACGGCACCGAAGGAGACACCTTTTATTTGGATGTGATGAACGGCCGCATGATTTGCTCCCAGTGTATGCGACAGAAAAACAACGGCCTGCGGACGCTTTGGCAGATGGAGCAGGAGCGAGGCGGGGACGAACGCGAGCGCAGCGTTCTGCTTCCCATGAGCGGAAGCGTGTGGACGGCCGTGCGGTATGCCCTCGCGGCACTGCCGGAACGTATGTTTTCTTTTTCGTTGGACGGCGCGGAGGAATTGCGTATGTTTTCCAAGGTGGCGGAGGAATATCTGCTTCACCATTTGGAGCGCGGCTTTTCCTCGTTGGATTTTTACAAAAGTCTTTTTACATAAAAAACAGGGGCGTGTTAAAAAACTCATTTTGAGCTTTTTAACACGCCCGACGACGTGGATCTGCCGCATCGGAGAAAAAGAAAGGGGATGCCTCCCAAAAGGACGGCATCCCCGAACTCTTTACGGATTAACCCATAGCGTTGAGCTTTTTCGTAAATTGGCTTTTCTTGTGAGCGGCAGCATTTTTGTGGATGATTCCACGTGCGGCGGCAAGGTCGATCTTTTTGACAGCGGCCTTGTATGTCTCGTTAGCGAGAGCGGTGTCGCCGGAAGCAACAGCGGCTTCATACTTTTTCATCTCAGTTTTGAGCTGAGTGCGGAACATTTTGTTCTGGAGTGTTTTGGCTTCAATAACCTTAACACGCTTTTTTGCGGATTTGATATTCGGCAAATCGTTCACCTCCCTTTTTTTCATAGCATTAAGTTGTCTGATCGCAACGCCTGAGAGGGTGCGCGGCGAATTCGTACATACATTGCATATCTTATCACATCTTTTCTCGTTTTGCAATAGCTTTTCGGAATTTTCTGCAAATTATTTTTTGAAAGGAGCTTTCCATGGGGATTTCCGGCGGGAAAGCCCTATAGAACGTCCCTTGTAGGATAAAACTCAAAAAAATCAGGGAAAATGACAAAAAACTATTGACATTCCAAAAAAACAGTGGTACAATAATAAACTGCATTATAATTGCTTACTATGTGTAAAAATGGCACAAATGGAAAAGAGGAAGCCGGACAAACGGCCTTGCCCCTTGTCCGCAGGCGATAAAACACAAAGTAAGACCGAAAAAAACGCACATTCCCGATCCCCCACGTTTTTCCAAAAAACGCATGTCAACGGTTTTTCGGAAAAGACGATTTATTACTTTGAATGGAGTGATTTATTTAATGATCAATGTCAAAGATCAGAAGTTGGGCCAAAACATCAGAAAGAGCTTCTCCAAAACCCGCTCAAATTTGGAAATTCCCGATCTTGTTGAGATTCAGACGAAATCCTTCAAGTGGTTTTTGGAAGAAGGTTTGATGGACGTTCTTCGTGACGTTTCCCCGATCACCGACTTTTCCGGCAATCTTTCTATTGAATTTATTTCCTATTCTATAGATGCAAAGCCGAAATACTCGGTGGAGGAGTGTAAAGAGCGCGATGTGAACTATGCGGCACCGCTCAAGGTCAATGTAAGGCTTACCAACAAACAAACCGGAGAAGTCAAGCAGACCGACATATATATGGGGGAAATTCCGCTGATGACCGATACAGGTACCTTTGTCATCAACGGGGCAGAGCGCGTGATCGTTTCGCAGATCATTCGTTCTCCGGGCATGTATTACGCTTCCGAAATTGACAAAACCGCCAAGAGAACCTACAGCACCACGGTCATTCCGTACCGCGGCGCATGGCTGGAATATGAAACGGATGTCAATAAGGTTATTTATGTAAGAATTGATAAAAATCGCAAGCTGCCTCTGACCGTATTTATTCGTGCCCTTGGGGTGGAGTCGAGAGACGACATCTACAATTTGTTCGGCAACGAGGAAATGCTGACTTGTACGCTGGATAAGGATGAGTGCGAGTCGTTAGCTTCCGCTAACAATTCGACCGTCGGCGTTGAGGCGCTGAAAGAGATTTATAAAAAGCTCCGTCCCGGCGAGCCTCCGCTGGTGGAATCGGCGCAAACACTGATCAACAACTACTTCTTTGATCCCAAGCGCTATGACATCGCGCCTGTGGGACGCTACAAATACAATAAAAAGATGGCTCTGTCCGACCGTATTACCGGTCATGTCCTTGCGGAGGACGCCATCAGCCCCTTGACCGGCGAGCTTGTCGCGGAGGCCGGCACCGTCATTGACGATGCCGTGGCGCAGAAGCTGGAGCATGCCGCTGTGAATGAAGTCATCCTTCAGCTGGATTCCGGCTATAAGATCAAGGTGTTTTCCAATAACACCATCGAGCCGGAGTACGTCCTCGGCTTTGATTTGAAGGATTGCGGCGTGCCCGAAAAGGCGAGAACGGCCGTGCTTTTGGATATTGCCGAAAAATGCGGCGGCGATGTGGAAGCGATCAAAGAGATGGCCAAGGAGAGAATCGCCGAGCTTTGCCCGAAACATATCACAAAGGAAGATATTTTTGCTTCGATCAACTATTTGTTGAACTTAACGCACGGTGTCGGCCATGTGGATGATATTGACCATTTGGGCAACCGTCGGATCCGTTCCGTGGGTGAGCAGCTTCAGAATCAGCTTCGTATCGGCTTTGCCCGTATGGACAAGATTGTGAAAGAGCGTATGACCACACAGGACAATGAAAAGCTCACGCCCCAGGCGTTGATCAACATTCGTCCCGTCGCTACGGTTATTCGGGAATTTTTCGGATCCTCTCAGCTTTCGCAGTTTATGGATCAGGCCAACCCCCTGTCCGAGCTGACGCATAAGCGCCGTCTGTCCGCGCTCGGCCCCGGAGGTCTTTCGCGTGACCGTGCTTCTTTCGATGTGCGTGACGTACATTATACGCATTATGGAAGAATGTGCCCGATTGAAACCCCGGAAGGCCCGAACATCGGTTTGATTTCTTACCTTGCTACCTATGCCCGTATCAGCGATTACGGCTTTATTGAGGCCCCCTACCGCAAAGTTGTTCATATCACCGATGAAAACGGCAACGTCAAGCATCACGTCACCGATGAAGTCGTCTACATGACGGCCGATGTCGAGGACAAATATGTGGTGGCACAGGCCAACGAGGCGCTCGATGCCGACGATTGCTTTATCAATAAGAGAGTGGCCGCCCGCGATAAGGCGGAAATCATCGAGGTCGAAGCGTCGCGCGTGGATTACATGGACGTTTCCCCGAAAATGGTGGTGTCTGTCGCAACGGCTATGATTCCGTTCCTTGAAAACGATGATAACTCCCGTGCTTTGATGGGATCCAACATGCAGAAGCAGGCCGTGCCGCTGATGGTAACGGATTCTCCGATCGTGGGAACCGGTATGGAATACAAGGCGGCTGTCGATTCCGGCGTTGTGATTACGGCGAAGAACCCCGGCCACGTGGAACGCGTGGAGGGCAACAAGATCGTGATTGCCTGCGCAGACGGCCATAAGGATGTATATAATCTGATTAAATTTAAACGTACCAACCAGGGAACGTGCTTTAACCAGCGCCCCATCGTTGTTAAGGGCGACGATGTGGAAAAGGGGCAGGTTATTGCCGACGGCCCCGCCACCTCCAAGGGCGAAGTGGCTCTTGGTAAAAATGCTTTGATTGGCTTTATGACATGGGAAGGCTATAACTACGAGGATGCCGTGCTTTTGAACGAGCGCCTTGTCAGAGAAGATATGTATACCTCGCTTCATATTGAGGAATACACCCATGAAGCCAGAGACACCAAGCTCGGCCCGGAAGAAATCACCCGTGAAATCCCGAACGTCGGTGAGGACGCTTTGAAGGATCTGAACGCCGAGGGTATTGTAAAAATCGGTACCGAAGTGCGCGCCGGTGATATTCTTGTCGGTAAAATCACACCCAAGGGCGAAACCGAGCTGACCGCGGAGGAGCGTTTGCTCCGTGCCATTTTCGGAGAAAAGGCAAGAGAAGTAAGAGATACCTCGTTGCGGTTGCCTCACGGCGAATCGGGCGTGGTTGTCGATGTAAAAGTCTTTTCGCACGAGCAGGGCGACGAGCATTTGCCTACCGGCGTCAACAAAGTCGTTCGCGTGTATATCGCACAAAAGAGAAAAATCTCTGTGGGCGATAAAATGGCAGGTCGTCACGGAAACAAAGGCGTTGTTTCCCGGATTCTGCCGCCGGAAGATATGCCGTTTTTGGCGGACGGAACGCCGCTTGACATCGTTTTGAACCCGCTGGGCGTGCCTTCCCGTATGAATATCGGTCAGGTGCTGGAAGTCCATTTGGGTATTGCGGCTAAGCGCCTCGGCTGGAAGATCATGACGCCGGTGTTTGACGGCGCCAATGAGAAGGATATTGTCGAGTGCCTGGAAGCGGCCGGATATTTCCGCGACATCCGTCCCGGCGAAAATGTAGAGGGCAAGGCGCTGTTTATCGAAACCGTCAACCCCGAAACCGGCAAAAAGGATTACCAAAAGGTTGACACCGAGATCAGCAACAGCATGGAAAAGATTGAGGAACTGATGAAAGAGCATACCGTGCGTGTGATTGACGGTAAAACCACACTTTACGACGGACGTACCGGTGAGGCCTTTGACAACCCCGTTACCGTGGGTATCATGTACTACCTCAAGCTCCATCACCTGGTGGATGATAAGATTCACGCTCGTTCCAACGGCCCGTATTCTATGGTCACGCAGCAGCCTCTCGGCGGTAAGGCGCAGTTTGGCGGACAGCGTTTCGGAGAAATGGAAGTCTGGGCTATGGAGGCTTACGGCGCTGCTTATACCCTGCAGGAAATTCTTACAGTCAAGAGTGACGATATTAACGGACGCCGCAAGGCTTATGAGGCGATCATCAAGGGCTACAATATTCCGACACCCGGCGTGCCCGAATCTTTCAAGGTCTTGGTGAAAGAGCTGCAATCGCTGGCGCTGGATGTCCGCGTGCTGAATGACAAGGGCGAGGAAGTGCAGCTTTCCACTCTTTGCAACGACGTGGAGCCTTCCGCTTATGCCAACCGTGCGCAGGAAGCCGCTATGGATGAGGAATATCGTTCGGAGGATGAGGAATTCCGCAAGTCCTTTATGATTGAAAATGAGGACGGTACCGATGAATTTGATGACGTTGACGACGAAGACTCTTTTGAAGATGATATGAGCGACGACGAGGAAGTGTTCGGAGACGATGACTTCGCTGACGACTACGATAACGAGAATAACTAACAACGATAAGGAGAAAAGCTGTGGAGCATAATGAATTTAATTCAATAAAAATCGGTCTGGCATCTCCGGAAATGATCAGAGAGTGGTCGTATGGTGAGGTAACAAAGCCCGAAACCATCAACTATCGTACGCTTAAAGCAGAAGTCGGCGGACTGTTCTGCGAGCGTATCTTCGGCCCCACCAAGGACGGGGCATGTATGTGCGGAAAATATAAAAATTTTCCGCATACCAAAGAAATTCACAAATGCGAAAAGTGCGGCGTAGATATTACAACGAAAAAAGTGCGCCGCGAAAGAATGGGGCACATTGAGCTTGCCTCGCCGGTTTCTCATATTTGGTTCTTCAAGGCGATTCCTTCCAAAATGGCTTTGGTGCTGGATATGTCGCCGAAGCAGCTGGAGCAGGTGCTGTATTTTGCCGAAAATGTTGTGCTGGATCCCGGAAATACACCGCTGGAAAAGGGCATGGTTCTTTCGGAAAGACAGTTTGCCGAAAATCGGGAGCTTTACGGCAATGAATTTCGCGTAGGAATGGGCGCCGAGGCTATTAAAGAGCTTTTGCAGGCCATCAACGTGGAAGAATTGGCCGCAGAGCTGAAAAGAGAATTGGCCGAGGCCAGCGGACAGAAGAAAACCCGTATCATCAAGCGGCTGGAGGTCGTGGAGGCCTTCCGCACCTCGGGCAATCACCTCGATTGGATGATCCTTGACGTGATTCCCGTCATCCCGCCGGATATTCGTCCGATGGTTCAGTTGGACGGTGGACGCTTTGCTTCCTCGGACTTGAATGAACTTTACCGTCGCGTAATCAGCCGCAATAACCGTCTGAAGAAGCTGCTTGCTATCCGCACCCCCGAAATCGTAGTGCGGAACGAAAAACGGATGCTTCAGGAAGCCGTGGATGCATTGATTGATAACGGCAGACGCGGAAAGCCGGTGACCGGCCCCTCCAATCGTCCGATCAAGTCGTTGTCGGAAATGCTGCGCGGTAAGCAGGGACGCTTCCGTCAGAACCTTTTGGGAAAACGCGTGGACTATTCGGGACGTTCCGTTATCGTCGTTGGCCCCAATTTGAAAATTTATCAGTGCGGCCTGCCGCGTGAAATGGCTCTGGAGCTGTTCAAGCCCTTTGTGGTAAGACGTTTGGTGGAGCAGGGAAAAGCCACCGACGTGAAAAACGCACAGAAGAAAATTGATCGCGTGTATGATAACCCCTGCGTGTGGGACGCCCTTGAAAATGTGATCAAGGAGCATCCGGTGCTCCTGAACCGCGCCCCGACGCTGCACCGCTTGTCCATTCAGGCCTTTGAGCCTGTGTTGGTGGACGGCAGAGCCATCAAGCTTCACCCGCTGGTTTGCCCTGCCTTCAACGCGGACTTTGACGGCGACCAGATGCCGGTTCATGTTCCGCTGTCCAATGAGGCGCAGGCTGAGGCAAGATTCCTTATGCTTTCCGCCAATAACCTGCTTAAGCCGGCCGACGGCCGCGCCGTAACCGTTCCTACGCAGGATATGATTCTCGGCTCCTACTATTTGACGATGGAAAAGGCCGGAGAACCGGGTGAGGGAATGGTGTTCCGCGACTATGACGAGGCCGTAATGGCATACGAAAACGGCCAGCTCGGCTTGCATGCCCCGATTAAAATCCGTGTTACACGGGAAATCAACGGCGTGGAAAAAACCAAGATCATTGACGCAACCCTCGGCCGCCTGATTTTCAACCAATCCATTCCGCAGGATCTCGGCATGATAGACAGAAGCGATCCCGACAAGGAATTGGATCTGGAAATTGCTTTCGTGATTAAGAAAAAGGATCTCGGAGCGATTATCGACCGTTGCATCAAGTATCACGGAACCTCCGTGTGTGCGGATATGCTGGATAAGATCAAGGAAGTCGGCTATAAGTATTCGACAAAAGCCTCGTTCTCTATCTCCGTGTATGACATGAAGATTCCGGAGGAAAAGAAATCCTTCATCGCCGAAGCCGAAAAGAACGTGGAAAAGATCCGCAAGTATTACGAGAGAGGCCGGTTGTCCGAAGAAGAACGCTATACCAATGTTATTAAGATTTGGGAAGAAACAACAAAGAACGTGACCGACGCCCTGCAGCGGCGCTTCGATACCTACAACCCGATTAAGATCATGAGTGATTCGGGTGCCCGTGGTTCGATTGCGCAGATGCGTCAGCTGGCCGGTATGCGCGGACTTATGTTTGCAACCAACGGTCGTACCATGGAGCTTCCGATCAAGTCCAACTTCCGTGAAGGCTTGAATATCCTGGAATACTTTATCGGTGCCCGCGGTTCTCGTAAATCCTTGTCGGATACCGCTTTGCGTACCGCTGACTCCGGCTACCTGACACGTCGTTTGGTGGATGTATCCCAGGATGTGATTGTAAGAGAAGAAAAATGCGATACCACCAAGGGCGAGTGGGTGAGCGAAATCTATGACGGCAAGGATCTGATTGAGCCTTTGTCTGACCGCCTGATCGGCCGTTACACCATCGGCGAAGTCGTGAATCCCACCACCGGAGAGGTCATTGCCGAGGACGATACCATGCTGACCGATGAGCATGTCAAGAAGATTTTGGCAGCCGGTATCAAGAAGGTCTATATCCGCTCGGTCATCCACTGCCATGCAAAGCACGGTATCTGTGCCCATTGCTATGGCGCTGACCTTGCTTCCGGTAAGTCCGTCAATGTCGGTGAGGCGGTTGGTATTATCGCCGCACAGTCGATCGGTGAACCCGGTACACAGTTGACCATGCGTACCTTCCACTCGGGAGGCGTTGCCGGTTCCAACATTACCCAAGGTTTGCCTCGTGTTGAGGAAATTCTTGAAGCGCGTCATCCGAAGAAAGCCGCTGTTATGGCGGAAAAGCCCGGCAAGATTCATATTTCGATCAATGAATCGGGTACGTTGCATGAAATTACCCTTGTGGCAGATGAGACGGGCGAGCCGCTCAAATACCAAATCCCCTACGGTCACCGTTTGATCGTGGAGGAAGGCGATCATGTTACGCTCGGTCAGGCTATGACGGAAGGCTTCAAAGCACCGGCCGATATTATGCGAATTAACGGCCTGGATGAAGTGTATGATTACATCATCAAGGAAGTGCAGAAGGTGTACCGTACACAATCTGTGGACATTAATGATAAGCATATTGAGATTATTGCCCGTCAGATGACGCGCCGTGTCCGTATCGACGAAAGCGGAGATACCGATTTGTTGCTCGGATCGGTCGTCGGCGTCGGCACGCTGGAGGAGGAAAACAACAAGATCGCTGCCCGTCGCGCGGCCGGGGAAACGGAATTGCGCATGGCAGAGGGAACGGTTGTCCTTCTCGGTATTACCAAGGCGGCTCTGCAAACCGACTCCTTCTTGTCGGCCGCTTCCTTCCAGGAAACCACCAAGGTTTTGGCGGAAGCCGCTATCAAGGGCAAGGTTGACAACCTGATCGGTTTGAAGGAAAACGTGATTATCGGTAAATTGATTCCTGCCGGAACCGGACTCGCTTGCTATAACAACGTGGAAGTCGAGGACGAAAACGGTGTGATCTTGCAGGACGTCGAGCCGACTGCTTAAAATCATTTGATAGCAATGAATTGCTCCAAGGGGCTGTTAAGAACCTTTCTTAACAGCCCCTTGGAGATTTTCTTTGTAGCGGGACGCCAAAAAATGGAAGATAGACGAATTGCACGTAAAAAAATGCAAATAATATAATAAAGTAAAATAAAAATTGTGCAAAAGGGAGAAATTTCACCGCAAAAATAAACTTTCTTGACAAATCGGGGGATGAATGATATAATAAACTGTATTTGTTTGTGGAATAGCTGTCACTATGCCCAAAAGGGGGTGACAGGCCGCACAAATGCCCATTTCTTTGGCAGAACGCCGCAAGGCGCCTGTATATAAACTATATAATTTCAGAAGAAGGAGGAAAAGAAGATGCCAACCTTTAATCAGCTTGTCAAACAGGGACGCAAGGATAAGGTCTATAAATCCAAAGTACCCGTACTTCAGAAGGGATTTAACACCCTGAACAATGCTCCCACCGACCAAAGCTCTCCCCAAAAGAGAGGCGTATGCACAAAGGTGTCTACCACCAGCCCGAAAAAGCCGAACTCTGCTTTGAGAAAAATTGCCAGAGTGAGATTGACCAACGGCTTGGAGGCAACCACCTACATTCCCGGAATCGGCCATAACCTGCAGGAACACTCCGTTGTTCTTATCAGAGGCGGCAGAGTCCGTGACCTGCCTGGTGTGCGTTACCACATTATTCGCGGTACCTTGGATGCACAGGGTGTAGCAAACCGCAAGCAGGGCCGTTCCAAATACGGCGCAAAGGCTCCCAAGAAATAAGCAAATCCTGCTTTGGGAGACGAAAAGGTATCTATCACATCATCGTTTTGCCCGTCTGAGATTATATGTTTATATGTAAACCTCAGTTGCGCGCTAACGAAAGATTGTTTCGAGTACCTATGATTTCATCTATTATTAATGAAGGAGGGAAGTACAGTGCCGAGAAGAGGTAAAATTTCCAAAAGAGACGTATTGCCGGATCCGCTTTACGGTTCCAAGCTTGTAACAAAGCTGGTGAACAATATTATGCTGGACGGCAAAAAGGGTGTGGCACAGAAGATCGTTTATGATGCCTTTGCTATCGTAGAAGCAAAGGTCGGCCAGAACCCGCTTGAAACATTTGAAGCAGCTCTTGAAAACGTAATGCCCGTTCTTGAAGTTAAAGCTCGCCGTGTCGGCGGTTCGACGTATCAGGTGCCGATGGAGGTCAGAGCGGAGCGCCGTCAGACGCTTGGACTGAGATGGTTGGTTTTGTTCTCAAGAAAGCGCGGAGAAAAGACCATGGCAGAAAGACTTGCGGGCGAGATCATCGACGCAAAGAACAATGCCGGCGGAGCTTTCAAGAAGAAAGAAGAAACTCACAGAATGGCAGAGGCCAACAAGGCGTTTGCACATTACAGATATTGATCTGGCATTGTGATAATCCGCATACCGTTTGCAAACCAAATAAAGGAGATCAAAAGCAATGCCGAGGGAATATTCGCTTGAGCAAACAAGAAATATCGGTATCATGGCGCACATTGATGCCGGTAAAACCACAACAACCGAAAGAATTTTGTTCTATACCGGAAAGACGCATAAGTTGGGCGAAACCCACGACGGCTCTGCCACGATGGACTGGATGGCGCAGGAGCAGGAGAGAGGTATCACCATTACCTCTGCCGCAACCACCTGCTATTGGAAAAAGAATCGTATCAATATCATTGATACCCCCGGCCACGTTGACTTTACCGTTGAAGTGGAGCGCTCGTTGCGCGTGTTGGACGGTTCGGTAACCGTATTTTGCGCCAAGGGAGGCGTTGAACCGCAGTCTGAAACCGTTTGGAGACAGGCTGATAAGTACAGAGTGCCTCGTATGGCTTATGTCAACAAAATGGATATTATGGGCGCGAACTTCTATCGTGTTATCCAGATGATGAAGGATCGCCTCCATACAAATCCCGTTCCGATTCAGCTTCCGATCGGCGTAGAAAGCGACTTCCGCGGAATCATCGACCTGATGAGTATGGAAGCGGATGTTTACTACGATGATCTCGGTAAGGACATGCGCGTAGAAGCCATTCCGGAAGATATGCGCGAAAAGGCTGAGGAGTACCGCGCGGCTATGGTGGAAGCCATTGCCGAAACCGACGAGGCGTTGTTTGAAAAATACTGCGCCGAGGAGGAGATCACCGTTGCCGAACTGAAGGCAGCGCTCCGTAAGGCTACGATTGATAACAAAATCGTGCCGGTTGTCTGCGGAACTTCCTACAAAAACAAAGGCGTACAGAAGCTGCTGGATGCCATCATTGATTATATGCCCTCTCCCCTTGACATCCCCGCGATTAAGGGTATCAACCCCGATACCGACGAGGAGGAGGACAGAGAGTCGGACGACAATGAGCCGTTCTCCGCTTTGGCCTTTAAGATCATGACCGACCCGTACGTCGGAAAGCTCTGCTTCTTCCGCGTATATTCCGGTAAGATCGAAGCCGGTACAACCGCTTATAACTCCACCAAGGGACAGAGAGAACGCTTTGGCCGTATCCTTCAGATGCACGCCAACGAGCGTAAGGATATTGAATGCTGCTACAGTGGTGATATAGCCGCTGTTGTGGGAACGAAAAACACCACAACCGGCGATACCTTCTGCGACGAAGCACATCCGATCATCCTGGAATCCATGGAATTCCCGGAACCCGTTATTCGTGTGGCTATCGAGCCGAAAACGAAAGCAGGACAGGAAAAAATGGGTATTGCCCTTGCCAAGCTTGCTGAAGAAGACCCGACGTTCCGCACCTACACGGACGGCGATACCGGTCAGACCATCATCGCCGGTATGGGCGAGCTTCACCTTGAAATTATCGTAGACCGATTGCTCCGCGAATTTAAGGTGGAAGCCAATATCGGTAAGCCGCAGGTTGCTTACAAAGAAACCATCCGCAAGGCTGTGGAGCAGGAAACCAAATATGCACGTCAGTCCGGTGGTAAAGGTCAGTACGGTCATGTTAAAATCCGTATCGAGCCGAATGAACCGGGTGCCGGTTACGAATTTGTCAACGAGGTTACGGGAGGCGCGATTCCGAAGGAATATATCGAGCCTGTCAACCAGGGTATCCAGGGCGCTATGCGTAGCGGCGTTTTGGCCGGTTACAACGTAGTTGACGTTAAAGTTACTTTGTATGATGGTTCTTATCATGAAGTCGACTCTTCCGAAATGGCATTCAAGATCGCCGGTTCTATGGCGTTCAAGGATGCAATGAGAAAGGCAGATCCGGTACTCACCGAGCCGATCATGAAAGTGGTTGTTATCACTCCGGACGATTATCTTGGTGATGTCATTGGTGATTTGAACTCTCGCCGTGGCCAGATTCAAAGCATGGAAGCCGGCAACGGTGCCCAGGAAATCATCGCTATGGTTCCGCTGGCTCAGATGTTCGGTTACGCTACAGACCTGCGCTCCAAATCGCAGGGACGTGCCATGTATTCCATGGAGCCGAGCCACTTTGCTGAAGTTCCGAAGAACATTCAGGAAGAAATCATCAAATCCCGCTGAGTCGCTTGACGATTTTGGCAAAAAACACAATATTAAAATTTTTTATAAAATTGCTTATGGAGGATTTAAAAAATGGGAAAAGCTACATTTGAACGCACAAAGCCCCACGTAAACATTGGTACGATCGGTCACGTTGACCATGGCAAGACCACACTTACCGCTGCAATTACCAAGACTCTCGCACTCAAGAACGGCAACATCGAATTTATGGCTTATGACCAGATCGACAACGCTCCCGAAGAAAGGGCAAGAGGTATTACAATCAATACCAGACACGTTGAATACGAAACCGATAAGCGTCACTATGCACACGTTGACTGCCCCGGCCACGCTGACTATGTTAAAAACATGATCACCGGTGCCGCTCAGATGGACGGTGCTATCCTCGTGGTTGCAGGTACCGACGGCCCTCTGCAGCAGACTCGTGAGCACGTTCTTCTTGCTCGTCAGGTTGGCGTTCCTGCTATCGTTGTGTTCATGAACAAGACCGACCTCGTTGACGATGCCGAGCTGCTCGACCTCGTTGAGATGGAAATTCGTGACCTTCTGTCGCAGTACGACTTCCCCGGTGACGAAATTCCGATCATCCGCGGTTCCGCTCGTAACGCTCTTATGTCTACCAGCACCGATCCTAACGCTCCTGAGTACGCTTGCATTTGGGAACTGATGGACGCTGTTGACTCTTATATTCCTACCCCTGAGCGTCAGGCTGACCTGCCTTTCCTGATGCCCGTCGAGGACGTGTTCTCCATCTCCGGCCGTGGTACTGTTGCTACGGGTAGAGTTGAGAGAGGTACTGTTAAGGTTGGCGACGTTGTTGAAATCGTCGGCTTGACCGAGGAAAAGAAGCAGACCACCGTTACCGGTGTTGAAATGTTCCACAAGCTCCTGCCCAAGGCAGAGGCCGGTGACAACATTGGCGCACTCCTTCGTGGTGTTGCTAAGGATGAGATCGAAAGAGGACAGGTTCTTGCTGCTCCCGGATCCATTCATCCTCACACCAAGTTCGTTGGTCATGTGTACGTTCTGACTGAAAAAGAAGGCGGTCGTTCCAAGCCCTTCTTCGCAGGCTACAGACCTCAGTTCTATTTCAGAACCACCGACGTTACCGGCGTTATCGAGCTGCCTGAGGGCGTTGAGATGTGCCGTCCCGGTGATAACGTTGATATGACGGTTGAGCTGATTAAGCCCATCGCTTGCGAGAAAGGTCTTCGTTTCGCTATCCGTGAAGGCGGCAGAACCGTTGGTTCCGGCGTTGTATCCGAGATCATTGCGTAAGTCACATTAACCCGCGCAGTTTTCTTTGAAATCGAAACGAAATTTGAGAAAACTGCCCATATATCCACGCCGGGCTCTTATGTGGTCCGGCGTGGGTTTTCTGAAAATCCGAAGCGGAGGCCTCCTCCGGGACGGAAAAGCATAACTGTACTGCTATTATAAAAATGAAAAACGAAATCTTTGGGGATCGGTGAAATTCCGTACCGGCGGTCAAAGTCCGCGAGTCTTGGCAAAGCCGGGACTGAGCAGGTGAGATTCCTGCACCGACCGTTATAGTCCGGATGGGAAAAGATTGACGGAAACCTTGCGCTTGCGCGAAGGCTCAGGCGAAGGTTTGGCTCTTTCTTTGCCTGCGCGCAACCATGCGGCGGACAAAGAAATCGTTCCGCCGTTTTTTCTCTGAATTTAACCCTTGGATCCAAAAAGGAGATCTTATGGAACAAAATCAGAGAGATAGACTCAAATATGTGGCCAAAGTGGGTGTGCTGGCGGCTATCGCCGGCGTGCTGATGTTGATCGAAATTCCGCTTTGGTTTGCCCCTTCCTTTTACAAATTGGATTTGTCGGATTTTCCCGCGTTTATCGGCGGGTTTGCGTTAGGCCCGATGGCCGCCGTGCTGATCGAGCTGATCAAAAATCTGATTCATCTGTTGTTGAAGGGAACCTCAACGGCCTATGTGGGCGAGCTTGCCAACTTCGTGACAGGCTGTGTGCTGGTGCTTCCGGCGGCCTTCTTGTACAAGTACCGCAAGGATCTGAAGCATGCCCTCATCGGTATGGCTCTCGGCGTTTTCAGCTTGACGCTCGTGGGCGCTTTTCTGAATTATTTTGTGTTGATTCCCGTCTATGCCCACTTTTTCGGAGTATCCTTGGATCAGATCGTGGAAATGGGACATGCCGTGAATTCCAATATTACGAATGTGAAAACTCTGGTCGTTTTGGCCGTAGCCCCCTTTAATTTTCTAAAGGGAACCATCTGCGTCCTTTTAACGATCCCAATATATAAACGGGTTTCCGGCCTGCTGCATAAATAGGTCTTCCCGATGAGACAAGGAAAAAGAAAAAGGAAATCAATTCATGACAGAAGCAATCAAAAACTTTCTCTTAGAAACCGTGGGAAAGGAATGGTGTGTGTTTTTTTGCGCAATGCTGCCGATTATTGAGTTGAGAGGTGCGATTCCTCTTGGCGCAGTGCTGGGGATGCCGTGGTGGCAGAGCTTTTTGCTGGGTGTGGCCGGCAACATGGTGCCGGTTCCGTTGATCCTGATTTTTATAACCAAGGTCATTGAATGGATGAGCCGATCCAAAATCCGCGCTTTCTGTAAGTTTGCCAATTGGTTGAACCGGAAGGCGGAAAAGAATCGGGAAAAGATCGAGAGATATTCCTTTTGGGGCGTGTGCCTGTTTGTGGCCATTCCTCTGCCAGCTACCGGCGCGTGGACAGGCTCGTTGGTGGCCTCCACGATTGAAATGAAATTTTGGAAAGCGTTGCTCTCCACTTTTATCGGAGTTTTGATTGCCGGAACCATTATGATGCTCGGATCTTACGGCATCGTGTCGATTTTTTCGATTTTCAAATAAAGCAGGAAAATTTTCCGTGCTGTTCAATTGCATATTTTTCTTATCAAGAGTGGCGGAGGGACAGGCCCTGTGAAGCCCGGCAACCTGCATAGGCAAGGTGCTAATTCCTGACAGATGAGAGCAAAAGCTCCGTCGCGTCAGCCTCGGAGCTTTTTTGATGATGCGATAATGCGATCAATTTACCGCAAGACAATAAATGATTCTATCAATATATCGCTTGTGATGTACCGGGAGCAAGGCTGCAGATTGCGTCCGGGCATAGAAAGGATTCTGAAAAATGAAAAAACAGCTTTTTACTTCTGAGTCGGTGACCGAGGGACATCCGGATAAAATTTGCGACAAGATTTCCGACGCCATTCTTGACGAAATGCTTCGCAAGGATCCGATGGCACGTGTGGCTTGCGAAACATTTTGCACCACCGGCCTTGTCTGCGTCATGGGGGAAATTACAACCCATTCGTATGTGGATATTCAAGCTATCGTGCGGCATACCGTGCGAGAGATCGGATATGACCGCGCCAAATACGGTTTTGATTGCGACAGCTGCGCCGTAATCAGTTCGATCCATGAGCAGTCGCCCGATATTGCGATGGGCGTGGATCAATCGTATGAAGCGAAAACAGGCACTACCGACGGCCTTGACACCGGCGCGGGCGATCAGGGACTGATGTTCGGCTACGCTTGCAACGAAACACCGGAGCTGATGCCGTTGCCGATCTCGTTGGCGCATCGCCTTGCCAAACAACTGACGAAGGTGAGAAAAGAGAAGCAGGTGAGCTATCTGCGCCCCGACGGAAAAACGCAAGTGACCGTGGAATATGATGACGGCCGCCCGGTGCGTGTGGACACCATCGTTGTGTCTACCCAACATAGCCCTGAGGTGGAAACCGAGCAGATCCGCCGAGATGTAATCGCTTATGTGATTGATCCGATTGTGCCGGCGGAGCTGATGGATGAAAATACCAAGATTTATGTCAACCCGACCGGGCGCTTTGTCATTGGCGGCCCGTCGGGCGATACCGGCTTGACCGGTCGGAAAATCATTGTGGATACTTACGGCGGCTATTCCCGTCACGGCGGCGGCGCCTTCTCCGGGAAAGATCCGACCAAGGTGGATCGCAGCGCTTCCTATGCCGCTCGGTATATCTCCAAAAATGTGGTGGCGGCCGGCTTGGCCGACAAGTGCGAGGTGCAAATCGCTTACGCCATTGGCGTGGCAAAGCCGGTGTCCGTTTTGATTGATACCTTTGGAATGGCCGCGAAAGGCTTGGAGGACGCGCAAATTGCCGATGCCGTCCTGCGGCATGTCGATTTGCGTCCCGATGCCATTATCCGGCGCTTTGATTTGCGCCGTCCCATTTACTGCGATCTGGCTGCTTACGGCCATATGGGACGGGAGGATTTGAATGCTCCGTGGGAGAAAAAAGACCTTGCGCCGATTTTGAAGGAAGAACTTTCGGTGGGCTGAGCGCCATTGCAAGGACAATCGAATAGGTGCCTTTTTCGGACAAAATGTTCTCAGGCCGCATAGGCTGTATTGAGAGATCCGACGTGAAAACGTCGGGCCGGTTTTGCATCGAAGGAGGCACTTTTATGAATCCGGGACTTGTGTTTGAAATTGTGGTGGCGTTTTTTGCTGTGATAGGCATTGTTATGCTCGTGATGGCGCTGTGGGAGCGCTTAACCAATCGCGGCAATATTGTGACAGCGATTCTGATTGAAAAGGAAGAAGATCTTAATAAGCTGGACGCACTTTGGGAGATGGCCCATTACACGGCCGGCGGCCGGCGCATTATGTTGCTTTTGGCGGAGCCGTATGCCGACAACGCAGAGTTGATGGAATGGATTCATGCCATGGGAATTTGTTGCTATGTGATAGCGGAGGAGGACGAACCGGGAAATCAAGCCGATTGACCGATTCGCCCGATCAAAGCAAAAAGGGAGGAAGCGTCGATGACGGAAAAAGACATGGGAGCAGGCAACGCCGAAAACGGACTTTGCCAGCTGAATGGCACCGTGGAGCAGGTGATTTTTTCCAGCGAGGACACCGGCTATGCGATCTGTGACTTCGGGACGGAAGAGGATGAGCTTTTGACCATTGTGGGAACGCTTCCGTACGTGGCAGAGGGCGATACCCTTTCCGTTTTCGGGCGGTGGGTACATAACCCGAAATACGGTCGGCAGTTTAAGGTGGAGCAGTATGAAAAAAAGTTGCCTGCCGATGCCGGCGCTATTTTGCGGTACCTGTCCTCTCGTGCGATTAAAGGAATCGGGCCGAAAACCGCCAAACGCATTGTGGATGAATTTGGGGAAGACACCTTTGAGGTGCTGGAAAACCACCCGGATTGGCTTGCCCGATTGCCGGGTATTTCTTTGAAGAAGGCGCATGAGATTTCCGAGGATTTTCGGGCACAAACCGGCATCCGTTCGGTCATGCTCTTTTTCCGTGATTTTTTCGGGCCGGCCGTTACGATGCGGATTTACAAGCGGTGGGGAAGCAATGCGGTCGATGTGGTAAAAGCGCACCCTTACCGTTTGTGCGAAGAAATTGAAGGCATCGGCTTTGAGCGGGCCGACCGTTTTGCCGAGGGCTTGTCATTGCCGCGCGATTCCGCCGAGCGGTTAATGAGCGGCATCCGCTATGTGCTTCGCTACAATGAAATGCAAAACGGGCATGTGTGCCTGCCCCGTGAAAAGCTGAAAGCCGGCGCGGCCGAGCTTTTGAAGGTGAACGAAACCGACGCCGACCTGGCAATCTCGGCGCTTTTGCAGGAGGGCAGCGTAAAATATACGTTGGTGGACAACGTGGCGTACCTGTATTTGCCGGATTCTTATGATAATGAAAAATACATCGCCTCGAAGCTGGTGCTGATAGACAAGCTTTGCCCGGCGGTGGATGTGGAGGACATTGAGCGGTTTATCTGCAAAGAGGAACTCGCTTGCGGCATTGAATATGCGGCCCTGCAGAAAAAAGCGATAGCCTTAGCGCTGGAAAACGGCGTGATGATCCTGACAGGCGGCCCCGGAACGGGAAAAACGACGGTTGTGCGCGCCTTGCTCGATATATTTTCCAGCATGGGGTGGAAAACCGCTTTGGCGGCGCCCACGGGACGGGCCTCCAAGCGACTTTCCGAAGCCACCCAGCATGAGGCGAAAACCCTGCATCGTTTGTTGGAGATGTCCTATGAAAACGGAGGCCAGGCGGTTTTCAACCGCAATGAGAACAACGTCCTGGACGAAAACGTCATCATTGTGGACGAGGCCTCCATGATTGATAACCATTTGATGGCGGCCTTTTTGAGAGCGGTGAAGCCGGGCGCGCGGTTAATTATCATCGGAGATGCCGATCAGCTTCCCTCCGTGGGGGCCGGTAATGTTCTGCGGGACATCCTTGCCGGGGATCGGTTCGCTACGGTGTGCCTGAGCGAAATTTTCCGGCAGGCAAGCCAAAGCCTGATCGTTACCAACGCCCATGCCATTAACGAAGGGCGCCTGCCCGATTTAACCGTGAAAAACAATGATTTCTTTTTTCTGCCGCGCACCGATGAGCGAGACATTGCCCATACTGTGGTTGATTTGTGGAAAAATCGGCTCCCGAAAAGCTACGGAGCCGACACGGTTCATAACATACAGGTCATTACGCCGTCACGCCGCGGGGAAGCCGGGACGGATCGGCTCAACGCCCTTTTGCAAGCCGAACTGAATCCCAAGGCGCCCGGAAAATCGGAGTACAAATTCCGGGATCGCATTTTTCGGGAGGGGGATCGCGTCATGCAGATCCGAAACAACTACGATCTGGAGTGGTCGCGCCCGGACGGCAACGGATTCGGCGTTTTTAACGGAGACATCGGCGTGATTGAAAGAATCAATTATGCCGAGCAAAGCATGGAGATCTTGTTTGACGATCGCCACACGGTATATGACTTCACTCTTTTGGACGAGCTGGAGCACGGGTACGCCGTGACCGTACACAAAAGTCAGGGAAGCGAGTACCCGATTGTCATTTTGCCGATGTATGCGGCCCCGCCCATGCTTTTAACGCGCAATTTGTTGTACACCGCGGTTACGCGGGCGCAACGGATGGTCATTCTTGTAGGACGGCGGGACATCGTGGAAAAAATGGTTGCCAATTGTCGGCAATCCTTGCGATATACGGGACTTGCCCGGCGATTGGCGAAAGCCGAGGAATCGTAAAAAAGAAACGAGGCACAGATGAAAAAGCTTTTGGAATATCTTCTTTTTCCGCCACGGTGTGTCGGGTGCGGCAGACGGTTTGACATTTTTCGGGAGAACTGCGAAACAGTTTTTTGCCCGGATTGCCGCGCCGCCTGGGAACGTGCGAAAATGTCGCCCTGCCCGTCGTGCGGGTTGCCGATCCTGGATTGCACGTGCGTGCCCGCCGCCCTTGCCAAGCGCAACATGGCATTGGTCAGCCTTGTGAAATATGAAACAAGCCTCGCCCCGGACGGTGCTTTGGCCGGAAAAAGCGGCGCGACGCGGCTGATCTTGCGCATGAAGCAGACAAGAAATGCAAAGGCCTTTGCCTTTTCCGCCGAGGAACTCAGCCGTCGTCTTTCGGTATGGGAAGCTCGGTCGGGGATAGATTTGTCCGAGGCCGTGGTGACCTTTGTTCCGCGCAAGAAACGCTCCGTGGCCATGTACGGGTTCGATCACGCCAAGGAAATTGCCCGGCGCTTGGCAAAGCTCCGCGGACTTCCTTGCGAGGCGCTTCTTTTCCGCCTGCACGGAGGAAAAGATCAAAAAGAACTGAATAAAAAGGAACGGCAAAAGAATGTGCAGGGAAAGTACGGAATCCAAGACAAGGATTTGTCAGGACGCACCGTGATCCTGGTGGATGACGTCATGACAACGGGCGCCACGCTGACCGCTTGTGCCGATCTGCTTTGGCAGGCGGGAGCGGAGCGCGTGCTTGCTGCCACGCTGGCCAGAACCGAGGCGAGCGGTCGGAGAAAGGCATAAATCACGCCCTGCGCCGGAAGACGCCCCGAAAAAATGTGCGAATTGAAAAAACCGGAAAAGGAAGCCTTGATTTTTGGCTTTTTCTCCTGTATAATGATACATATAAAGATCAGCGAAAACGAAGACGAAGACGAAAACGGAATCGAAAAAAACGAAAAAGAAAGGAGCAGCAGCGGAACATGGGCTTTTTTGACCGATTTAGCAGCGACGTGGGCATTGATCTCGGCACGGCCACTGTCTTGGTCTATGTGAAAGACAAGGGCATTGTGCTTCGGGAGCCGAGCGTGGTCGCCATTGATGTCAACACCGACCGCATTATCAAGGTCGGGCGGGAAGCACAGCACATGCAGGGACGTACCCCCGGCAATATTGTGACAGTGCGCCCCCTGAAAAACGGTGTCATCACGCAGTATGATGTGACGCTGAAAATGCTCCAGCACTTTATTCGTAGCGCCTGCGGCAATATGATTTTTAAGCCTCGTGTCATGATTTGCGTTCCGACGGGGATCAGCGAGGTCGAGGAGCGAGCCGTGGTGGAGGCCTCCGGGGAAGCCGGCGCCAGACAAACCCAGCTGATCGAGGAGCCGCTGGCGGCCGCCATGGGAGCCGGCATCCGGATTTACGAGCCAGTGGGGCACATGATCATTGATATTGGAGGCGGAACTACGGATATTGCCGTTATCTCGCTGGGCGATGTCGTGGTGTCCGAATCCATTCGTGTGGCGGGCGATAAATTTAATGAAGCCATCGTGGATTACGTGGAGCGGCGCTATGAGCTTCGGATCGGGGAGCGTACCGCCGAGCAGATTAAAATTCGCATCGGTTGCCTGGATGATCGCATGCCGCGCCGCACCATCAGTATCAAGGGAAGGTGCTTGAAAACCGGCATGCCCCGTGTGGTTACGCTGGCCTCCACCGAAATGATTGAAGCGCTGATGGAGCCGATCTTTCAAGTCATTGATGCGGTGCGCCGTGTCATTGAGCATACGCCGCCGGAGCTTTTGGGCGATCTGATGAAAAACGGTATTGTTATGACGGGCGGCGGAAGTCTGATTCCCGGATTTGCTCAAACGATTTCCGATGTGATCGGAATCAAAGCACGTGTGGCGGACCGGGCGATGGATTGCGTCGTGCTGGGAACCGGCATGGCGCTGGAAAACATGGACAGTATGCCGGCCGAAATGCTGGAGCTTTCGGAGGCGCGGAGACAAAAGACGACCGGAACAAGAACAAAGGGATGAAAGACGCGCATGCGTTCCGTACCGTAAAGCAATTTTTTTGAGCAAAAAATCCATAAGATATAAAAAACAAATAACAAAAGCAAAAAGCAGGGGGAAAACGCAGATGAAATATTTGATTTCGGGCAGAAAGCCGGAAGCCCTTTTTCGGTTCTTTGAAGAAATCAGCGCGATTCCGCGCGGTTCGGGCAACGAAAAGGCCATTGCCGATTATATTGAGCATTTTGCCGTGTCGCGGCAGCTTTTCTGTGTCCGCGATAAGGAAAATAATGTGTTTGTACGCAAAAATGGCAGTGAGGGACGAGAAAACGAGCCGGCCCTTTTGCTGCAAGGCCATACCGATATGGTGTGCGAAAAAAACATGGATATATCGCATGATTTTGAAAAGGATCCCATCCGCTTGATTTTGGAAAACGGATGGCTCCGGGCAGACGGAACCACGCTCGGCGCGGATGACGGCGTGGCGGTGGCTACCATGCTGGCTGTGCTGGATGGCACCATGAAATCCCATCCCCCGATTGAGTGCCTTTTTACTACGGGGGAAGAAGTGGGCTTGGACGGCGCAAAGGCTTTTGATTACAGCCTGGTTTCGGCACGCCGTATGATCAATTTGGACAGCGAGCAGGAGGGCTATGCTACGGTGAGCTGTGCCGGCGGCGTCCGCACAGACCTTTCTTTGCCGATGACCAAGGTCCCCTTTGCCGGGGAGGCCCTGGAAATTACGCTTTCCGGCTTGGCCGGGGGACATTCGGGGGCGGAAATTCATTTGGGGCGAGCCAATGCCAACAAATTGATGGGACGACTTTTGTATGCCCTCTGTCAAACAACGAAGCTCCATTTGGCGCTCTTGACGGGCGGCAGTAAGGACAATGCCATCCCGCGGGAAAGCCGCGCCGTGATAGCGGTAGAGCCTTGTGACTGTGACAAAGTGATCGAAAAGGTAGCACATATGGCGACGGTTTTTGCGGCAGAATTGTGCGAGGAAGACCGGGGCATGAAACTTGTGTGCCGTCCGACGGAAAAACCGTCTGACATGATGGATTTGGCCACAACGCAAACCGCTGTGGCGATTTCTGTGGTGGTAGCTAACGGAGTTTTGGCTATGAGCCGCGATATAGAAGGCTTGGTGGAATATTCCAGAAACCTCGGTGTGATTCAAACCTCCGAGAAGCATGTGGATTATGTGTTTTCCTCTCGCTCTTCGGTGGAGAGCCGTATTGACAGCTCGGAAGAAGAGCTGTCGGCGCTGGCCGCTGTCACCGGGTGCCTTTGCCGTCATTACAGCCGTTACCCCGGCTGGCAATACGAAAAGGTGTCGTCCCTGCGGGATCGCTATGCGGAGGTCGCTCCCCGTGTATTTGGCAAAACGCCCGTTATTGAGGCGATTCACGCAGGCCTTGAATGTGGCATCATTAAGTCGCATATACCTGATATGGATATGATTTCCATTGGGCCGGATATGAAGGGCATTCATTCCCCGGATGAAAAGCTGGAGCTTGCTTCCTGCGAGCGCCTGTGGGTTTTGCTGGAACAAATGATGCAAGCCTGAGGCTTTCGGCATAGGCGTAGCTTTTGCCAAGACAGACAAGGAAGCCATTCCGATTTCGGGCAGACTGCCCTTGCGAAAGGAGCACAACCTATGAAGAAAATGATAATCGCCGTAGCAACCCTTGCTGCGGCGATCCTTGTCTTGGGACTGTTCCGTGTGGTAAGACAGGGAAACAATCCGAAGGAAACAGAAAGAAAAAACGAAGAAACAGAAAGAAAAAGCGAAGAAACAGAAAGAAAAAACGAAGAAGCAGATAGCAAAAACGAGGAGGCGAAAGAAACCGTGCCAACCTATCAAGTGTTGAAGACTCCGAACATGAAGGGGCTTTGGCTTTCTCAGTTCGATATGGAGAAGATTTATACGGATGTGGCTACAGGCCGCCAGCGCAGTATAAAAGATTTTGAGGCGAGGGTGGAAGGCATTTTGGACAACGTGGTGTCCTTGGGCGTCAACACGCTGGTGGTTCAGACGCGCCCCTTTGGAGACAGCTTGTACCCGTCCGACGTGTACCCGATGTCATCGTTTGCCGTGGGGGCCTACGGCCGACAGGCCGATTATGACGCCTTTGCCATTATTCTGCGGCAGGCGCATGCTCGTTCGCTTGCGGTGCATGCGTGGATCAACCCTCTGCGCGCAATGAAAACGGAAGAAATTGCGCTGGTGGAGGATCGCTATGCCATTAAGCAGTGGTATAAAGATGAAGCCCTTCGCGGACGGATTTTGGTGGAAGTCGGCGGAAGGCTGTATCTGAATCCGGCCTACGAAGAAACCACACAGCTGATTTGTGCAGGCGTTTCGGAATTGTTGCAGCGTTATGATGTGGACGGGATTCATATGGATGACTACTTTTATCCTACCACAGAGGCGTCGTTTGACGCCGAGGCGTATGCGGCGTATCGCCGTGACGGCGGAACGCGAACCTTGGCCGAGTTTCGACGGGAGAATGTGACGCGCATGGTAAAAGCCATTTATGATACAGTAAAAAAAGAAAAGCCGGAGGTTCCTTTCGGAATCAGCCCGGCCGGGGTGATGAAGAACAATTATAATAAGCTTTATGCGGATGTGGGAACCTGGTGCTCCGGCCCCGGCTATGTGGACTATATCTGCCCGCAGGTGTATTTTGGCTTGGAGCATGATACCTATGCGTTTGACCGGGTGTGCCGCACGTTTTCCGATCTGATAGGAGAGGGCGGCCCCAGCTTGATTATCGGTATGACGCTTGGCAAAGCGGTTTCCGAGTACGATCCTTACGCCGGAAGCGGAAAATACGAATGGAGAGATCACAAAAACGTGCTGTCTCGCTCGTTGGCGTTTACGCAGAGTATAGAAAAATGCCGCGGCGTGTGCCTGTTTTGCTATCAGTATTTGTTTGATCCGCTGACAGGAAAGCCCGTGGAGGCTACGGCCGAAGAAATGCGTACTTTTTTGCCGCTCTTTCGGTCGATCACGTGGGAATGAGCCTGCCCGGCTTTATCCCATGTCATAGTCGGTCGATACGGAGGCGTCTATGACGGAATGAACGAAGGCGGCGACGTAGTTTTGATGGTAGGGATGAGCCTTGTATGCGAGAAAATCCTCCTTGCTGTCGAACGTCATGACAAGGCTGATGTCAAACGAACGTGCGGAGCGGAGCGTGTCGATGCCGCATTCCAGCGAGCGAATCACGGAAATGTGAGAGGGCATGGAGTCAAAGCGATGTTTCATTTCTTCGGCGTGGCGCGCTATGTCGTCCGGCGCGCCTTTCAGCTTATATAAAACAATATGGCGGAACATAAAAACGCATCCTTTCTTCACGAGGCTTGGGTGGTAATGAAGGAAACGGCGCGCTCTTTCAAAAGCACCGTTTCTTTGTAATGACCGTCGCCGGCGGGCGTAAGCTTCAAAAGATACGTCCCGTTGGAGCAGAGAAGCGAACCGTCCGGCAGGCAGTGATAAGCGATGATGCCCCGGCGAATGATTTCTTCGGGGCCGGCCGGACTGCCGTCGCGGAGCGGACAGCGGCAAAGGACATAGGAGCGCGGAATTGCGCCGGGATGCTTGTCACCCTCGCGTGCATTCTTCTGCGCTTCTTTTTCTGCATGAAACAGATTTCCGTCAATCCAAAGATCGGCCTCGGAGGGGTGCTTGGCTTTGGATGCGCCGCCGCTTTTGGTCAGCGTTTTCCCGGAGTATTTCATGGTGAAAAAGTTCATAAAGCCGAACAAAGCGCCGATTAGACGGAAGGGCGCCAGGAGAATATCCCCGATCGACGGGCGGCCGGATTTTTCGGCGCCGTTTTCGTAAGGCTTTTTGATGTAATAAAGAAAACCGTCTTGCGCTTCGTGCGGTTTGATATAGCTGATTCGTTGCTTGGGATCCGAGAGAACCGGAATCATCTCGTATGCCTGCATGTCGAAGCGGCTGATTGAGAACGGGCCTTCGGTATAGGCCTGCTGCGAGAGGCTGTCAAGCACCATCTGCGGATAAGATTTCAGCTTTTTTCGGTCGGATTCGGGAAGGGAAGCGGCAAGGCCGCATTCGCTGAACCAAAGCCGATCCGGCACCTTTTCCGACCACGAGGGCCAGTGCTCCCGGCTTAAACCTTCTGTGATCAGGGAACAATGATTTTCCCCCGGAAGGAGAAGGCCAAGATGAATTTCTCCGGCAAATTCACAGCAAACAGCCCAACGGCCGGACTTGGGCTCCTTTGCAAAAAAGGTGTATCGCATGTTGCTGTCACTGATGATGATGCCGTCTTGCGCCTCCTTGGGGCGGTGCTTGTAAATGCCGCAGATGTCGTCAATGGAAAGGGCATAATCCATGGCATCCTCCGTTACGTACAGGGCATGGATGCCGGCGCGGATCTGCATAACGGCTTCTTCGGGGGAGAGCGCTTTTTCGCCTCCTTCGGACAAAAAAGCGGCACCGCTTCCCGCATGCTTCCACTCGTTGCGCTTGGCGTTTTCACGCACACGCTTGCGATAATCCTCAAGAACCGGGCTGGAAATATAGGAGGACGCTTGCGTGTCCGTGTCAAAGCTGTGCATCTCTCCACCGGCAATGTAGTAAATCTTCATGTTCTGTTTTTTTTGTTTTGCTTTCTTTCGGTTTTGAATGTCCGCGTGGAAAGCCCTTTCTTCAAAATGGGGGGAGGGCGTCGTTTTGTTTTTGTGATTGGCAGATTGGCAAGCAGGAAAAAGGCAGAGGCATCGGGACGGGAAGAATCAGTCGTTTCCGTTCCGCTTTTTGCGCAGCCCGTTTTCGCAGCCGTTGTTTCTTAAAATTCGCTGCGCGCCGGAAACCGCTTTTTCCCGAAGCCACTCCGGCGAGAGAATCCGCACATCGGCCGACAAAGTAAAAATCAGGCCGAGAAAAAGATCAATGTTGTTAAATTCACATTCCAATATATTTTTTGCCTTTCGCGCAACGATAAAATCCTTCAGCTCCAGCATGCCAAGCTTGCTGGAAATTCCGATTTCGGCCGTATAGGGAATCTGCATTTGCAGAGTTTCGCTTTCTCCCACGTCTTCCTCGCGCGTCGCACGGATGCGGGAGAGCAGTTCGGTATAGTCTTCATCATTGGCGGTGGTGGAATAGGAAGGAAGGGAAAAAGGCGCCGTGTAATAAAAGCCTTTTTTTGACCGATCGTAGGCCAGCGGGGCTTTCATCTTTTCACGGAGATATTCAATGTCTCTTTGCGCCTGTCGGTGAGAAATGGAAAATTTTTCGGCAATACGAAAGGCATTCGGATACCGTTCGTCAAAAATCTGCTTGTGTAACCATTGGATTCTGAAATCTAAGGACGCAGCCATCGTATTTATTCCCTTTCTTAACACTTTATTTTTGGGTGGGCGCTTGGGGACGGCCGATCATCGGGTCAGCACGGAGTGCTTTCGCCGGAATCGGCGGTTTCGTCGGTTTCGTCAGGCTCCTTATCACGAGTGCTTTTCGCCGCATCGTCATTTTCTTCGCTTTCGCTTGCACTTGCACTTTCGCTTGCACTTGCGCTTGCACTTGCACTTTTGCTTTCTTCGTCCCCGTCTCCGTCTTCTTTCGCCGATTCCGTGGCAGCGGGAGCTTCCGAAGCGGTTGCCTGTCCGGCCTCGTCGCTTACGGCGGCGAGCGAACGCGCGTATTTGATAGAGATTCCGAGGCGAATCAGAATATAGGACGCAAAGGTGAGGTTCATCAAATCATAAATCAGAAAATTCACACCGTGCAGAACTCCTGCATAGTGAGCGATCATGCCGGGAATGGCCGACACGGTGCAGAGCAGAAACGCGATGCACCCGGAAATGAACCGGAATTTGGGCTGGGCGTTGCCGGCCGCAAAGCGAAGCTCCTGTATGAAATACAGCGCAAAAACAATAAAAGAGAAGAAAACCAAAATCTTGTGCGGCACATTGAGCGCGACGGAGTAATCGAGATATTCCTTTATAACCAGCAAAAGAAGATTGACCACCACGGCAAGGCCAAAGAGAGGCGTAGCCGGGATTTTCTTTGCCGAGGGGCAAAGAGCATCATAAAGAAAATAACCGGTGCTGAGAAGTCCCGTGAGCAGAATCATAAAGAACAGAAGCGTAGGCTTAACATGGTTGTTCAGATAAAGCAGCACAACCGCGCACACATAAGCAAAGCCGCAAAGCAGGGAGGCAATCCCCATGGGCGTTGAAGCGGTCGGCAATGCCGCAGGCAAAGTCTCTTTTTTGAGCAGGAAAAGCTCAATCAACAGATATACCACGGAGGCAAGGAGCAACGCTTTTTGCAAATAGGGCAAAAACGCGCCTTTTTGATAATACCCCGGATCCGAATCAAACACGGTTAGAAGGGAGATTGTTCGGAGAACGGTGGTCAGAAGGGTGAGCAGGAGAGAGGTGCCGAACAGCACCTTGATTTTTTCAATGGTTGTTTTCATGGTAAGAACCTCCGTAGCGATGGATTCATTTTATTATACTATATAATTATGAACATATTGTAAATTCCAACAAGAAAATCCCAAAAGATGAAAAATCCTTGTGATTGATGCACATTGAAAGCCAAAACGGGGGATGCAAGGGCGGAAAAGGCACCAATTGCGCCGGAAAAATGTGCAATATAAACAAAATACCATAGAAAAAAGAGGATAAATTTCTACACTGCCGGAGAAAAAAAGTCTTGAAAAACGCGAAAGAATATGATATAATAACAAAGCTTGATGTGCGATGAAGCGAGAGGTTGCCGTTTGGGGACGCCCAAACGGGGAATTTTCGCAGAGTATGTCCGTTTTAACCGGGCGATTGTAACCAAAATGACACAGTGCTGCACAAAAACGAAACCCAAACAGAGATTTGAAGTCCGAGGGCGGGAAGGTTTGCGTGTAAAAGTGCGGTTGGATCGTAACTCCCCGGAGTTTGTCCGAGAAAAGGAAAATCTTTGTAAGGGCAAATGCCGGTTTTTGCAGGAAGACGAAAGAAACACACGGCACGGTGTACGACAATCGGCCCCATATGTCAAAACGCAGTTCCCTCAAAAGCCTACATTCACTTATTAGGCGAAGGGGAATGAGCGAAATCTGATTAAGGAGGCAAAAACAGTGGCAGTAAAGGAAAAGATCCGCGTAAGACTGAAAAGCTATGATCACACTTTGATCGACACAGCAGCGGAAAAGATCGTTGATGTGGCAAAGAGAAACGGAGCAACCGTTTCCGGCCCGATCCCGCTCCCTACGGAAAAGGAGATCATCACCATTCTTCGTGCCGTTCACAAGTACAAAGACAGCCGTGAGCAGTTTGAACTGAGAACCCACAAGAGACTGATCGACATTCTCAAACCCACAAAGCAGGTCGTTGACGCTCTGATGAGCGTGGAACTTCCCGCAGGCGTTGAGATCGAAGTTAAGCTGTAATCGAAAGATTCGGCTTTCATCAAGCAAGCTTCGCTTTTGACGCAAGAGCGGATGAAAAACAGTCCGCAAAAAACAGAATCCCCAAAATGCCGCAAGGCACTTTTGAGGTCACGTTGGCGCAACCCGATTCCTTAGGATTCATAAAAAGGAACGGGAAATTTCAAACGTCAACCAATAACCACAGGAGGAAAAATGAAAAAGGGTATTATCGGTAAGAAAATCGGTATGACGCAGATTTTCGATGAAATCGGAAATGTTATCCCGGTAACGGTAATCGAAGCAGGCCCGTGCGTTGTCGCACAGAAGAAAACGGCCGAAAATGACGGTTATGACGCCGTTCAGCTTGGCTTCATGGATGCTAAAGAAAAGCACCTGAACAAGCCTGAAAAAGGTCATTTTGAAAAAGCAGGCGTAGCTCCCAAGAAACACCTGAAGGAATTTCGTCTTGACGATTGCTCCGCAATCAATACCGGCGATATTATTTCTGTCGAAACCTTCGCCGCAGGCGACAAGGTCGATGTAACCGGTATCTCGAAGGGACACGGATATTCCGGCGTTGTTAAGAGATGGGGCTGCCACAAGCTGAGAATGACACACGGCGTAGGCCCTGTTCACCGTCAGCCCGGTTCCATGGGCGCAAACTCCAGCCCGTCCAGAATCTTCAAGAACAAGAAGATGGCAGGCCAATATGGTAACGAGCGCGTTACCGTTCTCAATCTTAAAGTAGTAAAGATCGACAGCGAAAAGAATCTGATCGCCATCAAGGGCGCCGTTCCGGGTGCCAAGGACGGCATCGTGTTCATCCGCGACTCGGTCAAAGCATAAGCGGAAGGAGGAATTACAATGCCTAACGTACAAGTATTTGATATGGCCGGAAAGGCAGTGGGATCGATCGATCTCTCCGAAAAGATTTTCGGCGCAACAGTCAACAGTGCTGTCCTCCACGCAGCCGTCAGAGCTTATCTGATGAACCAAAGACAGGGTACACAATCCACACTTACCCGCACCGAGGTTTCCGGCGGCGGTAAGAAGCCCTGGAGACAGAAGGGAACCGGTAGAGCACGTCAGGGTTCTACACGTTCGCCCCAGTGGACACACGGTGGTGTCGCTCTTGGCCCGAAGCCCAGAAGCTACCGTACCGATCTGAACAAAAAGACCAAGAGAGTAGCTCTCTACAGCGCACTTTCCGCTAAGGTTGCCGCAGGCGATCTGATCGTGGTGGACGATATCCGGTGCGACAGCTTCAGCACCAAGACGATGGCTGCTATGCTGAATGCACTCGGCGCAACAAAGAAGTCCCTCGTGGTTCTGCCTGAGGTCAATGTGTTCGTCGTAAAGAGCTGCGCAAACATTCCCGGCGTCAAGACCACCCTGTACAACACCATCAATGTGTACGACATTCTTAACGCAGACAAGTTTATCGTAGCCAAATCGGCGGTTGCAATGCTTGAGGAGGTGTATGCGTAATGAAAATGATTCAGGATATCATCATTAAACCCATAATTTCCGAAGCCAGCATGGATATGATGGAGCAGGAAAACGGATGCAAAAAGTACGTATTCAAGGTGATGAAGAACGCTACAAAGCCCGAGATCGCCAAGGCGGTTGAGGCTATGTTCGGCGTTAAGGTTCTTGACGTGAATACCGTCAACATGAAGAGAAAGCCCAAGAGACTCGGCGTGCACAGTGGTTACACGGCAGCATGGAAGAAAGCAATCGTTACTCTGAAAGCAGATTCCAAGGCCATCGAGTTCTTTGAAGGCCTTAACTAAGAGTAGGAGGAAATAGAAATGCCTACAAAGTACAAACCTATAACACCGTCAAGAAGAAATATGACAGCACCCTCTTTCGATGAAGTGACAAAGTTCACTCCCGAAAAGAGCTTGATCGTGATCAAGAAGAAAAACGCCGGACGCAACAGCTACGGTAAAATCACGGTTCGTCATAAGGGCGGCGGAAACAAACAGAAATACAGAATTATCGATTTCAAGCGTGCAGACGATACCGCTAAGGTCATCGGCGTGGAGTACGATCCGAACAGAACCTCCTATATCGCACTGCTTGAGAACGAAAAGGGCGACAAGAGCTACATCATCGCTCCTGTCGGATTGAAAGACGGCGACACGGTTATGTCCGGCGTAGATGCGGATATTAAGCCCGGCAACACGTTGCCCATCGCCAACATCCCGGTCGGTACTTTCGTTCACAACATTGAGTTGTATCCCGGTAAGGGCGCTCAGCTCGTTCGCAGCGCAGGCGTTGCCGCACAGCTGATTTCCAAGGAAAACGGGATCGCTCAGGTAAGACTTCCCTCCGGCGAAGTGAGAATCGTTCGCCTTGATTGCAAGGCTACGATCGGTCAGGTCGGCAACATCGAGCATGAAACCGTCAAGCTCGGTAAGGCCGGTAAGACCAGACACAAGGGCATCCGCCCCACAGTTCGCGGTTCCGTTATGAACCCCTGCGATCACCCGCATGGTGGTGGTGAAGGTAAGTCCCCTGTCGGACATCCCTCGCCGGTTACTCCATGGGGCAAGCCTGCTCTCGGATATAAGACGAGAAACAAGAAGGCTCGCACGAATAAGTTCATCGTAAAACGCAGAAACGCTAAATAAGGAGGGAATATAAATGAGCAGAAGCCTTAAAAAAGCACCGTATGTTGAAGAAAAACTCTACAACAGAATTTGTGCTATGAATGAGAAGAACGAGAAAAAGGTTCTTAAAACATGGTCGCGTGCATCTACCATATTCCCGGAATTCGTTGGTCATACAATCGCAGTTCACGATGGAAGAAAGCACATCCCGGTTTATGTGACGGAAGATATGGTCGGTCATAAGCTCGGCGAGTTTGCACCTACCCGTCTTTTCAGAGGACATTCCGGATCGAAAACATCCAACACCGCGAAGTAAGCAAAGGGAGGCAGTTTATAATGGAAGCAAAAGCACATCTTAAATATGCAAGAATTTCCCCGCGCAAGGTCAAGATCGTACTCGACCTCATCCGAGGCAAGGACGTGGGTGTTGCGATGGCAATACTGAAACACACTCCTAAGAGTGCATCCGAGTATCTGATCAAGCTGCTGGGAAGCGCAATTGCAAACGCAGAAAACAATTTCAATATGGACGTTTCCAAGCTCTATGTCTCCGAGTGCTTTGTGTGCCCCGGCCCTACGCTCAAGAGAATCATGGCAAGAGCTAAGGGAAGCGCAGACAGAATCCTTAAGAGAACGTCGCATGTAACGATTGTCGTTAAGGAAAGAGACTGAGAGAAGGAGGTAAGCAGAAATGGGTCAAAAAGTGAATCCCCACGGTCTTCGCGTGGGTGTAATTAAGAACTGGGATTCCAGATGGTTCGCAAAGGATGAAGTGTTCGGAGATACGCTTGTTTCCGACTACAACATCAGAAAATATCTGAAGAAATCTTTGCAGGATGCCGGCGTTCCGAAAATTGAAATCGAGCGCGACAGCCACAGAGTCAGAGTATTTATTCATTGCGCAAAGCCGGGTATGGTTATCGGCCGTGGCGGCTCGGAAATTGAAAAATACAAGAACGAACTCGAAAAGATGGTCAAAATGCCTGTATCTCTCAATGTAGTAGAGGTAAGACAGCCCGATCTTGACGCACAGCTCGTTGCCGAAAACATCGCATCGCAGCTGGAGCGCCGCGTTGCCTTCCGTCGTGCTATGAAAATGGCGATCCGCAACACAATGAGACTTGGCGCAAAGGGAATCAAGATTTCCTGCGGCGGCCGTCTTGGCGGTGCCGAAATCGCAAGAACCGAGCACTACCACGAAGGAACTATCCCGCTGCAAACTTTGAGAGCCGATATTGATTACGGCTTTTGGGAAGCAAATACCACTTACGGTAAGATCGGCGTAAAAGTATGGATTTACAAAGGCGAGATCCTTTCCGAGGTGAACAGACCTAACGCAAGTGCCCCGCGCGACAACAGAGATCGTCGCACCGGCGACCGTAGAGATAACCGCGGCAGAGGCTTCGGTGATCGCAGAAACGGTGGCGCAAGACGCGACAACGGCGGACGCACCGGCGAAAGAGCTCCGAGAGAAGGAGGCAGAAAAAATGTTAATGCCTAAGAGAGTTAAGTACCGTCGTGTTCAGCGCGGCAGACTTAAAGGAAAAGCAACCCGCGGCAATACGATTGCTTATGGCGAGTACGGATTGGTGGCTTTGGAGCCGGCATGGATTACCAGCAACCAGATCGAGGCTGCCCGTATTGCAATGACACGTTACATTAAGCGTGGCGGAAAAGTATGGATTAAAATCTTCCCTGACAAACCGATTACTGAGAAACCGGCGGAAACTCGAATGGGTTCCGGTAAAGGTTCACCCGAATATTGGGTAGCGGTCGTAAAGCCGGGACGGATTATGTTTGAAATGGGCGGCGTGGACGTCGAGATTGCAAAGGAAGCTATGCGTCTTGCTTCGCACAAGTTGCCGATCAAATGCAAGTTCGTAGCTAAGAACGAGGAGGTATAAGCCAGTGAAAGCACAAGAAATCAGACAGCTGACTGTCGAAGAGCTTAACGCAAAGCTCAAGGAGCTTAAGAGTGAGCTTTTTAACCTCCGCTTCCAGCATGCGGTCAATCAGCTTGACAATCCTCACAAAATTGCGGACGTCAAGAAGGATATCGCACGTGTGATGACCATTCTTCATCAGAAGAACGCATAAGGAGGGACAGTCATGACAGAAGAAAGAAGCATCAGAAAGTCCAGAGTCGGAATCGTTGTCAGCAACAAGATGGATAAAACCGTGGTTGTGGCAATCAAGGACAACGTGGTACACCCGATCTACGGAAAAATTATCAAGCGCACATTGAAGGTTCACGCACACGACGAGAACAATGAGTGCGGCATCGGTGATACCGTAAGCATTATGGAGACGCGCCCGCTGTCCAAGACAAAGAGATGGCGTGTTGTCACCATTATCGAAAAAGCGAAGTAAGCGATTGCGCAGTAAATACGTCAAAAATCGTATTGAATTAGGAGGAAACGCAAGTGATACAGCAAGAAACATTAATGAAAGTTGCCGACAATACCGGCGCTAAAGAGCTGTTGTGCATTCGCGTTCTCGGCGGAACCGGTCGCAGATATGCCAATATCGGCGACGTGGTCGTTGCTTCCGTCAAGAAGGCAGCTCCCGGTGGTGTTGTGAAAAAAGGCGAGGTCGTCAAGGCTGTTATTGTAAGAAGCGTTCATGGTATTCACCGTGCAGACGGCTCTTACATCAAGTTCGACGAAAACTCCGCGGTAATCATTAGAGATGACAAAACGCCGAGGGGCACACGTATATTTGGCCCTGTGGCGAGAGAGCTTCGTGAGAAGGATTATCTGAAGATCCTCTCTTTGGCTCCCGAAGTACTTTGATTGGAGGGTATCGTAATGGCAAAGATGAACATTAAAACAGACGATACCGTGATCGTTCTTTCGGGCGATGACAAGAAAACCAAGGGAAAGGTAATCGCTACCTCGCCCAAGGAAGGCAAAGTTATCGTAAAAGACGTTCATATCGTTCACAAACATGTTAAAGCCCGCAAGCAGGGCGACACCAGCAGCATTGTTGACACCGAGGGTGCCATCTATGCTTCCAAGGTTGCGCTCTACTGCCCCAACTGCAAGAAGGGCGTAAGAACCCACGTTGAAGTTGTGGATGGCAAGAAAGTCCGCGTATGCTCCGGCAAAAACTGCGGATATAAATTCGATTGAGGAGGAGAAAAGAAATGTCAAGAATTAAAGACCTTTATGTAAATGAAGTTGCTCCTGCCCTCATGAAGAAATTTGAGTACAAGAGTCCCATGCAAATCCCCAAGCTCGACAAAATCGTTATCAACGTCGGCGTGGGTGATGCAAAAGAAAACTCCAAGGCAATTGATACCGTTATCAACGATGTAACCCTGATCTCCGGACAGAAGGCTGTTCCGACTTACGCAAAGAAGTCGGTGGCAAACTTCAAGCTCCGTGAGGGAATGAAGATCGGTGTAAAGGTTACGCTCAGAGGCGAAAAGATGTATGAGTTTGTTGACAGACTTTTCAATTTCGCTCTCCCCAGAGTACGTGACTTCAAGGGTATCAACCCCAATGCTTTCGACGGCAGAGGTAACTACTCCCTCGGCCTCAAGGAACAGTTGATATTCCCTGAAATTGAGTACGACAAGGTGGAAAAGATTCGCGGTATGGATATCGCATTCGTAACCACAGCAAGAACCGACGACGAGGCAAAAGAGCTCCTGACTTTGATGGGCGCTCCCTTTGCCAAATAATCAGGAGGATAAACAAAGATGGCAAAGAAATCGATGATTCTCAAGCAGCAGAGAGATCCCAAGTTCTCCAGCCGGAGATACAACAGATGCAAAATCTGCGGACGCCCTCATGCTTACCTTCGTAAGTTCGGTATCTGCCGTATTTGCTTCCGTAACCTTGCCTATAAGGGCGAGATTCCGGGCGTAAAGAAGGCTTCCTGGTAATTTACGTAATCCCCAATTATCGGAAGGAAATTAATCGGGCCCGTTGATTTGGCCGTTGGATTTAACCACCGATAACGCCGCCGTGCAACGACACGGCAGCAAGATGATTTAACTTGCATAAGGAGGAAAATAATATGCAAATGTCAGATGTAATTGCCGATATGCTCACACGAATCAGAAATGCAAACGATGCAAAGCATGCAACCGTGGACATTCCGGCATCCAATATGAAAAAAGCAATTGCTGATATTCTCGTGGAAGAAGGCTATGTAAAGAGCTATCAGATCATTGAGGACGGCAAGCAGGGCACCATCCGTGTTACTCTTAAGTATGAAGCAGGTAAGCAGAAGGTTCTTCGCGGGATTCGCAGAGTGTCTAAGCCCGGTCTTCGTATTTATGCAGGCTTCGAGGATATGCCCAAGGTTATGAACGGTCTTGGAATTGCGATCGTTTCCACATCAAAAGGTATCATGACAGACAAGAAGGCTCGTCAGCTGAAGGTCGGCGGCGAAGTCCTTGCGTTTGTTTGGTAAGAAGCGGGAGGTAAAGAATATGTCAAGAATCGGTAGAATGCCCGTAGTGATCCCTGCCGGCGTAACCGTAACCATCGCAGATGGAAACGTCGTTACTGTCAAAGGCCCCTGCGGAACCCTTACACAGAAGTTCAACCTCCGTATGACGATCAAGGAGGAGGGCAACGAGCTTCTTGTTACCCGTCCGACTGACGAGAAAGAGGACAGAAGCGTACACGGCCTTACCCGCGCCCTGCTTCACAATATGGTAGAGGGCGTTGCGCATGGTTACAAGAAGAACCTTGAAATCGTGGGCGTAGGTTACAAAGCCGCTAAGCAGGGAACCAAGCTCGTTCTTAACCTCGGTCATAGCCATGCCATTTACGTTGAAGAAGGCAACGGAATTACCTTTGATGTTCCCACGCCCACATCGATCATTGTAAAGGGTATCGACAAACAGGCAGTCGGCCAGGTGGCGGCTGTTATCAGAAGCAAAAGACCGCCTGAACCGTATCACGGCAAGGGTGTCAAGTATGAAAACGAGAGAATCCGCCGTAAGGCCGGCAAAACCGGTAAATAATGAAAGGAGTGGACACAGATGGTATCAAGAAAAGACAGCAATCTCGCCCGTCTCAAGAGACACAAGAGAGTCAGAGCTAAGATATCCGGCACAGCGGCTCGCCCGCGTTTGGCTGTATATCGTTCCAATGCACATATTTCTGCACAGATCATTGACGACGTTGCGGGCGTAACATTGGTTTCCGCTTCAACCCAGGAAAAGGGTTTTGAAGGCATTGGCAGCAACAAGGCGGCTGCTAAAATCGTAGGTAAGACCATTGCGGAAAAAGCAATGGCAAAGGGTATCACCGAAGTCGTATTCGACCGCGGCGGCTATCTTTATCACGGACGTGTATCGGAATTGGCAGCAGGCGCTCGTGAGGGCGGCCTGAAGTTCTAAGGAACATTTGTCAAACAACCGGTTTGTACACTGTTCAAAGAATATTGAACAAATTTCAGGAGGAAAATCATGACACAAAAATTCAACCCGGCCGAGCTGGATCTTCAGGAACAGCTGGTCGCACTGAACCGTGTTTCCAAGACAGTCAAAGGCGGACGTATTGCAAGATTTGCTGCATTGATGGTAGTCGGTGATGGCAATGGCCACGTCGGTTATGGACTTGGGAAAGCAGCGGAAGTTCCGGAAGCGATTCGCAAGGGAATTGAAGATGCAAAGAAAAATATGATTGAGGTATCCTTGAAGGGATCCACAATTCCGCATGAAGTTATCGGCGTGTTCGGCGCAGGTAAGGTTCTTCTGAAGCCTGCTGCCCCCGGTACCGGTATCATTGCGGGCGACAAGGTGAGAATTGTACTTGATCTTGCCGGTATTAAAAACATCAGAGCTAAATGCCTGCGTTCCAACAATCCGACCAATGTTGTCAAAGCAACGCTGGAAGGCTTGAAGGAGCTTCGTACTGCGGAAGAAGTTGCCAAGACGCGCTCTATCAGTGTAGAGCAGATTAAGGGCTGATAAGGAGGTCAAGCAAATGAAAAAAGTAACACTTATCAAGAGCCTGATCGGCTGCAAGCCCAATCAAAAGGCAACGGCAAAATCACTGGGCCTTAACAAGGTAGGCGACAGCATCGTTCATAACGATGATGCCGTTTTGGCAGGGAAAGTCAAAGTCCTGTCGCATCTGGTTAAGGTGGAAAACGCATAAAGGAGGAAAGGTAATGAAACTTCATGAACTTTCGCCGGCAGAAGGATCTGCAAAGGCCGCTTTCCGCAAAGGCAGAGGCGTTGGATCCGGAAACGGTAAAACAGCAGGTAAAGGTCATAAAGGTCAGAACGCTCGCTCCGGCGGCGGTGTAAGACCTGGATTTGAAGGCGGTCAGCTTCCGCTTTACAGAAAGCTCCCTAAGAGAGGCTTTCATAACAAATTTGCCGTCAACTATGCCATCGTAAATGTTGAGGAACTCAACAGATATGAGGACGGCGCTATTGTAGACGTCAATACACTTCTCGCTGATAGAGTGATTCGCAAGAGCCTTGATGGTCTTAAGGTTCTCGGCAACGGAGAGCTCACCAAAAAATTAACTGTGAAAGCGGCCGTCTTTTCAGCTACCGCGAAGGAAAAGATTGAAGCAGCAGGTGGAAAGACAGAGGTGGAATAAGGATGTTCAAAACGTTAAAAAATGCTTGGAAGGTTCCGGAGCTTAAATTTAAGCTTCTCTTCACATTGCTTATCGTTGTTCTGTACCGCTTAGGTGCAAATATCCCTGTTCCGTATGTAGCCGATGCCGCAGTGAATACTTTCAATGCTTATGGTAACACATTGTTAGGCTGGCTGACGGTTATGAATGGTGAGGCTTTCGGAAAAGGAACATTCTTTGCTCTTTCCGTGTCTCCGTATATCACCGCTTCTATCGTTATGCAACTTCTGACCATCGCAATTCCCGCACTTGAAAGACTTTCCAAGACCGGGGAAGAAGGCAGAAAAAAGATCAATTCTATTACTCGCTATGTCACGGTTGCGCTCGCATTGATTACCGCTATCGGCTATACGGCTCTTTTCAGAGGCTGGCCTTGGAGCGGTAAGAGTGCTTCGGATTGGTTCACCTTCGGTGTAATCGTCGGCTGCTACTGTGCAGGCGCCGCCATTATCATGTGGATGGCGGAAAAAATCAATGATTACGGCATCGGAAACGGTGTTTCGATCATCCTTTTTGCAAACATCGTAGCTCGTATCCCGCAGTTGGCCGGCTCGATTTGGACGCTGATCTTCAAGAACGGCGGCTTCAACGGCTTTAGCTTCTGGGGCTTGATCCTTGCTATCGTCTGCATCGCTGTAATTGTTGCAATTGTGGCGCTGATTGTTTGCGTGACCAATTCCGAAAGAAGAATCCCGATTCAGTATGCCAAGAGAGTAGTCGGACGTAAAATGTACGGCGGCCAGGGCACCAACCTGCCCCTGAAGGTCAATATGACCGGTGTTATGCCGATCATCTTTGCCAGCTCGATCGCTACACTGCCCGGAACGATTATCGGATTTATTAACGCGAACGCTTCTTCGAGCGCTGCAAAGAACAGCTGGATTGCCAATTTCTTCGGCTACACTTCCTGGACGTATGTACTTGTCAACTTGATTTTGATTGTTGCGTTCTCTTACTTCTACATTATGATTTCCTTCAACCCTGTAGAAGTGGCCAACAACATCAAGGATAACGGCGGTTCCATCCCCGGTATCCGCCCCGGAAAACCGATGGTGGACTATATTAAGAAGATTCTTAATAGAGTTACGGCAATCGGATCGATCTTCCTTTGCTTCATTTCCTGCTTCCCGATGATCGTGGCTATCATTGCCGGTTATTTGAATTGGAACATCCAGGGAATCTCGATGCTTGCTTTCGGCGGAACCTCGATTCTGATCGTAATCGGTGTCGCTCTTGAAACCGTGCATGAGATCGAAGCACAGTTGACAATGCGTAACTATAAGGGATTCCTTGATTGATAACTCAAATCCATAACGGAGGAAAGCTATGAACCTGATATTGTTAGGGGCCCCCGGAGCGGGCAAAGGAACCCAGGCCGAAAAGATTTCGGCAAAATATGATATTCCTACAATTTCAACCGGCGGGATTCTCCGCAGCGCCATCGCGGACGGAACGGAACTCGGCAACAAGGCAAAAGCTTTTATGGATGCCGGCCAGCTCGTCCCCGATGAAGTGGTGATTGGAATTGTGAGAGATTTTCTGAAATCCGATGTATGCAAAAACGGTTTTGTTTTGGACGGATTTCCGCGCTCTATTCCTCAAGCCGAAGCGCTTGAGGCTATGGGCGTGAAAATCGACTTGGTGCTGAGCATTGAGGTGCCGGATGAAACAATCGTCGAGAGAATGAGCGGACGCCGCGTGTGCCCCGCTTGCGGAGCATCCTTCCACACCATGTTCAAACCCACCCAGCAGGATGGCGTTTGCGACAACTGTGATGCGGATCTTATCATTCGCAAGGACGATTCGCCCGAAACAGTGAAGGCCAGACTTGCTACCTATCATCAGCAAACAGAACCCTTAAAAGATTTTTATGCTAAAAAAGGACTTCTGACGGAAATTATCGGTCAGGAGCGTGTCGAAGATACAACGGCGCTGACTTTTCAGGCATTGAAGAAGGTCGAGCATTAATGATTCAACTGAAAAACTCAGACCAGATCAAAGCGATGAAAGAAGCCGGACGTATTACAGCCGAGGCATTGCTCGCCGCACGGGAGCATGTCAAGGAAGGAATCAGCACCAAGGAATTGGATACGATTATAAGAAATTATATCGAGCATGCCGGTGCCAAGCCTTCCTTCCTCGGCTATGCGGGCTTCCCCGGAAGCGCTTGTATCAGTCTCAATGATGAAGTCATTCACGGGATCCCTTCCAAAAAAAGGATCCTGCGTGAAGGCGATATTGTGAAGATCGACGTGGGCGCCTTTTACAAAGGGTATCACGGCGACAGCGCAAGGACGTACCCGGTTGGACGTGTCAGCGAAGAAGCACTTGCTCTGATCCAAGCGACAGAGGAGAGCTTTTATGCGGGCATTGCGGCTGTGAAGCCCGGAAATCGTCTCGGCGATGTCGGAAATGCCATTGATACGCTTGTAAAAAGCTACGGCTTCAGTACAGTAAAAAGATATGTAGGCCACGGCGTCGGGCGGGAATTGCACGAAGCTCCGGATGTTCCGAATTACGGGACGGCCGGGCGCGGCATCCGGCTTTGCAGTGGTATGACCATTGCCATCGAACCGATGGTGAATGCAGGTGTGTGCGATGTCGAAGAAATGGCAGACGGCTGGACGGTGAAAACCAAGGATCGCAAGTTGTCGGCGCATTACGAGAATACCGTCGCACTCACGGACAACGGCCTGCTCCTCTTGACGGAAGTCGAGCGAGAAAACTTTTTTTCCCAGATAAAATTGGATAGGAGGGATTTTTCTGCCGAAAGATGATGTTATCGAATATGAAGGCAAGGTGATTGAGGCATTGCCCAACGCCAACTTCAAAGTGGAGCTTCCCAATGGACATGTGGTAAATGCGCACATTTCCGGAAAACTCCGTATGAATTATATCAGAATACTGCCCGGTGACAAGGTTACTGTAGAGGTTTCGGTTTACGATCTTACAAAGGGCCGGATCACCTGGCGTGCCAAATAATCCTGCAAAGCAGTTATAAATCTTAAAGAAAGGTATGGTGTTATTACAATGAAGGTAAAGCCATCCGTAAAGAAAATCTGCGAGAACCCGAAGCACAAGCAGAGACAGGGCTGATTCCCGCTTGCAAGAAGCAGAAAGCAGACACAACAACAAAACCAAACAGAGAGGTGAAATAACAAAATGGCTCGTATAGCTGGTGTTGATATACCCAACAACAAGCGCGTAGAGATCGCCCTTACCTATATTTACGGTATCGGCCGCAAGAGCGCAAACGATATCCTCGCAAAAACCGGTATCAATCCTGATACCCGTGCGAAAGATCTGACAGAAGCCGAAGTTGCCAAGCTCCGTGACGAAATCGAGGCATCCTACCATGTGGAAGGTGACCTTCGCCGTGACGTTGCTCTCAACATTAAGAGATTGGTGGAGATCAACTGCTATCGCGGAATTCGGCATAGAAAAGGTCTTCCTGTCAGAGGACAGAGAACAAAGACCAACGCGAGAACAAGAAAAGGTCCCGCAAAGACCATCGCAAACAAGAAGAAATAAAGGAGTGGCATGAAAGATGGCAAAAGTTGCTGCAAAGAAGGTCGTCAAAAGACGCCGCGAACGCAAAAATATTGAAAAAGGCACAGTTCATATTCGTGCAACTTTCAATAACACTATCGTAACCATCACGGATACGGCCGGAAACGCGATTTCATGGGCCTCTGCCGGAGAGCTTGGCTTTAAGGGATCGAGAAAGTCTACGCCCTTTGCCGCTCAATCCGCCGCAGAGACAGCAGCCAAGGCTGCAATCGACCACGGCCTGAAGAGCGTTGAGGTTTATGTAAGAGGCCCCGGATCGGGACGTGAGTCGGCAATCCGTGCCCTTGAAACTGTAGGACTTCAGATCACATTGATCCGCGATGTAACGCCTGTTCCGCACAACGGATGCAGACCGCCTAAGCGCAGACGCGTTTGATCTGAGCCTGTCAAATAATAACGGAGGTACAATAAATTATGGCAAGATATACCGGCCCGGTATGCAGACTGTGCCGCAGAGAAGGCAAGAAGCTTTATCTCAAAGGTGACCGTTGCGTATCCGGTAAGTGCGCCCTCGACCGCAGAAGCACCGCTCCCGGTCAGCATGGCGCTGCAACAAAGAAATTGAAAGAATACGGCAAGCAAACTCGTGAGAAGCAGTCCACGAGAAGATATTACGGTGTGCTGGAGAAGCAGTTTGTAAACTATTATGAAGAAGCCAACCGTCAGCAGGGAATGACAGGTGAAAACCTGCTCAAGCTGCTGGAGCGTCGTCTTGACAACGTGGTTTACAGAATGGGCATGGCCAGCAGCCGCAAGGAAGCACGTCAGCTGGTTCTGCACGGTCACTTTACCGTAAACGGCAAAAAGGTGAACATTCCTTCCGTTTTGGTTCGTGCCGGCGATGAGATCGCTGTCACCGAGAGATTCAAGAAGTCCGCAAAGTGCAAAGCACTGGGCGAGGCGCTGGAATCCAAGATCAGCCCCAAGTGGCTTGAAGTTGACAAGGCAAACTTTGCTGCGAAAGTCGTAGCGCTCCCCGAAAGAGAGGACATCGATTATCCGTTCGAGGAACAGCTTATCGTCGAACTTTATTCCAAGTAATAATGATGAGGGCGGCGTAAGCGTATCGTGTGTGAAACTCTTTCCCGCCAGCATTATTATCGTATCCCGATTATCAAGTGCGAATAACACAAGAAGAATAATAGAGGAGGATTATTTGGAATGATTGAGATAGAGAAGCCTAATATAACCACTGTAAATCTAAGTGAAGACGGAACTTCCGGAAAGTTTATAGTAGAGCCTTTGGAAAGAGGCTACGGTATTACACTCGGTAACTCACTCCGCAGAATTTTGCTCAGCTCGCTTCCCGGCGTCGCTGTGACAAGCATCAAGTTTGACGGCGTTCTCCATGAATTTTCCACGATTCCCGGTGTCAGAGAAGACGTTACGGAGATCGTTCTGAATGTTAAGGGAATCATCGCCAAGCTGCATTGCAACGCGCCTAAAACTGTGATTATTGATATTACCGGCGAAAAGGACGTTTGCGCCGGCGACATTAAGCAGGATTCCGATATTGAAATATTGAATCCGAATCATCACATTGCCACGGTAGCGGAAAATGAAAGATTCTATATGGAGTTGACGTTTGAGCATGGTCGCGGATATGTTTCGCAGGAGCGAAACAAGCAGATACACCTCCAGCAAATGGCAGGGACACCCGCTCCGCTCGGAACGATCTACACGGATTCGATTTATACCCCTGTGTATAAGGTGAGCTATTCGGTAGAGAGCACCCGTGTGGGAAATGTGTCCGACTACGATAAACTGACGCTTGAAGTATTGACCAACGGAACAATCTCTGGAAAAGAAGCGATTTCCCTCGGAGCCAAGATTCTCAACGAGCATCTCAACTTGTTTGTGGATTTGTCTGATGAAGCAAAGAAGGCAGAAATCATGGTTGAGAGAGAAGAAACGATTAAAGAAAAAGTTCTTGAGATGACCATTGAGGAACTTGACATGTCGGTTCGTAGCTTCAACTGCTTGAAGCGCGCCGGCATTGATACAGTCGAAGATTTGACGAACAGAACCGAGGAGGATATGATCAAAGTCCGCAACCTCGGTAAGAAATCGCTGGAAGAAGTGATTCAGAAGCTTCACTCGCTCGGCCTTGAACTGAAAAAGGAAGAGGAATAAGACGAAAGCTTAAGAATCCGAATAAGAGAAATTCCGGAATTTGCAGATTATAACGCGAATATTGCATAACAACAGAAGGAGGGATAAACAATGCCCGGTACAAGAAAACTCGGCAGACCGACCGCTCATAGAATTTCTATGCTTCGCGGCATGGTCACGCTGCTGCTTGAGAACGGCCAGGTGGAGACAACGCTCACCAGAGCCAAGGAAGTTCGCGCAGTGGCTGAAAAAATGATTACGCTTGGCAAGACAAACACCCTTGCCAGCCGCCGCGCCGCGCTCGCATATATTACCAAAGAGGATGTAGTTACCAAGCTCTTTGCTGAAATTGCTCCCAAATATGAGACACGAAACGGTGGATATACACAGATTTACAAGCTTGGCCCGCGTAGAGGCGATGCAGCGGAAATGGCCATCATCAAGTTGGTTGACTGATTTCCCAAAGTAAGTCCAAGTATCAATTCATACAGCAAAAAGGGCTGTTGAACCCCCCAAGGGGTTTCAACAGCCCTTCAAGCATGCCGGGTGGCGTCCCGGCTTTTTTCATGCGCTTTTGGCCGATTTTGCCCTGTGTTTTGGTTCTCGCTTGGTAGCAAAACGCCGCCGAGATCAAAGCCGCCGCGAGGGCGCTGTGCCCGCATTTTTTGCGGTAGGATGCGAAAGAATTGCAAACCATCAGATGCCTTTGATAATATCGGCCAAAGCCTCGGCGGTTAAAACCGCCGCTTTTTTGGCTTCGGACAAGGAGTTTCCGCTGGTTCCGATTTCGAGAAGCAACGCGTGCGGAGCCAGATTTTGGTTGTACAGCGATGTCCGCAGGCAAACCGGACGGCCGAGATTTTTGTAGGTGCCGTTGAGCTTTTCCCGCAGTTGAAGCGCCAAAACCATGTTGTCCTCCCAACCGTCAAAGCCGCTTCCGACAACCGCCATGACCTGCGCGCAGGAATCGCCGTCCACCGAAGTGACGGCGCGGATCAATCCGCCGTCTGCCTGCATCAAAGAATCCCTGTGAAGATCCAGCACATAGCGAATCGTGGGGTAAGCCTCCAGATACCGTCGGATGGTTTCCGCCGAGCGGGCATAGGATTCCCGGTAAGATTCTGTGTCATGCGCAATTTCGCAGTGGATTACGCCAATGCCGCGCGCCTGTAAGGTCTGTGCAAAAACGCGCCCGACCGCAATCATATTTTCTTCGCTTTTGTAGGAGCGTGCTATTTCGCCCTCGTCCGCATAATCCGAGGCACCCTCCGGCATAAACGCCTCACTTCCGTGTGTATGTAGAATCAGTACCAAGGGGACGTCGCTTTGATAGTCCCAAGCAAGCCGGCGCGCGGATAGGGCGGCAATGTCGGGGGAAAGCTTGGTGTCGTTATAGATGAAATTTTTGCCGTGCGACAACAGGCTCATGTCTACCGGCAAAATCGGGTAGCGCTTGACGCCCGGATGTAAGTCGGGAGAGGCGGTAGGAGACGGAAATAAAGGGCTTCCTTGCGGCGAAGCCGAGGGAGTGAGAGTTTGTGAAGGCGATGCTTCCGACGGCTTTGGCGGAGCCGAGGTGGGCTTTGGGGGAAGGGCGGAGGGGACGGAGCTTTCCGTTCCCTTGGATGAGGATGCGCCCGGTATTTCCAGAAAGATTTGGTGAAGAATCATCGAAAGATAGCTTTCGCTTTGGCCGGAGGACGACTTTCCGAAAATTTTTTTCGTGAGAGTGTCTTGCAGGTTGCTGTCGGATAAGAGAACTCTTAAAAAATCCGATGCGGAAAACAAAACGGTCAAAAGTAATAAGCAAATGGCAAGAAAGGAACTAAGCGACGGAAAAAAACGGCTTTGCCCGGCACGCGCTTTTTTGGCGCCGGCCCTTTTGGCAAAGAGCGGCGGTGCGTCAAACGTGTTGACCTCCTCCGCACCTGCTTCCGCCCCTTCGCTGTTTGTCTTGGGAGCCTCCTCGCTTGGTTGCTGCAAGGTTTTTTTCTTTTCTTCTTCGTTCATACGGCAAGCCCTCCTCGTCGATTGCGTTGATATAAATGATTTTATGCGCGAGAGGCTTCGGATATGCGAAGGGCTGTCATGATAGAGCGTGCGAGAAGCATGGCCACCTTCTCCGTGATGACGTCGCTTTCCTTGGGCGTGACAAAAAAATGCTTTCCTTTTTGCAAGGAAGCCTCCAGCTCCACGGGAATCGGCGCAATACCGGCCACTGTCAACGCGTCCAGCACCATGGCGCAGGAATCGACCACCGTGGGAACCCCCATGGCAATGACGGGAAGCCCCAGTGAATCGGCGCTCAGCTCGTCCCGGAAATTCCCGATGCCTGCCCCCGGCGCAATGCCGCTGTCGGCAATCTGTACGGTGCTGGCCAAGCGCTCTACCGAGCGCGCCGCCAAGGCGTCCACGGCAATCAGCACATCCGGGCGCGTTTTTTCGGTGATGGCGTGAAGCATCTCGGCACTTTCAATTCCTGTCGTGCCGAGAACGCCGGGGCAGATGGCGGCAATGCTACAAAGGCTCAGGGTGCGGAACAGTCCCTCGTCGTACGCGCGGATGTGGCGCGTTACCGTGAGCCTTTGGATCGTTTCGGGGCCGATGGCATCGGCGGTGAGATGCGGATTCCCAAGGCCGGCGATCAGCACTGACAGCGTGCGGGGAAGGGCGGTTTTGTGACAGCTTTTCAGGATCATATGGCGGAGTTCTTTGCCGATTTCGGTGCTTAAAGCGTCAATTTCATCGTCGTTCAAATGCCACATCTCGTCGGTAAAGAACGTGACGTAGCGCCCCTGTTTTTTGCCGAGACGGCGGGCGGCCTCCTCGGTTTGGATGTCTACCGTCTCACTTCGCCCCTTGGAAAAGGCCGTGACTTTTTGACGCACGCCCTCCATCGAATCATGCAGAATTGCCTCGCTGGCAAGATCGGTTCGGGAAAAACCATTCATGCGACTTGTCCTTTCTTTTTTTAGCGTTGCTTTTATTTTTCCCGGAAGTCGCCCCGGATATGAAAGTTAACAGAATATACATCAAAATCTTTTGGTGCCTATTGATTTTTAACGTGTTATAGTATATAATTAACAATGAATGGGATGCGCATGAAAAATAGCTTTTTTGATGTATAATTTGCACAATTTTCGGTTGGAAAATGCACGATTCTTCCAAAAATACTGCCCGTTCAAAACATTTGATTGATTATTCTCCGAAAGTGTGATAAAATTATCCTATTCGTTACACCGACGCTTGCGCACGTGTCCCCGACGGAGGGAAAAGTGTGCGTTGGCATCGGCTTTTAGATTCCAAGGAGGGTTTCACGACCATGCTGAAAAGAATTGTTGCCGTGGTGCTGTGTGCTGTCATGTCGGTGGCTACGCTGGCATCCTGTACCGTAACAAAGAAAAATGAAGACGATAAGGGTGCGATCATTCGCATGTACATGACGCAGGAAGTTTATGACTTTGATCCGGCTTATTCGTTTAAAAACGATGCGGCTCAAAAAGTGGTAAGCCTGCTTTTCTCCGGCCTTTTCAAAATCAATGAAAACGGCAAAGTGGAAAAGGAGCTTGCCAAGTCGTATACGATTGATAAAACCAAAAACTCCATGAACATTGTGATTGATCCGAAGGCAACGTGGAGTGATGGTACCTATGTTTCGGCCAATGACGTGGTGTACACGTTCAAGCGCCTTTTGAAGCCGCAAAACAATTTTGAGGCGGCATGCCTGCTGTTCGATGTGAAAAACGCACGCACCGTGAAAAATGCAACGAGCGAGTATTATTTGGACGATATTGGCATTTATCCGGTAGGCGAGCAGGAGGTTGAAATCACGTTTGAGGACGGATTTACCAACTACGATCAGTTCCTGCGGAATCTTGCCAGCCCCGCTTTGGTGCCTCTGCGTGAAGATATTGTTTCGATCAATGACGGCGACTGGGCGAAAAAACCCGGTACCATGTCCTGCAGCGGCCCCTTTATGCTTCGTAAAGTGTCCTATGCAGAGGATAATAAGAGCTTGACATTGGAGCGCAACCCCTACTACTTCCGTCAAAAGGACGATAAGGTGGATAAAACCGTTCGTCCCTACAAGCTGGTGGTTGACTTTACCAAATCGGCCGAGGAGCAGTATGAAATGTTCCAGAGAGGCGAGATCTTCTATCTGGGCGATATTGCACTTTCTCTGCGCGGTCAGGTGAAGGCAAAGGTGACGGACGCTATGTCTACCGCTTCCGTTTACCTCAATGAAAAAGCTTATGTAGGAAAGCATGTAAGAACATTGGATGAGGAGCCGGAGCCGAAGGTTTCGGAAACGACGGACGAGGCGACCGGCAAGGCCAAGATTGTTACAACCTACGCCAAATATTATACTTATTACAATTACATGTCGCAGGAGCAGTATGACCGACTTCATCCGAATCGCCCCTATGAGGAAATCGTAGAGAAGGATTTGAAGGATTATACGATTGATACAGAAAAAACAAAGTCGTATATCGTGGAAGAAGGCGACGTGCTCAAGGAAACGCGTTACGTGGAGTATCGCTATACCATCCGAGAAGGCTCCGGCGCGGATCGCGTAAACTATACCACGGTGGACGTTCCTTCGGGCAAGCAGATCTTCGCAGATGCCAATGTGCGGAAAGCACTGTCCTTGGTGATTGACCGTAACGCCATTGCAAATAAGGTCGTTTATGCCAAGGCCGCTACAGCGTTGATCCCTTACGGCTTAATGGAAGGCAGTAACGCTAAAAAGGATTTCCGTCAGGTCGGCGGCGGCATTCTTGCTACCGAACCCAATCAGGCGGAAGCCGCAGCACTTTTGCAGAAGTCCGGCATTACGCCTTCGGACTATGAGTTCCAGCTGTCTGTGCGCGCAGAGGACGAAGTGCACTGCGCTATCGGCGAGGAGCTGCAAAAAGCATGGGAATCGCTCGGATTCAAGGTGCTTTTGATGAAAGTGGAGCCGATTACCAATATCCATGTCGGATCGACCAACGAAGTTTCCACCGATATTAAGGACGATATTATCAACGAAAAATTGTTCGCGGAAAATTATCAGGCTACGTTGGTTGACTTCGTTGCCAACTCGGCCAATGCGTTCTCGTCTTTGGCTCCGTTTGCCACCGAGTTTGCCGGCAATTCCATTGATATGATGGAAAAGGACGAAGAAGGAAACTACCTTTACACCATCAAAGGCAACCTGACAGGCTTCAAGAGCGCCGCTTACAATGAAAAGATTGAAGCCGCTTTTGCCGAAAAGAATGATGCAGCCCGTGATGTGATTTTGCATGAGGCGGAAAGAATTTTGATGGATGAAATGCCCATCATTCCGATCGTGTTCAATCAGGACGCTTACTTGATCAGTAAAGAGCTTTCCGGTACGAAGAACTCCTTCTTTAACAATCGAATCTTTACAAAGACAAAACAGAAAAACTACGAAAAATATTTGGAAGCAACGGGTAACTGAGTTGCTTGAAGCATAAGGCTTCCAAACGAAGGGGCTGTTAAAAACATTATGTTTTTAACAGCCCCTCAAAAATTTCGGTCGGGCTCCCGGCCTTTTTAGCGAGGATTGGTCGGCTTTGCCTCCCATGTTTGGTCTTTTGCTTTTTTTGACGTGCCGAGAACAACGTCATAGGGAGCGTTAAAAAACGCATTCTGCGTTTTTTAACGCTCCCTTTTGATGTGGCTTTCCGCGAAATTCCGGCATGCCCGGTATCGCTTTTTCATATCTTAGAGATGTTTTGTTCCCGATTGCGTGCGGCGACCGTCGCTTTTGCGCTCCCTTTACTTTTGCGCTTGCGTTGCCGCAGTTTCTTCCCGCAGGTAGGTATCGGCTTTGCGGACTGCTTTTTTCGGCTTTTGGCTGATCGGAAGAAAGCAAAGCGACTCAAGCGCAGCGATAGCTAAGGTGGCGACAATTCCCATGAACGGGGAAATGGCCTCGGCTTCGATTTTCCCAAGTATGGTGAAAAATCCGATCACACAGACCAACGAACCGACGCATTTGAGAATCATAAAAAGAACCCAAGTGACGCGTGAAGCGGCTATGGCACTTTCGGAACGCCGTGCATCCTTTTGACAAAGCCTTTCTAAATATAAACGTCGGATGGCATCCGAAGTGCTTTGTTGCGTTTTTTCCTTATTGTAGTATGCATTCATATTCAAACTCTCCTTTTTAGCAAAAACGGAAATAAAATTTCAATAAAGGACTCGAAAAACATAATAAAATTCCGTATTTGGATTGCTATGGCTGAATTATAGCACAAAAACGGAATCATGTCAAGATATTTTTGCCGAAAAAGAAATAATATTTTTAAAAACCCTTTACAAAACGGAAAATTCGTGATATAATAGTTCCGATGAAAGAAAAGTGCCCCGATTTTAGTGAAGGAGGAAAGAAAAAGGAAAATGGATGTTACCTACATTGATCGTATCAAGCAATTGAAAAGCTTGAATAAAATTACCAATGAGCGCCTCTCCGAAATGACAGGGATTCCGCTGGGAACCTTGAGCAAGATGATGGCGGGCATCAGCGACTCGCCCAAGCTTTCCAATATTATCGCCATTTGCGATGCGCTGGGATGTTCGCTGGATTATATCGTGAGCGGAAAGCCGGAAAACGATAACAACTATAAGCTTTCGGGAAGTGAAATTCATATGATTGAAAACTATCGAAAGCTGGATGACCACGGAAGGGAGATGGTGTCCCTCGTGATGGATAAAGAAGCGGAGCGCGCTTTGGAAGAAGGGTATCGACCGGAGAAGGACATGGGGCGCGCCAAGATTATCGAGACTCCGCGAAGCGCACGTGCGCGTGTCAGCGATTATGCAGCGCCCAGCGTGAAAGAGCGGAGCGACAGTATGTATAAGCAAAACGGATTCGGCAAACGTGCGGTCGTGCTGTACGAGCTTCCTGTATCGGCCGGAACAGGCGTCTTTTTGGACGGCGTGGGATCCAATGAAATTCTCATCCCGGATAACGCCAAAACCGGAGATGCCGACTACGCGTTGCGCATCAGCGGCAACAGTATGGAGCCAAAATACCACAGCGGGGATATTCTTTTGGTAGAAGAAACCGATACCGTGGAGGTCGGGGAAGCGGGAATCTTTATTTTGGACGGTGCCGGCTATTTTAAAATTTTCGGCGGTGACCGGTTGGTTTCGCTGAATCCCGAATATAACGATATTCCTCTGCGTGACTTTGCATCGGTCAACTGTTGCGGCCGTGTCATTGGCAAGCTGAAACGAAAATAAGGCTTTTTTCTAGCGGCGTTTGCCGCGGCGCTCTGAAAAACGCGTGCGCTCCGTGCCCGGCGCTTCCGAGCAGCTTGAAAAAATAAAAGGGAGTGTTAAAAACTCATTTTGAGTTTTTAACACTCCCTTTGTCGTTTGGCATATCCAACGAACACTTTTGTGCGGCTTGCATTTGCCCACACAACATGGCACACTCTTACAAAATCGATCCGTACCACAGTTTTTTAAATCGATCCGTGATTCAAAGCCAGCGGATAGACTTATCCCTTGGTGGTGATGGGATGGTACAAAGTACCGATTGTATCAATGATCCGGCGGTACAAATGGTATATTTGCCGGTTCTTGTCGCGGTAAACCTGAACCACTGTTCTGCACCGGGGCAACGGATGGATCCGCTTGTATTGCTTTCATCGGAAATTTCTGTAAGTGTATTCCACGATTGAACTCCGACAACGAGTGTAGCTGTTAAAATAAAAAACCGCATTGGAAATGAAATTTCATAACCAACGCGGCAAAACTATTTCGTTTTTGTCAAGACAGAGAGCCGTTCCTTGTGTTTTATCAATCGCCCATGTCTTTTGATCGTGTTACATTAATCATCCTGTTTTTTACGTATGCTACCTAACACAAAAGATACTACGACAACCGGCCATTCCGTCAGCAAAAGAACTGTATCCTGTAACTTGGTAGATCCGCTCTCTTTCGTGAAATCCAGTACGCCGGTAAACATTAGCGCCAGAAAAACATAGGCGGAAAATGACAGGATCGATGAAATCAACCAGCAGATTCTGATGACGCCATGTGGCTCGTATTTCAGAATCCGATAAACACTTCTGATACAAGAAAGTTCTACCAGCAAAGCAGGGGCACCTAACATTATGTACCAAGACAACTCAACAACAAATGCATATTCGAATCTGATAAGATCATTTGGAGATAAGGTTGAAGATGTGGTTTTGAATTCATAATATAACGATACTATCTCCACCAAAAAGATTACAAAAGATAATGCAAAAACGACTAAACTGATCCATAAAAACAATTGATGCTTTTTCATTTTCATCACAATCTCCCATGTCCTCATCTAAAGATTCGTATATGCAACACTATATCATAAAGCGGTATTAAAGTCAAGAATACAAGATCTAACTAAAACAACTGCTTAAAAAATCATATTATTGATAATGTGCAAGTGTCAAAAGTCGATCGTCCAAACTCATCAAGAAATCGTACGTATCTGGATATTTAGATTAGATTTCGTCAAAATGATATTGCTCATTATTAATTAGATTCAACCAATATTGCGTCATCACTATACCTTGCGTAGGACGAACCTTCGCTGTTTACAAGGATTCCTTCGCCGGTCCTTTCATTGAGAACGAGGAGAGCATACTCAAGCGTCACTTGAATGCTCATCTCGTTGCTTCCGTAGCACGGTAGATCGTTTTCGTCCTTGTGTTCGATTCCCGGATAGGAGAGAACTCCTGCCATTACTGACCTTCCTACAGGTAAATGAATGGATGCGGTCTTTGCATCTTTTGAAATGTTTGCTGTCATCTGTTTCGTTCCTTTCTGCAAATTAAAAAGCCAAACGCTCGGCTGATAAGCATTTGGCTATGTATGCAGAAGGTTTATTCTTTGTCTTCAGTAGGTCGATTTTTGCGATTCGCTGGTTCGAGTCCTTTAATGTGGCAAATGGATCGATTTTGAAAAACATATTTTTCTACTTTTCGCGGGTTCGAATCCTCTTGGAGAAGAGATGGACTTGTTTTGTAATATACTATTTGTAAACATTTTGCGACTAACACAAAAAACGAAAGAGTTTGAAACCTTGTCGTGGGTTCAAGTCCTTTCGGCTGTTCAATTCGGTTTCGCTTTTTTTTAGAAAATCCCATTTTCGCGGGTTCGGATCCTTGTGGTCGGAAAAAATCGCAAAATGGATCGGTATTTTTCCCCCAAAAAGCAGGGACGAAAAAACGGGAGAAATCTTTCGAAATCTCCCGTTTTCTCGCCGTTTGGCTCGCCAAACGGCTCTTTTCATCGTGCGGATCGATTTTGACCACACAACATGGCAGGGGCAGAAGGACTTGAACCCACGACCCTTGGTTTTGGAGACCAGTACTCTACCAACTGAGCTATACCCCTCTGTGCTTGATGCCTTGACGACTTTCATAGTATAGCATACTTTTTTCTCTTTTGCAAGGGCTTTTCCGAAAAAAGAAAGAAAGAACCCTATTTTTTATCAAAAAGGCGTTGACAAATACCCCATGGGGGTATATAATTAAAATACCCCTACGGGGTATCAAAGGAGCATCAAAAAAAGGGGGCTTTTCATGGAAAATCCAAAAATGAAGAACGCGTGCGTTTGTTGCTGCCAAGAAGAAAAGCATACCGTTCGCAAAGCCGAAGAAAAGCGAAAGCTGATCAATCGCCTGAAACGGATTGAGGGGCAGGTGCGCGGCCTGCAAGCGATGGTGGAAGCAGACGCGTATTGCAATGACGTCCTGATTCAATCGGCCGCGGTGTCGGCGGCTGTCAGTGCCTTCAGCCGGGAGGTCTTGGCGGCGCATATTCACGGATGCGTTACGCGCGACATCCGCGAGGGACGGGAGGAAGTCGTGGATGAGCTGATGGACACGCTTCAAAAGCTGATGAAATAAAAATCCGACGGAAACATTGGCAGTCCGCTTGCCTTTCGATCCGGCAGACGCCTTTGCCCGCGCCTTTGTGCGCCGCGCGCTGCAAAGGGAGGTCGGACGTATGAAAAGTAGGCCAAGGACAGAAAATAGAAAAGGACTTCGTATATTTTGCGTCGGATGAAACAAAAAAATCCCGCGGCAAGCGATGCTTTGGCGGGACGCCGGGGGACGATGCTTCCCCCAAAAGGAAGGAGCTATTTTGACTATTTATTCGGTAACGGGAATGAGCTGTGCGGCCTGTAGTGCTCGTGTGGAAAAGGCCGTGCAAAAGGTGCCGGGCGTGACCGCCTGCTCTGTCAGCCTGTTGACAAATTGCATGAGCGTGGAGGGAACCGCGGAGGCCGCACAGATTATTGCGGCGGTGGAAAAGGCCGGCTACGGCGCCTCGGTGAAAGCCCCGGACGGGGATAAGCATGCGAAACATGCAGACAAAGCGGCGCCCGGAGGCGACGCCTTGCAGGATCGGGAAACGCCGCGATTGCTTCGGCGATTGGTGTGCTCGGTCGGATTTTTGCTGGTTTTGATGTATATTTCCATGGGGCATGTGATGTGGGGATGGCCCTTGCCGTCGTTTTTGAAAGAGAATCCTGTAGCGATCGGCCTTGTCGAACTGCTTCTCACCTTGATCATTATGATCATCAATCAGAAATTCTTCGTCAATGGTGCCAAGGGGCTTTTGCACGGCGCTCCCAATATGGATACGCTGGTGGCTATGGGAGCCTCGGCCGCCTTTGTTTACAGCGTTTGTTTGCTTTTTGCTATGACAGACGCAGTGCAACGGGGCGACATGAGCCATGCTTATCATCAGCTTCATGCGATGTATTTTGAATCCGCCGCGATGATTTTAACGCTGATTACCATCGGAAAGACGCTGGAGGCCCGTTCCAAAGGACGAACGACGGACGCTTTGCGCCATCTGATGAATTTGGCTCCGCAAACGGCCGTGGTACTGCGAAACGGCGCGGAAACGGTGGTTCCGATTGAGCAGGTGCAGGTCGGGGATGTGTTTGTGGTACGTGCCGGCGATCATATCCCGGTGGATGGAACCGTGATGGAAGGCGGAGGTGCGGTGGATGAATCGGCGTTGACCGGCGAAAGCATTCCGGTGGACAAAGCGCCGGGAGATGGCGTTTCGGCGGCTACGGTAAATCGTTCCGGGTATATGAAATGCCGCGCCGGTCGCGTGGGAGAGGATACAACACTGTCGCAGATTATTCGTATGGTCAGTGACGCTTCGGCGACTAAGGCGCCGATTGCCAAAGCGGCGGATCGGGTGTCGGGCATTTTTGTGCCTGCGGTCATGGGAATTGCATGCATCGCCACGCTTGCGTGGCTGTTGGCCGGATATTCGGTCGGATTTGTCTTGGCGCGCGGCATTTCCGTGCTGGTCATTAGCTGTCCCTGCGCTTTGGGTCTGGCCACGCCGGTCGCTATTATGGTCGGTAGCGGCGTTGGCGCCAAAAACGGCGTCCTTTTCAAAACCGCCGCTTCGCTGGAGGAAATGGGCCGGATCCGCCTTGTGGCGCTGGATAAAACCGGAACGATCACGCAAGGCAAGCCCGAAGTGACGGATATTTACCCCATGGACGGTGTGAGCCAAAAACAACTGCTTGCAACCGCCTATGCGCTGGAAAGCAAAAGCGAGCATCCGCTGGCCGGCGCCATTGTGGCTATGGCTCAAAAAGAAAACATGGGCGCTCCGGCGGCGTGCGAGAACTTTTGCGTGCTTCCCGGCGCAGGTGTAGAGGCAACCCGAAGCGCAACCGGACAAAAAATGATGGGCGGCAATCTTGCTTATATGGAAAAGCAAGTCACGGTAGACGAAGGCTTGCGGCAAAAGGCCGATTACTTGTCGCAAGAAGGGAAAACCCCCCTGCTTTTTGCAGAAGGCGGGCAGGTACTTGGCTTGATCGCTGTGGCGGACACGTTGAAACCGGACAGCCCGGAAGCGATACGCGCCCTGAAAGCGCTCGGCCTTCGGGTGGTGATGCTGACGGGCGACAATCCGAAAACAGCGGCTGCCATTGCTCGTCAGGCGGGCGTAATGCAAGTGATTGCCGGAGTTCGACCGGAAGGAAAAGAGGAGGCCATCCGCACGCTTTCTAAGGAGGGCAAGGTGGCTATGGTGGGAGACGGCATCAACGATGCACCCGCTTTGACACGTGCCGATGTGGGCGTTGCCATCGGGGCAGGCACTGACGTCGCTATTGATGCAGCCGATGTTGTCATCATGAAAAGCCGGCTTTGCGATCTTGTGGCGGCGGTTCGCTTGGGACGGGCGACGCTGCGCAACATTCACGAAAATCTTTTTTGGGCGTTCTTTTACAACGCGATCGGAATCCCGCTGGCGGCCGGCTTGCTGATTCCGCTGAACGGTTGGCAGCTAAGCCCGATGTTCGGCGCGGCGGCGATGAGCCTTTCGAGCTTTTGCGTGGTTATGAACGCTTTGCGGTTGAATCTTGTGAAGCTGCAGGAAAAGCCGCGTCGCCAAAAAAACGAAAAGGACAAGCCGCGGACCGATGAAAAAGATGAAAAAGATGAAAAAACGGAATTTTGCTGTGCACTTGAAAAAAATAAAACAGCCGAAAGCGAATTGCTTATGGCAGGAAAGGAAGAAAAGAATATGAAAAAAACATTGAAAATTGAGGGAATGATGTGCGCCCATTGCGAAGCCAGAGTCAAGAATTGTCTGGAAGCTTTGGAGGGCGTGAAAACGGCCGAGGTCAGCTGCCGCGACGGAAGCGCTACGGTCACGCTGGAAAAAGACGTGTCGGATGCGACCTTGAAAAAGGCAGTGGAGAATCAGGGCTACCGGGTTGTCGGCTGATCGCCATGTCAAAAGGAGAGCTTAGAAAAATAATCCTACTGCCAAGGCGGCTTTTTGCGCGGAACCCGTTGAAAAAGGAAGCGGAATTTGGTATAATACAGAAAAAGATTGGCCGCTTGGACAAAAGCTCTTGCGACTCTTTGTATAAATTTTCCCCGGCAAGGGGAGCGTTGGAGGCTGGAACATGAAAGCAATTATGTATGGCGCCGGTAATATCGGGCGCGGATTTATCGGGCAAAAATTTTATCTTTCGGGGTATGAAACGGTTTTCATCGACGTCAATATGGCCGTGGTGGACGCCATCAATCAGGCGCACGAGTACCCGGTGTATGTAACGGGCAAGCACGAGTATGTGGAGCAGCCTGTGAAAAATGTGCGTGCTGTCGATGGCCGTGACAACGATGCCGTGGTGCGGGAAATTGCTTCCTGTGACATCATGGCAACCGCCCTTGGCGTGAATGTGATAAAATTTGTAGCGCCTCTGATCGGACAAGCGATTGAAAAACGCTTTGCCGAGGGAGGGCGTCCGCTCAATATTCTCATTTGTGAGAATATGATTGGCTCCAATGTGTATTTGCACGATTTGGTTTCGGCGCATATTTCCGATGCCTGCCGGGATTACTTTGAAAATCAAATTGGTTTCGTTTGCGTTTCTGTCGGACGGATGGTTCCCCCCACGCCGGCGGAGCTGGCGGAAAAGAACGCATTGGCCGTGTGCGTAGAGCCTTACAGCAAATTGCCGGTGGATGCCGACGGTTTTCGCCCCGTCGGTTGCGACTACCCGCCGCTGAAGGGGCTTGTGCCTTTCGCGCCCTTTGAATTTTTCATCGAGCAAAAATTGATGATGCATAATATGGGGCATGCCGTTACCGCCTATTTGGGCGCATGGAAGGGATATGAGTGGATCTGCGACGCTTCGCTGGATCCGGAAATCAAATATTTTATGACGCGGGCGCTGACCGAAAGTGCCAGAGCGCTATCCCGTAAGCATGGCGCCGACCTTGATGCGGCTTTGGAATTTACCGATGATTTGACCGTTCGCTTTGAAAATCGCCTGCTCGGCGATACGGTGCTTCGCGTAGGGCGCGACACCAAACGAAAGCTGGCGGAGCATGACCGCCTGGTGGGCGCTTATAACACCGCTAAGGCAGTCGGAATTGTGCCGGCATACATCGCACTCGGCATTGCGGCCGGCTATCTGTTTGAACAAAAGGACGATCCCACCTCGCTGGAAACTTCCGCTTTTGCCAAAGAAAAAGGAATTGCGGCGGCCTTGGAGAAATACAGCAACATGACCGATGCCGAGGATGTCAAAACGATCAGCTTGTTTTATGACATGCTTTCTCGTAAGGCCTCGTTTGCAGAGCTTTGCGGTGTTCTGGCCGAGCTGAAATATCAAGAACACTGAGGCGGAGTCGGCGATGAGCAGAGAACCGAAATTTTTAACGCCGGATGCGAAAGCGGCGCAGCGACCGATGCCGACGGTGTTGGCGGTGCATGACCTGTCCTGCTTTGGCCGTTGCGCACTGACGGTGATTCTGCCGGTGCTTTCCGCCATGGGATTGCAAGCCGTCCCCGTGCCGACAGCCCTGCTTTCTACGCATACGGGCGGCTTTGAAAACTATTATTTTGAAGATTTGACCGAGGCAATGGAGAAAATTTCCGCGCACCTGTGGGAGGTCGGCTTTCGGGCTGATGCGGTGTACACAGGATTTCTCGGCAGTGAACAACAGATTCAAACGGTCAGCGGGATGATTGACCGATTCGGCGTCGGAACGCCGGGTGAAACAAAAGCGCTGGTGCTGGTGGATCCCGTGATGGGGGACGACGGCTGTCTTTATTCGACCTACACGCCCGGCATGATGCAAGGCATGAGTTGCCTGTGTGAAAAGGCCGACGTGATTACCCCCAATGTAACGGAGGCGTGCTTTTTAACCGGAACGGCGTTTTGCGATACTTCCGAATGGTCGGAAAAGGAAACGGAAGCCTATGCGGCGCGCCTGTGCGAGAAATTGTGCCGTTTTGGCACAGAAAAAATCGTTGTGACCGGAATCCATTTCGGGCATAATCGCATCGGCACGTATGGGTATGATGCCACGCAACATGGGGGGCAGGCCTTCCTTTACGGAACAGAATATGTGTCGCATGCCTATCCGGGCACCGGGGATTTTTTCGCTTCGGTGCTGTTGGGAGAGCTTATGCGGGGAAAGCCGTTTGATAGAGCGGTTGTCCGCGCTTCGGATCTGACGGGAAAGGTCATCGGGTATTCGGCCGGATTTGATACGCCGACACGCAACGGCGTGGCCTTTGAGCCGTTTCTTGCCAAGCTTTCCGATAAATGACGGAGCCGTTTCGGACGAGCGACAGGGGTGATTTTTCCCATCCCTGTCGCCCTTTGCCGGCCACGCAGAAAAGATGATAAAAAATACAGAAAAAGTGAAAAAAGGTATTGACAAATCGATTTTGAAATGATATAATAATCAGGCGTTCTGATTTGGCGGAGTAGCTCAGTTGGCTAGAGCAACCGGTTCATACCCGGTAGGTCATGGGTTCAAGTCCAATCTCCGCTACCATTTGGCCCGTTGGTCAAGCGGCTAAGACACCGCCCTTTCACGGCGGTAACGGGAGTTCGATTCTCCCACGGGTCACCAAGCGCAACAAAGCCGAACGATTTTCGTTAGCGAAATCGTTCGGCTTTGTTTTTTTTGCTTTTTGTTCACTTCGTTTATCGACGAGCCTTGCAGGCCCCCCCTGCGTGCTTGAAACTCTTTTTCATTCTTGAGAGGGCGTAAGCCTCAGCCGAGAGCCACGTCCAGAAGCATCATGAGGGCAAATCCGGCCACAATGCCCATAGTGGAAACATACGGGGAGGAGCCTTGGTTTTGCTGACATTCGGGAATCAGCTCATGCACGGCCACGAGGATCATAGCGCCGGCGGCAAAGGCCAGCGCATAGGGGAGCATGGCCTGCACGCGGACGACAAGGATCGCTCCGATCACGCCGGCGATTGGCTCTACAATACCGGATGCCTGCCCGATGAGAAAGCTCTTTTTGCGAGAACAGCCCTCTCGGCGCAAGGGCAGGGAAACGGCCGCGCCTTCCGGGAAGTTTTGCAGGCCAATGCCCACGGCTATGGTAATCGCGCCCATGAGTGCTTCGGGCGAAGGATTGTCAGCCAAAGCGCCGAAGGCTACGCCGACCGCCAAGCCCTCGGGAATGTTGTGCAGCGTGATGGAAAGAACCAGCAGGATGATCCGATTCAGATTGTTCTTTTTTTCAGCGGGCGTCGGGGCGCAGGCGGATCGAAGGATCCGCTCGTGGGCACGGGTAACGGCCTTGTCAGAAAGCCACATAAAGACGGCGCCGAGAAGAAAGCCGATAAGAACAACCAGCCATGCCGGCGTAGTCAAAAAGGCTTCGGCGCGTTCAATGGCGGGCTGTAGCAACGACCAAAAGCTGGCCGCGATCATAACGCCGGCGGCAAACCCCAGCATGAGATTCATTGCTTTTGGATTGGTTTTTTTGAAAAATATTACAACGGCCGCGCCCAAGGCCGTGAGAAGCCACGTGCCGAGCGTTGCCGCCAATGCCATTCCGACCGGTTGGTTCATAAAATTTGTTTTTCCTCCTTATTTGGTTGTTCGTTGGGTTCGTTGGCCGCGGTGCATCGGCGGCCTCATTGACAATGTATGCAGAAAAAAACGGGGAAGTGAAAAATGTCGAAAAACAAAAAAGGCGGACGCGGCGGACAAAAAACGGGGGGGCTGTTAAAAACGCAATGGTTTTAACAGCCCCTCAACTCTGCCCGGTCGGACTTTCGTCGGTTTTGCCGCCGAGAGCAAAGTCATAGGGAGTGTAAAAAACCCGGAACGGGTTTTTTACACTCCCTTTATGTGAGCGATAAGCGCGATTATTTCTCGTCGCTTTCTTCTTTCTTATTTTCTTTGTCATCTTCCTTTTCGGGTTGATGAATTTTGACCTTGACGCCGAGAATACGGCGCTGCGTCACTCTTTCGACAATGATTGTAAGGTTTTGAAACTCAAAGCTTTGAAATTTCTTGGGAATGTCGCCAATCTGCTCGATCACCCAACCGCTGACGGTTTGGGAATCGTAATTTTCGGATTCGTCTTTGTCAATGCCAAATTCCTTGAAGAAATCCACCAATTCGGCGCGACCGTCCACAAAATAGGTTTCGTCATCAATTTTGGTGAAGTAGTTGATGACTTCATCGTGTTCATCCCAAATTTCGCCGACCAACTCCTCCAAAATATCCTCCAGCGTTACAATGCCCAAGGTGCCACCGTATTCGTCCACCACCACGGCCATGTGAACCTTTTGCCGTTGCATGCTTTTCAGCAGCATGGAGATTTTCATATGCTTGGTGGCGATGGCAATAGGGGTAATGTAATTGTTGATGTTTTTCTCGCCCTTTTCCAGCGCGGTAAAGAAGTCGATGTTATGAATCATTCCGATGATGGTGTCAATGGTGCCTTTGTAAACAGGCAGACGGGAAAAATTGTAGTCGAAGAACAGCTTTTTGATTTTTTCCATCGGCATGTCAATGGGGAGCGCTATCACGTTTACGCGAGGAATCAAGATGTCCTCCACTTCCGCATCGTTGAACTCGATAGCACTTGAAATCAGCTCTCGTTCTTCGTCGTCCAACGAGCCGTCCTCCTGCGCTTCCTCTACAATCGAAAGCAATTCTTCTTCTGTGATTTTATCATCCCCCTTGGACTTGAACAGCTTGCGCAGGATGAGTTTCAATCCGGAAAAAAGAATGGTAATGGGGAACAGAACGATCATGACGAAGCGAATCGGGTAGCCGAAGGCCATAGCAATCCGTTCGGAATTTTCCTTTGCTATCATTTTCGGAGTGATTTCCCCGAAAGTCAAAACAATGACCGTGGAGACGGCGACCGAAACGACAGCGCTAATGGCGGGGTTGGAAATCAGGGTTTCAAAGATTTTGTTGAACAGTACGGACAACGTGATGTTGACCAGGTTGTTTCCGACGAGGATGGCAGAGAGTAATTTGTCAAACTTTTCGGAAAGGTCAAGCGCATTTTGCGCGGATTTGTTTCCTGCCTGGGCTTTGAGTTTGAGTTTGGTTTTGTTCAGCGAGCTGAACGCCGTTTCTGTGGCAGAAAAGAAGCCGGAGAGCAGAACCAAAATGAAAATGAAAATACCTGACAGAATCAAACTGTCCGGGTCAGGGACATCGGGTGGCATAATGATGATAAAACTCCTTTTTATAGAAATATATGTTTGTATATGTTATCATACTTTCAGACTTTTGTCAATGCTTTTTTCATGATTTTCAAGCAAATTGCCCAATGAGGGCCGATAAACGGACGAATAGGGGAGATATTTTGCACCATGGCGCACTTTCGGGGCGGCAAATTTCACCGAAAGCCGTGCGGCTTTCCTTTGAGGAAAAAGGGAATGGCAGTGTGCAAAAAGGGGAAAATCGGTCACTTGGGGGAGAAAATCGACCGCTTGGCGGGAATCCCTTGACAAAACAGCGGTCATCCTTTATACTGATAACAGAACAAATGAGAACCGTCGGCTGACAGCCGGCAAAGAGCCGAGCGCCGATGTGCATGCAGCGTTGGAGGAGAAAGGGGCAGAAAGTCATGAAGCCTGAGGTGAGAATTGAAACGGATTCCAAAGCGGAAGAAAGCCCGGAGGTTGTGATTCGTTGCCGGGAGATCACGCCGGAAATTCATCGACTCGCGCAACGGCTGCAGGCGGAATGTGACGGCATTGGACAGGAAATCTTGCTGACGCTGTGCGGAAGGGACTATATCGTGGCGTTGGATCACATTCTCTTTTTTGAAACGAGCGGCGAACATACTGTGGCGCATACGGCGGACGGCATGTATTATACCGATCAAAGCCTTTCCCGCCTGGTTTGCCAGCTGCCTCCTGCATTTTTTCGCGGCTCCAAATCCTGCATTGTAAATACTCGTCAGGTCGCCTCTTTGCATCGGGAATTGACCGGGGTGTGCGAGGTCTGCTTTGCCGGATCGACGAAGCGGGTTTATGTGTCCCGAATGTATTACAAGGCCTTCCGCGCACGGCTGGATGAAATCCGATTTGAAGCAAGGTAAAAAGTAAAAAATAAAAAGTAAAAATATTTATTTTATTATACAAAGAAAGGAAATCCGATTATGACATCATCAAAGAAAAAAATTATTTGGGGACTGATCCTTCTGGTACTGACCGTAGGATTGATTTTTTGGGTTTTTGTGCCGGACTTGGGTTGGCCGAGGGGCATTGCCTTGTGGAAATGGTTTGTCGGCGCCGTGCTTTTGTATTGGCTTATCAATAATGCCGTGTTTGGCAAGCGCCTGGCCGATCATTTCGACGTGTTTTTGCCGCTTAGCCTGCTGTTTGCTGTTTTTCGCTCCGATCTTTCTTCGGCCATCGGCAAGGATCTGTCGTTTATCAGCCGTTGGTCTGTCATTGGTATTGCGGTGCTGTTGACCATTGCCCTTCATCTTTTGCTGGACAATGTTAAATATGTTCATCGAGAAGGGGACAAAAGCAGTGAAAAAATCACGGTGGATGCGACCGATTCCAGCAACAGCTTCAAAAGCAGTATCGTTTATTTTGACCTGTCGCAAAAGAAAAGCTTTTCCGTGACAAACCGCATGGGAGAAACGGAGGTTTTCTTCCAGAATATGAACCTTGTGGATCTGTCGGAGCCGGTGCGCCTGAATCTTTCCAATTCTTTTGGCGAGCTGATTGTGCATGTTCCGCCGGAATGTAAGGTGACGACACATTTGGATGTGAAGTTTGGGGCGGACACCATGCGCCCGAACCCGGACAATCCGACCTGGGAGCTGCTCGTGTTCGGCGTTTGCCGCTTCGGCGAGGTTCGTTTTTCTTCCTGATTTTGAAGCCTTGGGGAAAAATATCGCAAATCTGCAAAAACACAGGGGAAATGGGGCATACTGACCGGGGAAGCGGATCAAAGAGGGAAATCGCCCCGTGAAAAAAGAAGGAGAGTGGAGCTATGTGTACGGCCGTGACGTATCAGACGAAGGATTTTTATTTCGGAAGGACACTGGATTACGAATGTTCTTACGGAGAGGAAGTGACGGTAACCCCGCGCGGCTATCCGTGGAAATTTCGGCATACGGAGGCTCCGCCCTCGGCCTATGCCATGATCGGCATGGCGCATGTCGCCGAGGAGTATCCGCTGTATTATGAGGCCGTCAACGAAAAGGGCCTTACCATGGCAGGCTTGAACTTTGTCGGAAATGCGGCGTATGCAGAGCCTCGGGAGGATGTAGCTTGCGTGTCGCAGTTTGAGCTGATTCCGTGGATTTTGTGCCGTTGCGCCACTCTTGACGAGGCGCGGGAGCAGCTTTCTCACATTTGCGTGGTGGGAACGCCGTTCAATGCCAATTTCCCGGCGGCACAGCTCCATTGGATAGTGGCCGATGCAAGCGGCGCTATTACGGTGGAATCTATGGTAGACGGCCTGCACATGTATGAAAATCCGGTGGGCGTGCTGACCAATAACCCTCCGTTTGCCACGCAGATGTTTTTTTTGAACAATTATATCGGCCTTTCGCCCCGGTCGCCGGAAAATCGCTTTTCTTCGGATTTGCCCCTGCAAATCTATAGCCGAGGGATGGGCGGCATGGGACTGCCCGGCGATCTGTCTTCCGCGTCTCGCTTTGTCAGAGTGGCCTTTGTCAAGATGAACGCCTTGTCGGACGACTCCGAGAACGGAAGCGTCAGCCAATTTTTTCACATTCTCGGCGCCGTCGATCAGCCGCGCGGATGCTGTGCGGTCGGAGATCGGTATGAAATCACACTGTACACCTGTTGCTGTAACGCCAGCCGCGGCATTTACTATTACACGACCTATGACAATCATCAGATTACGGCAGTGGATATGCATCGGGAAGACTTGAACAGCCAAAAACTGATCCGCTACCCGGTTTTGACGGAAGAAACGATTTTCCGGCAAAATTAACGCCCTTGCTTGCTTTTTTGAAAATTTGGTTGACTTTTTGGCCGAAATGTGGTATGATGACACCGTTTGAGAGCGTCGGCGGCCGTGAAGCTCCGACCGGACAGACGAATCGTGCGGCACCGGCCGCCCATAAAAAATCACGGAAAATGTCCGTGATTTTTTATGTTTGCTTTTCTGTATTTATCTTAACAACCATGACCTGAAACGGAGGCAACAAACGCATGGAGTATTTTTGGATGTATGTTTTGTTTGCGGTGGGCATTGTCTTGATCGTCAAAGGCGGCGATTGGTTTGTCGATGGCGCCGTTTGGGTGGCCGAAGTCACCGGGATCCCGAAGTTCATTATCGGCGCGACGATTGTCAGCATCGCTACCACCTTGCCCGAAATCATTGTTTCGACCATTGCCGCTGTGGAGGGACACGAAATTCTTCGGTCGGGCGTGGAAAATGCGGTCGCTGCTTCTCAGGATCGGGTGGGAATGGCTATCGGAAACGGGATCGGCTCCGTGATATGCAACACGGCCATGATCCTTGCCATCGGCGTGATTTTTATGCCGATTGTCATAAAACGCAAGGATTTTGCGCCCAAAGCACTGCTTTTGACGGCGGCTGTGACGGCTCTTTTTCTGCTGTCCCTGCGCGGCTCTCTTTCTTTGCTCGGCGCTTTTGTATTGCTTGCCATTTTTGCTTTGTACATTGCGGAAAATCTTCGTTCGGCCAAAACGGCGGACGGCGGCCAGCCTTCGGCGGAGGCCGTTCCCGCTACGGATAAAAAATCGGTGATTTGCAATCTTTTGCGCGTTGTCGTGGGTGCGGCGGCTATCGTGGCCGGCTCCCAGCTGTTGGTGAAAAACGGAGGGAAGATCGCCGCTTCGTGGGGCGTGTCGGAAGCGATTATCGGCGTCACGATTGTCGCCGTCGGCACCTCGCTGCCGGAGCTTGTGACAGCGGTTACCTCGATCATCAAAAAGCAATCCTCCATGTCCATCGGCAATGTGATTGGCGCGAACGTGATTGATACCACGCTGATTCTCTCGGTTTGCTCTTTTGTGTACGGGGGCAAGCTTCCGGTTTCCGCGCAGAACATTTATCTGGATTTTCCCGTGGCGATTCTCGTAACGGGAATTGCCGTAATCCCCACCATTCTTTGCCGCCGATTTAAGCGGTGGCAGGGCATCGTGCTGCTCAGCATTTATCTTGCGTACCTTGTGACTGTTACGGTCGGTCTTGGATGGTATTTGTCCTTGTTTGGAATTTCTGCCGGCTGAGAGACAGCCAAAAAGGGAGAGAGAAAAACTCAGAATGAGTTTTTCTCTCTCCCTTTTTTTTGGTGCGAGAAACGGGACTTGAACCCGTACGGTGTAAACCACACGCCCCTCAAACGTGCGCGTCTGCCAGTTCCGCCACTCTCGCATTGCCATCGCACTTGCGACGACGGTATATATTATAACCGATTCCATGCCTTTTGTCAATACTTTTTTCTAATATTTTTGGAAATAATCGAAAAATGCCGCTTGGGGACTTGACGTGCGTTTCCGCATCGGTGCTTTCCGCTTTCCCTGAAAAATGAAAGGGAAAAGAGACGTTTTTTCATGCGAAAAAATCCGGAAAAGCACGGAAAAAGCCGGGCATTCGGATTGACAAAAGGGACGAAACATAGTATAATAATATGAATACTTGTTTTTGAAGAAAGGATGGGCGCGGATGTATACAGAAGAAACGGGGAAAATCAACGCCCGAACCCATGCGGTGCCCGTGGGTGCCGTTGCAAGCCTCCAAGGAAGCGAAAACGCGAGGGAAAGGGCCGGAGAAAACGTGCCCACTTCGATTTATATACAAAAAATACAGGCGGAAAACGAGCGCTTTCGCGCTCTGCACGGTGTGAGCAAAAAAGTGTATGTGCTGACCTTTGGTTGCCAGCAAAATGAGGCCGACAGCGAAAAGCTGACCGGCATGGCGATCCAGATGGGCTATGAACCGACGAAGGAAGCCGAGACGGCCGATTTGATCTTGGTGAATACTTGTGCCATCCGGGAGCATGCGGAGCAAAAAGCGCTCTCTCTGATCGGTCAGTTCAAGCATATCAAGGAAAAGAACCCGGAGCTTGTCATTGCGGTTTGCGGCTGTATGGTGGCGCAGGAACATCGCCAAAAGGATATTAAATTCCGTTATCCTTACGTCAATTTTATTTTCGGAACGGCGGCGTTGTCACAATTTCCGCGGCTTTTGGCGCAAAATATAGCAACGGGCAAGCGCCTCTATTACAATGAAACACCCCCGGCGGAAATGACAGAAGGCTTGCCTGTGCATCGGGAAAGCAATTATAAAGCGTGGGTTTCCATTATGTACGGCTGCAACAACTTTTGCTCCTATTGTATCGTCCCTTATGTGCGCGGACGGGAGCGAAGCCGCCGCAAGGAACCGATTTTTGAGGAAGTGCAGGCGTTGGTGCAGGCAGGCTATAAAGATATTACCCTGCTTGGACAAAACGTAAATTCCTATGGCAAGGACAGCGCTTTTGACTATGATTTTGCCGATCTTCTTGCATGGCTTGCCACCATTCCCGGCGATTACCGATTGCGCTTTATGACCAGCCACCCGAAGGATGCAACGGAAAAGCTGATGAATGTGATGGCGGATAACGAGCATATTGCCAAGCATTTTCATTTGCCGATGCAGGCGGGGAGCGACCGGATCTTGCGTTTGATGAATCGGAAATACGACACAGCGCGGTATTTGGAAACGGTGCGTCAGATCCGCGAAAAAATGCCGGACTGTGCCATTACCTCGGATATTATCGTGGGCTTTCCCGGCGAAACCGAGGAGGACTTTGAGGGAACGCTTTCCATGCTGCGGCGTGTAAGGTTCGATATGCTCTACTCCTTCATTTTCTCGCCCCGCAAGGGAACCCCGGCCGCTTCGATGCCGGATCCGGTGCCGCGCGAGGTGCAGGGAGAACGCTTTCAACGTCTTTTGGCGCTTCAAAACGAGATCGCTCTGGAAAAGAACCTCCCGCTGGTGGGACAAACGGTGCGCGTGCTGTGCGACGGTGTGAGCAAAACGGATGCGTCGGTTTACAGCGGCCGTACCGAAACCAACAAAATCGTCTTTTTTGAGGGAACGCCGGCCGATTGCGGGCAATATATTTATGTCAATGTGCAAAAAGCGGAAGCGTTTGCTCTTTACGGAACCAAAGTATAAATTATAAAATTTAATTTATAAATTTAATTCAAAAAAAGAAAAGGAAACGAAACACAAAATGGAAGTTATGGAAATTGCCGCAATGCTCGGCAAAGCAATCAAGGAACATGAGGTTTACAAAAAATATTTGGAAGCGAAAGAAGTCTATGATAAAAATGACGTTCTGAATCGCAAGATTATGGAATACAGCGTGCAGCAGAAAGCCTTGCAGGAGGAGGCCGGAAAAGCCGACGCCGACAAGCTGCTGATGGCACAGATTCAGGGAAGAATTGATGTGCTTTATAAAGAGATCTGCGAGGATCCCAGCTTTCTCGCCATTAACGAGATGCAGGATGCGGTCAATGAGCTGATGAACGAAGTCAATCAAACCATCACCTACAACATTACCGGAGAAAAGCCCTGCGAGCACGATTGTTCTTCCTGCTCCGGCTGCGGTCACACGCACTGAAAATCATTAAAAACGCAATAGTAAAGGGGGATGCGGTACGATGACACCTATGATGGAACAATACTTTGAAGTCAAAAATCAATATAAGGATTATCTTTTGTTCTATCGTTTGGGAGACTTCTATGAGATGTTTTTTGATGATGCCATTGTCGCCTCCCGCGAGCTGGAATTGACGTTGACGGGGCGCGACTGCGGAGAAGAAAAACGTGCACCGATGTGCGGCGTCCCCTTTCACAGCGCCGAGGGCTATATAGGACGGCTGATTGAAAAAGGCTATAAAGTGGCCATCTGCGAGCAGGTGGAGGATCCGGCAACGGCCAAGGGGTTGGTCAAGCGAGAGGTAATCCGCGTAGTTACCCCCGGCACCATCATTGAAAGCAATCTTTTGCAGGAAGGCAAAAACAACTATATCTGCGCGATTTACGTCGGAGAAAACGAGTTTGGGCTTTGCTACGGCGATATTTCCACCGCGCAGGTGTATGCAACCTCCGGGCGAGGGGGCGATATGGTGTCTGAGATCATCAACGCCCTCGGTTCTATCGCGCCGAGTGAAATCGTGCTGAACCTCGGACGAGCCAAATTGCCCGCGCTGGATGATTTTATGACGGGACGCTTGGCGGCCTCTGTGACCGATCAACAGCCGCAACGGTATGAATGGGAGCACGCCCTTCAATTGGCGCAGGCGCACTTCGGGGAAAGCATGGATGAAAAAACACGAGCCGATAAGTCGCTTTTGCGCGCGGTAGGTGCATTCCTCGACTACGTGGGCGAGATGCAGAAGTCGGATTTGGCGTACATCAAGGAGCTGCATGTGTACAGCAACCATCAGTATCTTGAAATGGACGTCAATACACGGCGCAATCTGGAGCTGACCTCCAATATGCGTACCAAGGAAAAAAAGGGAACCTTGCTTTGGGTGCTGGATAAAACCAAAACGGCGCCCGGCGCTCGCATGCTGCGCCAATGGATTGAACACCCTCTTTTGAATGCGCGTGAAATTGATCGCCGCCAAAGCGCGGTGGAGGAGCTTTTCGGCAATTTTATGCTGCGGGAAAACTTGCTCGACCTGCTTTCGGGCATGCATGACCTGGAGCGACTGATTACCCGAATCGTCTATGGTACCGCCGGCGGAAAGGATTTGCGTGCGGTGGCGGGAACGATCGGCGCATTGCCGGAGCTTCGTGCCCTTTTGCAAAATTGCCAGAGCGAGGAGCTTAAAGGGATTTATGAGTCTATGGACGAGCTTTCGGACGTCTATACGCAGATTGACACCGCCATCCAGGAGGATCCTCCTTTTTCTGTACGCGAAGGCGACATCATCCGCGCAGGGTACAGTAAAGACGTGGACGATCTCCGTGCCATTATGCATGACGGAAAGGGCTGGATTGAAAGGGTTGCCGCGGAAGAACGGGAAGCCACCGGCATTCGGACGCTGAAAATCGGATACAATAAGGTTTTCGGATATTACATTGAAGTGACAAAATCCCTGATCCATCAAGTCCCCGATCGCTATATTCGCAAGCAAACCTTGGCGAACTGCGAGAGATATATTACGCAGGAGCTGAAGGATATGGAGGCGACCATTTTGGGCGCGTCCGACAAGGTCTGTTCTTTGGAATATGACCTTTTCCAAGAGGTGCGTGCCCGTGTGGCCGAAAGCAGTGAGCGAATCCAAAAGACCGCCGAGCTGATTGCCCGGATTGACGTTTATGTAAGTCTTGCCGGGGTTGCCGCGCGGAATAAGTATATTCGGCCGGAAGTGGACAACAGCACCGTGCTTCAAATCAAGGACGGTCGGCATCCGGTGGTGGAGCAGTTTGTGAAGAACGAATATTTTGTTCCGAACGATACGACGCTGGATTTGGAAAACAATCGTATTATGCTGATTACCGGCCCGAACATGGCCGGAAAATCCACGTATATGCGCCAAGTGGCGTTGATTGTGCTGATGGCGCAGATCGGTTCATTTGTCCCGGCCAATGAGGCGCGAATCGGTCTTGTGGATAAAATTTTCACGCGCGTCGGCGCTTCCGACGATTTGGCCTCCGGGCAATCAACCTTTATGCTGGAAATGAACGAGGTGGCGTATATTCTCAAAAACGCAACCCGGAACAGCTTGATTATTTACGACGAGGTCGGGCGAGGCACGAGTACCTTTGACGGCATGAGCATCGCCCGTGCCATCATTGAGCATACATACAGCAAAAAAATCGGCGCCAAAACGCTGTTTGCCACCCACTATCATGAACTGACCGTTTTGGAGGATGAATACAAGGGCATTGTCAATTATAACATCGCGGCCAAAAAACGGGGGGATAACATCCTGTTCCTTCGCAAAATTGTGCGCGGCTCTACGGATGACAGCTATGGCATCGAGGTGGCCAAGCTGGCGGGCATTCCCGGCGAAGTGATCAAGCGCGCCAAGGAAATCCTTGCCGTGGTGGAGCGCACCTCGCAAACGCTGAAAACCAGCGATGACGGCGAAAAAAGAAAAGAAGCTCTGTCCCAAAAAGACGAGAGTCTGATTACGATGGACGATTGCATCCGGGATCAGGTGATGGATGATTTGAAGGCGACGGACATCAATGCGCTTTCGCCTTATGAAGCGATGACGCTATTGTACAATCTTCAAAAGCGTCTGAAATAACGGTAAAATCCGGGGGAAAGGAGTTAAGGTCTATGGGAAAAATTAACGTGCTGTCCTTCGCAGTGGCTAACCTGATTGCCGCCGGCGAAGTGGTGGATCGCCCGGCTTCGGCAGTGAAAGAGCTGATGGAAAACTCCATTGATGCCGGAGCCGATCATATCACCGTGGAGATTCAAAACGGCGGTGTGACCTATATGCGCGTGTCCGACAATGGCTGCGGCATGACACCCGAAGATCTTCCCATGGCCATTCGCCGTCATGCGACCAGCAAAATCCGCGAGGAAGAAGACCTTGAAAAAATCATCACCCTCGGATTCCGCGGAGAAGCGCTGGCGGCCATTTCCGCGGTGGCGGATGTACGGATCCTTTCCAAAACGGCAGACGCCGAAATGGGAGCGATGCTGGAGGTTTCCTGCGGCGATATTCTCGGTGTCAGTGAACGCGGTTGCTCCAAAGGAACTACGGTAATCGTGGAAAATTTGTTTGAAAACGTCCCGGCTCGCCGGAAGTTTTTGAAGCGGGATGTCACGGAAGCGATGGCTGTGACGGCCAACGTGGAAAAAGTGGCGCTGTCCCACCCGGAGGTGGCGGTTCGCTTGATTTGCGACGGCCAGGTGAAATTGGAAACCGGGGGCGACGGAAAACTGCAAAATGCAATCTATTCGGTGTTCGGCCGGGATTTTGCCAAGCGGCTCATTCCGGTGGACAGCGATACCGACGGAATCCGTGTGACCGGGTTTATCGGATGCCCGGACAATGTCAAGGGAAACCGAAACTATCAAAACTTCTTTTTGAACGGTCGCTTTATCAAAAGCCGCACGGCCGGCGCAGCCTTGGAGCAGGCGTATATCTCGTATTGCCCGACAGAAAAATTTCCGGTTTGCGTTTTGAACATGGTTCTTAACCCCGCGCGTGTGGATGTCAATGTGCATCCCTCCAAGCTGGAAGTGAAGTTTTCCAATGAAAAAGCTGTGTTTGAGGCGATTTACTATACCGTGCGCGCCGCGTTGGAAACCAACCGTTCCCGGCCGGATTTTCAATTGAGCGGCAACGCAAACAAGGCCGGCGGAGCGGCACTTTCCCTTCGTTCCCCCTATGTGAAGGTGTCAGAAATGAAGATGCCGGTGGAGGAAGCGATTCGTGGAGAATCCGCGCAAAAACGCCAGCTGACGATGGAAAATCTCGGCGCCGGTCGTGCCAACGCAACGCCCGAAGCCGGTTTCGTCCACATGACGGCGGAGGAATATGCAAAGAAATATACCCATGCCGATCCCAAAACAAAAGCGTCTTGGCAGGAGCCGCTTGACACAAGAAATACCGACGGGAGCCTTGTAGCCAACCGCGAAGCACTCCTTCGGACGGCGGAGGATAACAAAGCACCCGATGCCGCAAAGCTATATGGGGCCAAGGTCCCTGCCGTGGAAGCAGGTCAAGCGGAAGCGCGAGCGACGGGAGAGCCGGATGAGAAAGCCCGGCCGGCCATGCCGCATGCGCCGGAGGAAACGCAAGGCTTGACGGACAGGATAGAAGAACCTCCGGGAAGGTCGCTTTCGGATCCGACGGAATCACAGAGAGCGTCGTCCGAGCCGCCAGCGGCGGCAACCATCCCGGATTACAGAATCGTCGGAGAGCTGTTCCACTGCTATGTGGTGGTGGAGCTTATGGATAAGGTGCTGTTGGTGGATAAACACGCAGCCCATGAACGAATCAATTTTGAAAAATTGAAGGCGGGCATGTATGCCGGAGAGCGTCCGTCGCAGCTTTTGCTGTTGCCCATTGACGTGATGCTCACCTCCCAGGAGGTTCAAACGATCGAACTGTATCGGGAGGAAATTGAGGCGCTGGGCTTCTCTTTTTCCACGGCCCGCAATACCGTCAGCGTGACGGCCGTTCCGGTCGGCGTGGACTCGGAAGCGGTGAACGATATGATTACGGCTATGGCCGATCGCTTGACCAACGGAACCGGCCAAGCGGATATAACACGAAACATCCTTTTTGAAAAAGCGCTGTATCAGGCGGCTTGTAAAGCCTCCATCAAAGGGGGAAAAGAATACCCGCCGGAATACGTGGCTTGGCTGATCGCCCGTCTGATGGAATTGCCGGATATTACCGTGTGCCCGCACGGTCGGCCGGTAGCCATGGTTTTGTCCAAGAAAAACATCGAGCGGCAGTTCGGAAGGGAATGATGCGCGTCCCGCAGGACGCAAAGAGCAAAGAATTGAAGCGAAAGGAAACAAGCAAGACCCATGTTTGAATTGCTGAAAAAAGAAGGGCGTGCCCGGAGAGGAATTTTTCACACGGTGCACGGAGATATTCAAACCCCGGTATTTATGAATGTCGGCACTTGTGCCGCGATCAAGGGAGGTATTTCTTCCAAAGAATTGGTGGAGCTTCACTGTCAGGTGGAATTGTCCAATACGTACCATTTGCATCTTCGTCCCGGAGACGGATTGATCCGTGAAATGGGCGGTTTGCATAAATTTATGAATTGGCAAGGCCCGATTCTGACCGACAGCGGCGGCTTTCAGGTGTTTTCCCTTTCTCAGCTGCGAAAGATTACCGAGGAAGGCGTTCGCTTTGCCTCGCACATCGACGGGAAACGGATTTTTATGGGGCCGGAGGAAAGCATGCAGATTCAGTCGAATCTTGCGTCTACCATTGCAATGGCCTTTGACGAGTGCATAGAAAACCCCGCACCGTATCAATATGTGCAGGCTTCCTCGGCTCGGACGATCCGCTGGCTCGCCCGCTGTAAAAAGGAAATGGAAAGACTCAACACCTTGCCCGATACGATTAACCGGCATCAGCTTTTGTTCGGAATCAATCAGGGCGGCACCTATGAGGATGTGCGTGTGGACAATATGCGGCAAATTGCCGAAATGGGGCTGGACGGCTATGCCATCGGCGGTTTGGCCGTGGGAGAAGAAACCGAAGAAATGTACCGCATCATCGACGCCGTGGAGCCGTATATGCCGGTGGAAAAGCCTCGCTATCTGATGGGCGTGGGAACCCCCGTGAATATTTTGGAGGCGGTGCATCTCGGGGTGGACTTCTTTGATTGCGTGATGCCCAGCCGGAATGCCCGTCATGGCAACCTGTTTACATGGCACGGAAAGATGAATCTGCTTAACGAAAAATACGCCAAAGATCCTCGTCCGTTTGATGAAAACTGCGGTTGCCCCGCTTGCCGAAATTATTCCAGAGCGTACATTCGGCACCTGATCAAGGCCAAGGAATCGCTTGGGATGCGCCTGGCCGTGGCACACAACCTTTACTTTTACAACACCCTGATGGAGGAAATTCGCAAGGCCCTGGATGGCGGCTATTATGAGAGCTTCTATCAGAAATACCGTGTGCTTCTTGCCGAAAGAAGCGCCGATTAAATTCAGATGAAAGGAAATTCAATTATGATACCGGAAAAAGTCCTGTCGGAAGCCTTGGAAATTGCCATGTCAACCGGTGCCGATTTTGTCGAGCTTTATGGAGAAAGAACCCGAAACAACCAGATCCGTTTGATGGATGGGAAAATTGATTTGATCAACGACGGCACGGTGGCCGGCGTGGGGATTCGGGCCTTTCTCGGCACGAAAACCGTTTTTTCTTCCACTTCCGATTTGTCCCGCGAGGGCATTTTGCAGTGTGCGGCGGCTGTGGCACAAGCGGCCGGTGACGCCTCTGTGCCGTGCTCCATCCACCTGACCGAGCGCGTGTTTCCCAATATTCACCCGGTGAAGATGGTGGGAACCTCTGCCGAGACAAAACAGAAAATCGACCTTTTGAAGGAAGGCTGTGAAACAGCCAAAAACTATGACGAAAAGATCGTGCAGGTGGTCGGCCAACTTGCCTGCGTGGATCACAATATTCTTGTGGCCAATACCGAAGGCCTGCTGACAACGAATCGAAGCATACGCAGCCGTATGTTTATTAACGCGATTGCCAGCGACGGCAACGAAAATCAATCGGGCTATGATGCGCCCGGCAGCGGAAGCGGCCTTGAATTTTTTGAAAAGGTTACGCCCCGTTCTATCGGCTTGAAGGCCGCCAAGCAAGCTATGACGAACCTTGGCGCGGTGTATTGTCCGGCCGGGAAAATGATGGTGGCCATTGAAAACGGCTTTGGCGGAGTGATTTTCCATGAGGCCTGCGGACATTCGCTGGAGGCAACGGCCGTAGCGACGGGACGCTCCGAAATGGCCGGCAAGCTGGGACAGAGAATCGCCTGCGAGAAGGTGACGGCCATCGACGACGGAACGATTCCCAATGGTTGGGGCTCCGTCAATGTGGATGACGAGGGACATCCGTCTCAGCGCAATGTGCTGATTGAAAAGGGAATTTTGAAATCCTATATGATAGATCGCCTCGGCTCCCGCCGGATGGGCCTGCCCATGACCGGCAACAGCCGCAGACAAAATTATACCTTTGAGCCGACGTCCCGTATGACGAATACCTTTATTGATAATGGGCCGGATAAAAACGAAGACATTATTGCCTCCATGGAGTACGGCCTCTATGCAAAGTCCATGGGCGGCGGTTCCGTGGATCCCATTACCGGGGAATTTAACTTTTCCGTCAATGAGGGCTATATCGTGCGAAACGGAAAAATTTGCGAAGCGGTGCGCGGCGCTTGCCTGATCGGAACCGGAAGCGAAATTCTCCGCAACATTGATATGGTGGGACAAAATCTTGCTACCGCACAAGGTATGTGCGGTTCTTCCAGCGGAAGCGTGCCTACCGATGTGGGACAGCCGCTGATCCGCGTTTCGTCCATAACGGTTGGCGGTCGCAACGAATGAAGGGCATGATAACGCAGAAAACGAGAGGAAAGAAAGGAAGGCATCCATATGGATTTTAATAAAATAAAGCAAGCCATTGCGCAGGCAGCCGCCCGTGCCGGCATTGCGGAATATGAGATTTATTATATGCAGGATCGCAGTGTTTCGGCCGAGACGTTGAAGCACGAGATCAGCTCACTGACCGGAACGATCAGCGGCGGTCTTTGCTTTCGCTGCAATGTAAATGGCAAAATCGGATATGCATCGACCGAGCTGATGGATACCGATGAAATGGAGGCTTTGGTTGGGCGCGCCGCCGCCAATGCGGGGTATTTGGAAAGCGAGGGAGAGGGCATAATTTTTGCCGGCTCTGAGGCGTATCAGACCATTAACGCGCCGGAGCCTGTTGTTTTGGATGCCGCTCATATCAAACAAATGGCGCTTGACATCCAAGAGCAGATGTACGCGGCGGACAGCCACGTGACAGAAGGCTCCGAGGCCGCCGTGATGTCTTCGGAGATGACGGTTCGCATTGTCAATTCTCACGGCTTGGATTTGTCCAATCATGTGGGGAGAAACCTCGGTTACGCTATGGCGGTGGTAAATGTGGATAACGAACCGGCAAGTAGTTTTGAAATGCGTTCGGGCAGTCAGAAAACGGATTTTGACGGAATGGCCGAAAAAGCCGTGAAAGACGCGCTGGCTAAAATCGGAGCCGGCCATGTGGAAACGGGCGTTTATTCGGTGGTTTTTGACAAAAGCACGATGGCCCAGCTTTTGGCGGCCTTTTCGTCGGTGTTTTCGGCTAAAAACGCTATGATGGGACTTTCTCTTCTGAAAGGGAAGGAAGGCGAAAAAATTGCGGCTGATTGTGTGATCATTTCCGATGATCCTTTCCGCAAAGGGTATGAATTTCAGACGCCTTTTGACGCGGAAGGGGTGGCTACGTACCGCAAAAATGTAGTGGACAAGGGCGTGCTGAAAACGCTTTTGTACAATCTCGCCGTGGCGCAAAAAATGGGTGTGCAGACAACGGGCAATGCCAGCAAGCATAGCTATTCTGCCAGCGTGGACGTCAGCCCGTATTGCTTCTGTATCGAAGGCTCAAATATGACGGAAGCGGAGCTGCTTGCCAAGGCGGGGCAGGGGATTTATGTCGATGAGCTTGGCGGCTTGCATGCAGGCGTCAATGAACAGACGGGGGACTTTTCCGTGGAGGCTTCCGGCTTTATGATTGAAAACGGACAAAAGGGCAGACCGGTCAAAACTTTTACCGTGGCAGGCAATTTCTTTGATCTTTTGAAAAACATTGTCGCCGTTTCGGATGAAGTTAAAATCCAGCTGGGTGGCTTTACCACGTTCGGCGCCCCCTGCGTGCTGGTTCATTCCATCAGTGTGGCAGGCTGATCGTCCATTTATACCACGATACAGGCAACGTCAAGGTCAAAGAGAAGGGAGGCGTGAGACGTGCTGATCAAAAAGTTTCTGTTGGCTTTAACGGCTTCGGCTCTGCTTTTTACTGTGACGGCGCTGGCCATTGCCGGTGCGCTGACCTTTGGGCGAAAATCGCCGGATCCCCTTTCCAAAGAAACGCCCCGTGTGCCGGGAAAAACCATAAATTGGCTTTTGGTGCTGACGGATTATGCTCCGACGGTTTTTCGGGATTATGATCCGGTTTCGGTGAAAAATGTGTTGGGCCTGGATATTCCGACGCCTTCCGCATCGGTCGGCTTGGAGGGTTATCGTCAAGTGCATGCCGCGAACATACTGTGGGTGCGCTTCGATGCCGAAACGGGGGAGTTGCTTTTGGTTTCGGTGCCGGGCGATACGCTTTTGACGGTGAAGAATGTGAAAATGTGTGCCGAGGACATTCCGTCGGTCTATGGACGAGAGTTCTTTTTGCAGCGCATGCGCGCGTTCCTTGGCGTGGAGTTGGATGCCTATGCCTTTTTCACTCCGCAATCGGCGGCCGCTTTTTTGGACGGCTTTGGAGAAGTCACTTACACGGTGAAGTGCGATATGATCTTTTCCGATCCGTCGCGCGGCATTGATATTTGCGTGAAATCCGGCTCTCAAAAGCTGAATGGAGCGCAGGCGGTCGATATGCTCCGCTTTGATGCGTATTCCGGCGTCGGCGCTACCCGCCAGGAAACCTTGGAGGGGTACACCAAGCGCTTGACCAAAAAAATCGCGGACGACTTTACTTATGAGGAATTTTGCCGGCTCTTGCGTTCGGCCGAGGGCGTTCTGACCGATTTTCACGCGGAAGAACGAACCGAGGAATTGCGGCTGATGTTTGAGGCGCATCGCTTATCGACGCGCGTGTTGTCCCTGCCGGGCAACGAGCAGGCCGTCGGGGGAAAAAAGTATTTTGTCCCGGAGGAAAACAAGGTGCTGGCGCTGTTGGAAAAATATCGTCGGCTTCGCTCCGAAACAAGCAGTCGGGCTTGATTGATTGAATTTTATTTTTATATTTTCGTAAGGAGAATCTCTATGAAGAACACAGAAAAGACCATGGAAAAAATTGTTGCCCTTTGCAAAGGGCGCGGTTTTGTATTTCCCGGCTCCGATATTTACGGCGGCCTTGCCAACTCATGGGACTTCGGCCCTTTGGGCGTTGAAATGAAGAACAACGTAAAACGGGCATGGTGGAAAAAATTTGTGCAGGAAAACCCTTATAATGTGGGGTTGGATTCGGCCATTTTGATGAACCCGGCCGTATGGGTTGCTTCGGGCCATGTGGCCACCTTCAACGATCCGCTGATTGACTGCAAGGCCTGCAAAATGCGTCATCGCGCCGACAAGCTGGTGGAGCAGTATGTCAAGGACAACCATATTACCGATGTCAATGTGGAAGCGATGGACGGCGAGGCACTTCTGACCTACATTCGTGAAAATCACGTTCCTTGCCCGGGCTGCGGCAAGTCGGACTTTACGGACATTCGCAAGTTCAATTTGATGTTCAAAACGCATCAGGGCGTAACAGAGGATTCGCAGAGCGAGGTGTACCTCCGCCCGGAAACGGCACAGGGGATTTTTGTCAACTTCTCGAACATTCAGCGCACCACGCGCCGCAAGCTCCCCTTCGGCGTTTGCCAAGTGGGAAAATCCTTCCGTAATGAGATCACGCCCGGCAACTTTATTTTCCGCATCCGCGAGTTTGAACAGATGGAGCTGGAGTTCTTCTGCAAGCCCGATACGGATCTGGAATGGTTTGCATATTGGCGCACCTACTGCCACGATTGGTTGAAGTCGCTGAACATTCGGGAGGAGAACCTTCGCTTGCGGGATCATGAACCGGAAGAGCTGTCTTTCTATTCCAAGGCTACCACGGACTTTGAGTATCTTTTCCCCTTTGGCTGGGGCGAATTGTGGGGCGTGGCCGACCGTACCAACTACGACCTGTCACAGCATGCGAAGCATTCCGGTCAGGATCTCACCTATTTCGATGCCGAAACGAACGAACACTATATTCCGTATGTGGTGGAGCCGTCGCTGGGAGCTGACCGTATGATGCTGGCGCTTTTGGTGGAAGCGTATGACGAAGAAGTGCTGGACGCCGAGAAAAATGACGTGCGTGTGGTGATGCATTTTCACCCGACCATCGCGCCGTTTAAGGCTGCGATCCTTCCGCTTTCCAAAAAGCTCGCGGAGGGCGCCGGAAAGATTTATGCGGACTTGTCCAAGGACTTCATGGTGGACTACGATGAAACCGGCTCCATCGGTAAGAGATACCGTCGGCAGGATGAAATCGGAACGCCTCTGTGCGTCACGTATGACTTTGATTCGGAAACGGACGGCTGCGTAACCGTGCGCGACCGTGATACCATGGAGCAGGTGAGAATCCCGATTTCCGAGTTGAAAAATTATATTGCCGATAAAATTCAATTCTGAGATAAGAAGCGAAAAATAAGCAAGACGTTTTCCCCCCCGAAAAAGCGAAAAAACAAGCCATGGGAGGCAAAACGGGCCGCGATTACACCAAAAAAGGTCGGAAGCCCGACCGATATATGCTTGAGGGGCTGTTAAAAACATTGCGTTTTTAACAGCCCCTTTGAAAGCTTTGTCTGCCGGCACTTCGCCGGCCTTCTTTTTTACATATTTACCTATGGTACAAACGGCATGTGGCCGTCTTGCGTCAGGAAACGTCCGCGTTGCCTTCACCTTCGCCTTCGCTTTCGCTCGACATGCCCACGGTATGATCCACCGGCAGGGAAAAGGCAATGCCTTGACCGGGGGTTTTCAATCCAACCGCCTTGTAGAGCGCGTGAAGAATGTCGTTTTTGATGGCGGAATCAACAAGGATCATGACCACTTCTTTTTCCGGTTGAACGATGATTTGAAACAACCGTTCCGCTTCTGAGTTTGCAGTTCCGCGTGCGCGAATCACCGTGCCGCCACGAGCGCCAAACTCCCTGGCGGCTTCCATGACTGCCTCGGAGAATCCTGCGTTTACGATACAAAATATGACTTCATGCTTATGTTCTTCCATGCTTATTCTCCTTTATTATTTGGTGTTGCTGAGGAATCGATAAATCGCCACGCCGATTGTGCTTGATAAGGAAACCGTATAGGCAATTCCTTTTCCGTTTTTGATGGTTCGGAATTTTTCCGTAAGAGTGTCGAGGGCGGCCATCTCCATGTCCTCTCGGATAATGCTGAAAATGACGGATTTTTCGGAATCGTTCAAACCAAGGTAATTCAGCATTTCTGTGGGAGCCGTTCCCTTGGCCGACATGGAAAACTGCATATTGACTTCAAACGATTGCAAAAGATCCTGATAAAAATCCGCTTTTTGACGGTCAACGACGGTAATCAGAATTTTTAATTTGCGCGGCGCGAGCTTGGCTTGCGGCTCCTCGCCGTTGAGATGCTTTTCGATCTCATTCAGCAGTTCATTTTTTATCATTTTGCGCTCCTTTCCCCCTTATATAAAGTCAATGATCTGTTCATCATCGGAGTTGAGGATCCGCTTCATAGCGATATTGTCGCGGATCTTCTGTGTAATGATGGCTTTGAAGCCGAGCAATTGAATGGTAATCAGCGGCGTCATGGCAATCATGGCAACAACGCCGAAGGCGTCAAGCAAAATTTTGTCTGTCCCTTGAATGACAAAGCAGGCGCCGATGGCAAGGGGAAGGATGAAGCTGGAGGACAAAGGCCCGCTGGCAACGCCGCCCGAGTCAAAGGCGATCGCGGTATAAAGCGGGGGGACAAAGAAGGAAAGCGCCAAGGAAATGATGTAACCGGGGACAAGATAATAGAGAATGTTAAAGTCGTAGATAATGCGAATCATGGAGAGCGCAATCGAAAGGCCGACACCTATCGACAATGCGATGACCATGGAAAGCTTGCTGACCGTGCCGCCCGTGATGTCCTCCACCTGGTTGTTGAGCACGTGAACGGCCGGTTCGGCCAAGACGACCACCATGCCGAGAACCAAGCCGGCTAACACGAGTATGCCCGGATGATTTTGCGCCAGCTCTACGCCCATCTTATAGCCGATCGGCATGAAGCCGATGGTAGCGGCGGACAGGAAAATGACAAGACCGAAGAAGGTGTAAAGCAGGCCAACGGCAATTTTAAACAGCTTTTTTTTAGGTAGCTTCAAATAAACGATTTGCAAAATCAGGAAGAAGACTACAATGAGGCCGAGCGCAATGGCCACCTCTTTCGCCGTTCCCAAAATCGTGGAGAACAGGGCGCTGCCCGTGGCCGCCGCCATCGAATAATCGGGCATGGTGTAAATAATATCGCTTTTGGCCGTCAGACCGAGCAGAAGCACGGCGAGCATCGGGCCGAGAGAACAGAGCGCAATCAAGCCGAAGCTGTTCTCTCCGGAATTTTTTCCGCCCAAGGTCGAGGCAATGCCAACGCCGAGCGCCATGATAAAGGGAACGGTGATGGGGCCGGTGGTTACGCCGCCTGAATCAAAGGCCAGCGCCATAAAATTTTGACTGCCGCTGACAACAACCAAAGAGGCCGTGGCAAACAAAATCAGATAAAACAGCTGTAAAATCGCGGAGAGGGATTTCCCCGTGATGATTTTGATAACGGCCAGAACCAAAAACAAGCCAACGCCGATGCCCACCGTTACAATGAGCAGCGTGCCGTTTATGGCGTCTTTGACCTGAGAAGCCAGCACCGAAAGATCCGGTTCGGCCACCGTAATAAATACGCCCATTAAAAAGCAGACGGACAGGAGAATCCAGGGGTTTTTGGATTTGGTTAATCCGCTTCCGGTATGCTCTCCCATCGGAGTCATGGCGAGGTCGGCGCCCAGGTTGAACAGGGCAATGCCGAGAATCAGCATGACGGTTGCAATCAAAAAAACCAAAAGCTCAAAGCCCGAAAAATCCACCAAAGGCGTCAGATTGAGAAGAAAAACAATGGCGGATACGGGGAGAACGGATACGACGGCTTCTTTGAGTTTTTTCATCAAAACAGACAGCAAAATGAAACTCCTTTCTGATTGTTCTTCTTCGATTATTGAATTTAGCCAGCCGCGCCTTCCGGAAAAAGGCCTGCCGATTTATGCTTGTGTGTAGCTCCGACGGTCGTACAATCAGTGATTTTGAATGGTTTTCAGAATATTTTCGTAGGTCAAACCGAATTTTTGCGCAATGTCGCGGGCATAGCTTTTGCCGTCCGGCTTGGCACGATAAATTTTGAAGGAGCGTTGTCCCTCCTCAATGCCGGCCACCAAGGTATCAATGGGGGCGCCGCCCGAAGCACACGCCTCGGCATTGATGTGATCAATTTCTGCGGCCAGCTCATGCAGGTGCGTGGAAAAAATACAACGACAGCCTGCCATAGACAACCCGCGCAATACCTCAGCCGCAATGTAGGAGGCCTCAAACGAACCGGTGGACGAAAGCGATTCATCCAAAAGAACCAGGCTGTCCTTGGTTATGGCGGCGAAAATATCGCACAGACGCGCACATTCTTCCCCGAGACGCCCTTTTTCGATTGTGTCCTCGGCTCCGGTAGGAAAGTGCGTCAGAATTGCGTCGGCCGGGCTGATTTCGGCTTCGGTGGCCGGAACAAACATGCCGAGTTGCATCATGGCCTGGGCCAATCCCACGGCGCAGGTGATCACCGATTTGCCCCCTCGGTTCGGCCCGGTAAGCACATAGATTCGGGCATTCTCATCAAATAAAATGTCGTTGGGGATAATCTCCGAGTCGATTTTCAGCGCGACGCAGGGGTTGTACAGCTCCTTGGCTCTGTAAACAATGCGGCCGTCGGAAACGATGGTCGGGTGGCATAGGGCGCATCCTTTTTCCTTCAAACGGCTCAGCATCGCTGTCCCCTTGACGAGAAATTCAATTTCGGGAATCAAGGCAAGGAGAAAATCGGTGTTTTCCAAAACATAATTCTGCACAATTTTTTTCCAGGAGCGCAGCGAGGAGCGGTACACATCGTTGATGGCGGAGTTGAAAGCCAAAGACAGCGCCGTTTTTTGATTTTCGCTTTGCTTTTTCCCAAACGGAACCAAATTGGCAATGCAGGTGTAGGCGTCCTCTTTGAAATTAAGACGCAGAATTTTCTCCAAAACGTCCCCGGACTTAAAAGATTCGGAGTTGATCGAAAGCACACCGGCTTCCGCGGGGCGAAGCTGTGCGTCCAAATTGACGCCAATGGTTACACTTTTGATTTCCCGCACACGGTTTGTCAGCTCGGCCAGCTTTTTGTTCAGCTCCCGGTAATAGTCGCTGTCCACTAACGTGCGAATATGCTCGGCTAAGGTGCGGAAGGCACGGCTTTTCAGCACCGGCGCACTTTTGACAAAGCCATCGTGCAGAACATCAATGCTGGAAATGTAAAGCTCGATTTCCGTGATGCTGGACAGATAAGAGTTGGCATCGCCGCTGTCCGCTTCCAAACGGCGCAGTTCCATGATGTCATTGAGAACGGGAATCAGGTGATTCAGCGTGCGAGCGATCTCCTCATGGGACAACATGTCCTCAAAAACATCCATGCGGTATTCCATCACAGCCGGATCGGTCGTAAAAAACTCCGAAAGCTCGCTGCTGTGCAATTCCAAAATATCGAGCATACCGAGTTCTTCCAGCTCAAACATGGTGATGTTGGGGCGATCTTGCCCGGCGTAGTGCGCCTTCAGAGAAGCCTCGTCGGGATATATCAGGCTGAAATTTGTAAAATCCATAGGTTGGGTTCCGCCTTCCTTAAACAGGATTGAAAGCTTTTCGGAAAAGCGCACGACCGCTCTCCAAAGCTCTCCTAAACTTTTATATTTATAATATTATAGCATAAAATTCAGGCTTATGCACAGGGACTTTGCGAAATTTGACAAAATCTGTGTTTTTGTATAGAGCGGATTGAAAAAAAAACAAAATCATGCTATAATGGAAAAAGAAAAATCGGCTGTCAAAACCATGACGGTGCTGTTTGAAGAAACCCAAAGGAGGGAAGCTTATGCAGAAAGAAAGCCGGATGTCAGAAACGATGGAAGCTCGGAGCGATGCGCTTTGCCTGATTCCGTGGACGCTTTTGGCCTCCGAAACGCATTACAGCAATCCCGCCGAATACCTGCTTCGCCCGATGCCGGGACGGGAAGCCTTTTTGCGCCGGGCCGGCGCGGATGCGGAAATGGCCGCCGGGCGTTGCTCGGATTTCGACTTGTGGCGCACCTTCTTTGGCGCGGTACGCGCGAAGGAGGCGGACGGGGAGGAAGAATTCATCGTGACGCTTTTTCGGCGCGCTTTGGAGCGCTTGTGCCGTCAGCCGTGGGAGGCGTTGCGTGCTATGTCTGCCGAAGGACTTTGGCAGCTCGCCTATGAAAGGCTCGCTCAAACGGATGCGGCTGCGCTGGCCGGCGATACCTCGGCGACGTCCGTCGGGTTTTGCCTGTATCCCGGTCAAAACGCAGAGGCTTTCGCCCTGCCCGGCGTGTCTCATACGTTTGTCCGCTGTCCGCTTGGAGGGGCAGACGACCGTCTTGACCGTTGGATCCCGACACACTTTGCTTCGGCCGGAAGCTGGGCGGCATTTGAAAGCCGGCTGATGGATTTTTCTCTTGGCGGGGGAGCGATTGCTTTGTTTTTGCATGAGTTTGTCTTTGAAACGCCCAATGCCTATGCGGCCGCCAAAGCGTTTGAAAAGCAAGGGGCAGGGGCGGCTTTATCCTACAAGGAGCAGGCGCTTTTGCAATCACAGCTGTATCGAAATGTGTTTGCCGCCGCCGCCGAAGCCGGGCGGCAGGTGTTCTTGTTTTATCCGGGCTTTGCCGATTACCGCGGCCTTTGCTCGGCTGAGGCATGGCTTGGCTATTGGGATGAAACGGGCAAGCGAGAGGTGTCGCTTACGCTGTTCGGCTCGGATGCACCGTCGCTTTCGCTGATTGCGGCACAGTGCGGAAAGGCCTATAAAAACAGCAAGGTCTTGCCCGGTGTGGTCGGACAAGACCTTGTGACAGAGGCAAAACGATGGGGTATGGGCGACAGACTGCAAAAGGCGTCGCTGGCCCGGACACCGGCCTTACTTTTCTGAGGACGAGCGCCGGTTTGCTTTCTTTTCCTGCTTTTTTTCGATTTCTTCGGGCGTCAGCGGCAACATAAGCTTGGTTAAATGAAGCTCGTAACGGCCGATAATGTAGGCGATGCCGGACATGAGAATCGCCGGGAGCGGAAGCAGAAAATAAGCCCAGCTATAAGTGTTCATGGCCGAACCGCCGAAGTGGATGACCGACATAAGCCCGGTATACATGCCCTCAATAAACAGCGCAATCACGCGGGCAATGGCGCAGATTCCCGAAAGAATGCGATTGGAGTTGGCAAAGGGAAGGCATGCGGCATGCAGAATGGCCAAAACAAAATTGGGAATATTGGCGCAAAGGGAAATCAGGAAACCGGTCATGGGATTGAATTTTTGGCGTCCTGCCTGAATGGCGGCGCTGTCCTTGCTTCCCACGTCCCACGCGACGGTGTACAACAAGAACAGATAAAAGACAATCGCGCCGATACTGACGCCGATTGTCAGCGCCGAGGATCCAACCGATGTGGCAAACAGGGCAAGTACGGCGCCGAACAACGAGATGGCGCATTGATTGACAAACATTCGTACCATTGCATAAGAATATTTGGAGAAAAAGTTTTTCAAAATTTACCTCCGAACCATTGATATTTTTATTATTCTATCATATTTTCAAAGGCTTGACAACGGAAAATTAAATTATTTACATTTTTAAGCAGAGGAGAGAGAGCATGAAATATGCTGTGGAGCTTTCGGAAATGCCGCCGCTGGCGCGGGATTTTGCTTCTTATAAATTGGCCATTCAGAATTGCTCGGTGAAAACCGTGAGCGAATACCTTTTGGATCTTCGCATGTTTTTCCGATTTTTGGTGGCCGACCGGCAAGGGATTTCTCCGGATTCGGAGGATTTTGAAAAGATCGACATTCACGCGCTCGATCTTGCCTTTATGCAAAGCATATCGACGGAGGATATTTACGGATTTCTGATGTACAGCGGAACGGTTCGCGGCAACCTGTGGAGCGCGAAGGCGCGCAAGCTGTCTGCCATTAAAGCCTTTTTTAAGTTTTTGACCGTAAAACGGAAATTGCTGGAGGTCAATCCCGCCATTGATATTGAATCGCCGAAGCCGAAAAAATCATTGCCGAAGGTGCTGAGCGCAGAAGAAGCAATGCTTTTGTTGGACACCATAAAAAACGACAAGGAATCCAAGACGGTTGTGCGGGATTACGCAATCGTCACCCTGTTTTTGAACTGCGGTATGCGTGTGTCGGAGCTGGTGGGCATTGATTTGGCGGATATTGACCGGGAGCTTCGCTCTCTGCGCGTGGTGGGAAAAGGAAACAAGGAGCGCATTGTCTATCTGAACGACGCCTGCCGCTATGCGCTGGGGGACTATATTACCGAACGCTCCCAGCACATGGAGGAAAAAATCACAACGCCGGCCCTCTTTCTCAGCGGACGAGGACAGCGCATCAGCGTAAAAACCGTGCAGTGGTTGGTTTACAAATATCTGGATTTGGCCGGCCTTGGCTCAAAGCATTATTCCGTGCATAAGCTGCGTCACACGGCGGCCACACTGATGTATCAGAGCGGCCATGTGGACGTGCGCGTGTTGAAGGACATTTTGGGACATGAGCAGCTTAACACCACGCAGATTTATACGCATGTCAGCAACGAGAGTATGGAAAAAGCCATGACGCAGAATCCTTTGGCCGAAATCAGCCGAAGAAGCCCCGATTCGGATGAAAAAGAGGGCAAATAAATCCCTTGAAAAAGTCAATAAAACGTCTTTACAAAGCTCCTGAAATAGGATATAATGACCATGCAGATTCGATTTTGACCGGGCAAGGCGAGGAAAGCCTGAAAATCATCGGCGGTCAAAAGGAAAGGAAAGGATAAAGAAAACATGAAAGTGGTGGCAGTAATAGGATGCGGCAGAATTGCCAATGCGGCTCATTTCCCGGCATTGATGAAAATGGACAATGTCAGAATCAAGTATGCTTGCGATCTTATTGAAGAAAAGGCGGTTGATGCAAAAGAAAAATTCCCGAAAGTGGAAAACGCAATCGTGGATTATCATGTGGCGCTTCAGGATCCCGAGGTGGATGCCGTGTTCGTTTTGACACCGAACTTTGCTCATTATACGGTTACAATGGATGCCTTGCGTGCCGGCAAGCACGTATTTTGCGAAAAACCGATCACAGTCAATTACAAGCTTTCCTGCGAGATGGCCGAGGAAGCCAATAAGCGCGGCCTGATGCTCAATATCGGTGTTTGCAACCGCTATCATAAATCGGTGGAAATGTTGGCGGACATGGTGAAAAACGGTGAATTTGGAGATGTGTATCATGTGTACTGCTCGTTCCGCGCATTTCGGAGCATCCCCGGTCTTGGCGGCCCTTTTACAACCAAGGCTCAATCCGGCGGCGGTGTTCTGATCGATTGGGGGATTCATTTCTTTGATTTGATCCTTTACATTCTCGGAGAGCCGAAATTGAAAACCCTGACATGCGACACCTACAATGAAATGGCCAAGGACATGAAGTCGTATAAATATACTTACATGTGGGCCGAGAATACGGCGGATGTGGAAAACGGAACCAATGACGTTGACGATATGGTGACGGGGTATATCCGCACCCAAAAGGCCAGCATTTCCTTCAATGGCGCGTGGGCGCAGAACATCAAAAAGGACGAGAGCTTTATTGATTTCATGGGGGACAAGGCCGGCGCACGGTTGACCTACGGCAAGCGGTTTGAACTGTATCGCGGCGATACGCTGGAAACGATAACCTTTGATTATGAGATTCCAGATATGTACTTGTGCGAGGATCAGGACTTTATGGATTCGATTGCGACCGGCGTGAAGAAAAAAGGCCATGTGGATAACGTGCTGGAGAGCGCACGCCTGCTCGACTTGCTTTACGCATCGGCGGAAAAGCATCAGGAGGTTGTGGCCGACTAATGGCCCAAGACGGAAAATCACCGTTTTTTTTGAATTTTCGGAAAAATTGAAAAATCGCTTGACAAGCCGGAAGTAAAAGTGCTATAATAATATGCCGCATAATTTCCGGCTGTAAGCGTTTCTCTTTTGCAGGGAATCCGTTTCCCTTGCAGGCAGAGAAAACGCCGGATTTAGCGAGACTAAATTGAAAGAGAGGTGCTTTTCGTGTTTGCAGTTATTGAAACCGGCGGAAAGCAGTACAGAGTTAACGAGGGCGACATCATTTTTGTTGAAAAGCTCGAAGTTAATGAAGGCGACACGATTGTATTTGATCGTGTAAAGGCATTGTCCAACGGACAATCGTTTGAAGTTGGCACTCCTGTTGTTGAGGGTGCAAAGGTCACCGCAAAAGTGCTGAAAAACGGAAAATCGAAAAAGATTTACGTTATGAAGTACAAATCCAAGAAAAACGAGAAGAAAAAGATCGGTCACAGACAGCCTTACACCAAGGTTCAGATCGTGTCTGTTGAGGCGTAAGTTTTTCAGATTTTCTGAAACTTATGACAAAAATCGTTTTTTACAGGAACAACGGAATTTATTACGGCTTTCGTGAAGAAGGGCATACCGGCTACGGGGATGCGGGAGACGATGTTCTCTGCGCGGCACTGTCAGCTATGACGATGCTGATTATCAACACGATTGAAGTGGCTTATGCGTCCGATGTGGATTACACGGTGGACGAAGGGGCTACGGTGATCACCGTGAAATCCAAAGCGGCGTTGCCGGAGTATGAGGAGGATGAAAGAAAGCGCTATGCGGTTTCCGGCATTTTCTGCTCTTACTTCTACCAGCTGAACGATATGCTTGAAGAATATTACGACTATCTTCAAGTGGAAGCGGTGGATCAGGCTTACGAATAAATTTCCGCTCCGATTCTTTGAAGCTTTTCCGCAGTTCAGAGGATCCAGAGGCACATTGGCGGAATAACCCAACTGAATTAAAAACGGAGGTAAGGATAATGCTGAGAATTAGTCTTCAGTTCTTTGCTCATAAAAAAGGTGTCGGTTCTACCAAGAACGGCCGTGATAGCGAATCCAAGCGCCTTGGCGTGAAGAAAGCAGACGGTCAGCACGTTGTTCCCGGCAACATTATCGTCAGACAGAGAGGTTCTTCCATCTATGCAGGCGCAGGCGTCGGCATGGGTAAGGACTATACGCTGTTTGCACTTGTCGAGGGCAAGGTAAAGTTTGAGCAAAAAAACAAGGACAAAAAGCAGGTCAGCGTGTACGCCGACTGATTTCAATCCAAAAAGCGAGTTTTGATAACGATCAAAACTCGCTTTTTGAATAGGGGATAGAATAGGAGAAAATGTCATGAAGAAATATGCACGCTTGATACGGGTGAGCGTATTATGGATGCTGGCTATGCTTTTGGTGCTGCAGGCCATGGTGTCTTGCAGGCCGGAGAATGTGCCGTCGCCCTCTGTGTCGGAAAGTGCGACAGCAAAGCCCTCTCAAGAGCAGACACCAAGCCCCACTTCGGGGAAAACCGAAGAGGAGCCGGAGCCGATTTACCGGATAAAACGAGAGGATTTGCCCAAATATCAAATCGTCTGTGCCGGGGACGTGGCTTCCGATTTGAGTGAGGCCTTGTATCGTTTTCAAGTCCAGCTTCAAAAGGCCTTGGGGATACGTTTGGCGATCACACGGGATAGCATCGTGGAGCCGGACGAAAACGGATATGAAATTTTGGTGGGGAACACCAACCGCGCCATCAGCAAAAGCGTGATGGAACCCCTGCGGGCCGAGGATTACGGCTATCGCGTTATAGGTCATACCATCGTTGTGGCAGGCTATACGGCATCGTCGTTGGAAAAGGCGTTGTCCTCGCTGCTGCACAGCCTTTCTTTGGACGAAGCCGGAAGCCGGGAGGACTTTATAACCTCCGAGCAGAATTATTTTTATTTGCGGAAGGAATATCCGGTAAAGGATTTGAAAATCAACGGGACGTCCCTTAAAAAATTTGTCCTGGTGTATTCTCCGACGCCGAAAGGCTCCGAAGAAAAGTTTGCCAAAGAAGTGCAGGACTTTCTTGCCTCCTATGCCGGCTATTATTTGCCTCTGCTTCCCGTCAACAAGGTGAGTGAGGAGGCGCATCCGTTCCGGCTGTATTTTTGCGTGCCGGAGGAAGCCTGCGCCGCGATAGCCGATCAAGATGAAAAAAATCATGAAAATGCCTATCTGACTGTCAAAGGCACGCATGCCTGCTTGCACGTCAAAAATCAGGAGGATTTGTATTTTGCCACGCAGCTATTTCAAAACTATCTCTCCACGGCGGAAAAAGAGAACGATGTGCTTTGCTTGCAGGAAGGCACGTGTTGCTGGGCAATCCGTGACGGCAGCTTTGGTGAAATGGCGCTTAAAACAGGCAAAGCCATGAAAATCGCCACCAAGCCGCTTTTTTATGTCAATCATAAAATGTCTTTTGGAAACTACTATGGCGCGCAGGGCGGATGTACGGACGGAACGTACATTTACACGGCCTTTATCAACGACAGTGACAAGGGATACATTGTGAAAACCGACCTGGCTACCGGCAAAAAGGTGGCTCAAAGCGAGCCGCTGGCATTGGATCACGGCAATGATCTTTTGTATAACCCCTATACCCATGAGATCGGCGTGGCGCATTGCTTTGTTCATTCTAAACGCGTAACCTTCCTGGACGCGGATACTTTGCAATTTAAATACGAGAAGGATCTGTACGGCTCGTGGGCCGGGATTTCCTATAATGCCAATCTGCGCCGATACGCGATGTACAGCGGAGAGTTTGTCATTTATGACGACGACTTCGTTATGAAAAAGAAGGTACCCGTGGAGGTTTCAACGAGGTATACTTGTCAAGGCATGGATTGCGATGATAACTTGCTTTATGTGGTTTATTCCTGGACGCACAGCCTCTTGATTCATGATTGGAACGGCAAGTACAAAAATCTGATTGAATTTATCGATCAATCGGATGAAAACGAGCATATGTTCCATACAGGGGAGAATTATTATATTGGCTACGCTTCGGGAAAAGTATCGCAAATGATTTTGGGATATACGGAAGTATAGCGAAGCCAATTAAGGGGAAGCTAAAAAACTCATTTTGAGTTTTTTAGCTTCCCCTTGTCACTTAAACGGCGGAGAGCGTTGGATCCAGCTCCGCCGCGGCTTTTTTCAAGGCCGCCGCCGATGCCCGAAGCAAAAACCGCTCCTGCTCGCTTAACGGGATTTCCAACACCCGTTTGATGCCGCCGATGCCCACGATGGAGGGAAGGCCCAGGCAAATGTCGTGAATCCCGTATTCTCCCCTGGCGAAAACCGAAACGGGGAGGATGGCGTTTTCGTCCCGGACAAGCGCCCGACAAATGCGCTTGACCGATTCTCCGATGGCATAGTACGTGGCGCCCTTGGCTTCGATAATACGATAGGCACTGCTTTTGACATCGGAGAACAGCTCGTTCAGCGTTTGCGTGTCTTGCCCGCAGAGCGAATCATAGCGGTTCAGATCCACACCGGATACATTGGCACTGCTGAAAATCGGCAACTCGCTGTCTCCGTGTTCCCCAAGGATAAAGGCGTGGACGTTTCGGCTGTCCACGCCGAAGCGTTGCCCAAGCAGATATTTCAGCCGCGCTGTGTCGAGCACCGTTCCCGAGCCGATGACTCGCTCCGGCGGAAAGCCCGAACGACGGAGCGTGACGTATGTCAGTATGTCCACCGGGTTGGTGACAACCAAAAGCACGGCCTCGCGGTTGTATTCCGCAATGCTGTCGATGATCGAACGGAAGATGGCGGAATTTTTTTTGACAAGCTCCAGCCGGTTTTCCCCCGGCTTTTGCCCGGCGCCGGCGGTGATAATGATGAGATAGCAGTCGGTAAGATCCCGGTAAGCGCCGGCATAAATATTGCAGGGGGAGCCAAACGGCATTCCGTGGTTTAAATCCATGGCCTCTCCCTCTGCCTTGCGCTGATTGGTGTCAATGAGGACGATCTCGGAAAAAATTCCGTCGATCATCAAGGTATAGGCAACGGTGGCGCCTACATTTCCGCAGCCGATAATGGCGCATTTTCGGATGTTGAGCATGCTTGATCCCTCCCACAACTCTTTGCCTTTAGTTTGGCACAGAGAAAAAGAAATATCCGCAGAAAGCAGGACTTTCTGCGGATATTTTGCAAAATGTACGAAATAAGGGTTTTACTTGGCCCAAGCGAGCGAACGAGCCACCGCTTTGTGCCAGAGCGCCAGCTTGATTTCCTTTTCGTTTTCCGACATGGAGGGAAGGAAGCTCCGCTCGGCTTGGCAGGCTTTTTTGATTTCTTCCGTGGAGGTGTAAATGCCTGCGCCGAGAGCGGCCAGATGGGCGGCGCCCATGGCGGTCGTTTCCACATATTGAGGACGGATAACGGGGATGCTGAGAATGTCGGCTTGAAATTCCATCAAAAGGTTGTTGGCGCAGGCGCCTCCGTCAACCTTTAATGCCGGAATGCAATTGTGCGATTCCCGCTCCATGGCTTTGAGAACATCCAGGGTTTGATATGCCATGGATTCCAAAACCGCACGCACCACATGGCCGCGTCCGGTGGCACGGGAAAGCCCTATCAATAGTCCGCGGGCGTATGGATCCCAATAGGGCGCGCCCAAACCGACAAAGGCGGGCACAAAGTAAACGCCACCGCAATCGCTGACCGAGCGGGCCATTTCCTCGCTTTGATAAGCATAGTTGAAAAGCTGCAAGCCGTCCCGAAGCCATTGGATAGCTGCCCCGCAAATAAAGACGGAGCCTTCCAGCGCATAGGTCACCTTGCCGTCCAGCTTCCATGCAATGGTGGTGAGCAGGCCGGCCTTGGAGAGAATGGGAGTGCTTCCCGTGTTCATCAGCATAAAACCGCCGGTGCCATAGGTGTTTTTGCATTCGCCTTCGTCAAAGCAGCATTGGCCGAACAAGGCCGCCTGCTGATCGCCCGCCACGCCCATGATGGGAATTTCGGCGCCGAACCATGACTTGTCTGTGTAGCCGAACAAGGCGCAGGAGGGAAGAACTTGGGGCAAAATGCAGCGGGGAATGTCCAAAAGCTTTAGAAGCTCTTCGTCCCAATCCATCGTGTGAATATTGAAAAGCATGGTGCGCGAAGCGTTGGAAACGTCCGTAACGTGCGCTTTTCGGCCTGTAAGATTGTAAATTAACCAGGAGTCCACCGTTCCGAACATGAGACTTCCGTTTTGCGCCTTTTGGCGCGCGCCGTTTCCGTGATCCAAAATCCATTTGAGCTTCGTGCCGGAAAAGTAAGCATCGGGAATCAATCCGGTTTTTTGATGGATCATGTCGCCGGCACCTTCTGCTTGCAGGCGGTTACAATCCTCCGCCGTGCGTCGGCATTGCCATACGATGGCGTTATAGATCGGTTCTCCCGTGCTTCGATCCCATACCACGGTGGTTTCCCGCTGATTGGTGATGCCGATGGCGGCCACATCCTTGGCCTCTGCACCGCAAAGCGCCATGGCGTTTTTGGCCGATTCGATTTGTGTATTTAATATATCGGCGGGATCATGTTCTACCCAGCCGTCGGCAGGGAAGATCTGGGGAAATTCTTTGGACGCGTTGCCGACGGGAATCCCCCCGCGGCTCATATCAAAGACAATACACCGGGAACTTGTCGTTCCCTGGTCAAACGCAAGAATATATTTTTTCATCCTTATGTATCGCTCCTTTCCGAATTTGTCAACTGTTCAAAATGTCGCGCAAAATCCGGCAGATGGCTCCCGCGGCCTCGGCGGTTTCTTTGGGCCGGAACCTGTGTCCCTCGTGGGGAACGTCCAGCGCTTCGGCCATGCGATCCAGATACTGCGGGATTTTTTCGTTGATCGCGGAGGAGCAGATCGCATTGCGATCCTTCAAAGCCTCGATGCAGTTTGTCAAGTCAAGCAAATGGTCATAGACATCTGCCGTGACCGAGTCAAGCCCGGCGTCGTCGCAGACCTTTCCCGTATGAGCGGTCGCCAAGGCGCAGGCAATGCGGAGCCGTCCGAGGCGCGCTAACCGGAGGTTGTATTCGTTTCCGATTTCGGCCAGCTCCAGGATGCAAGAGGAAACGGCGGAGGTGGCCGCGGTCACGCGTTCTGCTGTGATTTCCGCTTGCTGCAACAGACCGGAAACACGGTCAAGCAAGGCGGAAATTTGCTTTTCGGACAGTGGCCTTACCGACAGGTTTCCAAGCTCCGGCTGTCTTGCAAAATCGGCCATCGAATGCTCCAGCGCCCGGAGAGCCTCAAACATCCAATCGTGTGATTTTTTCGCTTTTTCCCGCAGCACGTGTTCCTTGGATACCGCCGGATCGATCGAGGCCAAGAGCGATTTCGGATCGCCTTGCAGCAGCTGATCCACATCGTCTCCGATTTGCTTTTTTTCTTCCTTTGAATAAAGCGACGGATCTATGCCAATCGCCGCCAAGGATACATCGGATATTTCCATGGGAGAGCCTCCTTGTGTTGATAAAAAGACGGCCGCGGCGCTGATGAAACATAGCGCGTGGCGGCCGTCTTTTTGTTATTTGATCTCAACGTTTACCTTTTTGCCGCAAGTGTTGGCGGCGGCTTTCATGACCGTGCGGATGGCCTTGGCGATCTTGCCGTGCCTTCCGATGACCATGCCCATATCGTCCGGAGCAACGCTGAGTGTAAGATTGACGGTGTCTCCGTTTTCTTCGCTGATCACGGCAACCTCTTGCGGTGTATCAACGATAGCGGAAGCTATGTCAAGCAGGGTTTGTTTAAGATCTGTCATAGTGGGTTCTCCGCAAAATCAATCAATGACACCGTTCTTTTTCAGAAGGGCTTTGACTGTTTCGGTGGGTTGTGCGCCGTTTTTGATCCAGGCTTTGGCTTTGTCGCTGTCGATTTTGATTTCGACGGGGGTGGTCAGGGGGTTGTAGTAACCGATCTCCTCAATGAATCTTCCGTCACGGGGGAAACGGCTGTCTGCAACAACGATGCGGTAGAAGGGAGCCTTTTTTGCGCCCATTCTTCTGAGTCTGATTTTTACTGCCATGGTTTTTATCCTCCAAGATAAAATAAATATTTTTTATATAAATTTTTATATAAATCAAAAAACATTAAGGTTAAAGTTAAAAGGGAAGCTTCATTTTGCCCTTTTTGAATTTTCCGTTGCCGGAGAATTGCTTCATCATTTTTGTGATTTGATCAAATTGCTTTAACAGCTTGTTGACCTCCTCCACCGTGGTTCCACTGCCCAAAGCAATCCGCTTTTTGCGGGAAGCGCCGAGAATTTCCGGTTTGTTGCGTTCTTCCTTGGTCATGGATTTGATAATGGCCTCGGTGCGCGCCACCGCTTTTTCATCAATTTTGGCATCTTTCAAGGCGCCCGGCTTCACGCCCGGCATCATGCCCACCAATTGATCAATGCTTCCCATATTTTTGATTTGCTGGAACTGATCTAAGTAGTCATCCAAAGTAAAGGTGGCCTGACGGATCTTTTTTTCCAGCTCCTTGGCTTTCTTTTCGTCGTAGGCCTGCTCGGCTTTTTCAATTAAAGAGAGAACGTCCCCCATGCCGAGGATTCGGCTTGCCATGCGGTCGGGGTAAAACGGTTCAATCATGTCCAGCTTTTCCCCGGTTCCGATGAATTTAATGGGCTTTCCGGTTATATATTTCACCGAAAGCGCGGCGCCGCCGCGGGTATCTCCGTCCATTTTCGTCAGCACAACGCCGGTGATGTCCAAAATGTCGTTGAAGGTCTTGGCCACATTGACGGCGTCCTGACCGATCATCGCATCCACCGTAAGAAGAATTTCCGAGGGCTGTGTTTTTTCTTTGATTTGCTGAAGCTCCTCCATCAGGGCTTCATCAATGTGCAGCCGTCCTGCCGTATCAATGAATACCATGTCGTAGCCCTTTTGGATGGCATAGCGGACGCCTTCTTCTGCAATCTTTACGGGAGAGGTCTGGTTGCCCATTTGAAAAACGGGAATGTCCAGCTGTCCTCCTACGATTTCCAACTGCTTGATGGCCGCAGGACGATAAACGTCGCAGGCAACGAGAAGGGGATGCTTGCCCTGTTTTTTATACAGGCCGGCGAGCTTGCCCGCATGGGTGGTTTTTCCGGCGCCCTGAAGACCGACCATCATGATGACGGTGGGAGGTTTGGACGAAATAATCAGCTTGCTTTGCGAGCCGCCCATGAGCTTTGTCATTTCTTCATTTACGATTTTAATGACCTGCTGTGCCGGCATGAGCGATTCCAGCACTTCCGAGCCGACGGCCCGTTCGGAAACGATATTGATAAAGTCCTTTACGACCTTGAAATTGACATCGGCCTCAAGCAAGGCCAGCTTGATCTCACGCATGCCCGCTTTGACATCGGCTTCGGTGAGCTTGCCTTTATTTTTGAATTTTTGAAAAGCGTTGGAGAGCTTTTCACTCAGGCTTTGGAACATGGATACGCCTCCTTCCGGCTTCCGGGATCAGGAAGAACTGACAATATTGGTAAAGTCCCGGATTTTTTCTTTTATATCCGCCGGTACAGACGAGGCCTCTACGGCACGCAAAAGGAGTCCGGCGTTGGTTTGAATGGTTTTGAATTTTTTATAAAGGCCTAATTTTTCTTCCAAATAGATCAATTCGCATTCTGCTTTTTTAATGGCGTTGCGAACGCCTTGCCGGGAGATGCCCACATCATCGGCAATTTCGGCCAACGAAAGGTCGTCGTTGTAATACATTTCAAGCAAAATGCGTTTGCGCTCCGGTAAAACGTCGCCGTAAAAGTCTAACAGGGTGTTGATTTCCAAATTTTTTTCAAACATACCGGCCCACCCTCTTGCGTACCGGCTAAAATACCGGAATCGTTTCAAAAGAATTGCGTGTAAACCAAAACGCTTTACAGATTATATCACGAATTTTTCAGTTTGTCAAGACTTTTTTTCAAGCTTTTTGTCTGAAAAGCAAAACCTTGCTAAGCTCTGTGCCTTCGAGCGAGAAAGAAGGTCTATAAAGAAAGCGCTTCCTGATAGATTTCATTCTTCGGCACGCCGCGATCCTTGGCGGCCGCTTTGATGGCATCATTTTTGGCAAGCCCTTGCGCCATGTAATGTCGCACATGATCCGGCACGGACAGCGCTTTCCAAAAAGCGTCCTCCACGATGGCCGGGGCGCCTTCTACGACAAGAACAAATTCGCCGCGCGGCTCGTGCTCGGAAAAATAGGCGCACGCTTCTCCGAGCGTCAGATGCAATACCTGCTCATTGAGCTTTGTCAATTCGCGGCAGAGCGCAATGTGTCGGTCTTCGCCGAGCGTGTCGCACAAATCGGCCAAGGTGTTTTTTAACTTATGCGGCGCTTCATGAAGGAGAACGGTGCGTTCTTCCCGCTTTAAGGCCTCCAACCGCTTGCGGCGCTCGCTCTTGTTTGATGGGGGCGGTAAAAAGCCCTCAAAGACGAAGCGTGCCGTGGAAAGGGCGGAAAGCGTCAAGGCAGTCAGCGCGGCATTTGGCCCAGGCACCGTTGTGACGGGAATATCGTTTTCCACGCAAAGACGGACAAGGCCTTCGCCGGGATCGCTGATGGCGGGCATGCCGGCATCCGTAATTAACGCACAGGTTTCTCCGGCGCGGAGGCGTTGCAGGATCTGCTCGCCGCGTTCCTTTTGGTTGTGTTCAAAATAGGAAACGAGCTTTTTTTGTATGCCGAACAGGGAAAGCAGCTTCATGGCGTTTCGCGTGTCCTCGGCCGCAATGAAGTCCGCTTCGCTCAACACCTTGCGCGCGCGCTCCGACATGTCTGCCAAATTTCCGATGGGCGTTCCGACCAGATACAGCGTCCCTTTTTGTGTTTGATTCTTTTCGTTCTGCATTTTTTCCGGCATGGCCATGTTTCCTTCCCGTTATGTCTTGTCTGGATTTGCTTATTATTTTATCATAAACGGCTTGCCGTGTCAATATCCGCAAGGCCGAGCGGTGAAGCGGTGAAGCGGTGAAAAAACACGGCGGCGGCTTTTTGCGGCTGTGACATTGACTTGACGGAAAGAACATGCTATAATAAATCCAAAGCGGAAGCGATGCTTGCTTTGGAATGACGTTAGAGGGAATGAACAAGAAATGAAAAGGGAAATAAAGGGGCCGGAGCCGTCCGTAGACACCGAACGGCGCGCGCTTTTAACGCCGGACATTCATCCGAGGAAAAAGAAAAGTGAAAATGTGCATAAAGCCCATCGGCAACGGATGAGAACTCGGTTTGTGCGGACAGGCGCCGATGGATTTTTTGATCACGAGCTTTTGGAAATGTTGCTCTATTATTGCACGCCGCAAAAGGATACCAACGAGCTGGCGCATGCGTTGTTGGAGCGGTTTGGCTCTTTGGCGGGCGTCTTGCAAGCCTCGCCGGAGGAAATCCAATCTGTGCCGGGAATCAAAGAATACGGTTCAGTGCTGATTCGCTTGACGGGCGAGATAGCGCGGCGCTGTCACATGGAGCAAGCAAGGCCGGTTACTCGCTTTACCTCGGTGGAGCAGATCGGAGAATATCTTGTCCATTTGTTTCACGGCGTGGAGGTCGAGCGATTGTACCTGCTTTTGTTCGATAACGGCATGCGATTGATCGATTGTATTTTGGTGAGCGAGGGCGTGACGAATGCTGTCGGTGTCAACATCCGAAAGATTGCGCAGGCGGCGCTGGTGCAAAAAGCTTCCAGCGTGGTGATTGCGCACAATCATCCGGGCGGCGTGGCTTTGCCGTCGCGGGCCGATTTGTCCATGACGCGGGAGATTGACGCGGCCTTGGCCATTTTCGGCATTCGCTTTTTGGAGCATTTTGTGGTAGCAGGAGAGCGCTATAATACGTTGCTCCATGCGGATGGACGGGAAAATTTCGGAAACGAAACATATTTTTAAGTTTTTTTGTTTTTTCTCTTGCAATCCTTGGGAATGTATGCTATAATAATTCAGCTATGGTGTCGGTCAGACCGGCTTTGCTGTGAAAATAACAACAGTGAGATGAACATAAAAATCATCAGAGGAGGGGTAAAATGAAAGCTTTGGAAATTGTGATCGGTATTATCATTATGGTGCTTGCCATAGGCATTACCGTTCTTGTGATGTTCCAGACAGGAAAAGATAAGAGCCTTTCCGGTTCGATTGCCGGCAGCGCCAATAATTTTCTTGGAAAATCTAAAGGAAATTCACGCGATAAAATGCTGGCAAATATTACAGCGGCACTTTCGATTGCGTTTGCAGTGTTGATTGTTGTGCTGTATGTCATGGTTGGCTAAGATTGCTTTGGCAAGGATAGGCGGATAGAAAAAACGGCAGGTGCGCGTAGGACGTCCTGCCGTTTTTCAAATCCGGGAGAAAACGATTTCCCTTGCACGCCCTGCTCTTGCCGGCCAAACTCGGATGCCGGAGAGGGAGACTCTCCGGGGACGATGCAGAGAGAACCCAAAACGAAAAAGAGAGGAATTTTGTCATGGCTTTTGATGCGGGCATGCTTGCCGCTTCTGTTTATGAGATCAATACCTGTGCCACCGGCGCTCGGATCGAAAAGGTATATCAGCCCGCCAGGGACGAGCTGGTGCTGCAAATGCGCACTTTTGCGGGCGGAAAGCGGCTGTTGATCAATGTGGGAGGAAACAATCCGCGCATTGGATTTACCGATAGTCCGCGGGAAAATCCGCAAAATCCGCCGATGTTCTGTATGCTGATGCGCAAATATCTCAATGGCGCCAAGCTTTTGGGCGTGCGGCAGGCGGGTTTTGAACGAGTTGCTTTTTTGGACTTTGAAACAAGGGATGAAATGGGCTTCTCCTGCCGCCGAACCTTGATTGCCGAAACCATGGGAAAATACAGCAATCTGATTTTTACCGATGAAAACGGAAAGATTCTTTCGGCCATTCGCACGGTGGATTTTACGACCAGCAGCTTGCGCCAGGTGCTTCCCGGCATGACCTATGAGTTGCCGCCGAAGCAGGATAAGCAAAATCCCTTGGAGGCAACGGAAGCATCATTTTTGCGCCTTTTGGCCGAAGCGCCGGCCGAAAAACCGGTCGATAAATTCATTACCTCCGAATATCTCGGCATTTCGGCGGCGGTCGCACGGGAAATTGCCTTTCGCGCCGGTCATAGCGTGGATTGCACGATAGGGATGTGCGCCCCCCTTGCGCTGTGGCGCGAATTTGCCACCATCATCGACGCGATTCGTACCGGTGCGTTTTCCCCCTGCGTGGTTTGTCACGTCGGCGGCGGTGCCCCGGTGGAATATTCTTTCTGTCAATTAACGCAATATCAATCGGCCGGTTTTGAAGTGCGGGCGATGGAATCGCCGGGCAAAGTGCTGGATTACTTTTATGATAACCGCGACCGTCAGACGCGCGTGCATCAGTATGCCTCGGATTTGCTGAAAATTTTGAACAATGCCCATGCGAGAATCCTCAAAAAGCTGGAGCTGCAACGAGCGGAGCTGGCCGAGTGTGAAAAGGGAATTTCGTTCAAAAAAGACGGAGATCTGATTACGGCGAACCTGTATCTTCTGAAACGAGGCATGGAATCGGCTGAGCTGACGGATTATGAAACGCTTTTGCCGGACGGAAGCTTTGCCGTGCGCACCGTACCGCTGGACGCGCGCCTGACGCCGGCGGCCAATGCGCAACGGCTCTATAAAAAATACAACAAATCCAAATCGGCTAAGGTGGCGTTGACCAAGCAAATTGCCTTGGGCGAGGAGGAGGAACGCTACGTGCAAACGGTGTTGGATTCGCTTTCCCGCGCCGAAACGCCGACCGACCTTTCCGAGATCCGCGAGGAGCTGTATCGTTCCGGCTATGCCTCCCGCATGAAAACTTATGTCAAGGCCAAGTTGCCGAAATCTGCGTTTATGGAATATCGAACCACGAGCGGGTATCGCGTCCTGTGCGGAAAAAACAATTTGCAGAATGAACAGATTACCTTTCATGTGGCGGAAAAGAGTGACATTTGGTTTCATGTCAAAAATCGCCCCGGTGCCCATGTGCTGATGCAGTGCGCGGGAGAGGAGCCGGACGCCGTTGATTTTACCGAGGCGGCCGAGATTGCGGCCTATAATTCCAAAGCGGTGTCCGACGGAAGCGTCGGAGAAAATGTGGCGGTGGATTATACCTACGCCAAAAACGTAAAGAAGCCGCCTGCCGCAAGGCCGGGGTTTGTCATTTATCATACCAATTGGACGGCCTATGTGACACCCTCCAAGGACAAGGTGGATGCCCTTCGTATAAAATAAAGCAGTTCGTCCCGGCCTTTGCGGAGCCGGCACATGCAAGGAGATTCGTTATGAAGGAAATGCTCTATATTCTTCGACAATTTGAGGAAGAATCCGGGATGCTTCCCAAAATTTCGATTCGCCATAACGGAGAGAATTTTTTGGAGGCACGCCCCCCGTGTCAATATTATGAAAATCATATTTCCTATCGAAACCCCGAGGGAAAACACATCACCCGCTTTGATTGCGGGTACTCCAAAGCGGCGCCCGGATACAGTGTGATCAAACGAAAAAAGCGGGAATATATTTTCATCTATCTTTTGAGCGGAACCGCTTTTTATAACGGAAAAATCATGAAACCCGGGGATGCCGTGTTTGTCGAGCCTTATTTTTGCAATTCGGTTGTCAATAGTCAGACGGACGTTCCCATTATTCTTTGGTGCTCATGGGACGGGGATATTGTGGTTTATATTGCCCAGCAGCTGCAGAAGTATAAGTCGGAGGATATTTACCACTTGGGGTATGAATCGTATCTGCCGCCGCTGTTTGAGCAGGCAATTTACAATCGAAATTACGAAACGATTGATGTGCGGAAGTATATTGCAGGGTTTACCGATATGCTGCTCGCCTATCTGAAGCAGGCCTTTGATGAAAAAGAGGAGGCCATCGCGTCGCATATTTTGGTCAAGCAAGCGCAGGCGAAAATTGACCGGGAATATGCTTCGCTGACGGTGGAAAAGCTGGCAAAGTCCCTGTATGTGGACAGCAAATACCTTTCGCGCCTTTTTGGCGAACAGCTTCACACTACGCCAAAAAAGTACATTACCGGCGTGAAATTGACCTATGCGGAGCATTATTTGTCCAACTCCGATTACCCGATTCAAAAGATTTCCGAAATGGTTGGCTACAATAATTATACCAACTTTTATGTTGCCTTTCGGAGAGCGTTCAATATGTCGCCCGAAGAATATCGACGGCTGTATTACGGTTCTTCCGAAAACAAGTAGAGGCGCAAAAATGCCGGAGCGTTTGCTTTTGGCGGTTCCTGTTATAGAAAAAAGGGTGGTAAAAACGCTGAATGCGTTTTTACCACCCTTTTTTCAAGTGGGCCGGCAAAAAGCCGATGCTTTCATGCCGTGTATTTAGAATGCGATGCGGCGAACTTCGCGCGCTTTGCCTGTGCTTTCATCAATATCAAAGAGCGCTCCGTGCCCTTCGACAGGCCCGCCTGCTACCTTAAAATGCTCGGGCATGTGGGTTAGGAACCGACGCAGAATGATGTCGCAATCTACGCCGAGAACGCTGTCTTTAGGGCCGGTCATGCCAATGTCCGTGATATAGGCCGTTCCTTTCGGCAAAATTTGTTCATCTGCTGTCGGAACATGCGTGTGCGTGCCGAACACGACGCTAACGCGCCCGTCCAAATAACGCCCCAAGGCGATTTTCTCGCTCGTAGCTTCCGCGTGAAAATCCACCAAAGCCAGGTCGTAATGCCCGGATTCGCGGCTGAGTATGGCATCGGCCGTCAGAAAGGGAGAAGCTTCCGATTGCATATTGACGGTGCCGATCAGGTTGATGCAAAGCACGCGGTAGCCGCGGACGGTCAGAATGGTGCTGCCGGTTCCGACGCCGGCGGCCGGGAAATTGGCCGGGCGTATAATGCCCACGCCTTCATCCAAAAAATCGTAGAGGTCGCGTCGGCCGTAGGCATGGTTGCCTAATGTGATCAAATCGGCTCCGCTGTCTAAGATCCGGAGGGCGTCGGCTTTGGAAAGCCCCGAAATATCGGTAGCGTTTTCTCCATTGATAACACACAAGTCAACCGAGAGGGCGTTTCTCAGGTTCCACAGCTGTTTTGAGAGATGCTCGATGCCGCAAGAGCCTACGACATCTCCGATAGCTAAAATTTTCATTCTTTCACCGTTTCCGTTCGCTTTCGGGGCAGGGAAACGTGCCTTTCGTTGTGGATTTTCGATTCAAAGGTAAAGCCGAAGTCGAAGCAAAGCTTTATTTCTGCTGCGTGGACGAATCTTCAACCTTTTCGGTTGGCTCCGTTTTTTGCACGTTGCGTCCGGTCAGACGCAAAATCGCAGGAGTGTGGTCAAAGACCAGACCGACCGCAAGGAAAATCAAAACGCCAAATCCGCCCTGCAAAAGGTTGAAGGGGATTTCTGCCAAGGGAGCGGCGAAATTTTTGGAAATGACCAGCGAGGCAAACAGATAATATCCGGCTGCATTGACCAGCACGGCCAAAAATGCGCCGATGATGTTGCGCGCGCAAACGATTTTTTTGGTTTTCGCCGAGAAGCAGGCGGCGCACAGTGCTTTAATTATGAACGTGGCAGGGATCCACAGAGGGGCGCCGGAAGCAAAGTCGGCCAAAGAGGCACCGATGGCTCCGACCAAAAGGGAGTAGGGCATGGGTAACAGGGCGGCGGCCAAGTAAATAAAGCCGTCTCCTAAGTGGATGTATCCTCCGATTGTCGTGGGGATGTGCATGATATAAGCGGTGCTGACAAAAACCAAAGCGGCAAAAAGCGATGTGTAAATGATGTTTTTCAAACTTTTTCCGATTTGTTTGGACTCTGACTTCACAGCCGATTCTCCTTTCGTTGTCTTTTGAAATTTTGACAAAAGACTTTTTAATCACTGAAGTAATTATAACATCTTGTTTTGGGAAAGTCAATGGACAAAGTGTTTCATTTATGGGCCTTTTCTATGAGGCTTTTTGTGGATTTAGGCTCGTTTTTGCATTTTCGGCCGTTTTGTCATTCAATATCAAAAGGGAGTGTTGAAAAACTCATTCTGAGTTTTTCAACACTCCCTTCGTTTGGCGGCGGGAAGCGTCGCGCTATTTAGTATTTAACGGTTTGACGTCCTTGTGCCGAGCGATTCCGCGTAGCGGTTGGCGATCAATACATTCCGCCCATGCCGCCCATGCCGGCAGCAGGTGCAGCGGGGGTTTCTTCCTTGATGTCGGCAACCAAAGATTCGGTTGTCAGAATCGTGGAAGCAATGGAGGATGCATTCTGGAGGGCAGAACGTGCTACCTTGGTAGGATCCACGATACCTGCGCTTACCATCTCGCAGTATACTTCCTTATAAGCGTCAAAGCCGTAACCGACCTTGCGGCTGTTCAGGATCTTATCCACAACAACGGCACCGTCGTGTCCTGCATTGGCAGCGATCTGACGAACCGGCTCTTCCAAGGCTTTCACCACAATGGCAACACCGGTCTTTTCGTCTCCCTCAACAGAGGACAGGAGCTTCTTGACATCTCCGATTACATTCAGATAAGCGGTTCCGCCGCCGGGAACAATACCTTCCTCCACGGCTGCACGGGTTGCGTTGAGCGCGTCCTCGATGCGGAGCTTCTTTTCTTTCATTTCGACTTCGGTAGCGGCGCCGACCTTGATAACGGCTACACCGCCGGCCAGCTTAGCGAGTCTTTCCTGGAGCTTCTCACGATCAAAGTCGGAAGTGGTGGTGGTGATGGCATTCCGGATCTGTGCCACTCTTGCCTTGATTTCGGCAGGATCGCCGGCACCGTCTACGATGATCGTATTTTCCTTGTTGACCTTAACCTGTCTTGCATGGCCGAGCTGTGTCAGCTTCGTGTCCTTCAGCTCAAGGCCAAGCTCGCTGGAGATGACCTCGCCGCCCGTCAGGATGGCAATGTCACGTAGCATTTCTTTGCGTCTGTCGCCAAAACCGGGAGCCTTAACGGCTACGCAAACGAAAGTGCCGCGGAGCTTGTTCAGCACCAGGGTGGTGAGAGCTTCGCCCTCTACATCTTCTGCGATGATCAAAAGCTTCTTGCCGGCCTGAACGATTTGCTCAAGCAGAGGCAGAACTTCCTGAATGTTGGAAATCTTTTTATCGGTAATCAAAATGTAAGCGTCGTCAAGAACGGCTTCCATTTTGTCCATGTCGGTTGCCATGTAAGGAGAGAGGTAGCCGCGGTCAAACTGCATGCCTTCCACAACCTCGGAATAGGTGTCGGCCGACTTGGATTCTTCCACCGTGATAACGCCGTCTGCCGTTACCTTTTCCATAGCGTCGGCAATCAGCGCGCCGATCACTTCATCGCCGGCCGAAATGGTGCCGACTCTGGCAATGTCCTCGGAGCCGTTGACCTTTTTGGAGTTGGCAATCAGGCATTCAACGGCGCGATCCACAGCCTTTTTAATACCCTTGCGCAGTACCATGGGGTTGGCACCGGCAGTGACATTTTTCATGCCTTCACGAACCAAAGCCTGCGCCAGCAGGGTAGCCGTGGTTGTACCGTCGCCGGCTGCATCGTTGGTCTTGGTGGCAACTTCCTTCACGAGCTGTGCGCCCATATTTTCAGCGGCATCCTCCAGCTCGATTTCCTTGGCGATGGTAACACCGTCATTGGTAATCAGCGGAGCGCCGTATTTTTTGTCAAGAACAACATTTCTGCCCTTCGGGCCAAGTGTGATTTTTACTGTATCGGCCAGCTGGTCAACGCCGCGTTGCAGAGCGTTGCGCGCTTCAATGCCGTAAAGAATTTTTTTAGCCATAATCAATTTCCTCCTAAATTTATACGGAATGTTTCAATGTTTAAATTATTCAACAATAGCGAGAATGTCGCCCTGACGAACGATGTTGTAGGTTTCACCGTCGCATTTGACTTCGGTGCCCGAATATTTGCTGGTGATAACCTTGTCACCGGGCTTTACGGTCATAGTGACTTCTTTTCCGTCTACCATGCCGCCGGGGCCGACAGCGATAACTTCGGCGATCTGCGGTTTTTCCTGCGCAGAAGCGGTGAGAATGATGCCGGTTTTTGTGGTTTCCTCGGCCTCAACCTGTTTGACAACAACTCTGTCGGATAAAGGCTTGATTTTCATAATAAATCCTCCTTAGAAAATATGAAACTAAATTAAAAAATCCATTAAATTTGGCACTCAATTTGATTGAGTGCTAACTTATGCTAATATTGTACACCATTTTTGAAAAAATGCAAGCTTTTTTTGGAGAATTAACATTTAATTAACATTTTTATTTGCGCGCGAAAAACTTTGCAACCGGGCGCGGAATAGACGCGACTGCCACTCCATAGAATGGTGACTGAGAGTGGAATCGGATAGGACTGACCGAAAAAACAGTCTCATTGATGGAAAAAAGCCAAAAAACGGTCGAAGAAAGGGAAAGACGATGTTGAATTTTGTCAATCGGTACATTATTGGCGCTTCCGTCCCGATAGTGCTTATTTTGGGCGGCTTGTTTTATTTGATCTTTTTGCGCTTCCGCCCCCTTCGCACACCGCGGGAAATGCTGCGGCAGATGCTTTGGCCGACGGAAAAGCAGGGGATTTCCCCCTTTCGTTCGGTCACCATGGCCCTGGCGGGAACATTGGGTGTCGGGAATATTGTGGGTGTGGCGACGGCCATTGCGCTGGGCGGATTCGGGGCTGTTTTTTGGATGTGGATCAGCGCTTTGGCGGCTATGATCTTGAAATATGCGGAGATTACGCTGGCCATGGCGCATCGCCGAGAAGAAACGGGCACGGACGGACGCAAGGAATACCACGGCGGCGCCGTCTATTACATTCGGGATTTTTTCCTTGCGCGCGGGCAGGGAACCCTCGGCGTTGTCTTTTCTGTCCTTTTTGCTTTGTTGTGCCTGCTGGATTCTCTGAGCATGGGGTGTATTGTGCAGGTGAACGCCGTGTCGGGAGCGTTTGCCGGCGTTTTCGGTATACCGTCCTGGGCGTGCGGCTTGACGTTGGCGCTTTTGACCGCAGCGGTCATCGTTACGGGCGCCAGGGGCATTTCCCGCTTGACCGAGCTTTTGGTTCCTTTTATGTCGCTGGGGTATGTGATTCTTTCGTTGATCGTCATCTTTCGGTGCCGCGAACGGTTGTCCTGGGCCTTTGCCCGGATTTTTTCCGACGCCTTTACCGTAACAAGTCCCCTTGGCGGCGTGGCGGGCTTTCTGCTGTCCGATGCCTTGCGCTACGGAACCATGCGCGGCCTTTTGTCGAATGAAGCCGGCTGCGGGACGGCCCCTTTTGCGCATGCCGCTTCGGGCAATAATGAGCCGGCGCGGCAGGGAGTTTGGGGCATTTTTGAGGTTTTTGTGGACACGATTCTTCTTTGCACGATGACGGCGTTGGTGATCCTTCTCAATTATGATGCGGTTTGCCGCTACGCAGATAACGGAATTATGATGACGATTCGCGCCTATGCCGCCGTGTTTGGGCCGAGTGCCGGCTATTTTTTGGCGATTGCCGTGTTTCTGTTTGCTTATGCTACCGTGATTTGTTGGGCGCATTACGGGCTGGAATGTATCGAATATCTGCGACCGGGCAAACGCTCGGTGCGCGTGGGATATATTTTGCTTTTTTGCGGCTGTACCTTTGCCGGAACGATGATTGCCCCGCAGGCTGTGTGGGGTAGTGCCGATTTTGCCATTGGCAGCATGACGTTGATGAATCTTTTTGTTGTCTGCCTGATGGCCGGCGAGGTGCGGCAATACACGGACAGGATTTTTCCAATGAAACGCCCCGGGAACGAAAAGCGTTGCCGTTTCTTTTGCCGCGGATGCGCGGCGGATGCTTGCGCCGCTCGGAGAACGGCAACGGCAACGGCAAAAGCAAAAAGGAAGAACAACGAAAAAACTGTATTAAATTTTCAAAAAAAGCTTGACAAAAACGGGAGGATGTGATATTATCTTACCAACATACTAAATTGGTTAGATAATGTAAAAAACGCCTAAAGTCGGGCGGCGGGGAGAACAATCATGAGGAATTATTTTGAAGCCTTGGTCAGAGCCAATTTTCGATTCGGACGAATGTGATATTTTAGGGAATGTTTCAGAAAAAATATTACAAATTCAAATGAATGGAAAGAGGAATTAAAATGAACCAACCGAAATACAAATTTGAAACGCTTCAGCTTCATGTCGGCCAGGAGCAGGCCGATCCTACGACCGACGCCCGTGCCGTTCCGATTTATGCCACCACTTCTTATGTGTTTCATAGTGCACAACATGCCGCCGATCGCTTTGGCTTGCGCGACGCCGGAAACATTTACGGTCGCTTGACCAACTCTACACAGGACGTTTTGGAAAAACGCATAGCGGCGCTGGAAGGCGGCGTGGCGGCTCTTGCCGTTGCCTCGGGTGCGGCGGCTATTACATATACAATAGAAGCATTGGCACAGCAGGGCGATCACATTGTGTCGCAAAAAACCGTGTACGGCGGTACGTATAATCTGCTTTCGCATACGCTGGCGGCCTTCGGTATTTCAACCACTTTTGTGGATGCGCATGACTTGCGGGCTGTTGAGCAGGCTATACAACCCAATACCAAAGCCATCTATCTTGAAACACTCGGCAATCCCAACAGCGACATTCCCGACATAGATGCCATAGCCGCTATCGCGCACCGACACGGGATTCCCGTGGTCGTGGACAACACGTTTGGAACGCCCTACCTGATTCGCCCCATAGAGCATGGCGCGGACATTGTGGTTCACTCGGCCACAAAATTTATTGGCGGGCACGGCACCACCTTGGGCGGCGTGATTGTGGATTCCGGCCGCTTTGATTGGAAATCCGGCGGAAAATATGCGCCCATTGCCGCTCCGAATCCGAGCTATCATGGCGTTTCCTTTGTGGAGGCGGCCGGGCCGGCCGCCTTCGTGACGTACATTCGCGCCATCCTTTTGCGCGATCAGGGGGCGGCGATTTCTCCCTTTGCCGCATTTTTGCTTTTGCAGGGAATTGAAACACTCTCCTTGCGGTTGGAGCGTCACGCGGAAAACACCAAAAAAGTGGTGGAGTTTCTTTCCCACCATCCCAAGGTGGCCAAAGTCAACCATCCGTCGCTGCCAAGCCACCCGGATCATGCGCTTTATGAGCGCTATTTCCCGAACGGAGGCGCCAGCATCTTTACCTTTGAAATTCTCGGCGGCCGCCCGGAAGCCTTCCGGTTTATTGATAACCTTTCTGTTTTTTCTTTGCTGGCCAATGTGGCGGATGTGAAATCGCTTGTCATACATCCGGCCACCACTACCCATTCGCAGCTTTCCGAAGCGGATTTGGCAGATCAGGGTATTACCCCTGCGACCATCCGGCTTTCTATCGGTACCGAGCATATTGACGATATTTTGGCGGATCTTGAAAAAGGCTTTGCCGCCGTCTGAGCCGGCGCAGGCAAGGCGATTTGTGGCGAGACGACAAAACAGTTACGCACACGCGCGTGAAAAATTAAAGAAAAAAACACCCGGAAAGCGATAAAGCTCTCCGGATGTTTTTATTTTACAGATGCAAGCTTGAATTACACCATCGTGTGGTGAAGAAACGATTTCATCGGAATTACCCCGACGATCGGCTACCCGGCCTTCCGGGCTGGTGGAGAAGTTAGGTAAAAACTGAACACCCCATCGTGGTGTGAATTTTGGCAAAAGCTGCACATCCCCGACGATCGGGAGCGGCAACTTGCCACCGTAAAGACAAAGGAATCAAAACCGAACATCCCATCGTGTGGTGAAGAAACGATTTTATCGGAATTACCCCGACGATTGGCTGCCCGGCCTTCCGGGCGAGTGGAAAAACTTTGGTAAAAGCTGAACACCCCATCGTGTGGTGAAGAAACGATTTCATCGGAATTGCCCCGACGATCGGGAGCGGCAACTTGCCGCTGGTGGGCCATCAGGGACTCGAACCCCGGACCAACCGGTTATGAGCCGGTAGCTCTGACCAACTGAGCTAATGGCCCGCATTTCTGCGACTTTATTATTATAACGTATTTGCCGACGCTTGTCAAGGGATTTTTTCTTGGCTTTTAAAATTTTCCATCCGACAGCTTTTTCTTGCTTTTTCCTTTCGCTTCTTTTATACTTTAGTCAATCGCTCTTGTCGGGAAAGGCTTTTCCGCAAAACCGTTTTGTCCTCGGAAACGCTTTTTCCGCAAGAGAACTCAAAATCACACGGTGAAAGGAAACTCCGAACCATGAAAATCAAGCCCTCTTTTGATGAAAATCGCGCCCCTCTCCGGCCTGCCGACCGCTTGAACCGTATGCCGTATGCGCTTGCCTTGTGCATTCTTCTCTCGGCTGTGCTGGTCATTTTGACACTGCTTTCTTTTTCTTCCTGCGCGGAAGGGACGGGAAAGAAGCCCTCATCCCCGGAAGGCTCGGAATACGTGCAAAAAATTTTGAGCCTCCAGGAGCAGATCGTCCGCATGCGAGATGAGCAATATCTTAGGGAATCCTCCTATCTTGAAAACATTCGCCTGCTGGAATCCCGGCTGGCGCAACAGCAACAGCCATCGCCGACGGGGAGCGCGAGGCCAATACCCTCCGGCGGGGAAGCGTCGCCTTCCGCCTCCGATTCATCGGGCGCTTCGCCGACACCCTCGGGGGAGAGCTTCGGATTTCTCTATACCTTGGCCGACGGGGAAGCCACCATTACCGCCTATCGGGGCGATTCCCTTGACCTTCTCATTCCTGCCGCGGTGGACGGATACCCGGTCACGGCCATCGGGGACGGCGCTTTTGAAGGCACAAGGATTCGTTCGGTGTCCTTGCCGGATACGGTGAAATCGGTCGGCTGGTTTGCCTTTCGCAATTGCCGTTCGCTGGCGAAAGCGGTTTGCCCGCAGAGCGTGACGTCCATTGGCTACGAAGCCTTTTCCGGGTGCAAGAGCCTGACCGTTTATGCCGAAGCAAGCTCTTATTCTTATAAATATGCGGTTAGCTACGGGATTCCTGTCTCGGCGCGATAAAGGCGACCGACCGGCACGCCGGTATGAGCCTTGACGGGAAAAGTCGGCAAAAGTGAAAAATCTTGACTTTGCGGCAGAAATGCGTTATAATAAGGATGCAAATGTTGGCGCGGTTTTGTCCTCCTTTTTGGGGGAACGTCCCGCGGCCTCAAGCGCAAAGGAGGCTTATAACAAGTGAAATTTCCGTGGAAGCAGACGGCGATTCGGATTCTCTGCTTGCTGATCCTTGCAATTCCGACTTGCATTGCTATTGTATATTATTGCGCTAAAAACTATGCCGCGTCCGAGCGCTATACCGTGATCATACATACCGCCGAGGGAGAGACAATTGATGTGGCGGAGGATGAAATCGGCACGGTGGTGGCGGCTGTTAAAAAAATGAATAAAAAGATGAAGCCGGCCATGACCGGTCGAATTGACGTAAACGCCTTGCCGGGCGAGTATTACGACATTTCGGTTTTTGAAAAAGACAATCCGATTTCGTCTTATCGCTACTATTTCTCTGTTTTCAATGACGAATGGACTTTAGTGGAGGATATAACCGCAAATCGGTTTTATTATTTGGCCGCCAAGGACGTCCGCAATTTTCTGTCCAAAAAATGCGCCTATATGTTTTATTCGTCAGCGACACCGGCCGCTCTTACGATTGCCGGCGGAGAGGACGTGATCCCCAAGCGAGCCGAATGGCGCTATAAAGCGGCTAACGGCAGCTATGTGGATTCTTCCAAAGTAAAAACCGAGCCGACACAGTTGGGATATGCCATGAACGGGCACACCAAGCTCTCTTTTACCGTGCCGCCCGATAAGTGCACGGTAAAGGCTTACCGAAACGGGGAATTGATCTACAATCAATCGGATTTTGCTTCGTTCCCTTATAATCTTTTGGATACCGAAACGATTTTGTTTAAGATACGCGCCGAGTGGAATACTTCGGCAGAGGCCCGCGGCTTTGCGGAGTACGAGTTTACAACGTATGTGGGACGAACGCCCGAATTTTTGATCGAGGAGCGTACGGTGCAGCAGGGCGAATTTTTTGTGGCGGCGGCCTACCATGTGTCAGCGCCGCAGAAGGTGGAGTTTTCCAGCGCCCCGGACATCGGCATTACTCCGGTTTTCTTTGAAGAAGCCGGAACGGCCTATGCGCTGATTCCCATGCAAATGGATCTTCTTCCGGGCACCTATGTTTTTTCGTTCCGTTATGGCGATACGGCGGTTTCTATTCCCGTCACGCTGGAAAGCCGCGCCGTGTACGAGCGGGTGTACGATGCCGGCAGCGTTTCGACGGCATATTCGGAGCAGGCTGTTGAGGAGTATCGGCGATTGCTCCATGAATTGGGCCGAAAAAATGAATCGGTGCGATATTTCAACAGCGCTTTCTTGGATTATACCGCTATGCCCGGCTCGGCTTCGGATGCTACGCTGATTCTCGGCTTTGGGCATCGTCGCGCGCCCAATGACGCAACCGCTCCTTTCCGTATGGACGGCGTGGATTATCGGATGGAAAAGAACAGCGAGGTGGTAGCTGTATGCGCCGGCAAAGCGGTTTATGTCGGGTATAATGATTTTCTCGGCCACTTTGCCGTGATTGATCACGGCTTCGGCTTGAAAACATGGTACTGTCATTTAAGCTCGATTTCCATTGCGGCCGGCGCCGTTGTCAAGCAAGGGCAGACCGTCGGCATATCCGGCGCGAGCGGCTATACCAACGCGAATGGTGCGCTTTTGATTACTACCATCTTAAATGTGCCGGTTTCCCCCTATCCTTTGCAGGAGTCCGGCGTCAATTTGGTGAAACGCAGCGCGTAAGTTCTCTTGCCCGTGCGGTTGACAACCGAAAGAAAAAAGAGTATAATAAAAATCGAGATAAAAATGCCCGGTGCGGGCCAATCCCATTTGTGAAAATAAAAAAATGGTGTCAGACAGCGAAAAACGGAAAACCACGTGCTGTAAGACCGAAAAGGAGGACAGAATGATCCCGATTCATGCTTATATCGACCATACCAATCTGAAGCCCTTTGCCACGGAACAAGATATTGAAAAATTGTGCCGTGAAGCTGCGAAATACCAATTTGCTTCGGTTTGCATCAACCCCTGCCACGTTGCGCTGGCGCGACGCTTGCTGGACGGAACCGGCGTTAAGGTTTGCACCGTGATCGGCTTTCCTCTCGGCGCCAACACGACAGCCGTCAAGGTGTTTGAAACGGAGGACGCTTTCCGCAACGGTTGCGACGAATTTGATATGGTTATCAACATCGGCGCAATGAAAGAGGGACACTATGACTACGTGCAAAACGAAATTGCAGCCGTGGTAGCGGCCGCCAAGGGAAGATGCGTAAAGGTTATTATTGAAACCGGACTTTTGACGGACGAGGAAAAGATCATGGCTACCCGCCTTGCTTGTGCGGCGGGGGCAACCTTTGTCAAAACTTCAACCGGCGTCAATTCGACCGGAGCGACCGTGGCGGATGTAAAGCTTATGAAATCCAATGTCAGCGGCGACGTTCAGGTCAAGGCGGCCGGTGGTATCAAAACGGCGGAACAGGCATTGGCTCTGATTGAAGCCGGTGCGGATCGTATCGGTGCGTCGTCGGGTGTGGCTATTGTCGAGGAACTGAAATAATTCTTATAATAGGGCGTGTGGAAAAAATAATTTTGAGTTTTTATTTAAGGGTACGATGGATATGATCCTCTTGAAGATCTTACGTTGCGTTCCAGACAAGCACTTTGTGAT